>NZ_JAHPVG010000001.1:0-848198 GCF_025514755.1 Acinetobacter sp. WU_MDCI_Abxc222
ACCAATTCTAACTTAACCATTGACCCAAAAGTTTATAGTTTAAAAGCGGTGGGTGATATTGAACTTGTTTCTAAAACTGGCACTTTAACTTTAAAAGGCTATGGAGGAACAACTGGTAATGGATCGGAACAATTTGTTAAGTTGGATACAGCAAATGGCGGTATCAATTTAGAAGGTGCTAAAGTTGATATTCAAGGTTCACAGTTAATTGCACAAAAAGATATTAAGATCGTTTCAAGTAAAGATGATGTGTTAGTTGATGGAGTAAAAAATAGTCTAGAAAATATTAGAAGTTTAAAATATAAAGAAGACTTTATAAAAGAATTATATAGTTTAAGAGCAGTATTGGAAAAAGAAGAAATTAATTTGGTAAATAAACCCCGTTATAATGAATATAAAAATGAACTAGATGAAATTCTTAAAGGTAGAAAAAAAATCGAAGAAATGATGAAATATTCATTGACTAGGTCGGTAGGTCAAAAATTATTACAGGAATCAATAAAAAAACAAAATCAACTTGAAGAAAAATATCCAGAAATTAATGGATTATCAAATAAAATAAAATTATCAATTAAAGATGTTGAAGATAATTTAAAATATTTTGAAGAAGAAGTTGAGGGTTCTGAACATTCAGAAGTTGGTTTTAGTGTCTTATCAGGAAATATAAATATTACTTCTGCTAAAGGTTTATCTATTAGTGGTGGAAATATTTCTGCTCAATCGGGGCAGGTTAATTTAGAAGCAAGTGGAGTTTTATCTGAACAGTATAAATCTTCAATTAGTACTGGGGCTAATCAGCCACTAAAATCATTAAATGCAAGTATTATTATTGATGGTCATACAGATTTTTATGAGAAAGGTACTGAAGGTGAAGGGAATTATAGTTTCCGAACACTAGTCAGTCCTACCATTATTAATGGTGATAAAGGAGTTAATATAAGAACGGTGGGTAAAACCAAAGATGATAACTTGGTTTTACAAGCTACTGGTATTACTTCAAAAAATGGTGACGTAAAAATAGAATCAAATAAAAGTATTTTATTTGATGCAGCTATTGAGCAAAGCTATGATCTGACTACGACTACTGAAAAGAAAAAATCATGGGGTGGTTTAAAGAAAAAGTATATTACGACTGTTTCAGAAAATAATGACACCAATGCAGCTTCAGTTGATATTTCTGCAAAGAATATTTCTATTGAGACAAAGAAATTAGATCCATCTGTAGATGCTAAGACACCAGATAATAATATTGATATTTACTCTGGGCGCTTTACTGCCGAGGGCGGAACAATTTCGATTAAATCTGGCGGGAATCTTAACTTTTACACTGTGGAAGAATCTTCTAGCAGTACAGTAGATGTTACAAAGAAAACCTCATATTCTAAACTTATCTCACTTTTGGGCTCATCAAAAACTACTACTAATACAACACGAACTCAGATTAGTGAATTACCTGCAAATTTAAAAGCAGATTATATTAATACGCAAGCAGTTGATAAGACGAAGCTTGTTGGAACAGAGTTTGAATATTTAAAAGGTGCAACGATTGAAACTGGAGGAACACTTGAATTAATAGCCGCTAAGACATCTATTACAGAGCTCTTAAAAAAAGAAAAAAGCTCATTAGCTTGGCAGGCTATGCAGGATAAAGGTTCTATTACTGAAACTGCTCAATTACCGAGTTTTAACGGCCCAGTTTTACCTACCTTTAAAGCAGCAGGTGGTTTGAGTGTACAAGTTCCAATAAGTGAAAAAGATGCTAATAAAGTTGAATTGAGGGATGAAATTCTAAAACTGGCTAATCAGCCAGGAAATACATATCTTAAAGAATTAGTTAACCGAAAAGATGTTGATTGGCAAACAGTTTTATTAACCCAAAAAGATTGGGACTATAAATCACAAGGTTTAACAGGTGCTGGGGCAGCAATTATTGCAATTATTGTTGCCGTTTTAACTTATGGAGCAGGAACAGCATTGATTGGGACTACTGCCGCAGCTGGTGCAGGAACGACCACAGCAGCAGTGGGGACAACAACTGTAGCTGCAGCTGGAGGAGGAACAATTACAACATTTGGAGGGATGACTTTAGCAACTACTACTGCGGCGGGAGTAACGACTTATACCACCACAGGAATAATGGTTAATGCGGCTTTAACTTCTATAGCAACTCAAGCCTCTATCGGCTTAGTAAATAATCAGGGAAATGTTACACAGACACTAAAAGATTTGGGTTCTAAAGATACAGTTAGGAATTTAGCAACAGCCGTGGTGACAGCTGGATTGTTAGATAAAGTTGGTGGTACAGCCACAATGGAGTCTTTGAAAGCTTTAGGTAATACACCTGACGTATTAATGAATCTCGCAGCAAAAACAGCAACGGCAATTATTGAAACAACAATCAGGACAGGAATAAATTCAACTATTACAGGGGAAAGCTTCTCAGATGGTTTAGAGGATTTACTTTATCAGTCATTGGGGACAGCTATTCAAGGAACGATGGCTAATCAGATTCATTTGAACAAAGAAATTATTTCTGATGGATTAATGAAAAATATTTTAAGCCAAGTTGCTCATGCTACAGCAGGTTGTACTGGGGCTGTAATTGGAGGTGGTGAATGTGTTGCTGGTGCAATTGGCGCTGCAGTTGGAGAAAGTGTTGCAGAATATATGAAACAATATTCTAGTGATCAAAAATTAATAACTAATATTAGTAATGCAATGGCTGTTACGATAGCGGCAGCAACAGGATATGATACTGCTATTGCACAGCAAGCCTCAGAAACAGCTGTTACTAATAATGCTTTTTGGGTGCCATTAATTGCTGCAGTAATGATTGCAGATAGAGCTTATAGTGCATACCAAATTTATAGAGATGTACAAGACGTTGTTGATGGTAAAAAATCTTTAGAACAATTAGCTATTGAAAAAGGTACGGCTTATGTTGAGCGTGCCATTCTTGGAAACTTAACAAGTAAAGGTTTGGGAATTGTTTCGGAAGGGGGCAAGAAAGTTATTAAACGTGTGACGTATATTGCACCTGAAAAAGAAATTACAGAGCTTTTTACAAAGACAAACTCAAGAAATACGTTAACAATTGCAGGGTTAGACATTAAAAAAGGCTACAATCCTGTAAATAGTCAGACAACTGTTATATTGGATAGCCAAAAATTAACATCTAATAATATTAAAGAGTATGCGCAGCAATTAGCTGGTACAGTTCCTCTTAAAGCGGTAGGAAATGGTGAAAAACAAATTTATATGGCAAATTTAAGTAATGGCCAACAAATCATTCTGAGAAATATTTCAAGTTCTGCTGCAGCTACAAAGGCTCGATGGACCTTGGAAATAAAAAATAATCCAAGTTTGAAAAGTATTTCAAGTAAGGATAAATATGAAATTAAATTTAGATAAGTGGGCATATCATGAATAATTTTGAATTTAATGATGATCAAATTGACTATATGTTAAATTTTCAAGAAGCCAAATATCATCATTTAGGATGGCTGTGGGATGCAATTGACAGCTTGGAACGAAATATCGGTTTGCCAGTAAGTTTAATAAATAATTTTGCTTTGAAAAAAGAATTTTTTTTCAATATGTTGAGGAAGTTACTTTTAGAAAATAAACTAAAATTAGCTAGAAACAATAAAATACTAGATGATGAAATTTCAGGAGTTTTATCTGAATTTAGCTTAATTTTTCCTATATCCGAAGAGTCTTGTGAGGATATTGGTGGTGTACATGTATGGTTTATGCTTAACAGTGAAGAATATTGCCCTTTTTGGCCAGTTTGGGTAGATAGAGATGAAAAGGGTAATGAAAAATTGTGGTGGGCAGAATAAAAGTAGGCCCTTGTTAAGAGAAAAATTTCTTTTATTGACAAATTTTAATCTTATTAATCTCTGTATTGAATGCGGTATTCCTAAAAAATGAGATACTTGGTTTTATTTGTAAATAAGAATTCATGTATTTTATTGTTTACTAAAATGAATCAAGTATAGAGAAATAAGAGACCATTAATTGGTCTCTTTTTTTTAATTATCAACAATCCGCTTCTCAAGCATCTCCATAAAGGTTTTTAAAATAATATTATGATTTTTGCCCTTGTGAGTAATTAAACAAATAGGTGTGCTGTAATGCATTTTCTCCTTTGAAACAGCTTGCATAACCCCATCTTCAACCCATTTTTTTGCATAGTGGTCGGGTAAAAAACCCAAGAATTTTCCAGTTAAAATCAGAAATGCGATGCCTTCACGGTCACTTGCTGTCGCTTTACAGTCTAAAAGCTGATGCAACTTTGCCGCTTCTGGTGTGATGGCATAATTAGGAAGGATTGCTTGCCATGTTTTTAACTCATCTAGATTCATGTTGCTGCAATGGCTAAACAAGGGATGATTTTTGCCACAATATAAAAATGAACTTTCACTATATAAATCGAAATAGTCTAGACCAGACAAAGGCGTAACAAGTGGAATAACGCCTGCGTGCAAACGGTTATCGAGTACACGGCATTCAATATCTGACAGAGTACTCATACTGATATTAATAATAACCTCGGCATGTTCCTCTGCAAGTTGGGTCAACGTATTGGTGATATAGCCTCTTGGCATCGTCACAAGGTTGTTAATAATTCCGATATTAAACTCACCCTTAAGACGGTTATGCATTTGGTTAACTTTAGAACGGAAGTCTTCAATCGCTGCTGTGAGTACTTCGATATATTCTAAAATTTCCCGTCCTTCGTCGGTGAGGGCAAATCCAGCACGACCACGTTGACATAGTCGAATGCCCAGACGATTTTCTAAATCACTCATATGCAAACTGATTGCAGAACGGCTAATACCTAAAATACTTTCGGCAGATGTAAAGCTATGACAGTCACAAACCGTTTTAAATATTTTGAGTAATTTAATATCAAAATCAGTGACTTGATTTAATTTTTTAGGTTTCATTTAGTTTTGTTTTTTTAAATCTAAACTCAAGATAATTTGAATTTATCAAACTTATCTCGCTATGTACACTCAAACCATAATTTGAAAATAAACAGGAATGGTTATGTTTGATACGGATAAATTCAGCGACTCTGAGCATACTTTGGATGCGGCTCAACCTAATAATAATATGCACATAAATTATCAAGCACACTGGATGCCTTTCTCAGCAAATCGAAACTTTGCTAAAGATCCGCGCATGATTGTGGGCGCAAAAGGATCATACCTAATTGATGATTCGGGCCGTGAAATTTATGACTCACTCTCAGGCCTATGGACTTGTGGTGCTGGTCATACGCTTCCTGAAATTCAACAAGCGGTAAGTGCACAATTAGGTCAGCTTGACTACTCACCAGCTTTTCAGTTTGGTCATCCGTTGTCTTTTAAGTTGGCAGATAAAATTGTTCAGCATATGCCTGAAAAATTACAACATGTTTTCTTTACCAACTCGGGGTCAGAGTCGGCAGATACCGCGATCAAAATGGCACGTGCGTATTGGCGTATTAAAGGTAAACCGAGTAAAACCAAATTGATCGGTCGTGCGCGTGGCTATCATGGTGTAAACGTTGCGGGGACAAGCCTAGGCGGTATTGGTGGCAACCGTAAAATGTTTGGTCAGCTTATGGATGTAGATCATTTACCGCATACCTTGCAGCCGAATTTAACTTTTACTAAAGGCTGTCCAGAAACAGGTGGGGTAGAGCTTGCCAATGAAATGCTTAAGTTAATTGAACTACACGATGCTTCAAATATTGCAGCCGTAATTGTTGAACCTATTTCTGGTTCGGCGGGTTGTATTGTACCTCCAACGGGCTATTTACAACGTTTAAGAGAGATCTGTGATCAGCATGACATCTTGTTAATTTTTGATGAGGTGATTACAGGTTTTGGGCGTTTAGGAACGTGGACAGGGGCAGAATACTTTGGGGTAACACCAGATATTTTGAACTTTGCGAAACAGGTGACCAATGGTGCCATACCTTTAGGTGGCGTGGTGGCAAGCCATGAAATTTACTCTGCCTTTATGCAACAAGACTTGCCGGAACATGCCATTGAATTTACTCACGGTTATACCTATTCGGCGCATCCAGTCGCTTGTGCGGCTGCTTTAGCTGCGCTTGAAGTTTTAGAAAAGAAAAACCTGTTAGCTCAATCTGCGGCGTTAGCACCAACTTTTGAAAAAATGCTGCATGGCTTAAAAGGCGCACCGCACATTTTAGATATTCGTAATTGTGGTTTGATTGGTGCGTTGCAGTTAGCTCCGCGTGATGGCGATGCCACAATCCGAGGCTTCGAGATTGGTATGAAACTTTGGAAAGAAGGATTCTATGTTCGCTTTGGAGGAGACACGCTTCAGTTCGGTCCAATGTTTAACAGTACAGAAGCAGATATAGACCGCTTATTGAATGCCGTTGGCGATGCACTTTATCAAGTGAATTAAGGCTTATAGATATTTTAAGAGCATCGGTAGTGTCTATAGATGCTCAAAAAACTAAATGGAAAATACAGTTTGATCTAAAAACTAATTGTAGTAAGGAGTAACAACAATGACAAATGGCCTAGAAGATTTTAGCTATGAAGAAGTTTCAACTGAAAATAGTACGCATAGTGAACAAGCCAAAAAAGTGCTAGGGCATTTCATTCAAGGAAGAATTGTATCTAAAACGGCAAGAAAACAGCCAGTTTACAATCCTGCGACGGGTGAAATTAGTAAAGAAGTCGAAATTGCAGATGCTCAAACGGTAAATGAAGCAGTTCAGGTAGCCGAGCAAGCATTTCCTGCATGGCGCGATACACCAGTCATTAAACGTGCGCGTGTCATGTTTAAGTTCAAACAATTATTAGAGCAAAATGCCGAAAAGATTTGCGCTTTGATTGGACAAGAGCACGGTAAAATTTCTCATGATGCTCAAGGCGAATTACAACGTGGTATTGAAAATGTTGAATATGCTTGTGGCGCACCAGAGCTTTTAAAAGGGGAATATTCAAAAAATGTCGGTCCAGATATCGACTCATGGAGCGAGTTCCAACCGTTAGGTGTTGTGGCTGGCATTACACCGTTTAACTTCCCAGCCATGGTGGCTTTATGGATGTTCCCAATGGCACTGGTCTGCGGTAACTGCTTTATTTTAAAACCTTCTGAAAAAGCGCCTTCTGTGGTTTTATACCTTGCAGAATTATTAAAACAAGCGGGTTTACCTGACGGCGTGTTTAATGTGGTCAATGGTGACAAAGAAGCGGTAGATGCCTTATTGCATCATCCTCGTATTCAGGCGGTTAGCTTTGTGGGTTCAACACCAATTGCTGAATATATTTACCGTACTGCAACTTCAACAGGTAAACGTTGCCAAGCATTAGGCGGTGCAAAAAACCACGCGATTATTATGCCTGATGCCGATATTGATAACGTAGTCACTTCATTGTTAGGCGCAGCTTTTGGTTCTTCAGGTGAACGTTGTATGGCATTGTCAGTAGCAGTAGCCATTGGTGATGAAGTTGCCGATGTCGTGATTGATAAGCTGACTCAAGAAATGAAAAAGTTGAAGTTTGGTAACTATGCAGATGCAAGCAATGATTTTGGCCCACTGATTACTCAAGCACATAAAGACAAGGTACAAGCCTATATTCAAAGTGCAGAACAGCAAGGCGCAAAAATTGTGGTAGATGGCCGTGATGTAAAACTAGCAGGCTATGAAAAAGGCTTCTTTGTTGGGCCAACTTTAATTGATCAAGTCACACCAAACATGACCAGCTACCAGCAAGAGATTTTTGGTCCTGTGTTGCAAGTTATGCGTGTGAATACTATGCAAGAAGCCATGCAACTCATTAATGACCATGAATATGGTAATGGTACTTGTATCTATACCCGTGATGGGGAAGCAGCACGCTATTTTAGTAGCCATATTCAAGTTGGTATGGTCGGTATTAATGTACCTTTACCGGTACCTGTTGCTTACCATAGCTTTGGTGGTTGGAAGCGTTCATTATTCGGTGATTTACATGCGTATGGTCCAGATGGCGTCCGTTTTTACACACGCCGTAAAACCATTACGCAACGTTGGCCATCTGCTCAGGTCCGTGAAGCAAAACAATTTTCAATGCCAACTTTAAATTAATTATTGCAACAAGGGGAAAACATTAAGTTTTCCCTTTTTCATTACCGTAGGATTTTAAACATGTAATAGATTGTTTTTATAGATATATTTTTAAGGATTGAAATATGAATAATGATACAACAAAAAAATTAGGCGAAGGACTTTCAAATCGCCATATCACAATGATTAGTATTGGCGGTGTTATTGGTGCAGGATTATTTGTCGGTTCATCTTCTGCAATTGCTAAGGCCGGCCCCGCGGTGATTCTTGCATACCTGATTACCAGCATTATGGTATTTCTGGTGATGCGAATGTTGGGTGAAATGGCCGTTTTAGAGCCGGATACTGGCTCATTTTCTACATATGCCCGTAAAGCGATTGGCCCTTGGGCAGGCTTTACGATTGGTTGGTTATATTGGTGGTTTTGGGTGCTTGCGATTCCGGTAGAAGCGATTGCAGGTGCTGAAATTTTACATTCATGGTTTCCAAACGTTTCAGTTTCTATCTATGCGTTCTGTTTTATTGTGTTCTTAAGTTTGGCTAACTTTTTTAGTACCAAAAGTTTTGGTGAGTTTGAGTTCTGGTTTTCTTTGGTCAAAGTGGTGGCCATTATCGGTTTCATTATTATTGGTATTTTGGCAATTTCAGGTATTTGGCCTTTAGCTAAAAATGTTAGCGGTGTTGCCAATTTATACAATAATGCTGGTTTTATGCCGCACGGTATGGGAGGCATTTTATCGGCAATTTTAATTACGGCATTTTCATTCTTTGGTGTAGAAATTGTCTCAATTGCCGCAGCAGAATCATCAAACCCTAAACAGAAAATTAGACGTGCTACCAACTTGGTGCTGTACCGTATTATTCTTTTCTTTGTGGTTTCAATGTTCATTGCCGTTTCACTTGTCGATTGGCGTTCACCGGACTTACAGAAATATGGGACATTCCAATACGTTTTAATGAGCTTGAACGTACCGGGCACTAAACTCATCATTGATACAGTTGTATTTATTGCTGTTGCGAGTTGTATGAATGCCGCAATTTATACGTCCTCCCGTATGCTATTTCGTTTGGGTACTCGTAGTGAAGCCCCACAAGCCGTAACTAAAATCAATTATGCGGGTGTACCTGCAATTGCAGTATTTTCTTCAACTTTTATTGGTTTAGTGTGTTGTATTATCAATTACGTATTCCCCGGAAAAGTATTTGGCTTATTGCTTTCAAGTACAGGGTCAATTGCTTTATTGGTGTACTTAGTTATTGCGTTCTCACAACTACGTTTAAGACATAAGCTCGAGGCAGCTGGAGCGGAAATACCATTTAAAATGTGGTTATTCCCGTGGCTTACTTGGTTTGTGATTATTATTATTTTAAGTGTGTTGGCTTATATGTTCTTCTCGCCGGCCTATAGTTATGAAACGACTTTATCTTTAGGGGTAACTTCGCTTGTGGTTGTTTGTGGGTTGTTCGTCACGCGAAAGCGTAAAGCAACCAGATCGGTTGCCATGAATTTAGATTAATTAAAAAAGAGTTTATAAAGACTTTGTGTAGTGAAATCTTATTCATCTATGCAAAGTCTTTTTGTTTTTATTAGATTTTTAATAATGTCTGTTAAATTTTCTATTCAGAAAAAAGTTCAAAACATACTCTTCTTAACCATTGGTTGCTTGGTGTTTGATGAACTCGCGCATGCCAATGCTGCTTTACGCTATAAGTCGGAAAATGATAAGGAGGTTCTAAAACTTTTAGACCCCCTCTGACTAAAAGCACCTGACTTAAATAATGAGGAATAGTCGCAATCGCGTCTGTGTCTTGAACAACCAAGCCAACTCCTAAATAGCTTGGCAAACGAACCAGAATATTTCGGCTTACTCCCAATTTTTGTAGCTCATGCTCCAGCACGTAGTGCCCGCCCGTTGCAAAAATATCGACATGTAGCTCTTGGCGAAATTCTTGATCTGAAAGCGTTGTACCTGTAAGTCTCGGGTGTTCTTTACTAGCAATGCAAACATAACGTTGTTGGAAAAGCGTTTGTTGATAAAAACCTGCTTCAAGCTGAGGCAAAAAACCAATGGCTAAATCAATCTCTCCATTTGACATCATTACTGGTGTATTGGCATCAATGGGGACAATTTCTAGGCGAATATTGGGGGCATGGGCACGTAAATAATTGATCAGTTTAGGTAATAAAACCAGATGGCTAATATCAGTCATGCTGATTTTAAATTGATAATTTGAAGTCTGTGGATCAAATTCAATATTGTAGTTTTGAACCAGTTTTAGTCGGTTCAGAATTTCTACAATCAGCGGATATATTTGTTTAGATAACTCAGTAGGTTGCATTTTATTTTCAATACGGACAAAAAGTGGGTCCTGAAAATGCTCACGTAATTTATTTAACGCAATACTTAAAGTTGGTTGTCCAATTTCAAGCTGTTCGGCAGCTTTAGACACACTGCTATGTTTATAAATTTCAAAGAAAATTTGCAAAAGCCGAGTATCAAGATCAAACACTTTTATATCCTTGTATTGATTTTATCAATACAGACTATTGTTTTTTGTGCATGGATTCAACAATTTTCGATTGTTACATTGATGATCAAGGAAGAATAGGCCGTAAAAGTACAACGCATTCTTGTACCAATTGGCCGTAAATAGAGGATCTGAAATGGAACAGTTAGCAACGTTAGATGACTTGCCGAAACGTTATCGTGGTCAACTTGAAGAATCAAATTTAGTCCCTTTATGGCCAAGTTTACGTAATGTATTACCTCCGCATAAACCGATGCCGCAGACCGTAGCAACCGCATGGTATTTTCAGAATATTAAACCTTTATTGCTCGAAGCCGGTGAGTTAACACCAATTGAAAAAGCTGAACGCCGTGTATTGGTTTTAGCAAATCCTGGACATGGTCTGGAAAATATGAAAGCCAGTTCGGTGATGTATCTTGGCATGCAGCTTTTGTTGCCAAAAGAGTGGGCACCATCACATCGACATACCCCAAATGCAGTGCGCCTGATTGTTGAAGGTGAAGGTGCGTATACGACTGTTGAAGGTCAAAAATGCATGATGGAGCATGGAGATTTAATCCTTACTCCATCAGGACTTTGGCATGAACATGGACATGATGGCGATGAGCCTGTGATCTGGTTAGATGTACTGGATTTACCTTTGGTTTATTACATGGAGGCTTCTTATGTACAACCGGGTGAAATTCAAAAAGTGACCAGTGCCGGAAATGCCCATTATTATGGTACTGGCATTGTGCCAACTGCACATTTCACCCGTGAAAATACCTCGTATCCGATCATGCGTTACTCTTGGAAAGAAACCAAAAAAGTTTTGCATGCGCTTGCAGATGATAAAAACCATCAAGCCCCAATTCAGGTGACTTACATTAATCCTGAAACTGGTGATGACTGCCAAAATATTATTGGTTACTCAGCTTTAATGCTCAGACCAAATGAAACTTTACAGCTCCAACCGCGCTCTACTGCCCAAATTTTTCATGTGATTGACGGTCAGCTCCAAGTCAAAATTGATCAGAAAGATTTCAATTTAAATAAAGCTGATACGGCATGTGCACCATGTTTTTCTCATATTGATTTAATCAATACCTCAGATCAACCATGTTATTTGTTTATTGCAGATGAAGCACCCTTACAACGGAAACTGGGTTTGTACTCTGTGCGTGAGCGCCAGTAAATAGAATATTTTATAAGGATATAAATCATGTCAAATACTCAACAACCGATATTAATTGCTGGTGGCGGCATTGGTGGGTTTGCAGCTGCACTCGCTTTAGCAAAACAAGGTTTTAAGGTACAAGTTTTTGAACAAGCCCCTGAAATTGGTGAAATCGGTGCTGGAATTCAATTAGGTCCGAACGCATTTCATGCCTTTGATGCGCTGGGAATTGGTGAAATTGCTCGCAGTAAAGCGGTCTATACCGACTATATGGTCATGCATGATGCGATTGATGAATATCAGGTCGGCAAAATTCCAACCGATGAAAAATTCCGTGAACGTTTTGGTAACCCATATGCGGTGATTCACCGTGCCGATATTCATGGTTCATTAGTGGAAGGTGCTAAAAAATACGGCAACTTGGAAATTATCACTAATTGTCATATTCAAAAAGTTGACCAAGGTGATGCTGGCGTAACGATTACTGATCAAAACGGTACGCAATATCATGGTCAGGCACTTATCGGTGCTGACGGTGTTAAATCCGTTGTGCGTGATACCTATGTGGGTGACCCAGCATTGGTTACAGGTCATGTGGTTTACCGTGCTGTTGTACCTGAAAGCGAGTTTCCTGAAGATTTGAAATGGAATGCAGCCAGTATTTGGGTTGGGCCAAATTGCCATCTTGTGCATTATCCACTGCGCGGTGGAAAGGAATATAACGTTGTAGTGACGTTCCATAGCCGTGAGCAAGAACAGTGGGGGGTAACCGATGGTTCTAAAGAAGAAGTGCTGTCTTATTTTAAAGGAATTTGCCCGAAAGCTCGCCAATTGATTGAGTTACCTAAAAGCTGGCGCCGCTGGGCAACTGCAGACCGTGAACCGATTGAAACATGGACTTTTGGCCGTGTGACATTACTTGGTGATGCAGCACATCCAACCACGCAATATATGGCGCAGGGTGCATGTATGGCGATGGAAGACGCCGTAACTTTAGGTGAAGCGTTACGTGTTACCGACCATGACATATTAAAAGCTTTTGATATTTATCAAAAAGCACGTGTGGCACGTACAGCACGCATTGTTTTGTCTTCACGTGAAATGGGCAAAATTTACCATGCCAAAGGTGTGCAACGCTTGGTTCGCAACGATTTGTGGCGTGGACGTCCTACTGAACGTTTTTATGATGCAATGGAATGGTTATATGGCTGGAATGTCAATAACTGCCTTGATGCAGTGAAAAACTATCAAGGGAATGTGGCATGAAACTTTATAGCTTTTTCCGTAGTGGCACATCACATCGAACCCGTATTGTGTTGAACCTAAAGGGTTTGGCTTACGAAGCGACTTATATCTCGCTCGCTAAAAATGAACACCATAAAGCTGCTTTTAAAGCTTTAAATCCGCAAGGGTTTGTACCAGTACTTGAAACTGAATCGGGAAACTTGTTGCAAAGTCCAGCCATTATCGAATGGCTAGAAGAACAATATCCCGAACCTGCTTTATTACCTACAGATGCATTGGGTCGTGAAAAAGTCCGTGCCATTGCTGCTTTAGTTGGTTGCGATGTTCATCCCTTAAATAACAAGCGTGTTCTTGAATATTTACGCCAGAACTTAGGGCTAGATGATGCACAAATCAACGCATGGTGTGCCAAGTGGATTCAGGATGGGTTTACGGCTTTGGAGCATATTTTGGAACAAGACCAGAATCGTGAAAAGTTCTGCTATGGCAAGCAACCGACCATTGCAGATGCCTATTTAGTTCCACAAGTTGTTTCTGCTGAGCGTTTTAAAGTCGATTTATCGGCTTATCCAAACATTAATGAAATTTACCAACATTGCATGACTTTAGAAACATTTCAAAAAGCAGCACCTGAACAGCAGGCCGATGCATTTTAAGTCGTGATTAACTTAATAGAAGGAATTTACATATGTCTTTTATTTTTGAACCAATGACCACTGCGGGTCTATTTATTCACGGCTCAGAGCATAAATTTCCAGTACGCCGTGTGTATTGCGTTGGCCGTAACTACGCTGCTCATGCTCGTGAAATGGGTTTTGACCCAGACCGTGAACCACCATTTTTCTTTTGTAAGCCAAATGATCTTGAGTCGGTTGTTCCGGTAAATACAGATGCGGTCGATATTCCATATCCTTCTGAAACTTCAAATTTTCATTATGAAATCGAGTTGGTCGTTGCAATTGGTAAAGGTGCCAAAAATATATCGGTTGAGGAGGCAGTGAACTATATCTATGGCTATGCCGTTGGTTTAGATATGACACGCCGTGATTTACAGATGGCAATGCGTGAAAAAGGTCGACCATGGGAAGTCGGTAAGGCTTTTGATTTTTCTGCACCAGTTGGCCCAATTCATCCGATTACTCAAACGGGTGAAATCAATAATGCCGATATCCATTTAACGGTAAATGGTAAAACCGAACAGCACAGCGATGTCAGTCATCTGATTTGGTCTGTGGCCGAAACGATTGCCAATTTGTCTACGCTATTTGAACTAAAAGCAGGTGATTTGATTTTTACAGGAACTCCAGAAGGCGTGGGTGCGGTAGTGAAAGGTGATGTTATGCGTGCAGACATTACTGGACTGACTGGAATTACGGTGAATGTGAAATAAATCAAATTGATCTGATTTATTGAAATAGGTGCTCAACCTAAATAAAAAATACAGTTGGGCACCTTTGCTAAGGATTGCATATACGCCAATGTATTGGCTAAAGGAGCTCTCATGTCTCAAAATTCTATAGACGTACAAAGTTTCATTGATGAAATACCGCTATCGTCTTTGCAAAAATTAATCATGTGGTTGTGTTTTTTGATTGTTGCGATTGATGGGTTTGATACCGCAGCAGTTGGATTTATTGCACCTGCTTTAAAGGCAGAATGGGGGTTGCAAGCAACCGATTTAGCACCTTTATTTGGCGCTGGCTTATTTGGACTGATGGCAGGTGCACTCATTTTTGGGCCATTATCCGATAAATTAGGCCGCAAACCGATTTTGATTGGTTCGGTGATTATGTTTGGAATTGCCAGTGTTTTTGCCTCTTTTTCAGCAGATTTACAAACCCTAATTATTTGGAGATTTCTCACTGGTTTGGGTCTAGGTGGGGCTTTACCCAATGCAATTACTCTAACGTCTGAATATGCGCCTACATCTCGTCGCTCTAATCTTGTAACTATGATGTTCTGTGGCTTTACCATTGGTTCTGCTCTTGGTGGTATTTTTTCGGCTCAGCTACTTCCCCATATCGGTTGGCATGGTATTTTGCTTATTGGGGGCGTATTGCCTTTAGCGACTGTACCTTTCTTATATTTTTTATTACCTGAATCTATTCGATTTTTAGTGCTTAAAAAGAAGGGCACTGAGAAAATTGAAAAGATTATTCACCGTATCGCACCGCATTTAAATAGCACTCCTACATTGGTTCCAACAGTCAATGAAGTCGAAAAATCAAGTTTGAAAGATTTGTTTAATAAAGGCTTTGCTCTAGGCACTTTTTTGATTTGGTTTACCTTTTTTATGAGCCTTCTCATTATTTATATGATTTCAAGTTGGATGCCTACTTTACTGACCAATGAGGGCTTTAATTTATCCAATGCGTCATGGCTGACTTCAATTTTCCAAATAGGGGGAACGATTGGTGCCATTGTCTTAGGTCTGCTAATGGATAAGATGGATGCAACCAAAATTTTAAGTACGGCTTATGTTTTTGGTGGTTTTTTCCTGATTTGTTTAGGGTTTGGAATTGAACAGGCAAATACGGCTTTATTGATGTTTGCCATGTTTGGGGTAGGTGCAGGAATTAGTGGTTCGCAAGTGGGAGCAAACGCTTTTGCATCTAGTTTTTATCCAACACATTGTCGTGCAACAGGGGTAAGTTGGGCCAATGCTGTAGGACGCTCAGGGTCGATTGTGGGATCAATTATGGGTGGCTGGTTAATGTCATTAAATCTCTCCAGTTTTGAAATTTTAAGTATTTTAGCGATACCTGCATTTTGTGCCGCGGTTTCGTTGTTGCTCATTAAACGTTTAAAGAAAAATCAGTCACAAGTTTTAGTCGCTTCAAATTGAGAGAAGGCTATCCCAACGAACAAATATATGTCTGTGCCAAAGGATGGCACAGACAATAATTAAAGGATGATTTGTTTCATGAAATATTTAAAAACACCATATTTAAAGTTTTCTACTCTTTTCTTTATCTGTAGCGGTCATTCATTGTTGTGGGCAGCAGATACCACGCAACAAAGCGAAGATGAATGGAAATTCACGCTAAAGAATGCCTATATCAACCGTAATTTTGATAATGATGCACTCAAAGATACTGGCAGTTGGTCTCAGGCAGCGTCATTATTTTATAAATCGAAAATGCATGACACCCCACTGCAAATTGTAGACAAACCCATTACGATTGGTGCCGATGCTTCTGTTCAATACGCTGTGCGCTTAAGTTCAGACAAATATGTTGCGGACACGGTTTTGCCTTTTAATAAGGAAACACAATCTCAAGCATCCGACTTCTTAAAATACGGCGCCACTTTAAAGCTAGGTTATGACAAAACCCTTTTAAGCGTCGGTGAACTCTGGTTAGACTTACCAGTAACGGCTGTGGATGCCAGCCGACAACTACTTGCCTCATATTGGGGAACCAATGTTAAGTCGCAACTTTCAGATCAGCTTTATGCTGAAATTGGTCGGGTTGAAAAAGTCTCTCCACGAAATGAGGAAGACTTTAAAAAGTTTTCTTTCACATCAAATGGAATCACTAAAGAATCCGATGGATTGAATTATATTGACCTACGCTATCAATTTACGCCGTCTTTAAAGGGCGAATATTATTTTGGTAATTTAGAAGATCTCTACAACAAACACTATGTTGGACTTGAGCATAATTGGAAACAACCTAATTTTGCGCTTACGTCTAAGTTTAAATACTTCAATGCAAAAGATGATGGCAATACTTTTGATATTGATGCGCAAAACATTGGGGTGCTAGAGACTCTTAATGTAAAAAACCACACCTTTGGTTTAGGTTATCAACAAATTATGGGTGAGTCGGCTTACCCCTTACCAGATGGTTTTTTACCAGAGACCTATTTCATTAACTGGAATGCAACAGGTTTCTTTAAAGAAGATGAAAAGTCTTATCATGTCATGTATGGCTACGACTTTAAAGATTATGTGCTGGGCTTAAATGCGATGGTGAAATATGTTTATGGCCATGACTTTAAAGCAGCAAATGGTGAGAAAAACCACGAGACTGAGTCGAATGTGATTTTAAACTATGCATTTCAACAGCCGTTCTTAAAAGGCGTGGCCCTGCAATACATTCGTATTGATTACAACGTTAAACATGGCAATGACTTTGGTGAAGATCGCCTGTTTGTAAACTACACCAAAAAGTTTTAAAGACTTTTTAACACTCATCATTAAAAAAGAGACCATAAATGGTCTCTTTTTTCTCTCATATTCCAAGGTTTAGACGAACTATTTAGTCGTATCAATAGAGACTAAAACCGATAAACCTGGGCGTAATAATTTAACGTCTTTTTGATTTTCAATAAGCTTAATTCGTAAAGGAAGGCGCTGAACAATCTTGGTAAAGTTACCAGTCGCGTTAGTCGCCGAGATCGGAGAAAAAAATGCGCCAGTAGAAGGAGAAAAGCTGTCTACCACACCTTTTAATTCAACGTTATAAGCATCTACATAGACATTAACTGGTTGTCCAATCTTGATCTTTTTTAATTCAATTTCACGGAAGTTGGCTTCAACATAAACCTGATCTAAAGGAACAACCACCATGAGTGGATTACCAGCACTCACAAAGTTACCTACATTAGCTGACTTTTGACCAATCATTCCGTCAATAGGTGCACGAACCTCTGTATAGCTCAAATTCAGTTTTGCTTTATCAAGCGCCGCTTGGGCTTGTTTAAGGGCTGCTTGTTTGGCTTGTACCTGAATCTTGTATTGGTTGAGCTGAAACTGTGCATCAATCACTTTTTCTTTACTGCTGTCTAAGTCAGCATATTGTTCAGTCAAAGTAGTCTTAGATTGCTGTGTAATTAATCTAGATTCCGCTCCAAGTGCCTGTAGTTGCTCATAACGCGCCGTATTATCTTTTGTGAGTTTAATTCCAGCTTCTACTTTTCTCAGCTGTGCTTCAGTTTCTCGAATAACAGTGGGTTGTCTATCCACTGCGAGCATTGCTTCACTCAGGTCAGCTTGTGCTTTTGCATAATTAGATTCAGCTTCAGCCAAAGCAGCTTGATAATCACGTGCATCAATCCTTGCTAAAAGTTGGCCTTTTTTTACGGTCTGATGATCTTTAATATAAATTTCCTCAATATTGCCAGATACCTTAGGGGCAATAGTTGAATACTCTACATCTACACGTGCATCGTCTGTTTCAACAACCGAAGAGGGTAAAAATATAAGTTTTAAAACCCATAAAATAGATGCTAAGACAATAATAAGCGCAATAGCCATAACCCAATGCTTTTTGAGAAATTGCACCTTGGTTAACTTGGGTGGTTCGGTATGGGTGGTGTCTTGGGCTTCGAGAGTACTCATAAAGATTTTCCTGAGTTATGACTATTCATTAACTTAATGAGAGCAATACGTGGCGGATAAGTTCGAACTGGCAAAATCAACATCACGATGAATAAAATAGCGGTAAGGCCAGCTAAGATGAGATATTGATCGCTAATAACTAAAACTGATTGTTGCGCTTGAATCGCAGAATTTAGGGCAGATAAACCACCTGAAACACGATCTGCACCATTTGCAGTGAGCACAGGTGGAGTAAGTGGGTTAATAACAGGGCCTTGAATATTTTGGAAAACATGTTGAGCAGTATTTTCAATCAGCCGTGTTGAATGATATTCACCGCGAACTCGATTGACCCAGTCCAAAATACACACACCCAGTACACCGCTAATAGCACGCGGGGTATTAATCATAGGAGATGCATAAATTGCCATGGTTGGGTGAACACTGTTTGTACCCATCATTAAGAGCGAGAGCACGACACAGGTTTGTCCCAGACATGAGATTGCATGCCAAAAATAAAATTGGTCTTGATTCCATGTGGTATCAAGTTGACTTGCACCTAGGCAACCCGCAATGACCAGAAGTAAACCAAACCCGTGTACATATCGGCTATCCACCCAAGCTTGATTTAAAAGCTTCACAACAATAGGAATATAGATAAATTGCAATGCCGCAATTTGTAAGCCAATCCACATGGTCTGAGTGGGTTTATAGCCATGCACAGCACTTAAGTAATTCAGTGGTAATGTGCTGGTGGACATACCAATAATGACAAAGCAAAAGAGAGCAATAACAGCATAAGCAAAATTTCTGATTTCGAGCATTTGCGGTTTAATGAGTGCTGAAGGATAGCGCCATTCATGTATGAAAAACCAAGGTAAAGTAATCGCACTGATTAAGGCCAATACACAAATTAATTGGGAATGGAACCAATCTAAATGATTTCCATGCAACAACATGGTGCTCAGGCTCGCTAAGCTAATAATTGCTAAAATGGCACCCATCCAATCGTAAGTTTTTATTCTTGAATAATTAAGAGGATCTTGGGGAATCCCAAAATACACCAGTGCAGCGCTTAGCGCACAAAAAGGAATGGTTTGGAAAAATATCATTTTCCAGCCAATTACATCTAAATAAAAAGCTGAGAGTGCAGCACTTAAGTTGGGAAAGAACGTCGCAGTTAATGCATAGCAGGCGAGACCCCATAGCCGAATGTCAGGTCCTAAAAATCTAAGCGCACAGGCCATGAGCAAAGGAATGGTTAAACCATTGGCGAGCCCTTGTAAGCCACGCAATAGATAAAAGATTTCGATATTTGGACTAAAAGGAATTAAAACGCTAGAAACAAGGCAAAGTCCTATGGCAAAAAGAAGAACTCTGCGCATAGAAAAAATGACTGCCCAACTCGTAGACAGGATCATTCCAATAATCATTGCACTTGCGTAAATACTGTTAACCCAATAACCCGAGTCGACACTAATGCCCATTGCACCTCGAATGTCGACTAAAGTAATGCTGGTAATTCGGTTATTAAATTCAACAGTCATTGCAGCAAATATTGCACCTGCTAAACCGATGAGTGGCTTTGTATTCATCTTTTACCTTAAATCTTAAACATCAATTCATTGCACGGAGTAGATATTTACTGTACTGTACCGATCGGTACTCTACTCTTTAATTAAATTTCCGTCAATTCTCGATTTTGAACTTTTCGATGGGTTACACTTAGAACGAAATCGCTAAAATTTTTATAAGGTCAATATGTCTGGTTTAACGAAAGCTCATGAAAAAGATCGAAAAATTCTGGATGCAGCAACAAAGTTTTTTTTGATCCACGGCTTTAGTGGCACAACGACAGACATGATTCAAAAGGAAGCGGGGGTTTCAAAAGCTACCATGTATGGTTGCTATAAAAATAAAGAAGCGATGTTTGCAGCGGTGATTGAACGTCAATGTACCAACATGCAAAAACAAATTATTTTAGTTGAGACAAAAGCTGACAATTTACGCTCAGCACTAACTGAAATTGGGAAGACCTATCTGTGTTTTATATTATCGCATTCAGGTTTGGCTTTTTTTAGGGTCTGTATTGCAGAAGCTGTAAGATTCCCTGAGTTATCTGAAAAATTCTTTGAATTGGGTCCAAAGCGTCTGGCAAATATCATTGCAGGATATCTAGAAAAATCCGTTAGACAGGGCGAAATTGAATTAAGCTCTTCTTCAGAAGTTGCTGCGAATATATTTTTATCGTTATTAAGAAGTGATGCTCATCTAAAATGTTTGACGCATCCTGATTATTTAATATCAGAGAATGAAATTAGTACTTGGGTTGAGTATGCGGTTGATTTATTTTTAAAAAATATAAATATTAAAAAAAGTATTTAAAATCACTCTAGGACAAAAAGATCCAAGTGCTGTGAATATTATTCCTCAGTTAAAAACTGATAAATAGAAAAGCCCTCAATATTCAGGGTGTCTCTTATATATTCTTAATATCTACTGACGGAGAAACCCCAAAAAAACGTTTATATTCTCTGGAAAATTGCGACAAACTTTCATAACCGACTTGCATACTGGTAGATGAAATATCATATTCTTCGGTCATTAATAAACGCCGTGCTTCGGTCAACCTCATTCTCTTTTGATATTGTAGGGGACTCATTGAGGTTATATCCCTAAAATGTTGATGAAAACTTGATGCGCTCATCCCCATTGTGCTTGCCAGTTCTTCAACACTAAATGATTTTGCAAAATTTGTTTTCAGCCATTCAATCGCCTTCACAATTCGATGACCTGTAGTGCCTGCCGCTACAATACGTTTAAGTCGATCGCCTTGTGGGCTCATCAATAAACGATAAAAAATTTCCTTAATAATAAGAGGACACAAGATGGGAATGTCTTGTGGCTTATCTAGTAGTTTTATTAACCGTATAAACGCATCATTTAGCTCTGAATTGACTACTCCAACCGCCATTCCTTTTTTCTCAGTATTTACATCTTTAAAAGGAATATGCGCCTCAAGCATGATTTGGGCGAGTACATACGGGTCTAGGCGTAACACGATTGAAAGATAAGGTCGTTCAACTGAAGCTTCAAGAACCTGAGCAATTACAGGCAAATCAATTGCAGTAAAAAGGAAATGGTTAGAGTCGTAAGTATAGGTTTCTTCGCTAAGAATCACCTGTTTTTTCCCTTGAGCAATCATACATAGACTGGCATCCATCATGCTGCTACTTGGTTGGGCCAATGTCTCTGCACGATATAAAGTCAGTCCCATAATAGGTGTTTCGAATGTACCTTTTTCTCGGGTCCATTGATCGACAAGTTGAGCTAATTCTTGATTACTGTCTAGAGACCTATTCGCCATTCAGATTCTACCGATTACCCTCTGTGTTTTTATTGTAGGCATTTCAAATAAGAAAAATAGTGAGAAGTACAACAATTCGGAGGATTAGGCAAATCTGTGAGAGGAATAGAACAACACTCTACAACTTTCATTTTTATACTGAGGAACATGGCAAAAAACTGATTGATTCAATTTTGCTGGATCACCGTTTCCAAAAACGTATTCATGGGTTTTCAAAATCAATAGCCATTAATGAATATCCAGTGAAGGAATCATTTCTATTTAAACATTAAACACGAGAGAAAAAATATGACAACTGAAGTTTTAGGTTATGCTGCGCTGTCATCAGAAACTCCTTTAGTTCCGTTTAAATTTGAACGTAGAACCCCACGTGAAGATGATGTTGTTATTCAAATTGAATATTGTGGTGTTTGCCATTCCGATCTACACCAAGCTAAAAATGATTGGGGATTTAGTGCTTATCCATTAGTTCCGGGCCATGAAATTGTCGGGCGTGTCACCTCAATTGGCCCTAAAGTCACAAAGTATAAAGTGGGGGATTTAGTGGGCATTGGCTGTATGGTCGACTCATGCCGTATTTGTTCTGCTTGTCATTCAGGGTTAGAGCAATATTGTGAAGAAGGTAACATCCAGACTTATGGCGGCGTAGATCGCCATGACCAACGCCCAACTTATGGTGGATATTCACAAAGCATTACCTGTAGCCAAGATTTTGTATTAAAAGTACCTGAAAATCTGGATGCTCAAGCTGTGCCACCACTGCTTTGTGCTGGCATTACCACTTGGTCGCCGCTGCGTCACTGGAATGTTGGCAAGGGTAGTAAAGTCGCTGTAGTGGGGTTAGGTGGTTTAGGGCACATGGCAATTAAACTTGCCAATGCTCTAGGCGCTGAAGTGACATTATTTACCCGCTCAGCAAACAAAGAACAGGATGCAAAACAACTTGGCGCACATCATGTTGTGTTATCAACAGATGACGCTCAAATGAAATCAGTATTAAATCAATTTGATCTAATCGTTGATACTGTGCCTTATGACCATGATTTAAAGCCTTATATTCCAACTTTAGCTTTAAATGGAACCATTGTGTTAGTTGGATACTTAGGTGAAATCAGTGCAAATTCAGTACCTATGATTTTAGGAAGAAAATCAATTGCAGGGTCGGTCATTGGTGGAATTAATGAAACACAAGAGCTCCTCGATTTTTGTGGTGAGCATAATATTGTTTCCGAAGTTGAGATGATTGATATGAAAAATATTAACGGAGCTTTTGAGCGTATGTTAAAGAGCGATGTGAAGTATCGTTTTGTGATTGATATGAAAACATTATCGGAAGATTAATTTAGAGCTTATTTCGGCGGTTGTGCATACTGTTAGTATGCACAACATATGAGGTGAGAACGAATACGGGTGTTATGATTTAGACGGGATGTATTTACGCATAGTAAAGATAAACAGCGTAAATAAAATACTAAAACCAAAAACAGGTAAGCTGAGACCTAACACGAGTCCCCCCAATATTAACGATGTTTTTTGTGAGCCAGTTGCGCGGTTCCAAATTAATAGGCTTTGACCAACGAAGTGAGTTGTCATGAGTTTTAAATTCGAGTTTTTAAACGCAGCCCTATATGCATAAATAATCATAATACACAGTAGAAAGGCATAAAGTGCCAGTACCAATTGATTTATCCAGCCAAATAAAACCCCAATATGCGCATCAACTCCCCAACGAGTGAGTTTTGCCACTAACGAGTAGTCTTTAAACGCAAGTTGATCGATGACTTTGTGTTGTTCCATATCAATGGCGATACTGTCTGCTTGAGTTGGCCATTTACGCTGAATTTCGGCTACAGTCCAAGCTTGATTTCCACTAGTCGGTGGTTTGATTTGTATCTGTGCTGCATCAATACCATGTGCTCTGGCGATTGAAAGAGCAGTATCGTACTCACTTGAGACAATATTTAAATTAAGATTTTCACTATGAGGCATTTCGTGATGTTCATGGTGCATCACTGTAGGTAAATTATCTGTTTGAAGGGAAGTTGCTAATGTTGGTGTTTGCCAGTTAAACCACTGACGAGCAACTCGAATATTATCTCCAGCCCACTCAGACCATGTAAGACCCGTAATGGCAATTAATAATAAAAGTGGAAATAAAGTTAAACCCAACGTGCTATGCCATCTTAATAATCTATTTTTTTGTGTTTGCCTGATTTTAAGATTTTGACGGCGCTTCCACCAATTATAAAGTCCGGTTAAAATCAAAATTGCTAACCAGCTTGCAGCAAGTTCACTATAAAAACGCCCCCATTTTCCTAGTAATAAATTGCTATGTAACTGATCGAGCGTAGTTCGAAATGGCAGAACCCCACTGGTACCATAAACCGCTAGATGACCTTTGGCTTTAAGTGTAAAAGGATCAATAAAAACAGCTTCACTTGTAAAATCGTGGATAGGGTCTGAAAAAATTACACGTGTTGTCTGATCAGAGCTAGGAGTTGGCCTAACTTCAATTACCTGTGCAGACTTAGGCATTACTTGCTTTGCAGCCTCAATTTGCTGGCTCAGCTTATGTGGTGTTTGATTCAGTGGCTCAACATATAGAACATCTTTGTAAATTGCTTGTTCAAGTTGTGGCGTGATGGCATAGAGTAAACCAGTGATTGCTGCGAACAAGATAAATGGTGCAATAAAAATACCGGCATAAATATGAATTAAGCGGTAAAGACTACGCCAGAAAGATGATTGGGTCAGCATCGGAAGATAATGTCTATCAGATTTTGGGCTGGATTATAACGAGTTATTTATTTTAATGTTGATTGAGTGGTAACCACTATTAAATTATTTGATTAGCCACCTTGTAAACTTTTTGGCCTAATAATTAAATAGTTTTTATTACTTGGTAAATTTGGCGTTTTTTTTGCTTACTCTTTAATATCTTAGCTATCTCATTTAATTTGACAGCTGTATTACCCATGATTCAAACTGTCTTGCTCACTTATGGTGTTTTTTCACATGAAAAATGCACCAAATAGGCACATCTTCTTATTATGCACTGTATTTGTGCAAGGCATGCCGTAATGAAGTTATTCACTTCATTACTCACTTTACTAATTCTATGTGGATGTTCTTCATCTGAACAAAGTGGTAAAGCGCAAGAAAAGTTAGCAGCCCATTCGATATGTGTCTTTGATAGTACAAATACAAAAGTCTGTGTAGCCAAACCCGCCCAAAGAATTGTTTCTTTGTTTGAGTCGGGTTTAGATGGCTTATATATGCTAGGGCAAGGTCATAAAGTGATTGGCATACCAGCCGAAGTATACATCCAGCCTTTATTATTTAATGCCTATTCAAAAATAGATAAGCGTATCGCCAATAAGCAGCTTGCGACGCCTTCACAAGGGGCAAATGCAACCAATATTGAAAGTCTTGTGTTGTTAAAACCTGATCTGGTGATTGTAGGGAGCGGGCAGACTCAAACAATTGAACTGTTACGGCAGTTCGGCATTGCTGTATATGTGATGGAGTCCAGTACCTACCAGCAAGTAAAAGAAGAACTTTCTGAAATTGCTATTCTGAGCGGTGCCCAAAAGCGAGCTCAAGAAATTTTAAATTTCTCTGATGAAATTGTGGCGGAGGTCGCAGCCAAAACTGCACGTCAGCCAAATAAACAATCGATTTACTATGCTTGGTCTGGTGGCCGAATTTTTTCTACCTCGGGACGTCAGTCGATTACCAATGATTTTATTGAGCTGGCGGGGGCGTACAACATTGTTAAGACCAATACGAATCAACCCAATGTAAATCCCGAGACTTTAATTGAATGGAACCCCGACAATATTGTGCTTTGGAACACCAACCCCCAACTAATTTATGAACGAAAAGAATTACAGGGTTTAAGCGCTGTGCAAAACCGAAAGGTATTTAATTTGAGTCCTGCATTTATATATAACCCACACACCATCAAAATTATTATTACGGCGATTTATTTGAATCATAGTATTTATCCCGAAAACTCCGATTTACCTGTAAGTGCTTTACAACAGCGCATTTTAACTAAGTTGTATGGTGAGCACCTTGCAAAAACGTTGGTGCAATAAATATGGAAAAACTGAAATATTATTGGTTTTACCCTTTACCTTTCCTCATGATTTTTATCTCGCTGCTTATTGGGCCAACTCAGACCTTGAGTGCATGGGACTATACGCTGTGGGGTGTACAAGCAGTTTTTGGTACACCTTATTTTGATGCAGAACAATTTAGGCTGATGCAAAACATTCTGGTAAATGTCAGATTACCCAGAATTTTACTGACCTTTATGGTGGGAGCTGCATTAGCAACCGCAGGTAATGGCTTGCAGGCCTTGTTTCGTAATCCATTGGTCGATTCTTATGTGCTTGGTATTTCATCTGGTGCGGCGTTTGGTGCAGCTTTAGCACTTTCTTTAAGTTGGCTTTCGCCAAATCTATCCGCCTTTGTTTTTGGCGTTTGTGCTGTTGGCTTAACGTATCTATTTGCACATCAAAAACATGAAAGCCAGACGTCTTTAGTGATGGTAATTTTATCGGGCATGATTGTTTCGGGGCTGTTTTTGGCAGGTCTTACGGTTATTCAATACCTAAGCGATCCATTTAAACTGCAAGCCATTGTGCAATGGACCATGGGCAACTTACATCAGGCGTCTTGGCAAAAGGTCCAATATGCCGTGCTACCGATCTGTATTGGCCTTGCCGGATTATTTGCTATGCGTTGGCGATTAAACTTAATGGCACTTGGTGCTGAAGAAGCGCAGGCTGTGGGTGTTAACCCAAGATGGGAACAACTGCTTTTAATTGCTCTAGTCACAGTATGTACGTCAACTTCTGTAGCCGCTGCAGGCATTATTAGTCTATATGGGCTCTTTATGCCGCATATTGTGAGAATGTTGGTTGGGCCAGATCACCGCTATAGTATTCCTGCCAATATGGTGTTGGGCGGTAGTTTTTTACTGTTGATTGATAACTTTTCTCGGGTTTTACTTACGTTTGAAATACCGATTGGTATTTTTACCATGCTACTTGGCGCGCCATTTTTCTTATTATTAATGAAAACTCAGAGGACTCATTGGGCATGATTCAAATTGATCAGTTAAATTATGCCTATGGGCATAAACAGGTTCTTAAAAATATTCATCTGGAGTTTCCTGAAAATCAGTTTTCCGTCATTTTAGGACGTAATGGCTGCGGAAAATCGACACTTTTTAAGCTGATGGCGGGTCTAGAACCCGTAAAAGATGGATTAATCCGTTACTCTGGAAAACCATTATCGGACTTTAAAGGTAAAGATCGGGCTGCATTGCTCGGCTTTTTACCGCAGTTTCATAAAACCGTATTTCCATTTCTGGTTAAAGATGTAGTGATTACAGGGCGTGCCGCTTTCAGCAGATATAGGCCTTCAAAGTCAGATTGGGAAAGAGTAGACCAAGCTTTGCTTGATTTAGACATCGAGCATTTGCGTGACCGTCCTTATACCGAGTTATCGGGTGGCGAAAGACAATTGGTCATGATTGCCCGTATTTTAGTGCAAGCCCCAAAAGTCATTTTGCTCGATGAGCCAACCAATCATCTCGATGTTTATTACCAGTCTTATTTAATGAAAAAGTTGCGTCAGTTATCGCGGCAAAATTTTACGGTGATTGCGATTATGCATGATCCCAATTTAGCTTTTTTATTTGCAGATCATCTGTTTTTTATGCGCCAACACGAAGTGGTTAAGCCTGAGTCAAAAACACGAATAACTGATCCAAAGTTTTTAAAAAGTGTCTACGATGTTGAGTTTCATGAAGCCATGATTCAAGACAAAACGATTGTGATACCTGATCATTCTTGGCTATGAATATGTTGAATTATCAAGTAGTGGGCAAAGTAGACTATGAGTCTGCGGTAGAGTTTGCACTTTATACAAGACAGTTGTTATTCCCAGAAATCTATCATGGGCAAGTTCCCAAAGATTTACAAAATTTTGAGCAACATTATGTCCATGACCCATTGGGCTGCTTTATTACGGTAAAAGATCAAAACCGCATTATTGGCACCATTGCATATCGAGCTTATGACCATCGTTTTGATTTAAATTTGCCGATTAATACGGTTGAGGTCGTTAAGTTATTTGTATTGCCTGAATACCGACGTAAGGGCATCGCGACCCAGCTATGTGACATATTGTTTAGCCATGCCAAAAACCATGCTATTACTAGTTTGTATTTGCATACCCATCCATTTTTGCCAGCGGCTGAAGAATTTTGGCGGCTCCAAGGCTTTGATTTGATTAAACGTGAGTGGATTGAGACCTATGACACCATTCACATGAGTAAATCTTTATAGTGCTTTATCATGCGCATGAAATCTTTTTTGAAAATGGGTAGGCGGATAACCCATAATTTTACTGAACATTGCGGTAAAAGCTGCCGAGTGTTCATAGCCCAAGCTAAAAGCAATTTCAGTAATTGAGATATTTGCTTTTAACGCATTTAAAGCATAGATGATGCAGACTCGATTACGCCAAGCCTGAAAGGACATGCCAGTTTCAGACTTAAACCAGCGGTGAAAAGTCCGTTCACTTTTATTGTGTTCATGTGCCCAATCTTTAGGACTACTATGAATATCAGGATGCTGCATAAACTCGGCACATTGTTTAGATAGTAAGGTGTTGTGAGGCAATGGAATAAATAGAGGTAGGGCTAGTGCAGCTTCTAACTCATATAACAATAAATCGATAAGAGCGCCGTCACGTCCTGAATGCTGGTAGTCAACAGGTAGCTGATTAGCCTGAATGAGCAGTTGATGAAGTAACGGTGATACTTGTACGACTTCGCAGTAGTTTGCCTGTCTTGGGGCATTACTCACTTCTATATACAAACTATAAGTACTGACTTTAGATAGCCATACCCGATGTGGTTTGCCAGCGGGTATCCATACACCGCTGTACGGTAACACGAGCCACTGTCCATCTTCAGTTTCAACTTTCATCAAGCCTTCGGGTGCATATAAGAACTGGGCACGACGATGGCTATGCGTATCTAATAAGGTATCAGCTGGATAGTCTGATCCTAATGCTAGAACTGCTTGTGGTAGATGGTCTACGTCGTTAACTGGAATATTACGCATATTTTTTTGGCTTAAACAAATAAAAAGATGGCTTTTCTACGTTAGTTTGCCATAGAGCTATTTTATATCATGCCTCTATAAACGTGAGGAAGATAACGATGCTATATGAGCTATTTTTATTTGGACTACTTTCGGGAGTCACCACTTGGTTATTTGGCTTTGGCGGTGGTTTTGTTGCTGTGCCTTTGCTTTACACCGTCATTCTTCAAAAGTGGAGCAACGAAAGTAATGTCGGCATACATGCCATGCAAATCGCCGTAGCCACATCTGCATTTGTCATGTTGTGCTCGGCAAGTTTTGCAACCTTTCGGCACTATCGTTCTGGGCCGATAGATTGGCAAAAGATCCGTTTTTTATGGGGTGGGATCGCACTGGGTGGAGTTGTCGGTGCGGTAATGGCTTCATTGTTTAATGGAAACTGGCTTCGCTGGATATTTATGGGTTATGTGTTCATAACCATTATAGATTGTTATTACCGACCAGGGTTTATGGTGGCATCAGCGCAAAAGCAAAACTATGCTCAAAACAGTGAACTCATTAAAGGTGGAATTATTGGCTGGGTTGCAGCACTTTTAGGTGTTGGAGGAAGCGTAATGACAGTTCCTTTATTACGGCGGCGGGGTAGTTCTATGGCAGAGGCCGCGGCTATGGCAAATATTCTCACCTTACCTTTGACTTTAACCGCAACGCTTACCTATTGTTTATTGTCACTTTGGCAATCTGAATGGACCCCCAACGGATTCATTGGTCTGATCTGGTTTGAAGCTGCATTATTCTTGGTTGTGGGAACATGGATCGGGCTATATTTTTCAGAAAAATTTATTTCAAAACTACCGGATTTATGGCGAGCAAAATTATATCCGCTACTTTTAATCATGGTTCTACTTGTAATGATTTTTGTAAATTAAATATTTATTTTAACAACTTAAATAATGAATTTAATTAAAAACTGAATATCTGATCGCTCTAAAACTGCAAATTTTATGTCTTAAAGGGCTTTGAAAAAAGTTTAAAAATTAGACTTGCAATATATAGTGGCTTTGTGCCACTATATATTCATCGAAGGTCATCAGACAAAAAGAGGATGATATGGCTATCCAGCTTTTAGATGCGGCAAGAAATGCAATTCCAGTGAAATTCACGCAGTTTTCTGGTGGCGAGCGTCATGTTCAAATTGATGAGAAAACATTGAATTCACTATCTGGCAAGGTATTGATCCGTGCAAAGATGGCCTCAAGTCACGATGTGATGGACTATTTGTTACTTGAAAATATATTGCTGACTCAGGGTTTAACCATTGACCTAGAAGTTCCATATTTTCCATATGCACGTCAGGACCGTATTTGTGCAGTAGGCCAAGCGTTCTCGCTTGATGTGATGACGAAGTTACTCAACATCAATGCAGAAAAAAAAGCGGGCAAACAAGGCAAGATCACTGTTTGGGACTGTCATAGTGAAGTAACGGCAGCCTTACTCGCTGCCAATACTTCTTTTAGCGAAGTTGTAAACATCAGTTCAGTCGACATCATCGCAAAGAGTGAAGCGCTAAGCACATTGTTAAAAGATGAAAAAACAGTGCTGGTTTGCCCAGACAAAGGCGCAAAAGCGCGTACACAAATGGTTGCAGATGCTTTTAATCGCGAGCGCAAACAACCCATCACTATTGTTCAGTGTGATAAAAAACGTGATCCAGTGACTGGCAAAATTTTAGGTACGTATGTACATGCGACTGATTTATCAGGTCTAACAGCGGTCATTACCGATGACATTTGTGATGGCGGTGCAACCTTTATTGGTATTGCCAAAGAACTTCGTCGCCTTAATTGTCACAAGGTCGTTCTATATGTGACCCACGGTATTTTTAGTAAAAGTATAGAGGTTTTTGATGGATTGCTTGACCAACTGTTTACCTCGGACAGCTTTCCACAACAACCATCAGACAAAATTTCAGTAATTGCTTTTGCAGCAAAATAAAGAGAATAAAGATGACTATTAAACTTAATCCATTAAACGCTATCGATTTTTATAAAGCTGATCACAGACGTCAGTATCCAGCAGACACAGAGTACGTGTACGCCAACTTTACGCCGCGTTCATCTCGACTCGCAAAAATGTTGCCTGACTTTGACAATAAAGTTGTGTTCTTTGGGCTTCAGGGTTTTATCAAACATTTTTTAATCGATACGTGGAATGAAGGCTTTTTCAAGCAACCTAAAGACAAGGTGGTGGCAGCATATAAACGCCGTATGGATAGTTCATTAGGTGAAGGTGCTGTACCTGTTGATCACATTGAAGCATTACACGACTTGGGCTATTTACCATTACGCATTAAAGCATTGCCAGAAGGTAGCCGCGTCAATATGCGTGTACCTGTGCTTACCGTAATTAATACCGACCCGCGTTTCTTTTGGTTAACGAACTATATTGAAACGGTGTTAAGTGCTGAACTTTGGAAAAGCTGTACTACGGCCACAATTGCCTATGAATACAAACGTTTATTAACACAATATGCCGTAAAAACTGGCGCACCACTCGATTTTGTACCTGTACAAGGACACGATTTTAGTAGCCGTGGTATGAGTGGAATTTATGATGCTGCACAATCTGGCGTTGGCCACTTAACCAGTTTTATTGGAACAGACTCGGTTGCTTCAATTGACTATGCAGAAGAATATTACAATGCCACAGGGGTGATTGGGGTATCTGTACCAGCGACCGAACACAGTGTGATGTGTATGGGCACAGAAGACAGTGAGCTAGAAACATTTAAGCGTTTAATTTGCGAACTTTATCCGTCGGGTGTTGTCAGTGTCGTGTCTGATACTTGGGACTTTTGGCGAGTGATTACCGAGTTTACGGTGGCTTTAAAACCTGAAATTTTGGCAAGACAACCGAATGCTTTAGGTTTAGCTAAATTGGTTTTCCGTCCTGACTCTGGTGACCCTGTCAAAATTATTTGTGGTGACCCAGATGCCGAAGTCGGCAGCCCAGCTTACAAAGGCGCGGTTGAATGTTTATGGGAAGTATTTGGTGGTACAACGACAGACCAAGGCTATAAAGTACTGAATGAACGTGTCGGTTTAATTTATGGTGACTCGATTACTCTAGAGCGTGCGCAGCGAATTTTAGAAGGGTTAGAAACCAAAGGTTTTGCTTCAAACAACTTAGTATTTGGGATCGGCAGCTTTACTTATAATTACTTAACTCGCGATACTTTTGGGTTTGCTGTGAAAGCAACTTGGGGACAAGTGAATGGGGTAGGCCGTGAGTTGTTTAAAGACCCAATTACTGACTCAGGTGTGAAAAAATCTGCGAAAGGTCTGTTACGCATCGAAGAAAGTGAAAATGGCTTTACCTTGTTTGATCAGCAAACAGCCGAGCAAGAACAAGGCGGAGCACTAAAAACCGTCTTTGAAAATGGTAAACTTCAATATGAGTGTACTTTGGATCAAATTCGTGAGCGTTTATCCATCGCATAACTGAGTTTAGATGAGCCGTTGCATGAATATCGGCTCATCATTTTTATTGAGAGGCTGGACGTGACTATTCAAACTGAACAAGAATTCCTTGCCAGTTATGATCGCCGAGATTATGACGCACCTTTACTCACTGTCGATATGGCTATTTTCTCGGTATTTAATGGTCAGTTGCAAGTATTACTCATTAAGCGGCCCAACTTTCCAGCCAAAGACCAATGGGCTTTACCGGGTGGTTTTGCCGATTTAAAGCACGATCAAGATTTGATGGCTACGGCTTATCGTAAGCTGGTCGAAAAAACAGGAATTAGTTCACCTTACTTGGAACAAGTTGCTTCTGTCGGTAACGCGAAACGCGACCCGCGTGGCTGGGCTGTGACGATTTTGTATTTTGCATTAATCGATTTTAATGCCTATCAACACCAAGCTTTGGCTGAGTACAGCGAATGGGTGCCTGTAGCAAAAGCACAAGATTTAGCATTGGCGTTTGATCATAATGAATTGCTCAGCTTAGCTTTAGAGCGTTTAACCAGTAAAACTCGCTATACCGCTTTGCCAGCTAGTCTCATGCCCGAGTTATTTACACTGACCGAGCTACAGACTATTTATGAAATTATTCTTGGGCAATCGTTAGATAAAAAAGCGTTTAGGCGCCGTATGATAGAAGCGGGTGCAGTTGAAGAAACTAACCAAAGTAAAATTGTAGGCAAACGACCAGCTCAGCTTTATCGCTATGCACTCGATTCTTTCGATTTTATATTTCCTCGCTCACTCGAATTACCCAGAAATAAAGAGGGTGAAGATAAGCAAAACAATGAGCTTTCTGACTAGCGCATCTTGATGCACTTTGATTTATAATGCCGCGCTTATGATTGATGTCATGTTTTGATCAGCACTTTGCCTATGTCACACGTTTCTCCCTGCTTCCAACAAAATCAGTTTTTTGTGTTGGTGGAATATCTCACTTCACTGCATGAAATTTATCCTGTGAAACATGAGTTTGCAGGATATCCGGCTGCAATGACATTGGCAGATCGCGTACATTCAGATCATGATATTGCGCCGCTTGAAGCCAGCAAAAGTTACCCTGACTCAATAGAGAAAGTCTTACACTTTTCAGGTAAGGCCCGAGACATACAAGACTTTGAGCGCTTTTTAGAACAAGCTCAAGCAGCTAATATTCAAAACTTGTTGTTGCTTACAGGCGACAAACTCAAAGAACACCATAATGGTCGAGATGGGCAGCCGCGTAGTCGTTACTTAGAGTCTGTAAACGCAGTAATGGCTGCCAAGCAACATGGTGGGTTTCGTAGTGGGGTTGCTTTTAATCCATTTAAATATGTCGAAGCTGAGCGTGATGCACAGTACTTAAAACTGCATAAGAAGATTAAAGCAGGTGCAGACTTTATCATTACGCAATTGGGCTATGACATTGAAGCCTTAAAGCAAGCCAAATCATTTTTAACAAAGCATGCTTATTCGCAGCAAATACTGGCTTGTGTCATGCCACTGACTTTGGGCCGTGCCAATTTTATGGTGAAGCATAAAGTCGCGGGTATTGTGATTACCCCACATATGTTAAAAGTCTTGGCAGATGAAAAACAGGCAGGAAATACAGACCGCGTTTATTTACGCTGTGCTTTACAGATTTTGATGTGTAAACACTTGGGGTTTTCAGGCATTCACTTATCTGCTTGCCATAAGCCAGAAGAGCAAATGCTGCTTGAAAGCTACATCGAGCAATACAGACATCTTAACCTTAAGGCCTTAGAAGAGCTTTGGAATTCACTTTGGCAAGTCACGACAGGCAAAGAGTTTTCACCTGAAATTTCTCATTTTTCGCGTCAGCCATCATCTAAACAATTAATTAAATATCGTCAACTGCATGTTATGCATGAAGCAATGTTTGGATCAAAAATTGCCAAGGGGCTTGGACGCTTTATTTTTAAAGCATCTTTTTGGGAAAATGCTTTGATCGCCAAACTCTTACTTAAAACGGAAGTGCTGAGTAAACATACCCTAGTGGGCTGTGAAAGCTGTGGTCAGTGTCGATTAAGCGATACTTTATATATTTGCCCTGAAACGTGTCCAAAAGGTTTAGCCAACGGGCCTTGTGGCGGTACAACTTTAGACCGCTGTGAATTTGGTGACCGTGAGTGCATTCACTCCGTCAAAGCAAGACTTGCAAAAACAGTTGAACAAACTGAAGTGTTAAAAGAAAAACTCATTCCAACCGTACCTCTTGAAGTGCGTGGCACGAGTTCTTGGAAAAATTGGTATTTAGCGACAGAGGCATAAGTTGTATAACGTCCCTGATTTGATTTTGTTAAAAAATCAAATGGGAGGCTAAAACACGGCGATAATTTAAAAATAACAATTGTTTGTCTTAATTGTGTCCAATCAAGATGACTACTGAGGAGTATACTTAAAGCAAATCTTTTGCGTTAAAAGGAAAGTTGTCTCAATGAAAAAGTTGGTTGTTGTACTTACTGTAATTGTTGTTTTAACTGGATGCGTTTACGACCCTGTTAATTACGACAAAATACACGACCAAGAGTTCCAAGACCACCTCAGGCAAAACGGTTAGTAATGAAAAAACCCACTCAATGAGTGGGTTTTACAATGCTGCAAAGAATCTTTGTGATGAACTCATGCATTACCACTTTGCAGACAGGTTGTAACGTATGTGGTAAATATTAAACACGTGAACAGATAGATTTCTGAAATTCAGGGTCGCTGGTTCGATGCTCGCCGAATGCACCGTACCAATTGAGTGACAAAACAGATTCATACCTTCGCTGAAAAACTCTCACATTACTTTTGCGATGAGTCGATTGAAGAGGTACGTGGGAAAAATAAAATACTGTGTGAAATTACGGATGATGAGGCAAGAGCAGTGCAGCGGCTTATATTAGATGTAATTAACAATACAGATTCGGAAGCTCTACTCGAGTGGTTGGATGTCACCATATGCCGCTACTTCCAGAGACATTCTTGGTCAAAATTACAAACACCAGAAAGAACTGTTATGGAAGCAAAATATGGTATTCGATGTGGGCTTGCTGTATTTCGCTATCGTTATCCATTTATAAAATGTAATAAAGGTCATATTTAAAATAATTTACTAGTCGGTTTAAAATAAACCAATTGGTAAATTTAAAATATCATTTTTGGTGGTTTTAAAACATGGTATTGCTATTTAAATAATCATACTTATTTTATATTAATGAAATTAATTATTTAGATTGTCTTAATTGTTTTGTGTAAGTCTCTATTATTTAATAATAAAAGTTGTCGGTTTTGAAAATCGGGAATATTATGTAAGAGCAGGATAATAATAAATGGAATAAGCTCATGAATAAAAAAATTGTAACAGTAATACTATCGCTTTTAATTACCCACCCAACTACTGCTTTTTCTAAAAATACGAAATGGCCGTGGAAAGATAAGCAGACTATATGTTCGCAAGACAATTCTTCCTGTACTGCAAAAGAGGCTTTTAGTACTTTATCTACCGCTACAGAATATTGCGTAAACCTATATCAGGAGTTCGATAAACATACAGTAAGAGGGAAAAAATATTCCGGAATAATTGGATTCATTGGAACTATTTTCGGGGTTGCGGGTGCAACAACAACTGGTACGGCTAGCACATGGTTTTCAGGACTATCAGGTACTAGTAATGCCTTTCAGGCAAGTACAAATGACATTATGGTGACGAGTGTAACTCAAGCTAGCTTAACTAGCATTCAGGAGATGGTCTATATCTATAACGTGGCGATCCAGCAGCAAATCGAGAAAAAAAATTATGACACTGCAGTTATGACTGCAATGAATATGGCCAGCCAGTGTAGGTTTGCCCCAAGTGTTGTTAGTCAAAGAATGTTAGAAGCGGTAAAGCAAACTTATCCAATGCCTGATGCTCTACGTCCAGCTGCAGATCTTGCAAAACCAGGAGCTCAACCAGGGATAAACCCTGCTGAACAAAAAGAGCCATCCAAAACCATTTTAAAAGATTCTCAACTCCCACCAAGTTTAGGTATTCAAAATAAGTAATACCTACTTTGAAATAGTTTTGAGGAGAGTAAAAATGAAAACATTAAGATTAGGTTCAACTGGTAATCAAGTGAGTAAATGGCAATATTTCCTTAGAGGGCAGGGATATCATTTAGATGTCACGGGAGAATTTGATGAATTAACTGATATTGCTACTAAAAAATTTCAGGGAAAGAATAAGCTTTATATTGATGGAATTGTAGGAAACCAGACTTTTGGTAAGGCAGCTATGCTGGGGTTTCCTATTATTGATGTAAATGATGATTATAATCCAGAATTTCCTAATAAACCTGATTTCAAACCAATTACAGGAACCAAGCTTAGACAGGAAATGTTTGGTCCGCTTGAGTTTGAGCCTGCTCCGACAAAATCTAATCCTGAAGGTTTAAAGATCACTAATAATTTTAGAAATAAAATAGTCCTAGTTGAGATACCCCAATTAATTGGAATTAAAGGTGCACCGAACACAGGTATTATTTACGTTCACATGAAAGTTAAAGATCAGATACAAGAACTTTGGGCAGAGTGGGAAAGGCTGGGGCTTTTAGATCGTATTTTGACTTTTGACGGCGTCTTTAATGCAAGATTTATACGCGGTAAAGCTAAGGAGCAAATATTATCAAATCATGCTTTTGGGACAGCTTTTGATATTAATGCAGCATGGAATCCATATGGAGCAATACCAGCCACAGCAGACCAGAAAGGTTGTGTATATGATCTAGTTAGAATAGCTCATCAATATGGTATGTATTGGGGTGGACACTTTAAGAAACCAGATGGAATGCATTTTGAGATAGCTCAAATACTCTAGTTTAAATTTTATAAATATGAAAAGAGAAGGCTATCAAAATAGCCTTCTTATATTAAGAATTGATTGCAAAAGTTGTACTATTGGATATTTTTCATTGGATCAAATATATCAATATGATCAATGCTTTGTTCAACAGGAATTTTAAATGCTACAAAATAGGGTAACTTCTCTTTATTCTCATATGCTTTTTGATTTAGTGATTTAATCTCATCATTAACTTTGCCGCCCGGGAATTCATACTTATTCGATAAATAGGGATACTTATGCTCACCTTTAAGGGCACATAAAACTTTATCCTGGTGCTGGATGACTGCGGCAACGACTTCTAGAGATTTCATAAGCATTTATAAATAGCTATCTAATAACTATTCTTCATCAAGAAATTAGTGACTATATTTTAGCTCTAAAGGCGTCAATTTATAGTTGAGTCGATATTTAATTCTTAAGGCTTTCGCTACCTTAATGGCATCTAAGACTTCAGTATCTGCTCCAGGATCTTTGACTCCTACAATTTGAGCTTCAACTATAGGTTGATAGGTATCATTTCTTACCCCAGAAGCAATTTGATAGTTTGAGGTCACAAGAGTACCTTGATTCATTTTAGGAATTTTGAAGTAGCGAAAATCGTTTTGCATGACTAACTCCGCACCACGTAGAACTACAAAATCTCTTGCTTGTTCTGGTAAACTACCACGGTCACCTTTATAGCTGACATAGAAGGAGTCTTTACTCACTTGTCCTTCTCTGAAATGTGACATGACCGCACCAGGATTATAAGCGGGAGGAATTAAAACAGCACAGCCTGATAAAGATAATAAAAGGACGGATAGGAAGATTTTATTCATCTATGGAATTCTCTTTATTTGAGTTGATGAAGAGAGTTATTTTTTATCTTCGTAAGTAATTCCTGATTAGTATATCGAAAGCTGATAAATACGTGTTAACGTTTTTGAATCTTTAAGCCTATTTGAACCTTTACATGGTAAATGTTTTTTCCTTCATAGTGGGCGAAGTGTAAATAAAGATCATATAAGATATTTAAAAGTTCATCGAAAGGTGGGCTTTTTATATAATGAACATATAAAAACTAGAAAATTAATATTTTTACGAACAAAATATAGCTATTACCTACCAAATCAAAAAATAGATATGTTATAGAAAAGGATGGGGTTGGTACTAAGCTCAAAGGAAACACTTAACCGATCTTCTTAAAATTCGATGGATTTCGTTATATAGGTAAACGATGACCGCACTTTTAGAAAAGGATTTCAGTCCATCTGAGTTTACATTGTTTTCTGAAATATTATGGAAACTTGGCTCAGGGAAAGGGCACTACAATTTACGTGAAAATATCCTTGCTGATATTGCCATCTTATTACGGGCTGATTTCGCGGCATCTTACATTTGGGATTCAACCAATAACTTATCGAGAGAAGGCGTAATATGGAAAATCGACCCAAAAGCCATGAAGGACTATGAGTGTGTTTGGCAATTTGATGATCCGATTACGGCACAGCTTCGCAAACGTCAAAAACCAACATTTGTAAACGAAGTCATGCCTCTTACTGACCTTAAAAAAACAAGTTATTACAATGAGTTTTTGAGAGCCTATGGTTTATATCACGGCATAAATATTTATTTTGTCCGAAATGGTATAGATATTGGTGATTTACGAATTTGGCGTGCGCAAGATGCGGACATGTTTGGTGAACGTGAAAAAAGAATATTAAATTTACTTGAACCTTATTTTACTCAAGCCTTACCCATTGATTTATCTACACAATATGGTCTGACTCCACGAGAACAAGAAATAGTTCGTTTGGTATCTAAGGGTTTAAGTGACAAACATGTGGCAAATTTACTTGGTATCAGCTTTACCACATTAAGAACTCATCTGAATAACTCTATGAGAAAAATAGGCTGCAATAATCGCACTGAAATGGCTTTACTCATTCAACATTAAAACAAAAACAATCCTCAATTTTAAGGATGCGAATGAATAAGCAATTTGTACTAAGTTCTTAAAATCACAACTTAAATGGATTTTAAGTCACCATGTCAAATGCAGTTGAAAAAAATAATTGGATTGAGTTACAGGGTTTAGCAAATGCTTCAGTTGATGTCATTACTCAATTGATTCATGAAAGAAAAATATCTTGTGAAGAGCTTGTGCATCATTACTTCGATTCTATTGAAAAACAACAGTCTTTAAATGCTTTTATTAGCACTGATAAAGCCTCAGCAATTCAACAAGCTCAATATTGGGATAAATACCTGCTTAGAGGAAAACCATGTCCGGCTTTGATGGGCATTTTAATTGCGGTTAAAGATAACATTCATGTTGCAGGTTTCTCAAATAGTGCAGGTACGCCAGCTTTAGTTGATTTTAAGCCTCAAAGCTCCGCGCCGATTATTCAAAAACTTATTGATCACGGCGCGATTATTGTTGGTAAAACCAATATGCACGAATTGGCGTTTGGGGTAACAGGTTATAATACTGCTATGCATATCGAAGGCGTTGTCGGTACACGAAATGCCGTAAATCCATTGCATATCGCTGGCGGGTCTTCGTCAGGTAGTGCTGTGGCCGTAGCAGCGGGAATGGTTCCAATTTCGATTGGAACAGATACGGGTGCTTCAATACGTTTGCCAAGTGCGTTAAATGGTTGTGTCGGCTTTCGTCCCACGGTAGGACGATATTCACAAGACAGTATGACCCCAATTTCACATACGCGGGATACTGCTGGCCCTATTGCACATACAGTATCTGACATTATCTTAATTGATCAGCTTATTACTCAAGAGCCAAAGAAAGAACCATTACAGCCTCATCAAATTAGGCTCGGTATCCATCCATATTTTTGGAATCATTTAGATGAAGACGTTCATAAACAGGCGCAAATTGCGCTTGGGGTGTTAAAAGATGCGGGAGTCGAAATTATTCCTGTCGAGATGCCGAATTTAGAACAACTCAATCACGCTATTTCATTTCCAGTGGTTGTCTATGAAGGCAAATATGACCTTATTCAATATTTAAAACTTCATCATATAGACCTCGACTTAGAGACTGTAGTTGATCAAATCTCAAGCCCAGATGTTCAGGCAATTTTTAAACAGAATATTCTTCCTCAATTAATTCAAGATCACACGGGTCAACTTGTTCCAGTTTTACCTTTCTATGAAAAGGCTATTAGGGAAGCTCGTCCACAATTGCTTGAACTCTACCAAAACACATTTAAAGCGCATAACTTACATGCTTTATTATTTCCGACATCACCTATTGTTGCGCCGCTCGCAAACGAACAAGCCAATTCAATTGAGAATTTCCAAACACTAATTCGAAATACAGACCCCGGCAGTAATATCGGATTACCTGGGCTGAGTTTACCTATTGGAAAAGGAGTGAAATCGAAACTACCAATTGGGTTGGAAATCGATGGTTTACCTCATCAGGATAGTGAAATACTTGCGATTGGAGTAACTTTAGAAGAAATTTTTAGTGATTTAAATCAGTAAAAAATGATCCGTAAATTGTCTAATTCCTAAATAAAAAAGAGTTAAAAGTAACTCTTTTTTAACATTAATTTTGTTTTTTAATAATATTTGGTTTCTTAGGTGTATGTTGGGTTGGGGCTGGGGGATTCTATATTATTTTACTTAATATAATTAATCAAAAGTTGTCGGAATAGTCTTTTAATAAGCGCTTTTTACTATTTTGAATAAGCCAGAATATTTATATTTTATCCTTCTATTAATATTATAAAATTTATCTATAACTATTTAGTAGTTACATAGATCTTTAAATAATTCTACTTAATTAATACAAATAGAAAGTTAACCTTTAATATTAGTGAAATAAATCTCTTTATATGTAAGATTTTTTTAAATAACTCAAACTGTGGTAATTATTTGAATTTTAATGGTAATTTTTATATATTTGAGCTGTTTTTATAAGCAATTATTTGAAAAAATATAAAATTACATAATTTTTAAACATAGTTTATATAACTTGCTTTATTGACATAAATAGAAAAAATATCTGGCAAAGAGGTCAATGATATTTAATTCACTTAAGAACCATAATTTGCACCAAATTTTACGATGTCACGATTCATTGAATAAAACCAAGTGAAAAGTTACGTAAAAAAGAAATCAATAGTTTTATTGACTTAAATAAAAAATCGAATATTACAAATAAGCGGAATGAATATGGATAACGTAGCTCAGCTAGAAACTGATACTAATTTCCAAAGTCGAAAGAAAATAACTTGGGGTGTTTTTAGTGTCCTGCTGTTATTTTTAGTTGCTGGTATTTTATATTATTTTTTTGTATATCGATTCTATCAATCTACGGATAATGCTTATGTGCAAGCCGATGTCACTTGGGTGATGCCAAAGATTTCAGGCGAGGTGATGGAGTTATTAATTAACGATAATCAAGTAGTAAAAAAAGGGGAAACTTTAGCAGTATTAGATCACCGTGATTATCAAGCTCGTTATGATCAGGCTCATTCAGTAGTCAGCTTGAAAGAAGCTGCACTGGGTGTACAGCAACAAAATGAAAAGTCTGCCAAGTCTTCAATTATTGAAGCTCATAGTGGCGTAGTGGCAGCACAAGCTGATTTAACTCGTTTAAGAAAAGAGTTTGAGCGTTATCAAGATTTATTAAAAGATGGGGTGATTACCCGACAAAACTTTGAAGGGATTCAGTCTCAATATTTAACGGCTCAAGCTCAACTCAGCAAAGCGCAAGCCGCCGTAAATGCGGCAGAAGCTCAGTTGGGGAGTTTACAAGCCAGTCGAGCGCAGCTTCTAGCAGATATTCAAAGTGCCAATGCAAACTTAAACCTGTATCAGGTCGATTTGGCTTCATCAAAAGTGGTCAGTCCTGTAAACGGTAAGATCGGTAGTCTTGCAATCCAGAAAGGTTCACGTGTTTCTCCGCAAACCCGCTTAATGGCGATCATTCCTGAAAATAGTTTGTATGTACAAGCGAACTTCAAAGAAACCCAAATTGAAAAAATGCATATTGGTCAGAAAGTTAAATTAAAACTTGATGCCTACCCAAGCCTGACCTATACCGGAAAAATTGAAAGCTTTTCACCTGCTTCAGGCGCAACTTTTTCACTCATGCCACCAGACAATGCCACAGGCAACTTTAACAAGGTTGTTCAGCGTATTCCTGTGCGTATTGCCATAGATTCAAGCCCACATATTGATTTGATAAAACCCGGAATGTCGGTGAGTGCCACCGTTGACCTAAGAACTTAATAATAAAATTTTAGGTAATAACCAATGAATAAGCACCTTGAGGCCGAGTGGAGATTCCCAGCAAAAACTGCATGGGCAATTTTTGCTGCCATGATTTTTGGCAACTTCATGGCGATTCTTGATATTCAGATTGTGGCGAGTTCTCTAAACGAAGTTCAAGCTGGGATGAGTGCAAGTCGTTATGAAGTCACTTGGGTGCAAACGGTTTATTTAATTGCCGAAATTATTGCAATTCCAATGTCGAGTATTGTCTCACGGGTGCTTTCAACACGGGTGTATTACACCATCTGTGCAATTGGGTTTACGGTCAGTTCTTTACTTTGTGCCTTGGCATGGAACTTAGAAAGTTTATTAGTATTCCGTGGCATACAAGGTTTTATGGGCGGCGGCATGATTCCGACTTCCATGACCGCATTGTATCTACTTTTCCCTGAACCAAAACGTTCATTGCCTTTGGTGATGTTTGGCATGATCAGCACTTTGGGTCCGGCCATTGGCCCAACCATTGGCGGTTGGCTCACTAATAACTTTTCGTGGCACTGGATGTTCCTGATCAATATTATTCCGGGCATCATCATTGCTACGGTCATTTACTCAGGCCCCAATATCGACCGTGCAAACTATTCACTCATCAAAAGTATGGACTGGTTTAGTTTGGTCGGTATGGCCATGTTTTTGGGTGGGCTTGAATATTTCCTTGATGAAGGCGCACGGCATGACTGGCTTGCAGACACAGGCGTTCGGATTGCGTTTATGATCTGCATTGTGGGCGGCATGATTTTCTTCTCTAGAAGTTTTACCCAGCCTAAGCCTTTGCTCGATTTATCCGTATTTAAAAATAAAAATTTTACCTTAAGTGCTATCACGACTTTTGTGATTGGCATGGCGCTCTATGGCTTGGGTTACATGATTCCCGTGTTTCTTGGGCAAGTCCGTGAAATGAACAGTAGCCAGATTGGTCACGTCATGATGGTGACTGGCGTTGTCATGTTCTGTTTTGCACCGTTTCTTGCATGGCTGATTCCTAATTTTGATACCCGAAAAACCGTATTTGTTGGAATGATTTTGGCTGGATTTGGCGTTTGGCTTAATTCACACCTCAGCATTCATAGCGATTACGACTTTATGTTTTGGCCGCAAATTTACCGCGGTATTGGCCTCATGATTTGCCTGATTGTGGTGTCGCATTTAGCCATGAGTACTTTGCCGCTGAGTAAAGTGGCTGATGCCAGCGGTATTTATAACCTGATGCGTAATATTGGCGGCGCGGTTGGACTGGCTCTCATTAACTCATCGTTAGATTGGCTTACTGCGCTTCATGTCACCCAGATTAATCAGGGGATGACACCGCAAAACTGGATTTTTACAGAAAGACTCGACCAACTCACGGCGCAATATCAGGAAGTCGGTGCAAATGCTCAGCAAATCGCGCTGAGTGTGATTTATCGCGACATTCATTTTCAGGCACTGACCTCTAGCTTTAATGATCTATTACGCATGCTCGCAATCATTATGTTTGTGACCGCATTTTTAACCATCTTTATGGATCGGGGGAAGAAAATGAATATGTAGATATTAAAAAATAAAGGCAGCTTTCAAAGAATGAAAAACAATAGGGCATATCAAAACGTATCCCTTCATAGAAAAAGAACATTGATCTGAGTTTTCTAAAATCGGTTGATGAGATCGGGGAACTCACAAATTAGAGGTGGAAGGTTAAAGGATTATGATTAATACAACGTATAAACTAATTTCAAAATTGAACCTGAAAAACACGACTTATGGTCAATATTTTGAAAAAGAGCAAATCGATACTGAGCGATTAAAAGTGATGTATTCCATTTACGAACAGTATTATGAAAATACGAGATTTTCTATTTTCGTAGATGATTTCCAAAATAAAAGCGGTGCGATCTTAATTTTTGATTCGGAAACAAATGAGATTGTCGGTTTCTCGACTGTGGTGGTGCAGCATTTCTACTTAAACGGTAAAGACTACACCGTGTTATTTAGCGGTGATACGGTCATTTTGAAGAAGTTTTGGGGTACGCGTAGTCTGCAAAGTACCATGCTAAAACTGATGATTAAGCTTCGAATCAAATATCCATTTAACGAACTCTATTGGCTCCTCATTTCTAAAGGTTATAAAACCTACTTACTGCTCGCCAATAACTACTATGTCTATTACCCAAATATTAAAGACGAAAACCAACATCTTTCCGAAGTTGTTGAGCACTACTGTGAAAAATTCTTTGGTGAATACTACGACCGCGAAGCGGGCCTTTTAAATTTTGGTGATGACTATCAGCCACTAAAAGGCGAAGTCGCACCGATTACTGCCGAAATGCGAGAAAAGAACCCAAATATTCATTTCTTTGAACAAAAAAATCCGACATGGAAAGCTGGCACAGAACTACCGTGTATTGGTCGTCTTGGATGGAAAGACATAGCCCGTTTCCCTGTGAAACTAATGACTAAACCGACCAGTAAAGGAAAGTTTGAAGCATGCGTAACCCATAAAACAAAACGTAGAGAGGCCATCCAATGAAAACTAATGAATGGCTAACTTTGGGTTCACATCTGATTCTAAAAAAATGGTGTGATGCATCTGACCGTAATTTTCAAAAAAAATTTAATGCCTTAGAGACCACGCAACGTCAAATTTTGCATTCGATATTACAGACTTCTACGTTTGCTAAAGATAAAAAGGTCCAAAATTATGAGCAGTTTGTAAAAGCATTTCCTGCAACACGTTACGGTGCATGGCGAGAAGATATTCAGCGTTACCGTGAACAAAAGCTTTCACTCTCTAGCAGTAAGCTCGTTCGTTTTCAGCCGACCAGTGGTTCGAGTGAACAAATCAAGTTTATTCCATATACCAAGCTGTTTTTAGATGAGCTTGACCATGCAATTGCGCCGTGGATGGCGAGTTTATACCGTAAATGTCCACAGCTCAGTTCGGGTACACATTACTGGTCGGTGTCATGGTTGCCTGAAAGCCAGCGTGAAGTTTTAAAAGACAAAAACCTAAATGACGATAGTGCGCTACTTGGTGTAGGTAAACGTATATTGTCTAAGTTTACCCAAGCGGTTCCAAGTAATGTTGCTTTTGCTGCAAATGCTGACGATGCACTGTTTGCCACCATTTGCTATTTGGTCGCAAACCGTAACTTAGCCATGATTTCAGTGTGGAGTCCAACTTTTGCGTTGCAATTGCTGGAACGTTTGGAGTCACTAAACCAAGACGTGATTGAGGTTTTACAAAGTGGTTCATGGGGTAACCGTGAGGCTTCATTAAAGGAAGTCACTGCACCGCATAGCCCTGAAAGTGCTCAAGCCTTAATTGCAAGTTCAAACGGCACACAGATTGATTTTAAAAAGCTCTGGCCAAAGTTAAGTCTGGTGTCGAGTTGGGACACCGCAGGTTCAAAAGCTTGGGCCGAAAAATTAAAAGAGAAATTACCCAGTGTTCAGTTTGAAGGTAAAGGATTATGGGCGACGGAAGGTGTAGTGACCATTCCCTATAATGACCAATACCCACTCGCATACCAAAGTCACTTCTATGAATTTGAATATTTAGAAGGCGATAAACAAGGGCAAATCATTCCGTCGTGGCAGCTTAAACAAGGTGATGTGGTCAGCCCGCTCATTACTTCGGGTAATGGCTTACTTCGCTACTGTTTGGATGATTGCTTAAAAGTGACTGGCTTTATAGAGCAAATTCCATGTTTTGAGTTCCAAGGCCGCCGTTTTGGTGTAGATCTGGTTGGTGAGAAACTTGCACCTGAAACTGCTCAGCAATTACTGTCTCAGTTAAACGAAACCGAGTCAAAAGCGATTTCTTTACTGGCGATTGATACCCAACAACAAGTTAAACCATTTTATTGCGTGCTTTTTGAAGGTGAAATTCATCACAGCATTAGCAATGAATATATCGATAGTATTTTGCGTCAAAACTTCCACTATGAACTTGCACGAAACTTGGGGCAGCTCGACCAACCTCAAATTCGTCAGGCCAATAATGGTTGGAATGCCTATAAAAAACTGGTCATGTTTGATGGCATTATCGAAGGCAATATCAAGCCTGAGCCACTCAAAAAAGTCACCCTCAATAGTTTGGAACAACTATGAAAGGGATGAAGCCATTTAACTCTCGGTTTTTAACACTTCGACACGCCTTGTATCTAGGCGTGTTGTTGGTGTCGAACACACATGCCATGACTTTAGACGAGGCTTTATATGCCAGTTTAAGGCATGAAAGTCAGCTTGAAGTGAGCCGTTTAAGTGTGAATCAGTCCACCGCTATGCTTGAGCAAGCTAAACAGCGTGATGGACTTAAAGTCAATTTAGTCGGCCAACTTGACTATGAAAGAATAGATACGCCTTCACACGTCCTATTTCCAACCGAAGGAAACCGTAAAGGCCGAAGTTTGCAATTGCAGGCAGATTATCCGATTTATACGTCTGGACGACACCGTTTAGGAATAGATGTTGCCGAAAGTCAGCTTTCTGCACAAAACCAAGGTTTATCAGATCAACGGTCGGAAACCATTTTAAATACCGTGATGGTTTATACCGACGTATTAAAAAAGAAAGCCATTTTAGAACTCAGACAAAAGACTATGGCAAACCTGCAACGGTCTTTATATGAGTCAAAGCGCCGTTTCGACGTGGGTATGATTACCCGTGCAGACTTAGCTCAGGTTTTGGCGCAAGTCGCACAAGGCCAAGCCGATATTACACAGGCCCAATCTAACCTGACCGTAAGTGAAGCGCAGTTTTACCAAGTAACGGGTGTAACGCCTGAAAATCTTGTTGCCATTAAACAGCTACCCGCTATTCCCGCGAGCTTGGATGAAATTTTGGCGCAAACAAAGAACCATCCAGCTCTAATGCGTAGTAAATACGAAAAGCAGGCCGCAGAGAAACAATACGCCTTAACTAAACGCGAACTCTGGCCAACGGTGATGCTCACTAGCCGCGCCGGAAAGCAAGATGAGGCAAGCTATATTGGTTCGGAAAGTAATAACTATATGGTCGGGGTGCAGCTCAATGTACCGCTCTATGATGATGGTTTAAATCGCGCTAACGTCAAAAAAGCACAGGCCGATATTGATTTGGCTCACCAAAAAACACGAAGTCTTGAACTGGATTTGAATAAGCGTACCCGTACGACCTATGCGCAGCTGCAAACCATTCGACAAAATAAAGAAGCATTGGCAAATGCCATAGAGGCTGCGTCTATTGCCTTTGTCTACACACGTAAAGAGTTTGATGTTGGCACCAAAACGACATTTGATTTGCTTAATACAGAGCAAAAGCTACTCGATGTACAAACCCAAAAAACCGTAAATGATCAAGACGAAGTGGTGTTTGTCTATCAGCTACTCGACCAAATGGGACGTTTAAATAGTTTGGTTCCCACACAGACCGCACAACAGGTGAATAATGAATAGAATAAATCCACCACTTGCTGACAATACCCTGATTACCCGTGAAGCGACTTTGGCAGATGATCAGGCTTTGCGAGACTTAATCGCCGTACCCATGACCACCAAAGGCATACAAATTAGCTTTCAGCGTGAACCGAGTTATTTTAGAGCGTCTGATATTGTCTATCGGCATAAATTGCATGTGGTGATTGAAGACCTAGAGAGTCAAAAAAATGTCGCTTGTTATAGCAATGGTTACCGCCCATGTTATGTCGATCGAAACATTCAAAACTTACGCTATGCGGGTGATTTACGGGTAGATCACAACTACCGTGGTAAATCACTGGTTAAGGTTTTAGCAAAGCATGTAAAACAAACCATGCATGAACCGAACTATAGCCAAATGATTATATTTGATGATAACCATGCCGCACGCGCCGCTATACAAACGGGCAAAACGGGAATGCCCGATTATTATGATGAGGGTCTTATCGAGACATTAAGCCTGACTGACTTAGGCTCAAAAAGAAAAATCACGGCTTTTTTAAAGCAAGTTGATAAACAGAGTGATCTTCAAGAGATCCGTAGTTGTGTCGCCGAAGCTCAGCATGTAGAAGCCATGAACCAATTTATTAGCGACATGGCAGAGTTTTATAACTTTATACCTGCCTATAACTTTGAAGAACTGGCTCAAGGTCATCGGTATTTTTCAGGAATAAAACTCTCGGACTTTTCACTTTATTTTAAGGGTGAAAAGCTGGTAGGCATGTTTGGCTTGTGGGATCAGCACAGTATTAAGCAAACCAAGATTCTAAATTATAGTTCCGCTATAGGCGTGCTTAGACCCGTTTATAACTTGCTGACTCCAATTACTAAAGGCATGCGATTGCCTAAACTCGGTGACTCGATTCAGTACCATGTGCTGCATACACTTATGTGCCATCCACAAGATTTGGCTTTACACCATAAAATGCTCGAAGATGCCTATAACAAGTCAAAACAGCAGGGCGTTGGTGTGGTGAGCTTTACGCTTTCACATAAAGACCCGCGCTATCAGTTAAACCAGTTTTATAAAGGTGAACGCTTAACGGGTATGCATGGTTTTATTAGTTATGAAGGCGACCCACGACCACATTTTGATAAAAACTTGATTCCATACTTAGAGGTTGGACGTATTTAATTTAAAGCTTGAAGTGATACTTTTAATGAGGCCCACGAGAGTGGGTTTTGTCATTTTGAATATGAGTGATGAAGTTGAAGATCAGTTTATAAAAGAAAATATTGCAATAATTTATAATATAATTATTTAATTTTTAATGGAAAAGTATTTTAATTTTTATTGATGCGTAGTCACTAAACGTACATATAGCGCAACTACTATACAAATCGAAATTTAAGAACATGGTAGTTAAGTGATGAAAAAAAGTTTATTGGGCGGCCTTATTCTGTCTTTGTGTACAACTCCAGCTTTTGCATTAAATATTTTATTGGTTAACGATGACGGTCTAACCAGCAATGTCAAAGCGCTTTATGATGAATTAAAAGCAAATGGTCATAACGTGCTTGTGTCTGTACCTTGTTCACCACAAAGTGGTCGCGGTGGTGCAATTGTCATGTACAGCTCGACAACGATTTCTGCGGATAACGATAAGCAAATTGCGGCTGAAAATGGTTGTCACAATGGCGCAGCACCCATTGGCGCACCTGCGGCTGGAACCTTTACCAAAGCGGGTTATACCAATGGCGACTGGAACTACGCGCATGGCACACCAGTCATGGCAACAGTTTATGGACTGGATGTGGTTGCACCAAAACGCTGGGGTAAAGCGCCAGACCTAGTTTTATCTGGCCCGAATGAAGGCCAAAATGTCGGAAAGGTCGTTGTACACTCTGGCACGATTGGCAATGTACAGTTTTCGGCAGGACGCGGCATTCCATCTATTGCCTTAAGCGCCGATACCAACACGGTAGATGATAAAACGTTAAACAACCCTAACTCTGCAATTGTGGCAAAACAAACCATAGTGTTATTAAAAGAATTACAAGCTAAGGCGGGTAAGGGCCAATTGTTGCCAAAAGGCATCACGCTAAATGTGAATTTCCCTAAAAATTTAACAACCAGCACACCGTTTGCTTTCTCAAAAATTGGGACCTATGACTTATATAAATTGAAGTTCCAAGTGACGAAAGACAATAAAGGTAACAATCAATTTGGTCTAGGAATAGACGCGGCACCATCGGCACCAACTGCCGCGCAAATGTCGGATGAAAGCGCCGTAATGCAAAGCAAAATTGCTGTGACTGCAATGCAAGTTGCTTACGATCAGCGACCAGCAGCTCAAGAATGGCTCAAAATTCGTTTAAAAAGCTTATTTAACAAGTAAGGAGAAAGACCATGAAACGTTGTTTGTTGGTTTTACTTCTTGGGCTTGGCTTGGCGGCTTGTAATGACAATGATCATGATGACCAAGTCTCGACTGAAAAACCTGCCTTAGCTCCGAGCTTAGACGTCGGTACTTATATTATTAGTACCGAAACTGATGAAGAGTTGCCTATGGCGGGTAAATACTATTCTGGCGCAGATGGTTCTAAATTATTGGTTTTAGATGATGACGAAAACCGTGCCAAGGTTGTGATGAGCTATGATGCAAAGACTAAAGCTTGGCAGAGCAATCAGTCTAACCAAGCGATGACCGTTGAATTGGCGCATTATGAAAAAATTGATGATCAGAAAATTACGCTAAATCAATTGGTCGGTAGCTATGATTTATCTTTTCCAGATGGAACAACGGTAAATGCCGAGGTGAATGCACAAGGCAAAATTGTCTCGAAAGACCCAAATTGTGTGTTTACAGGTGTTATTACTGAAAGTGCTTTAGCGAACACTGCAAATTATCAACTGACCGATAACAAGTGTGATGCGCTAAAAAATAACTCGAAAGGCTATGTTGTGGTAGATGAAGACTTAGAACCTATGAGTTTTAGACTTGTATCTGACACGGTTGCCTCAAAAGACATTTGGGCATTTGCACAATCTTAAAAATAAAAAGGCAACGGATTCATTTCGTTGTCTTTTACCCCAACCTATCTTGCGCCGTTGAAACAGCTAACATGGTTTGAAGATAATAATCTACACGTGATTGATTATTTTCTTTATGTGAGTTGTGCGCATTAAAGGCTGCGTCATGAAGTTTCACAACTCGAGCAATTGGATTTAAACCACAACGAATTAAATATTCTTCGCGCGTTTCACTTTCTCGTTTAGTTAATGCATCAACGGCATCACGGACTTCTTTTCCGAATAAACTTTCGATTTTGGCTAGGGTAAGAGGTGTGTCCTCAACGCTATCGTGTAGAAGGGCTGTAATAATATAGACTTCTGAAAATTGGTGTTCAATTAATGAATTGACCACACCTTTAATATGGTAATCAAAGTAATCATGATGACCATACTTTTGACCTTGATGTGATTCTTTTGATAATTTCTCTGCGAGTTCAACTTGATTTTGAGTCATTTTTTGCTCTTATTACTTTAAGTATATGACACGACCTAATTTGTGAGATGGGACGCTTAAGTCATAATTTTATACTGGATAGCGACTCTTAAAAACATCCCTTAATAACAGTAGTGTCTCTTTTTATTTATTCATTTTTAGTTGAGTTAGGACAATTCAGACTTTAAGTTTTTGAAATTTTAAACTTTAACTTAATGATATAAGGGTAGATTAAAAATATTACTTAAGAATTTCCTTAATTATGTAATTAAATGAAAAACAATAATTATTTAAATAATTTCTAGCCAATTTCACATTGACACTTCAAATATTGGAGATTACCATTTGCGGGCTGGCCTACATTGCCAGGCAGTTTTGACAGACTGCTATACGACCGCATCAGGATTATTTCTTCTGAGGAATAGTCTTATGTGTAAGCTCCTCGTTCCCTCCCGTAGCGGTAGGACGGGAGAGGGACACCCTCGGGTGTGCTGGCGTCGTACCAGTCTGTCAACCCTTTCTCGTTCTGCCACCATAATTCTAATGTCTTGGCAGAACTTCCTATATAAGGAGTTGGCTTTGCACATCCATAATTTCTTGGCAACCATTGCCAAAAGCTATAACAACACAGCTTAAAACATTTAATGCAGCTTGATCGCCGTAAGGCTTTTTCAGGCTTTAGCTCGTTATTACTTAAAACTTAGACAATTAAAACTTGAGATGTGCTGCGCACAGTCTTCATCGCTTTGCTATGCCTTTTTTCTCCCAAAAGGCAGCGGTTTTTATATCTCATTTATATACAACAATAATTTTTATAACGGTAAAAATATGCCAAAAATAGTTCTCCCAACACGTGCAGTACAAGTCGTAAATAAATCAATTGAGTTATTTCACTACAATGGGTTTCATCTGGTCGGCATCGACAGACTTGTGAAAGAGTGTGAAGTGACCAAAGCGACTTTTTATAACTACTTTCACTCTAAAGAACGGTTGATTGAAATCTGCCTGATTGTGCAAAAAGAGCGCCTAAAAGAAAAAGTGGTTTCAGTGGTTGAATATGATCGCAGCACCAACGCAGCCGATAAACTCAAAAAACTCTATCTTTTACACACAGACCTAGATGGGCTGTATTACTTATTATTTAAAGCTATTTTTGAAACAAAACTGACTCATTCAAAAGCGTACATAACCGCCGTGCGATATAGAACTTGGCTTACCAACGAAATCTATAGCCTGCTTAGAGCATTTAACGCCGATGTTTCTTTTACTGATGCCAAACTCTTTCTATATATGATCGAAGGCGCAATTATTCAGCGTTTAAGTTTGAGTGAGGTTGATGAGAGGGTGGTTGAGGTGTTTTTGAGGGGGATGTCGGCAACTAAAATTTAAGCTGTAGAGTACCTTTTAGGTATTTTTGATATAACACTGTATAAAACTTAAAAAGGTAGAAAGACTAAGTTCTCTGATTAGCAAGCTCTACTTAGGAGCCCAAATAATACAGTAACTTATGGTTTACCCCACAAACACCCCAAGCTGGGGTATATTTAATTAAATGCTTTATGATAAATAGGGGATGTAATGTATAGTAAAAACAATGTCTTGCTTCCAAGCAAATCAGCATATTCATTAGAAGAAGCATGTAAAGAATTGAATTTATTTTTCAATCGAGATGATATAGATATTAGATATATATTAGATTTAGTTCATCAAGGGCATATTTGGATGCATGCAAAATTTAGTAAGAATAATTATCTTTTTGCCCTCCCTATGGAGTGGGAATTAGATGAAAATTTTAATAATGAAAATGAAAAGAGAATAGAAGAAATACTTTTTTTTAATAGAATGCTTAATTATCAAAACATTTATAATAAAATGGGGGATTATGATCTATATCTTAAGTTAACTTTAGAGACAGCATTCGATTTGCTTAATAATAAAATTATTATAAAACCATTAATATTAGATATTTATGATCCGTGTGAATATTTTTACCTTTATGATAATTATCTTAAAATTGATTCTGGATATTATTTGGAGTTTAAAAAATATCCTAAAGGGCTTGAAAGAGATGATTATTTTGATACGGTTCTTATAAATCATTCAGAAAAAGAAATTATTAAAAAAATGTCTTTTTTTGAGATATATGATGAAATTTATAATGGTACAGAATTTGCCGATCTATACTACGAGTTTCCTGAGGTAATGGAGATTGTAGAAATACAAAATAGGCATGCAACTGATAGAATAGATAAATTTAAGTGGAAAAAAGGATGGGAAAAGTATTACTGGTACGGCGATAAACAGTTAGAGGATTTTGAAATGGAATATAATTTAGAAGATATTTATATTCTAAAAGAAGACATGGATTTTTTAAAAAGAGGTGAAAGTAGAAAAATTAGGGAAAGGAAAGATTATATGTCACCTCATATTAGAAAGCAGTATGAAAAATTAGATGTAAGATCAAATTATACTAGTAAAAATAGCATTTCTAATAAGTCAATAAATAAAATTATCTATGCTTTGGCTAATATGGCAAATATAGACATCTCCCAACCTCAAGCTGCTTTTTCTCAATTACAATTATATTGTGAAAAAAATAACTTGGAATTACCAAATAAGGATACATGTGGCAAGGCTTTTAAAGATGCTAAGTACTATTTTGATAATTTTAATTCTAAATAGACTCTAAATAGAACAATGCTAAAAAGACTTTACACATACTAGCCTCATCCCCACGATGAGGCTTTTTTATGAGTATTACAGTTTTAAAAAATGATTCATTAACAAATTACTTTTCTGATGACGCGGTAGCAATAGGGCAAATTCAACTGATCGATCCAATGCAATTACTAGCAGATCCAAATCTTTTACGTAATGCTTTACTGACTTATTCAGAAAAAGTGATTGAGCTAGAGCACAAAGTTGAAGTTATGCAACCTACAATGGAAGCATTTGACCGTATTGCTAGAGCCGAGGGAAGTATGTGCCTAACTGATGCTGCTAAAGCTCTACAACAAGAGCCGCAAAAATTTAATAAGTGGCTTCACATGAATGACTGGATTTATAAACGTAATGGCAGCAAACATTGGGTTGCCTATCAAGAGAAAATTAAAGCGGGATATTTAGAACATAAAGTAACGGATATCCAGTTGCCTGATGGAACGATCAAAATCACAGAGCAGGTGAGAGTAACACCAAAGGGATTAACCAAGCTTTCAAAGCTTCTAGGAAACAACAATGCATAATTTAGGCAATAAAAAAGCCCTCTCAGTTCTTGGCGGAATCAAAGGGCTTTGGATTGCTAACACAAGGAGTACTAACAGTGAACAGTATGGTACAAGGGTTTGGGAAAAATCAAGTCTACGATGCCAGTAATGTTGCTGAAGGTCATGGTTTACTAACGAAATATATAGCCAACTTAGAATGCTTAAGTCAGATGCTTCTATTTAAGTTAAAGCTATTTAAAAAGCCCTGAATATTCGGGGCTTTTATAACAATGATCTATTCACATACTTCTACAAAGTTTCGGGCAGTTTTATCTTTACTGTCGCGTAACTTAATAATTTTTTGTCTTTCACTGTATAGGCTGTGAACATCATTTAAGGTTTCATCCTTAAGTTGGCTTTTGTATGGACCTTCAACTTTATTTACGTAGTTTTCCATGAATACCGTCATCCAACATATTGTGTTGAGGTCACCATAGTCATAACCGTTTTTATCTAAGCCTTGAATCCAGTCTGGATATTCTTCATTTAAAAGGCTCCGTGCTGTTTCTAACTTAACATAGGAATTATTAAACAAAGAGTTTTTCAAAGCAGGCTCGTTGTTCACATTCTTATTCGCTTCAATGATCAATCTATAATTGTCAGTAGCATAATTTTTCAGATCTACTTTCACATAGTTATCAATGTCTTCTTTATCTGTCGAAGCCTTACAAGAAGTCAGGAATAAGCAGGAAACTAGCAATATTGGTATTAATGTAATTTTCATAGTGAGAAGTTATTAGGTGGAGAGTAGAGGTACTTCTGAATATATAATGAAACAAGTGCTGTATAGTTTTATGTATCAGAGCGTACAGTCCATACGATCAATAATAATATGATTTAAAAAGATAGGCATAGGTTCTTTAAAAGAAATTTTTATGTCATTCTCTTTAGAGGTTAAATATTTATTCGAGTGACTTTATGAGGATGGTCGGTAAAAATGAAGTCATTCCTTATATATGACTCCTTGATAAAAAGATATGTTTTATTAACTGTAGGGCTAATTGTTATTGCCTTTATGATAGCTATCTTTTTTAAAGGGGAACTTGAAATTGATTTTGCGATTGGAGCTGTTTGCGGCTATTTAAATATTTTTCTATTGTTAAAGAATTATAGATTTCCACTTATTCATGAGATTAAAGAAGATAGTGACGATCTTGTTATGTATGCAAGGGTTAGTCTTCTTATTTTTTTTGTTTTGATAGAATTTGGCTTTTTGCTTGTCGCATTATTTTAAATTTTTATGAATGTATGAGTAAGAATGAATTAGAAATGATTAGAATTTTGCTCTTAATTAAATAAACACAGATATCTCGACAACATCTGGGAACTACAACGGCACCGCGATTTATTATAAAAAGCTCGTTTGATTACCACTAAAACGTATCTATTTGGAAAGCTCCCCCCAATTGAGAAACTTTCCAATATTTGGCTTAAAGATGTTTTTGAAAGAATGGAATAATTTTTTCTAAAGCTTGAGCAACAGACTCAGGTTGGTCATATAAGTCATAGTGGCTAGCGCCTTTAACCACAAAAAGGTTCTTATCTTTAGAAGCCGCTTTGCTATATAGCTTATAACCATCGCGATAAGAACCGAATCCACCCACTATATCACCAATCACAATTTGCAAGGGTTGAGTGAGTAAGTGTTCTGCCAAATGAAACGCATCAAACCCAACAGCAGCCGCTAAACCTGAAAAGCGAAGTTTATTTGGTGAACCTTCTGCCTGACCGCGCGGAGTTTTGTAGTAATCTACAGCTTCTTTAATATCAATATCATGAATGCCAGCTTGCACACGCTCTTGTTGTGAGTTTGGAATGTACTGGGTAATAAACGGTTCGGCACCACGCGCTTCCGCAGTACGCTGTGCTGCAATGGCTTCTAAAGTTTTAATGGCAGCTTCAGGTGTTTGGTCGCCTTCACGCATTAAACGACCATAGTTTGCTGCAACCACAGTTGCGACTGCTTTAAAACGGCGTTCAGTCATAGCAGCATTAACAGCATAACCACCGCCACCACATACGCCTAATACACCAATACGGTTTTCATCAACATAAGCAAGCGTTGTTAAATAGTCGGCTGCACAGCGGAAATCTTCTACACGTGTTGCAGGGTCTTCAAGAAAACGAGGTTCGCCACCGCTAGCACCTTGATACGATGCATCAAATGCTAAAGTGATAAACCCAGCTTCAGTGAGTTTTTCACCATAGATTGCGCCTGCAGTTTGCTCTTTACAACTACTAATTGGATGCGCACATACAATTGCTGCATATGTTTTGTTTTCATCGAAATCTTTTGGAAAACGAATAGTTGCAGAAACATCGATATTTTTATTTTTGAAAGTTACAGTTTTCATCATCTTCTCTCCGAAAGAAGAACTAGGTCGATGAAATTAATATAACCCTAGTGATTTATTATGATAATCCACTATAATCAGATAGCACTTATATTGAATACTTATAAATAATGAAAGAAAATTTAAATGATTTGCATACTTTTATGGTCGTTGCTCAAGAGCGAAGCTTTACCCGTGCAGCCGCAAAACTCAGAACGTCACAGTCAGCCATTAGCCAAACACTCCGTAATTTAGAAGACCGAATTGGCATAAAACTATTATCAAGAACTACCAGAAGTGTCGCACCGACAGAAGCAGGTGAATATCTACTGAATTTGCTTCAACCTGCAATAGAAGAAATAGAAAATGGCATAAATCAAATTAGTGCTTTAAAAAATGATCCAGCAGGAACATTACGTATTAGTGCAGATGAATATGGAATACAAAGTGTTTTATGGCCAGCAGTTGAAAAAGTCATACAACAATTTCCAAAAATAACAGTAGAGATCATATCTGATTATGGTCTTGTCGATATTGTAGAAGGGCGTTTTGATGCAGGACTTAGAAGAGGTGGTTTAGTTTCTAAAGACATGATCGCTTTACAGGTGAGTAAGCCAATACAAATGCTAACTGTTGCAACCAAAGAGTTTTTAGCTCGTTATGGTCACCCAAAGCATCCAAAAGATTTAGTGGAATACCAGTGCATTAATTTAAGATTACCCACACATGGTGAATTCTACCGTTGGCAATTTACCAAACAAGGTAAAACACAAACAATTACTGTTAATGCTAAAGTTATTTTTACAACCTTATCTCCAGTGCTTCAAGCAGTAAGGAGCGGTGTAGGAATCGCTTATCTACCTATTGATATGGTTCAGCCTTATATTGAAAGTGGTGAACTGGAAGAAACGCTGAAGGACTGGCGACATAGCTATGAACCATATCACTTATATTATCCGCATAGACGTGAGCAAGCACCTTTATTAAATATCTTAATCGATGCGTTAAAAGAAAATTTTAATAAAAAATAGCTGCTCATTAAATAAACATGGGTATTTCAGAACATCCGTGTAAGAAAATTGGTTTAAGCTAATGATGAAAGAAGAAGTTTGCTTAATTTATTCATCATTTAACGCGCATTCAAAATTACTTGGGTTTTCTTTACATCTTACTTTTTTCAAAAAATTCATCATTTTAGGGTCGTAGATACCTGCTTTGGTTAGCTGTATACGAGCCTCGCGCATCATTTTCATATAATTTACTTGTTCATTTTTAGGAATATCCATCCAATATTTTGAAGGAATATCACTTTCATATTTAGCAATAATGCCAAATGTTCTATTTAATTGGCTGGCTACCCAAGTTCGCGACTTTTGCCCAAAACCTGCTGGAAACTGGTCTTTACGAATAATAAAGTTTGCTGAAATTTGAGTTAAAGGAAAACGAACGATTGCTCCTTTTTCACCTAAACCTTTGTATAGCTCAAAAGGTTTAAATGCCACAATAGGAGCAGGGACAATATCAATTTCATGGTTATTAAACTTCGCACCTGCATTGGTGACATCTACCGATACTGCCTGACCTCCAACATGTTGCACAAGCTTTGGTTGGGCTTCATCATATTTAAATACTCCAATTTTCTTACCGGCAGCTTTAGCGAGAGTATTTATACTTCTATCATTTACAAACAAATATGCAGGGCCAATAGTCCCTAAACCTGCAATTTCGTAAGGGCCTACCACCATATTTTTGGCGGCCATGGGTGATGACAACAGCTTATAGGCATTAATTGCCGTTTTCATATTTGTTAATGCACCAACTGCATCTAAAGATCCTGTATATTTATTAAATTGACGGCCACGTAAACCGCTAATAATAGCGCCATCACATTTTCCAACTTTTAAATCTTCAGCCGCAACGCGTTCATCAACATATGCTTTTAAAGATAGATCAGCTCCCCAATTTTTTGCTTCAAGTGCATAATCTTTGGCTAAAGCGAAAGCGTCTCCCGATTTACCAATTGGGTCAAACACACAGACGACTTGTTGTTTGGCATAAATAGTTGTTGTTAAACATGTGCTTGTAATCAATAAAATAGTTTTAAAACGATCCATATCTAATTATCCATTATTTAAATTATAAAAATTATTTTATAAATCTTGGTTAGGTTAGATATGGCATTTCAATAAAAATTTAAAGAGAAAAAGTCAAAAGACAGCTTCGAATCAGCAAGTCATTATGAAAAAACTTATAATTTATAAATAAAGCCCTTAAATAGAGAGTTTTTATAATGTTTGAAAAACTACTCAAAACTTAGAGCTCTTAAAAACCGTTACCTCCCACAGAAAAAGTGAGTAACATTAAACACTAGAATACTTATTACGCATCAAAACTATGAAGAAAAATACAAAGCTTGATCAAGATACGCTATTTATTAAATTGCTATTTAAATCTACATCGGAAGTGACAGATGAGGAAATTGAGTACTATCGAAAGTATCCCGATCAAATTGACCAAGTCACTGCACCTCTCAATATTCATAAAATATTCTTGTGGGCTGGTGCACTATTGGGAGTTGTCATAGTTGCCATAGCTAAATTCCTTAAATTTTCAGGCTCATTAGATTTTTTGTCGGAGGGAATGCTAGAGTTTGTTATAGATATTATTTATGAAACGGGTATTGCTTTAATTGGCGCAGCGGTTACAGCTTATATGTTGGGTGTCCTATTAAATAAACAACAAGAAAATGCCACAAAATGGCGAGAAGAAATTCGTAGAAGGATAAAAGAGGGGGAGGAAAAATTTCAAAAGTAAAATTATTCTTAATTCTCCATAGGAATTTTTATGGTGAAAATACTTCTTGAACCTTGATTGCTATATTGAATAGTACCTTTTAGTGCCACAATAATTGCATGTACAACAGCAAGTCCTAAACCTGTACCACCAAATTCTTTATTTCTTGATTCTTCTAATCTAAAAAAGGGTTTAAATAAATCATCTTGAAACTCGGTTGCAATGCCGGGGCCTTCGTCCTCAATTTTTAATATCCAGTTTTGTGATACCAGTTCCGATGAAATTTTAAGTTTGCCCGCATTTGAATAGCGAATAGCATTATCAATTAAAGCAATCAAAACTTGCTTAATACGACGGCGGTCACTAAAAACAGGAGTCGTAGTAAGATTAAGTTCTGGTACGAGGTTAGCTTGTTCCAAGCGATCTTCAAATGCTTTAAGAACCTTTTCAACTACGGGCTTGGAGTCAAATAACTCATAATTTAATCTGAGTTGCTGGTTCTCTACTAAACTTAATGTTCGTAAGTCCTCAACCAAATGAGATAAGCCTTCAACCTGACTTAGAAGGCTTTTAAATAGAGCTTCATCTGGTTTAAAAACGCCGTCGATTATGCCTTGTAAACGACCTTGCAAAATCGTGATGGGGGTTCTTAACTCATGTGCTATGGCGGCATTCCATACTTGTGCATTTTGAACAGAAACTTCTAACTTCTGGGCCATGTCATTAAAGTTATACAAAAGCTCTGACATTTCGGCGGAGTGTATTCTGTTGTCGTAAGCTCTAGCCGAGAGATCACCTTGACTAATTTTTTTTGCTGCTTCAGCTAAAAAGTTAATCGGTACAATAAAACGTTTTGCGAGGTGCATGCCGATCACTAATGAAATCATACAGCCACTGAAAATAACAGTAGCCAACCAAATCCAATCTACAAAATGAAAAGTGGTCCAATCTTCTTGAAGTGAGCTTAAAGAAATCCAGCCTTTTTCAATCGCATAGTTATAAATGACATAACCCAATACAACGGAAAAAAGCGTAACGCTTAAATTAACAATACTTAGGGCAATAAAGAGCTGTTTGCTAATTCCTAACTTACTTTTCATAGAATATTCCCTAGCGATCTTTTTAATATTATTTAGGCATCATCTTTTGCAGCTAGTGGATTATCGAGTCTATATCCTACGCCACGCACATTAATTAACATTTGAAGTATTCCTTGTTCCTCCAATTTCTTTCTAAGCTTGCTCACATGGCTATCTACGGTTCGTTCTAGTGCATCACTATCACTCATGCAATGATTCATGAGCTCACCACGTGTAAATACCTTGTGGGGCTGGTCAATCATGAAGGAAATAATTTTATATTCAGTCAGCGTCAGATTAAGCAATATTTTTTTATTTTCGGATTGAAGATAAACACTATGTGTGTCTGTATCAATTTCAATGTTTTTGTAGATTTTATTTTTAGTGGATGCTTTGTTTGCAAATTGAGTTCTTCTTAGCACTGCCTGAACTCTAGCAACGACTTCATTTGGGTTAAAAGGCTTAACCACAAAGTCATCTGCACCTATACGTAATGCCATAACCTTATCAATATCTTGATCTAGCGCCGTCAGCATAATCACGGGAGTTTGAGCTTTCTGACGTATTTTATTTAACACGTCCCAGCCGTTGAGCTCGGGTAATTTAATATCAAGTAAGATTAAATCGATAGGTTGGCTCGCGTGCAATTCAATTGCTTGCTTTCCATTCATGGCACGAATAACCGTCATTCCTTCACGTTTTAAATAATTTTCAATAATGTCGCCAATGTCATAGTCATCTTCCACAACGAGGATAACTTTATGTTGGTAATCAAAAGAAAAAGAATAATCAAACATAGAAAATCTGGCTATACAGAATGCTTCAACTCATCATACGCTAAATTATCGGTATTTCTCCACACTTACTCCACACTTTAGTGATTATCCCTACACACTCATCAAAAATAATGTCAGCATCAAAAACTCACTAGGTTTGGACAGTATGCAAAAGCATCTTTTATTTCCTTTATTTTTATCTATTGGGCTGGTATTACAGGGGTGTGGTTCAAAAGAAGCGGCTCAAGCTGAACCACCACCAGCTAAAGTCAGTGTCTTAAGTATTCAACCGCAATCGGTTAATTTCAGTGAAAATCTTCCTGCACGGGTACAGGCGTTCCGTACGGCTGAAATACGTCCGCAAGTCGGAGGGATTATTGAAAGGGTTTTATTTAAGCAAGGTAGTGAAGTTAGAGCAGGGCAAGCTCTATATAAAATTAACTCAGAAACTTTTGAGGCAGATGTAAATAGCAATAGAGCTTCACTCAATAAAGCTGAAGCTGAGGTGGCACGATTAAAAGTGCAATTAGAGCGTTATGAGCAGCTTTTACCAAGTAATGCGATTAGCAAGCAGGAAGTAAGTAATGCTCAAGCTCAATATCGTCAGGCCCAAGCTGATGTTGCTCAAATGAAAGCATTGCTGGCTAGACAAAATTTGAATTTGCAATATGCAACTGTTCGGGCACCAATCTCAGGTCGTATTGGGCAGTCTTTTGTCACTGAAGGTGCATTGGTTGGTCAAGGCGATACCAATACCATGGCCACAATCCAACAGATTGATAAAGTCTACGTCGATGTAAAGCAATCGATTAGTGAGTATGAGCGTCTACAAGCTGCTTTAAAAAGTGGTGAGTTATCTGCAAACGGTGAGAAAACTGTCCGTATTTCTAATAGCCACGGACAGCCTTATAACGTCACAGCAAAAATGTTATTTGAAGACATTAATGTTGACCCGGAAACAGGTGATGTCACGTTCCGTATTGAAGTAAACAATACCGAGAGAAAACTACTTCCGGGTATGTATGTACGAGTCAATATTGATCGAGCTTCTATCCCACAAGCTTTATTAGTTCCAGCTCAAGCCATTCAACGCAATATTAATGGTGAGCCTCAGGTATATGTCATCAACGCTAAAGGGTCAGCTGATGTTCGTCCTATTGAAATCGGACAGCAGTATGAACAGTACTATATTGCCAATAAAGGCTTGAAGGTGGGTGACAAAGTCGTTGTTGAGGGTATTGATCGTATTAAGCCAAATCAAAAATTGGCATTGGCAGCATGGAAAGCTCCAGCAGTGGTCAGTCATGCTTCAAGTGTAGAAAAGAAAGCTTCTATAACTGAGGGGGCGCAACCATGATGTCACAATTTTTTATTCGTCGTCCCGTTTTTGCTTGGGTTATTGCGATCTTCATTATTATATTTGGATTGCTAAGTATTCCTAAATTGCCAATTGCACGTTTTCCAAGTGTAGCTCCTCCACAGGTGAATATCAGTGCGGTTTATCCCGGCGCTACAGCTAAAACCATTAACGATAGCGTTGTTACTTTAATTGAACGCGAATTATCGGGTGTAAAAAATCTACTCTACTATAGCGCGACAACAGATACTTCCGGTACAGCACAAATTACTGCCACCTTTAAACCGGGCACAGATGTGGAAATGGCTCAGGTTGATGTCCAGAATAAAATCAAGGCTGTCGAAGCTCGCTTGCCACAAGTTGTACGTCAGCAAGGCTTACAGGTTGAAGCTTCATCGTCCGGATTTTTAATGCTGGTCGGGATTAACTCTCCAAATAATCAATATTCCGAAGTTGATTTAAGTGATTATCTAGTCCGAAATGTTGTAGAAGAGCTAAAACGTGTTGAAGGTGTAGGGAAGGTTCAATCTTTCGGTGCCGAGAAAGCTATGCGTATTTGGGTCGACCCGAATAAGCTTGTTTCTTATGGTTTATCGATTAGTGATGTGAATAATGCAATTCGTGAAAATAATGTCGAAATTGCACCCGGTCGACTTGGTGATTTACCAGCTGAGAAAGGTCAGCTCATTACTATTCCGTTGTCTGCACAAGGGCAATTGTCTAGTCTCGAGCAATTTAAAAATATCAGCTTAAAAAGCAAAACTAACGGTAGCGTAATTCGATTATCTGATGTTGCTACTGTAGAAATAGGTTCACAAGCATATAACTTTGCCATTTTGGAAAATGGTAAACCTGCTACTGCGGCAGCAATTCAGTTAAGCCCTGGAGCGAATGCCGTGAAAACTGCCGAGGGTGTTCGAGCAAAAATTGAAGAATTAAAATTAAATTTACCTGAAGGCATGGAGTTTAGTATTCCTTATGACACGGCGCCGTTTGTCAAAATTTCAATTGAAAAGGTAATTCATACATTACTTGAAGCCATGGTTCTGGTTTTCATTGTGATGTATCTATTTTTACACAATGTCCGTTATACGCTTATTCCTGCAATTGTGGCACCTATTGCTTTACTCGGTACTTTTACCGTGATGCTGCTTGCTGGCTTTTCAATTAACGTACTCACCATGTTCGGTATGGTGCTTGCCATCGGGATTATTGTCGACGATGCGATTGTTGTCGTTGAAAACGTAGAAAGGATTATGGCGACTGAAGGATTATCTCCTAAAGACGCAACGTCTAAAGCAATGAAAGAGATTACCAGCCCGATTATCGGTATTACGCTGGTATTGGCTGCAGTGTTTTTACCTATGGCATTTGCGAGTGGTTCTGTAGGGGTAATCTATAAACAGTTTACCTTGACCATGTCGGTATCTATTTTATTTTCAGCGCTATTGGCACTCATTTTAACACCAGCACTTTGCGCGACGATTTTAAAGCCAATCGATGGGCATCATCAGAAAAAAGGCTTCTTTGCATGGTTTGATCGTAGTTTCGATAAAGTCACTAAAAAGTATGAGTTGATGCTGCTTAAAATCATCAAACATACTGTTCCTATGATGGTGATTTTTTTAGTGATTACCGGTATTACGTTTGCCGGAATGAAATTCTGGCCAACCGCATTTATGCCAGAGGAAGATCAAGGCTGGTTCTTGACCTCGTTCCAGTTGCCTTCAGATGCAACCGCAGAGCGTACCCGAAATGTAGTCAATCAATTTGAAAACAATTTGAAAGACAATCCCGATGTAAAAAGTAATACCACCATTTTGGGATGGGGTTTTAGTGGTGCAGGACAAAACGTAGCTGTGGCTTTTACGACACTTAAAGACTTTAACGAGCGGACTAGCTCTGCATCTAAGATGACAAGCGCCGTTAATACCTCAATGGCAAACAGTACGGAAGGTGAAACTATGGCCGTATTACCACCTGCTATTGATGAGTTGGGTACTTTTTCAGGCTTCAGTTTACGTTTACAAGACCGTGCTAACTTAGGTATGCCTGCTTTACTGGCTGCTCAAGATGAACTTATGGCAATGGCAGCCAAAAATAAGAAGTTCTATATGGTTTGGAATGAAGGGCTACCACAAGGTGACAATATTTCTTTAAAAATTGACCGCGAAAAGCTTAGTGCGCTCGGTGTTAAGTTTTCTGATGTTTCAGACATCATTTCTACATCGATGGGTTCAATGTATATCAATGACTTCCCTAATCAAGGGCGTATGCAACAAGTGATTGTACAAGTTGAGGCTAAATCACGTATGCAACTCAAAGATATCTTGAACTTAAAAGTGATGGGTTCGAGTGGTCAATTAGTTTCGTTATCAGAAGTAGTAACACCTCAATGGAATAAAGCACCGCAACAATATAATCGTTATAACGGACGACCATCTTTGAGTATTGCTGGTATTCCTAACTTCGATACGTCATCGGGTGAAGCAATGCGTGAAATGGAACAACTGATTGCGAAATTACCGAAAGGTATTGGCTACGAGTGGACAGGTATTTCCTTACAGGAAAAACAGTCTGAATCACAAATGACCTTTTTACTTGGTTTATCAATGCTCGTTGTTTTCCTCGTATTGGCTGCACTCTATGAAAGCTGGGCAATTCCACTTTCTGTGATGCTGGTTGTGCCACTCGGTATTTTTGGAGCAATCATTGCCATTATGTCTAGAGGGTTAATGAATGATGTGTTCTTCAAAATCGGGCTAATTACCATTATTGGTCTATCGGCAAAGAATGCAATTTTGATTGTTGAATTTGCGAAAATGCTAAAAGAAGAAGGCATGAGTTTGATTGAAGCCACTGTTGCCGCAGCCAAACTTCGCTTACGACCAATCCTAATGACTTCTCTTGCATTTACGTGTGGTGTAATTCCTTTGGTTATTGCAACAGGTGCAAGTTCAGAAACTCAACATGCTTTAGGTACAGGGGTTTTTGGTGGCATGATTTCAGCAACCATTTTGGCTATTTTCTTTGTTCCCGTGTTTTTTATCTTCATTTTGGGTGCAGTAGAAAAGCTATTTTCCTCTAAGAAAAAAATCTCATCCTAAGTTCAATGCATCAGGGGAATACTTAATTTTCTCTGATGCTTCATATGCTCAAAATTTACTTTATTTGGAGAATACTATGTCTAAATCGGCAATCGTATCTCGTGGACTCATTCTTTCTACACTCTCAGTCACTTTAGTTGCATGTGTCAATATGCAAGCGCCACAGCCTGCAATCACATCTCATATTCCTCAAAATTTTAGTCAAAATCATTCTGGAAAAACGATTGCAGAAAAAAGTTATAAAGAGTTTATTTCTGATCCGAAATTATTACAGGTCATTGAAATCAGTTTAAATAACAATCGTGATTTACGTACTGCTACGCTCAATATTGAACGTGTACAGCAAGAATACCAAATCACTAAAAATAACCAGTTACCTACTATCGGTGTAATGGGCAGTGCAGTACGGCAAGTGAACCCATCTATTAATCCTAATAACCCAGCTTCAACATTTCAGGTGGGTTTAGGAATGACTGCATATGAACTAGACTTTTGGGGCCGTGTACAAAATTTAAAAGATGCGGCATTAAATAATTATCTGGCAACACAAAGTGCGAGCGAAGCAGTTCAAATTAGTTTAATCAGCAATATCACACAAGTTTGGTTAAATTATGCCTTTGCTCAAGCTAATTTAAACCTTGCAGAGCAGACTTTAAAAGCTCAACTTGATTCTTATCATCTTAATAAAAAGCGCTTTGATGTCGGTATTGATAGTGAAGTTCCATTAAAACAAGCGCAAATTTCGGTAGAGACTGCTCGAAATGATGTTGCAACTTATAAAACTCAAATCCAACAGGCAAAAAATTTACTGGATTTGTTAGCAGGTTATCCTGTTCCGCAGAATTTACTTCCGGATCATTCTATTCAAAATATTACCATTGAGAAAAACTTTGCAGCAGGTTTGCCAAGTGATTTATTAAATCATCGACCAGATCTTAAAGTTGCCGAATATGAGTTGCGTGCAGCTGGGGCCAATATTGGGGCTGCGAAAGCACGTATGTTTCCGACTATAAGCCTTACTGGTTCTACAGGGTATGCATCGACTGAACTTAAAGATTTATTTAAAACTGGTAATTTTGCATGGTCAATTGGACCTAGTATCGATCTACCAATTTTTGATTGGGGAACAAGAAAAACGAATATTAAAATTGCAGAAACTGACCAGAAAATTGCGTTAGCTAAATATGAAAAAGCCATTCAATCAGCTTTCCGTGAAGTTAATGATGCGCTTGCTACACATGCACATATTGGTGAACGATTAGATGCTCAACGTCGTTTAGTTTCAGCCACATCTGCAACATATAAACTATCGATGGCATGTTACAGAGCGGGCGTTGATAGTTATTTTACGGTTTTAGATGCCCAACGTTCTGCTTATGCAGCACAGCAGGGTTTACTTGCACTTGAGCAAATGAAACTAAATAACCAGATTGAACTCTATAAAGCTTTAGGGGGAGGAATATCTAAAGGCTAATATAATTTCATTTCGATCTTAAAAAATAAGCTGCTGGATGTTTCCCAATCAGCTTATTTTTTGCTTTAGATGATGAAATATTGTTATGAAATCATGTTATCTAACTCGAGGATGAGCTAAGGCCTTGATTAAAAAATTAATTTTATCATCTAAAATTTTTGTTTGCCACGGTTCATTATAGAAATCAAAATGATCAATCGGATATTCAAGTAATTTAACTTCTCCATTTGCCAAGCGTGCTGATTTGCGAGCAGCCTCAGGTGGAGTGACTTGGTCATTTGAACCCACTTGTACCAATAACGGGCACTTTATTTGATGGGCGAAATTAATTGGCCGATTTCTTGCAACTTCTAAAGCGGTTCGCGCACATACTTCATTTCTCCACGTTGGTCCCGCCATTGCTTTATATGAGACCTCCGAGCCAGGTGTACTAATGATTGCCGCCGTGCCAGGTTGCCCCACGATTGGAATAAGATGCGCTTTTTGGCCTAAAAGTGAATAAGCTAAATCTTTTAGACCATGAGCCACTGCAACGGTTAATTGTTTTATACCACCATAACGACAGATTTGTGAGAGAGCAGCTAAACCATCTGTAGCTGGGTTCATAGAGATGACTGCAGATACTTTCTGATCTTGGGCCGCAGCAACCAAAACGTGTCCTCCAGAATATGACGTCCCCCAAAGCGCTATACGGTTTCGGTCAATATATGGCAAACTTCGTACTGCTGCGATTGCTGCATGATAATCTTCACGTTGATTTTTATATGAAACGTTTTGTCTTGGAAAACCGCCAGATTCTCCAAAACTACGATAATCAAAGATAAATGTATCAAAACCTGCTTTATTGAAAGGCTCTGCGAAATTTAATAAACCAGTATCTTTTGTGCCTCCGAAGCCATTTGCCATGATCACGCATGGTCGTCCTCTAGAGTTCATATATTTATCGGATGTGGCAGGAATATACCACGCTGAGCATGTAATACCTTTACTGATAAATTTAATATTTTCCATAATATTTTGCCCAATGTATTTAGTCTCTTATTTAGGCTCCAGATCTGATAAATAAGAGACTAATATGTTGATTACATGATTAAGCTTTGACTAGCAACTCTTCTGAAGAGTGTTCTGTAACGACAGTCAACTTTGTCTTGGGAACCAATGCAGTGAACTTTAATTCCTTATCAAACACAGGTCCTTTATTGAGCCGCTCAAAGTCAACCTTATAATCATGTTGTAGTGTCCAAGGACCTTCAGTTCCTGCCATTGGGAATTGTGCCAAACCACGCTGAACATAACCCGGGCTCAAATCAACAAAAGGAACCCGTTTCATGGTTTTATTGTGAATAACCGGTGTAAATGTTCCGTATTTATTCTCATCCATATAGTCAAGCAGACGACAGAAATGTTGCCATACCAGATCTACTTTTAAGGTCCATGCAATATTGGTATAACCAAATGCAAAGACAAAATTAGGTATATCTGACAGCATCATAGATTTAAATATTGTCGTGTCTGGATAATTAATTTTCTTACCGTCAATGGCGAGCTGAATCTTGCTAAATGCCAGCATATTTAAGCCGGTTGCGGTAATAATAATATCTGCTTCTAGTACTTTTCCTGACTTCAGCAATATGCCTTCTTTGATAAAACGGTCAATATGATCTGTCACTACTGATGCTTTACCAGATGAAATCGCTTTAAACATATCTCCATCTGGTACAACACATAAACGTTCATCCCAAGGATTATATTTGGGTGAAAAGTGCGTTGAGACATCAAAATCTTTAGGTAATCTGCGCCGTACATCTGCAATGAGTAGATGACGCATCACCTTTGGAAAGCGGTGGCATAGTTTGTAAATCCCGCGGCTAATTGCAATATTTTTACGTCGAATAATTTCATACGCACGCTGTGGTGATAAAACTGTATTTAAAGCAACTGCAATAGGATCGACACTCGGCATAGCGACCACATAGCCAGGTGATCTTTGAAGCATAGTAATATGCTCAACATCTTTTGCCATAGCTGGGATTAGTGTCACTGCTGTAGCACCACTACCAATGACGACTACTTTTTTGCCAGAATAATCTAGATTTTCTGGCCAGTGTTGAGGATGGACAATTTGACCTTGGAAATCTTCTGTGCCCTTAAAATCAGGGGTATATGCATTATTATAGTCATAATAACCTGTACCCATGAGTAAGAAGCGAGAACGCAAAGTGATTAAACTCTTTTGATCTTTTTGTTTAACTTTGACGATCCAAATACCTTCAGCTGATGAAAATTCTGCACTGGTTACATAGCTGCCAAATTGAATATGCTGATCAATGCCGTTTTCTTTAACTGTTTCCTGCAAATAATCACAGATCATTTGCGCACTACCGAAAGTCTTTTTTTGAGTCCAGGGTTTAAAGCCAAAAGCAAAAGACTGCATATCTGAATCTGAGCGGATTCCGGGATAGCGAAATAGGCTCCAAGTCCCGCCAATATCATCACGACCTTCAAGTATGATAAAGGTTGAATTGGGTCTATATTTCTTTAAATGGTAAGCGGCACTGATACCAGCAATCCCTGCACCAATAATAAGAACATCTGCATCTAAAGATTGAAAACTCGCTTTTCTATTCATGATATTCATCCTGCTAATTTTTGAGCTAATGCATGTATGATGCTTGCAGCAGTTTCAATACCAGACTCTAGAGCACCTTCAATACCGCCCATGCTCATTGTTGCAATATCTCCTCCTGCGAAATAGATATTCCCATGAGGTTTACGCATGAATGGAGCCGCATCCGTCAAATGCCCAGGACGATAGTGTACCCATGTCCCTTGTGCATAAGGATCTTTTGTCCAGTTATGTGATACGACGTCAAGCACTTCAATATCGGGCTTAAACATCTGTAAAGCTTTTTGAACAGCTTCAATATCATTGGTATCTATTGTTGACTCGTCTGAAATAAAACAGACTAAAATTGAGTCATCTCCATGTTCATATTCAACGCGAACGGTATTAATCGGGTTTTGCTCAACTGGAGCAAATGCAACAAAGGGTTCGAATTTACCACGTGCCAATACCCATAATTTAGCTGTCTGCATGGGGTGCTTTGCGTCAATCATGTCTTGAACAGGTTTTTTTACGTCTGGTGTAATTTTGACGTCAGCTATAACATTCAAAGGAAGGGCAACCAGTGCTTTTTTTGCTATGATCTTTTCGCCAGATTGCGTGGTAATAACAACTTGCTCACCGTGATCATCTATGTTTGTAACTGGTGTGGAAAGCCGTAATTCAGCACTTGAATCATTATGAATAGCTCTTACTAGTTTTTGCGTTCCACCGGCAATTGGCCAAGAGCCTGCTACTTCAAAGAACGCCCCCCAGTTTCCAAAATAGGTAGCTGCCCAGAATAAGAGCTGTGCGATTCCTTGCTCATCCCAAGAGTGAACAAGTGTTGATAACAAGCCGTCTAAAACGTCACGTTCATAAGTTGATAAATTTAAGGCATCAAGACGATCTCTTAATGTTTGTCGTTCAAGATCACTGGTATCAATAACAGAGATATCATATGGAAGAGGGAACCATTGACGAGCGTCATTAAAGAAAGCTGTTAATAAGGGTTCAATAAGAGTTGCATATTCAACTTGTGTACCGGTGTGTAATTTGCCATCAGCAAACCAAACTACTTTATCAACCTCTGTAGGAGGATTTAATCCAATACTATAGCGCTGTAATTCTCTCCAGATATAAGACTGTGTCCAGTGTGCATAAGCACCTCCAAATTCAACTTGTCGGCCAAATGCTTCACCTGTATAGGTTCGACCACCAATACGGTCACGTGCCTCTAATAAAATAACCTTATGACCTGCATTACTTAAATCCCGTGCTGCAACGACACCTGCACATCCTGCTCCAATTACAGCAACATCATAAATATTTTTACTCATAGTACACACTCCACAATCTCGTCGCGCGGTGTACCTACACGTTCGAGAGCAGTGTAGAAAGCTTCTGGCTCAGCCCAATCTTCTGGGGCGAAACTTCCGCTACGTTTACCTGTTTCATCGAGCGCTAATACCATGAATGCAGCACAAGCTGTTCCTGTAATTGCAGCCATATCACGCATTAAATAGGAGTCTTCACCTGATTTGGCAGTTCTACGGATTGCAACTGCTGGTCTTCCATTTTTAGTTCCATACACTCGAGCGAGTAAACCGCCTTTATATGTATAGGTTTGACCTATAGCAGATTTTGTCAAAAACTCGACCATTGCAGAGAACGAGGATTCTTTACGTTTAACTTGGCCAATCATGCCACTGATTGCAGCTTTCCAGCCTTTGGCTGAACCTAATTTGTTATTAAGTAGATCTTCAAGGAAGTCCACACCTTCTTTTACTGTCATTTCACCATTATGAACAGCTAAGCCAACACCACGTCCTAGTCCATTAAATGGAGCAGGGTGTAAACCACCTAAACAACGGATACGTTGAGCAGTTGGATATTTGCGTGGCAAAGTAACTGGTTCTGGATGGGCTGTTTCATACATTAATATTTCACCCAATCCACCTCCCATAGGTGCAGTGCCTGTTTCTACAAAAGTCTCGTGATTGACACGTTTGCCATTTTCCCAAGTAAGACAATCACCCGCCGTGATATGTAAGAAATGTTCAAGTACGGCACGACCAATACCAGGGCGTTCGTCACCAACCATCCAGCAACAGTCAATGTTTTCAACAGTATCAAGTTCATTTGCCGCATCTACCACTAACACATTTGCCATGCCTGGAGAGGCACCACAACCTACATAGATCGGAATACCGGCTTCTTTTGCTTTTTCATGCAAAGATAATGCATGTTCGGTACTTTCAACGTCATCATCAAAATCTAAATAAGGAACTTTTGCTTCAAGACATGCTTCAATCACAGGAGCTGAAGTTCGAATGTATGGACCCGCTCCAAGTACGACTAAATCAGCACCTTTAACTACGGCTTGTAGATTTTCTTTGTCATACAAATCTAAGAGTTGTGTCGTTGCTAGGCCTTTAGGGAGTTTTTCGACAAGATTTGAAAGTAACTCTGGACGGATGTCACATAGTACAAGTTCCCAATCACCTTCGGCTTTAGCAAAACGTTCGATCGCTAAACGACACATTTCACCTGCTGCACCAATGAATACAATACGGCGACTCATATAAATTCTCCTTAGAACCAGCAACCCATGCCGATTACGATTTTATTTATTTCCATAGTTCCAAAAATCCCTGAAACGAATGCTAATGACGCCTCACTTTGTTGAAATTTGCGAGTAAAAGGGAAACGCCGTTAATTATTTTTAAAACAATAATTACACAATGTCAATGACACAGCGTAATTATTAAATTGCAATTAAATTCAGGAACTTATATTTCTTGTAAATTTAAAAATATGTCATTAAAAATTATTTTTATTTATTAAAATCAAATGGTTGAATAGAGATTGTTAAATATATGGAACACTTTTAAATCTTAAATTTTTGAAAAATATTTTTTAGAATAGGAGCTTGGTTTTTTCATTGACTTGCTTGTTTAGGGGAGAAGGATTGTTCTACACTTACATTGTGTCAATAAAATAATTGGTAATCATGACTGTTAATCGCCGACGTCCTAAACACGACCCGAAAGAATCTGAACGGGAAATCTTAAATGCTGCAGAAAAATTTTTAAGTGAACGTCCATTTCGTGAACTAAACGTAGATGAAGTGATGAAGCTTACTGGACTTAAGCGTCCTGCTTTTTATGTACACTTTAGGGATAAATATGATTTAGCTTTACGTGTTGTTCAGGACATTGGTCAGGAATTATTTACATTAGCCAATCATTGGTTAAAGGGAAATAATTTTCCTGAAGATTCTCTTCACGCATTAAAAGGCATAGTCAATGTTTATCAGAAGCATGGTGCTGTTTTACGGGCTTTATCAGATGCAGCAGGAGCAGATGAGCGGGTTGAGCAAATTTATCGATCTTTAATACAAGATTTTATTACAGCTACAGCACGCCATATATGTGAAGAACAGGAAAATGGGCGTATTAGAATAGAACTGAATGTGGATGAAACTGCTCGTGCATTAGTATGGCTAGAAGAACGCTATTTATCAGAAGCATTTGGCCGTGAACCTCAAGCTGACCCCATAGTTGTTGTACAAGTTTTGCATAATATTTGGATTTCGACTCTGTATGGAAATAATCCTAATTTAAAGAGTTAGGACAATATTTTTAAATTTTCCTTTATAAAAATAATTAATTTTAGACGATCCAGTTCAATTTTTTGAAACTGGATGAGCAGATTTTACAAATTAAAGTTCTCTTTTTGTGAAATAAATAACTGAAAAATATAATTATATTTTTATTTAAAATTAACATGGTTATAATTACATTAAGTCATTGACACAATGTAATTGTAAATGCAGTATATATTTTGCTCACACCGAGAATGGTGAGGAAATGAGCCATATCTAACGAGTAGGAATAATAAAGGTCGTTATAGATAAATTTAGAATATTGGGAATTATAATGGACAAATTTACATGCATGGATTTTGCATTTTCAAAACAAATTATAGCTTTTAAAAATGATTTAAATTCAAGTAATTTTTTGTTTTTAAATAGAATTTACTTTAAAAGCTTATGTGTTTTTATAAGTGCATTTGGTTCATTTGCCAGTACTATGGTTCACGGTTCAGCCTTGGAACAATCGGGCCAATCTATATTGCCATTTCTAGAAAATGGGAATTATGCAGAAGCCAATTTATTTGCAGTCGATTCATCTGTTTCAGGCGTAGTCAACGATAGAGCAGATCTTGTAAGAAATAATCAAAGTCGAGATACAGGTGACATTGCAGAAAGTACGCAATTTTATACTGCTACTATAAAGCTACAACTCACAGATCGTTTAAATTTTGGTGTGCTATATGATCAACCTTTTTCAGCTGACATCAAATATCCTTCACGTTCTAATAATAGTTACTTTGATAATGACATTAGCCATGAGGGAACCTCAGTAAAAGCTGATACACAAAATTTAAGTCTAATATTTGGATATTGTCCATATCAGCATTTTCAAGTTTATGGTGGACCTGTTTATCAAACAGTAAAAGCGAATGTAGCGCTTAGAGGTAATGCATATACACAGGCTTTTAATGGCTATAATGCTAACTTTAAACAACAAGGTGAAGTTGGTTGGTTGTTAGGAGCAAGTTATCAAATTCCTGATATTGCATTGAAAGCAGCAGTCACATATCGGTCCAAAATCAATTATAAACTTCAAGTAGATGAAAGTATTTTTGGTGAGCCATTAAAACTCGTTGAAAATGAGAAAACTAAATTAGAGACTCCAGCATCATTAAATTTTGATTTTCAAACAGGTATTTCTGACCAATCACTTGTTTATATGAATTTAAGATGGGTCAATTGGAAAGATTTCGAGACTCGTCCACCGCAATATGGAGCTCTTTCTGAGATTTTAATGAAAGAAGCAACTGGTGGCGAATACACTCAAGGTTTTAAGCTCGATTCTTATCAAGATGATCAATATAGTGCAACTTTAGGAATAGCCCATCAATTTAGAGAGAAATGGAGCACCTCGACAGATGTAAGTTGGGATTCAGGTACGGGTGATCCAGCTTCAACACTGGGGCCTATAAAAGGTTCATGGTCGCTTGGTTTGAGTATTCAATTCAACCCAGCTAAAAACTACTTTATAGCTGGTGGTATAAAATATTATTGGCTAGGCGATACCAAAACTGAGGATGGGACTTATTACTTGCCAATTGAAGGAATTAAGCCATTCGCAGAACAGGCAGATTTTAAAGACAATCATGCAATCGGGTATGGCATGAAATTTGGATACCGTTTTTAAAAAGGGTTACCATAAAAGCCTTATGCAATTGCAATAATCAATACGGTATAAGGCTCTTACATTTATTAAACGTACCTAAGATACACTTAGCCAAGCTATGATTATTCCGGTGAAGGTGAAGTTTACTAACAATATAAAGAGTAGCGCGAAGCCTTGGTCATGATAAGGTTTCCAAATCTTTTATTTAACATAATATACATTATACGAAGTGTTTTATTATTAACACTTTGATTGATAAAGACTTTTAGATATTAACCTTAGTCACTTTATCAACCTCTTTCTTAAATGCATGTTCAATTTGCTGCTCACTAAGCGTATTCGCATTGAAATCTAACGCCACTAAGACAGCCTTTGGCTGTTTGCCCGTGAAATCCCAATCAAAGATCATTGCAGCCTCGGCTGGCAATTTCTGTCCAATGTAATCGTTAAAGAATTGTGCACCTTGGATCTTATAGTCAGTCGATTTAAAACCGATTGCGCCTTGTTCTTTTTCTTTGTCTGAATAATCTTGAAGTACGGTAACAACCGTAGACGAATATTTAATTTCTTTACCAGTTGCCTGATCCTTGAAATCACCCGCAGCTTTGCGGATGCCTGTAACTGTCATAATTGGATGTTGTGTATTGTTCATTTGCTCACCTTTAAGCTACTGATTTAAATTGCGATACTGGTGGCTCATACCACTCAGGCAATTGTTGTGAAAAGTCGATTTCTACGAGCTTCATAAATGGAATGACGTTTTTAGCCTTGTTGTCATGCAAGTTCTGCAAAAATGCTTTTGAAAAGCCACAATCGCAAAGTTCAGATAAATGTCTATAAAACGTAGGTTTAGGAAGCATTTCTGCTAGCTTCTCTAAGCCATGTTCACGCACTAAACAGTACGTAGAATAAATATTTCGAATACGTGTTTGAGAAACCTTACCGCTATTGGTAACGACAACTGGCGAGTTAGATATGGCTTCCAAGACACTTTCATCATTAATCAATTTCACAGTTTGACCTCTCATGGCATCAAATATTCCGTGCGTTGCTTTAGTCCAAAGTGTTTGAAGTAAATCAGGATTTGCCTTTTGAAATGCTATAAGTTCATAAAGGTTCGTTGGTACTCCATTACGTTCAAGCCAACGTTTTTTTAAACGTGATTCAAAACGTAAAAGCCCGACCGTCCAGTTAATTAACCGTGAGTCAGACATGACATCGACAACTCTTTGAGCTGACTTGTCATTCTTCTTTGCCAGTTGCTTAAGTTCTTCAAACTGGGAAAGAAATTCATCATGCTTTAAATAGCATTTATGGTTTACAAGTCTGGACGTCTGGCCACCCCAATACACAGAGCTATCAAACCGCTTATTGGAAAGTCTAGTTTGACCGCTACTGACATTAGCCAGAAAGTCCAGAATCTTTTTAGCCGTTGTCTGATCTGACAACTTAGCCGAGTAAGTCACATCAATATGTGAAACCCAAGCACGATTCCAATCGAGCATACGGGTAAGAACTGGATAAGCCATGTGTAAGAAGCCGATCATTTCATCAGCACCCTGCTCTATATCATCCGAACCAAAAACGTTATGACCTTGCAATAACTTTGCAGGTGAAGCCTTAATTTGTACGTAAGGCTCATAACTAGCATCGAAAAATACTTTCATTGCCATACCCGTGTAATGAGTTGGCACACTTTCAAATGGATGAAATAAAGCAGCAGCAGAAATTGAACCATCGTCATTTTTATGAACTGATCGTGACGCAAGTGGAATTTCTATGGTGTGGAGATCGATATCTACAAAAAAATAACGCCCTTCCGCATCTACTGAGTAGAAGCTGGATTCAAATGGCGCATTTATGCAAATATGATCTAGCATGGGCTAATTACGCATGTATACAAATAACATTGAGCAGAATTTAATACAATTACACATGAATAGCAAGCACATATAACACATATACAAGTAATATTGTATGCAAGTTAATAACCCTAAAATGTGATCAAAATGGCAGTAACAGTACGTTTAAATGACAAAGAGCAAGAATCTCTTAGAAAGAAGTGTGTAGAGCTCAATAAAATTCTGATCAATAAAAATCTACAGCCCATTAAAGATAGTGAGCTTGTACATATAATTCTTGATCAAGCTATCGATAATGTTGAGATATCAGCAAACGGAAAAGTAGTTGTAAGAAACTCGAAAGACCTCTAAAAATTCCGAAATATCGGAATAGAGTCCACCATTAGAAGTACAAAAAGACGTATAAAATTCTCAAATTTGAGACTAGAGTCCACCATTAGAAGACGTGGACTCCCCGCCTCGGCTTCAAATTCGCATAATGCAGATTGATGTTAAAAAGCCCCGTGAGACTAACAATGTTCTCACTGGGGCTTAGTAACATAATCTGGACATCACATTATGCGAACTTTCAGACATTAATTTTACTGTTTAAATATGCAGCAATAAGACCTCGAGGTGAGGCGAAAATTAAGGGATATATTGATCATCATCTTGTTGATATTTAATCTCGCGAAGAGTTTTTAGAGCAAATTGTATATAGCAAACTACAGCAAGAAGAAAATACAAAAACAGGCCAAAATTATCTTTAATAAATTGCCAAATAAACATCATATAACCCCTTGTCAGAGTGTCTAGACTACGCCTTGAGACACTCAAAAAATACGTTAAATCAATTGTTATACGCGATGTGTCTCAATTCCCCTGAAGACACTCTTTTATTAAGACTACGTTACATCAAATAGACGGTTTTTGTAATCAAAGAGAAGAAATTTAAATTAAGCCTTGCTGTTTTGCAGCCTCGTACTTAGCGATAATTTCAGCCTCTTTATATCGAGATGGGTAATCAGATTGTTGTAGTTGCTGTGGCAATTGCTGTGCCTGCTGTGGTTGCAAAAAACCTTGTGATTGCTGCTTAAAGTAGTTGTATGGACGATCATTATCTTCAATCAGTTTTGCACAGTCTGACTGGCTCACATCATGCAAAATTGTGCCCTGTTCAGTGTAAGCAACATATCTACCTTTTTGCTTCATACAGCCCGCAAATACAGGCTTAGACGTCACTTGATATTCAATCTTTGAAGTATCCATTTCATACGGTCTATTTGGATTGTACTTGACTGCAATTGTCTCCATCCGAACATCATTTTGTTTCTGGAGTTGCTGATTTCTGACTTCTGGATTCTTCAAATCAGCACATTGTTCTGGTGTTAAAGTACCGCACTCAGCTTCATATTTTAATTTGTCAGCCATAGATATTGACTTGTCATCAGCAACTTTAGGACCTGCGGTTAATTTGCTAAATGCATCTTCTTCTTGACCTGTCATTTGCTTAAATGCATGACCAAAGTTTTGAAAAATAGGTATTTTCATAAAACCAATTACGACAATTGCAAAAATTAAAATAAACAAAAGTGAGTAGAAAAAAACTTTGGGAGGAATCCTGAATTTCATGGATGTATGAGAAGAAGCACTGACATACATTCGTTGATATTTCTTTTTATAAACCAACAGGAAATAATCAACATACTTCTTCGGATCACGCAAAGAATCTGCTGCATCACGTGGGCGACTAATGTATTTATCAAACACATAGATACCACAAGCCTGTGGGTTTTGAGGTGGTCTTTTAACGAAATACAACTTATCGATTAACTGTCTAAGTGAATAGTTAAAGTCCTCAGCATCTTGGGTAATTAGCCATACATCCTTATCAGTATGACGAACCTTAGACATTTCTTTAATGATCGGGTCTTCACATACTTTTCGGCCATCCCAGTTGTACGGAGGATGGTCACGGATTTCATCAATATAATGAATCGATCCCATAGGTGTTTTACGCCAATCGAGGCTAGGAAACGGCAGAACACCCTGAATTTTTAATCCATTAATATTTGAGTAAATCTGTCTAACTGGAAGCAAGGCCGTTAATGCAATGCCTTCATCTTTAGTAATTTGCTCGATGTATTTGTTATAAAAAAAGTAATATTCAAAGTATTCAGGGAATTGTTCTGCATCTTCGAGACAATCAAAATATTCGTAGTTTGAGGTTTTCTCAAACTTCTGATTACCAATTTCATAGGTATACGTGAAATCTCGATTTAATAAATCACGTTCCTCTAATAGCTTTCTATTTTCTTCAAAAATAGGTGCATTCTTTTTTAGATTATCTAAATTTTTCTGCTGCTCTTCATACATACGAACTACAGCAAAATATGATTTCCCCTGACCAGGCTTTGCAACGATAGCGTATAACATTATTGTAGTTTCCTAATCGATAATTTGCCCGCGTTCATTGTTATGCGTATTGATACAGCAGACAAAATATAACTAATAGCAACATCAACCCCCGCAAGATCAATTAAATAAAATAGACCTGAAAGTTGCTGAAATTGATTATTTACATAGTTAAGTAAAATTGAAAAAACTGACTGTGAAAGTGCAAATGAAACAATCCCCAAACCTGCACCAGCCAATAATTTTTTAAATGCTGTAGATAAGAATTTCTCACCTACATACATCAATAAAAAGACTAATCCTCTAATCATTGCTAGCACCTCGATAGTGACCAGTAACAATAAAGAATGCCGATAACATGCCAACAAAAATAACCCACGGACGGACTAAAGTTGCGCCATAACAAAATGTCTCATAGCTAAATTGAATCGTATGGGTTTGTATAAGAGTAAAAGTAATCTGCATTGCAGGAGGACAAGTACCAGTAGCATTAATAAGATTTCCATCAAAATTGGTGTCAATTTCGTTTTGAATTACGTTTATCTTTCCGTCTTCTGGATTTGAATTGTCAGCAACGCTCAACCATTCTTTAATACCTTTGAGATGGCCATTTGTTTCTGTTAAATCAACATTTGTTACGCTACCACCGCCAACAGGCTTATTATTAATAGCATTTACTACATCATTTAGCTTGTTAGCAGTCGAATTAGTGTTTGCATCAACCGCACCCTTAACAGCGCTTGTATTCGCATCTACAGCAGTTTTAACCGTAGTTGCATTGGCATCTACAGCAGCCTTAATCTTGTCACCATTCGCGTTAACAGCAGAAGTAGTATCTTTGATTGAAGTATTAACAGTGTCTAACTTTTGGTTAACCGTATCTAACTTAGCATTCGTTCCATCGATCTTTTTAGCAATGTAATTAAGTGAGTTTACTAACTCATTTTTAAGCCATGTCAGTTTGTTATTCACTGCATTTACAGCATCTAAAATAGCCCGCAAAATTGGTCCACTTGTATCTGGAGGAGATGGCGGTGGTGAAGATGCTGGTGGTGGATCGTTCGGATCAGGTGGAGGCGGATCTTCGGGGTCTGGTGGTTGATCAATTGGGTCTGTAGGCGGTGGATTACTATTTTTCACACAGATTTGTTTACCGTTAAAGTTACCCGGAACATAGTTTGAGCCACAACCAGTCGGAGGCATATCACAATACGTAGCGTTATTAGAACAACCAGATTGGATTGGAGGTGGTGGTGTACCCTCAGGGCAATAAATTGAACCGTCAGCCATACGATTACAACCATCATCAGGAGGCTGATAACATCCCCCGTATGGGTCTTTAGGGTCACATGATGATTTAGAAAATTCAGGAGTACACGATGGTGATGGAATACTACTAACAGACGCCAAAATAATAAGTTGCTTTTCACCTAATGAAGTTACAACAGGATTAAGCTTGTTAGCAGCATCATATACGCAGTAAGTACCATCGGCATTAGCTTTACAAACACGAAGCGGAATTGGTGTATTAGCTTCAAAATATGTGGCAACAGGAGAGCCAGAATTAGGGCAAGTAACAGGAGGAACTGTGTCATTTGTATAAACATTAAAATCCCACGGTCCACCATGATTATTAGCTGCATAAACTAAGCATAAGTAAAGCTGATCACTTCGCTTGGTCAATGTATGTGAGTAAGTAGTATTTTGGTTCGGATAAGAAGAAGATACATAGGCCTGAGCTAAAGAACAAACAGCATCAGCAGTAGAACCAGTTTTTATAGTGCCATTAACATTAGCTTCCCATGTGACAGCAAAAGCTTGAACGGAAAATAAACTTATAATTATAAAAATCAAATATTTTAGATGTCTCATTTAAATAATCCCCAATTACTTAAATAAGATAAAACCGCTAACAATGAATAGCAGTAATACGAAGTATGGAAAGATTTCTGACATGGGCTTACCCCTACAAAAAAACAGCTAGCTGCGGGCCCTCGCTTCGCTGTTTTTTCGTAGCTGGTAGCCCACAATCAATTAGAATGCTCGAATGAGCGCTTTAATACCTTTAGCTGCGAGCGGAACCATAATCCAAGCTGCACCAATAGTCGCAACAGCAGCAAGAACAACACCAATAAAAGTGATGATGTCGCCTGTATCAATTGTTGGCATAGTTACGGCTGCATTAGCTCCAGACATCGCCAAAGCAGAACCTAGAGCAACAGGTGCATACTTTGCAGATGTACGGAAACGTTGGAACCATGTTTTTTTATGAGCTTCTTGTTGAATCACCTCAACATTTTGTAAAGCCATAAGTTTTCTCCCTATCTTAAAGTTCTAATAAAGTCCGCTAATAATCGATATGACTTAGCGACTACACAAACCGCCCAAAAACCCCCACCCAAAATTAAGGCTTCATCGAGAGTTAAAGGCGGAAGAATGGACTGATTGATCAGCACCCATTCAAGGCACACTTGCAACCCGTTAGCGTCAGGTTGAGATAATTGGCTACAAACGTGCATTACTGACATATCTTTTTGACCTAATCGATGTGTTTATCACGCATTTTTAGATACATGTTTTTCATGAAGTTGATAGTAAAAATGCATGTTGTCAGCACCCCAATTATGAAAAAGATCCAAACGAGATAAAGCATCTTTACCTCTCCCCCAAATAGGTTACCGACCTGCGATTAACGCCCCCAAAAGTCGGAAAATTCGTTATTTACACTTGTAAAAATGGATGCAGTAAGATGAGTGTTTTGTAAACTCTCTACCGCACTTCTTGCATTTATAAACGTATTCTGCCATAGTTAAATTAACCTAAGTTGTTGATTTAATTGACATATTATACATTATACGAAGTGTTTTATTATTAACACTTTGATTGATAAAGACTTTTAGATATTAACCTTAGTCACTTTATCAACCTCTTTCTTAAATGCATGTTCAATTTGCTGCTCACTAAGCGTATTCGCATTGAAATCTAACGCCACTAAGACAGCCTTTGGCTGTTTGCCCGTGAAATCCCAATCAAAGATCATTGCAGCCTCGGCTGGCAATTTCTGTCCAATGTAATCGTTAAAGAATTGTGCACCTTGGATCTTATAGTCAGTCGATTTAAAACCGATTGCGCCTTGTTCTTTTTCTTTGTCTGAATAATCTTGAAGTACGGTAACAACCGTAGACGAATATTTAATTTCTTTACCAGTTGCCTGATCCTTGAAATCACCCGCAGCTTTGCGGATGCCTGTAACTGTCATAATTGGATGTTGTGTATTGTTCATTTGCTCACCTTTAAGCTACTGATTTAAATTGCGATACTGGTGGCTCATACCACTCAGGCAATTGTTGTGAAAAGTCGATTTCTACGAGCTTCATAAATGGAATGACGTTTTTAGCCTTGTTGTCATGCAAGTTCTGCAAAAATGCTTTTGAAAAGCCACAATCGCAAAGTTCAGATAAATGTCTATAAAACGTAGGTTTAGGAAGCATTTCTGCTAGCTTCTCTAAGCCATGTTCACGCACTAAACAGTACGTAGAATAAATATTTCGAATACGTGTTTGAGAAACCTTACCGCTATTGGTAACGACAACTGGCGAGTTAGATATGGCTTCCAAGACACTTTCATCATTAATCAATTTCACAGTTTGACCTCTCATGGCATCAAATATTCCGTGCGTTGCTTTAGTCCAAAGTGTTTGAAGTAAATCAGGATTTGCCTTTTGAAATGCTATAAGTTCATAAAGGTTCGTTGGTACTCCATTACGTTCAAGCCAACGTTTTTTTAAACGTGATTCAAAACGTAAAAGCCCGACCGTCCAGTTAATTAACCGTGAGTCAGACATGACATCGACAACTCTTTGAGCTGACTTGTCATTCTTCTTTGCCAGTTGCTTAAGTTCTTCAAACTGGGAAAGAAATTCATCATGCTTTAAATAGCATTTATGGTTTACAAGTCTGGACGTCTGGCCACCCCAATACACAGAGCTATCAAACCGCTTATTGGAAAGTCTAGTTTGACCGCTACTGACATTAGCCAGAAAGTCCAGAATCTTTTTAGCCGTTGTCTGATCTGACAACTTAGCCGAGTAAGTCACATCAATATGTGAAACCCAAGCACGATTCCAATCGAGCATACGGGTAAGAACTGGATAAGCCATGTGTAAGAAGCCGATCATTTCATCAGCACCCTGCTCTATATCATCCGAACCAAAAACGTTATGACCTTGCAATAACTTTGCAGGTGAAGCCTTAATTTGTACGTAAGGCTCATAACTAGCATCGAAAAATACTTTCATTGCCATACCCGTGTAATGAGTTGGCACACTTTCAAATGGATGAAATAAAGCAGCAGCAGAAATTGAACCATCGTCATTTTTATGAACTGATCGTGACGCAAGTGGAATTTCTATGGTGTGGAGATCGATATCTACAAAAAAATAACGCCCTTCCGCATCTACTGAGTAGAAGCTGGATTCAAATGGCGCATTTATGCAAATATGATCTAGCATGGGCTAATTACGCATGTATACAAATAACATTGAGCAGAATTTAATACAATTACACATGAATAGCAAGCACATATAACACATATACAAGTAATATTGTATGCAAGTTAATAACCCTAAAATGTGATCAAAATGGCAGTAACAGTACGTTTAAATGACAAAGAGCAAGAATCTCTTAGAAAGAAGTGTGTAGAGCTCAATAAAATTCTGATCAATAAAAATCTACAGCCCATTAAAGATAGTGAGCTTGTACATATAATTCTTGATCAAGCTATCGATAATGTTGAGATATCAGCAAACGGAAAAGTAGTTGTAAGAAACTCGAAAGACCTCTAAAAATTCCGAAATATCGGAATAGAGTCCACCATTAGAAGTACAAAAAGACGTATAAAATTCTCAAATTTGAGACTAGAGTCCACCATTAGAAGACGTGGACTCCCCGCCTCGGCTTCAAATTCGCATAATGCAGATTGATGTTAAAAAGCCCCGTGAGACTAACAATGTTCTCACTGGGGCTTAGTAACATAATCTGGACATCACATTATACGAACAATTATATAATTCAATATTGACCCGTAGCTTGGTAGCTATCCTTCATTTGTTTGTAGTGCTTATTTCTCTTTCTAGCTATTGTGGTACGTTTTAGCTATGTGGAATGAATCTTTATTCTAATTAAATTCAGCACTAGCATCTTCTGACGTTGCTATTGATGCATAATAAATAGTATTCATAAAATCTAATTAAATAGAAATTATGATTAGGTTTGGCTAATAATCGCTTGTTTGATTTTATTGAACTTTTCCCTACCTAAATCCAAAGGAATCTACGAATTATATTTCGTTAGTTCATTTTCCTAAAATATTTAAAGTGTATGCTAAATTCTAATTTATTAGGTCTTATATGCTCAGGTCCGTAATATAAAGCAAATTTAATTACACATTAGCTTAATAATGTATACCTAATCACATTTTCATTAAAATCCATATTTTATTTCTCAGTAATAATTTTGAAACATAAATTATAAATTAAACAAATAAATTAAATTTTTATTAAATATTTAATTATATATCATTTAATTATTCTATGTTTTGTTGTTATCTATTTTTTAAAAATTAATTAAATATCAATGATTTGTATTAATAATTTAATTTTTAATTAATTACATGGATTAATATGGTTTAAGAATTTTAACTATTACATTATTTAAAATCGTTAATGTGATTTATATCACGTGAAAATTAATAATTTTTATTATTTTAAGCTTAATAATTGTTTTTAAATTAAAAATAATGTATCAATTATATATAAGCTATTTTATAAATAGGTATATAAAATGAAAAATAATATATTTAAACTTCTTGTTTTGATGGTGCTTTCCACTTCCCCACTATTCTGTTATGCAAGTAACACTATAATGATAAGAGGAAATATTGTTGAAGATACGTGTTCAAGAGAACATAGTGAGATAGAATGTGTTGATGTAAATAATTTAAATATTAAACTTGATAGTGAATATTTAAATAAAGATAGTCTTTTTAAATTAGCTCAACACACTGAGAAAATGGACACTAGTATTGAAAGTATAGGTTCGAATCACAAGGTTGTACTTATCAATTATCACTAACTTATAACTAGAATATTTGAGCTTATTTCATTAGTAAGCTTGGATAAGAGAGTGATTTATCGAATTCATCGCACATTTTGATGAATTGACGATTGGATCACTCTTTCTTATTAAAAATGACTATTCGTCTATTTTTTCTGTATACATATACATAATTTATTCTATATAATTGTATTCTAAGAGTTTAAGCTTATTTTTCACATAAATTGTTTAATTCTTTTCAATTTGCATAGTGTTCTTATGTAACTTGCTTTTTTACATAGTATCTTTCTTCCATAAAATAAAAAAACTTTTATAAACAACTGCATAGGTTGTAAATACTAGCCCTACATTCAAAATAAATAGCGCGGCACAATTAAAATTATGAAAAAATAATGTGATGTAGTTTGCATTTTGTTTAAGAAGTGTTAATATCGCCGCATTACTTTTCAAGATGTCAAACACTGGAAAAGTAAGGAAATAAACTTTTATCCAGACTTTTGAGAAAACACTATGAAAAAACTTGCTTTGATTGCTGCTCTTTCGGTTGTAGGGATTGCTAATGCTCAAGCTGCTGATGGTACAATTACAATTAATGGTTTAGTTACAGACAAAACTTGTGACATCGTTACCCCTGCTGGTAAAGACTTCACAGTTACTCTTCCAACTGTTTCTAAACAAACTTTAGCTGTTGCTGGGGATGTTGCTGGTCGTACTCCTTTCCAAATCAACTTAGCTAACTGTTCACAAGGTAAAGTAGCTACTTACTTCGAACCAGGTGCAACTGTTGACTTTAATACTGGTCGCTTACTTAACCAAGACGCTACTGGTGCTAAAAACGTTAACGTTCAACTTTTAGGTAGCAACAACAACTTCATCCCAGTACTTGCTGCGGGTGCAAACGGTGCTCAAGCTAACTCTCAATGGGTTGACGTAGCTGATGGCGCAGGTGCTGACCTTAACTACTACGCTGAATACTATGCAACTGGCGCTTCTACTGCTGGTAAAGTAACTACTTCTGTTCAATACACAATTATCTATCAATAATTAATTGATAGCGGGGTTTCTATGTCCGCATGGAAACCCTGTTTTGTGTAACGCTTTCCTGAATCTTTCTTGGTTGAGAACTCGAAAATGAAATTGAACAGTTATAATTTTTTGTTAGGTTTAGCATTTGCTTCAGCAGTTATTGCACCTGCTACTCAAGCAGAAATTGTAATTCATGGCACTCGTGTAATTTACCCGTCAGATGCTAGAGAAGTTACGCTACAAGTTAGCAATAACGGTTCAAAGCCAGCACTTGTCCAAGCTTGGATTGACGAAGGTGACCCAAAAAGTACACCGGACCAATCAAAAGTTCCTTTTATGATTGCTCCTCCTATTTCTCGTGTTGAAGCAACGAAAAGTCAGACTCTTCGTATTACAGCTTTACCAAATGCTTCTCAGTTAAATCAGAAGCAAGAAACAGTTCTGTGGTTGAATATTTTAGATATTCCACCAAGACCTACTTCAAAAAGTGAAGATACGACACCTGATAATTTCTTACAACTTGCAATTCGTTCACGCATTAAATTCTTCTATCGTCCTTCATCGATTAAAGAAGATGCGAATTTAGCATCAGATAAGCTTCAATGGATTAAATCTGGTCAAAATTTAACGGTAAAAAATCCTACCCCTTTTCATATCACAATGACTTCTGTTTACCAAAAGGCAGGTGATAAAAAGGTTGATTTATTACCTCAGGGGCTAATGATTAAGCCTTTCTCTGAAGCGTCAGTTCAGCTTAAGAATGGCAACCTTCAAGATATGAGTTTTATTAACGTCAATGACTATGGTGGTCGCGTTGAGCACCCGATAAAACTTCAGTAATCAGATTTATCTTTTTAATAAATTTAAGCACCTATATGTGTAGGCGGACTTAGCTATGCCAAAAAAAAGGCAAGAATCTTATAAATTATTAAAACGCCATATTTGTTACTACTTGGCTTCTGGTGTTGTCACAATGACAATGCCTGTATTCGTGCATGCTGAAGAAACAACTACGAGTGCTCCAGTAGAGGCTGAATTTGATTCTGCTTTTTTAATTGGGGATGCTCAGAAAGTTGATATTTCTCGTTTTAAATATGGAAACCCTGTTTTACCAGGCGAGTATAACGTTGACGTATATGTAAATGGTCAATGGTTTGGCAAACGTCGTATGGTCTTTAAAGCATTAGACCCTAATAAAAATGCAGTAACCTGTTTCACAGGAACAAACCTACTTGAGTACGGCGTTAAACAAGACATTTTGTCTAAACATACTGCCCTTCAAAAAGAAAATAATAGTTGTTATAAAATTGAAGAGTGGGTTGAAAATGCATTCTATGAGTTTGATACCTCTCGTTTACGTGTAGATATTTCTATTCCGCAAGTTGCTTTGCAAAAAAATGCGCAAGGTTATGTCGACCCAAGCGTATGGGATCGTGGTATCAATGCTGGTTTTCTGTCTTATAGTGGTAGTGCTTATAAAACATTTAATCAGTCGAATGATCAAAGTGAAACAACAAACGCATTTATGGGCGTTACGGCTGGTTTAAATATTGCTGGTTGGCAATTACGTCATAATGGCCAGTGGCAATGGCAAGATACACCTGCTGAAAATCAATCTAAATCAGATTATCAAGAAACAAGTACATACTTACAAAGAGCCTTCCCTAAATACCGTGGTGTTTTAACGCTAGGTGATAGTTTTACAAACGGCGAAGTATTTGACTCTATTGGTTATCGTGGTATCGATTTCTCAAGTGATGACCGAATGCTACCAAATAGTATGTTAGGTTACGCCCCGCGTATTCGTGGTAACGCAAAAACCAATGCAAAAGTTGAAGTTCGTCAACAAGGCCAACTTATCTATCAAACAACTGTTGCACCAGGTAATTTTGAGATTAATGACCTTTACCCTACTGGTTTTGGCGGGGAAATTGAAGTTTCTATTATTGAAGCAAATGGCCAAGTACAAAAATTTTCGGTTCCATATGCTTCAGTTGTACAAATGTTGCGTCCAGGTGTAAACCGTTACTCTTTGACTGTAGGTCAATTCCGAGATCAAGATATCGACCTTAACCCTTGGGTAGTTCAGGGTAAATACCAACAAGGTATTAACAACTACCTAACAGGTTATACGGGCATACAAGCTACAGAAAATTATGCTGCTGTATTGTTAGGTGCTGCTTTTGCTACACCAATTGGTGCTGTTGCATTAGATGTGACGCACTCAGAAGCTGACTTTGAAAAACAGTCATCACAATCTGGGCAAAGTTTCCGTTTAAGTTATAGTAAGTTAATTTCTCCGACTAACACAAACTTAACCCTTGCTGCATATCGTTACTCGACAGAAAACTTCTATAAATTACGTGATGCTCTACTTATTCGCGATTTAGAAGAAAAAGGTGTAAACACTTATGCGGCTGCGGGCCACCAGCGTAGTGAATTCCAAATTACTTTAAACCAAGGACTTCCTGAAGGTTGGGGTAACTTCTATGTAGTGGGTTCGTGGGTTGACTATTGGAACCGTAGCGAAAGTACTAAGCAGTACCAAATTGGTTATAGCAATAACTACCATGGTTTAACTTATGGTTTATCTGCCATTAACCGTAAGGTTGAGTACGGTTCAAATGATGCGACGCATGATACTGAATATTTAATGACGCTTTCATTCCCGATTAACTTTAAGAAGAATTCAGTCAACGTCAACGTTACTGCTTCTGAAGACAGCCGTACTGTTGGTGCAAGTGGGATGGTTGGCGATCGCTTTAGTTATGGTGCCTCTGTTTCGCATCAAGACTATGCAAACCCAACGTTTAACGCTAATGGTCGTTATCGTACGAACTATACAACTGTTGGCGGCTCTTATAGTATTGCTGACTCTTACCAACAAGCAATGGTTAGCTTAAGTGGTAGTGTGGTTGCACATTCAGATGGTATTTTATTTGGACCTGAGCAAGGCCAAACAATGGTACTTGTACATGCACCTGATGCAGCTGGGGCAAAAGTGAATAATACCGTTGGTTTAAGTGTAAATAAGGCTGGTTATGCGGTTATCCCGTATGTAACACCTTACCGCCTAAATGATATTACGCTTGACCCACAAGAGATGTCGAGCCAAGTAGAATTAGAAGAAACAAGTCAACGTATCGCACCTTTTGCTGGTGCAATTGCGAAAGTAGATTTTACGACCAAGACAGGTTATGCAGTCTACATTAATAGTAAAACTGCTGATGGCAACAGTTTACCATTTGGAGCTCAAGTCTTTAATCAAAAAGATGAAGCTGTAGGTATTGTTGCGCAAGGTAGTATGATTTACTTACGTACCCCACTTGCTCAAGATAGTCTCTATGTAAAATGGGGCGACGAAAGCAATGAGCGTTGTTCGGTTGAGTATAACATCAGTAATCAGTTGCAAAATAAGCAACAAAGCATGGTAATGACTGAGGCTGTCTGCAAATGAAAAAATTACTCTTAAACAGTGCATTAGTTGCAGTAGGTTTTTGTATTAATACGGCGACTCAAGCTGCGTGTTCAACTAGTTCGGGCTTCAAAACAATTGATGTTCCTATGAGAGTTGGACGAGTTGTAGTTCGACCAAGCGACCCTGTGGGTAAAGTTTTAGTTAAATCACTTTTTGAGATCAGACCAGATTCTTATACCTACTATACCTGTAGTCTTTCGGATATGTTGACGGCACAGTTATTACAAAATTACCCAATTAGTTCACTTGGGGATAGCATCTATTCAACAAATATCCCAGGAATTGGTATTCGTCTCTATCGTGAAGCATTTAATGCTGGAAATTTCTCTGGTTACTACCCTTATACTCGTCGTGTCCCAAGCAGTCGCTTTTATCTTGCAGAAGGCTATTTCGTTGTAGAAATTGTGAAAACAGCTGAAAATACTGGAGCCGGAACTTTAGTTCCTGGTGTTTATAGTAGTTATTATGCTGGAAACCGAAGTGATCGTCCATTTTTAACCAGTACCGTATATGGTAACGCAATTACTATCGCTTCGTCTTCTTGTGAATGGCGTGGTGCTATTAATAAACAGGTACAACTGCCAACGGTTACAAAGGCAGGGTTTAAAGGTGTTGGTTCAACTCAAGGAGACCAATCCTTCGAACTAAATATTCTGTGTAATGGCGGTATAAACCCAACGGGTTATGAAGAAAAAAACCTTATTAGCTTGAGTTTTGATTATCAACAAGACGGTACTAATACTCAAGTTTTAAAAAATCTTGAACCAAATGCAACTAAAGCAAATGGTGTTGGAGTTCAACTTGTATGGAATTATCAAAATAAGAATCAGGTTATTGGCGTAGGTAATAAACTAGAATTGGGAACCGTACAATCAAATCAAACCATTCAATATGATGTTCCTTTAACAGCTCGATACTATCAAACTGCAGCAAATGTTACGCCTGGTAAAGTTCGTGCAATGGCCACTGTAACTATTGAATATGATTAATCATATTCAATAGTTTATAAACATAATAATTTTAAATATTAATAATAAATTTTAATTTATCAATACGTTATAAAAAGTTAATACTTAATTTGATAGGAATATTTATGAAAAAAATAGGTATGGTTACTCTTAGTGCAGTGACATTATGTTGGGCCATGTATGAAGTGTCTTCTGATAATACCAATACAGTAACGCATAGCGAATCTAACCAAAAAGTCGCATCTCAAAACTTTTCATCAACTGCAAAGAATGAAAAATTAGCGTCTCAAATCCTCTTGGCTCAAACGAATTCCCTTAATTCCTCTGCCCCAGTCTGCCAATACAATTTTGATGCAACTCAAGAAGATTATGATCTTTGGAATAATGAACACTCTGATTATTGGTCTATGAAAAAATTCCCATTGATAATTGGCCAAAAATTTAGTCTTAAAGTGGATCAGCCTATACCAGAAAATGAATATGGTATTGTAGAGTATGTAGCTAAAAGTAAAGCTAGTCTTCATTCATCCAATAACATTGGAGATTTCATATTACCTCACACAGGTATTATTGCATTTGAAATAGAGCTTAAGCTTCCAATCTCAGCTATTGGAAACTCATCATTTGGTAATTCTGCTTATTACTTCTCTGCCATTGGTTTTAATGGCGTAACAAATAATGGCTATACAGTTAGATCCAACTATTGGTTTGATATGGGCACTTATGATCCAGATTTTGGTGAGAATCCTGCTAAATTAAGCTATAATATAGCTTACCGGCTTAGAGATAATAGCGGACCCGACCATCCATACTATAAAGGTCAGAAGCTGGCAAATAATGCAAATGGATACCAAAGATTAGGTGTCTATATTAATCAGAACATTAAGCAAGTTGGCTTTATTATAAATGGTGTTGATCAGGGATATAAATCTACTTTACCCGCTCCACTTGAGAATATAAGCTTTTCTGCTTCAAGTGCTATATCCATAGATGCTGAACAATTATTTGGACAAGAGTTGTCTAGTGAACTCATTACTGACCGTAATGCATTACAGTTTAACTATCCTCAGGGCACAACAGACATGTGTGGTAATGCTATTTAAGATATAAAACTATAAGTGGTAAAAAAGGGCTGAATCACAGCCCTTTTTTTCTTTTATTTAGAAATGAATGACAGTACGAATTGATTTACCTTCGTGCATTAAATCAAAAGCGGTATTAATGTCTTGTAGAGGCATTGTATGCGTTACAAAAGGTTCAAGTTGAATCTCACCTTTCATAGCATCTTCGACCATTTTAGGAAGTTGTGAGCGGCCTTTTACCCCACCAAAAGCAGTACCTAACCATTTACGGCCTGTCACTAGCTGGAATGGACGAGTCGAAATTTCTTGACCTGCACCAGCAACACCAATAATAACGGATTGTCCCCAACCACGATGTGCACACTCTAGAGCCGAACGCATAACCTTGACGTTACCAATACATTCAAATGAATGATCTACGCCCCAACCTGTCATTTCTACAATCACTTGCTGAATAGGTTGGTCATAATCTTTTGGATTTAAGAAATCGGTAGCACCAAACTGTTTAGCAAGTTCAAATTTATCTGGGTTTGTATCTACGACAATAATGCGTCCTGCTTTCGCTTGGCGTGCACCTTGTACAACAGCTAAACCAATACCGCCTAAACCAAATACGGCAACAGAATCACCTTCTTGTACTTTTGCTGTGTTATGCACGGCGCCAATACCAGTTGTCACACCACATCCAAGTAAACAAACTTGTTCGTGATTCGCTTCAGGATTGATTTTAGCCAAAGAGACTTCTGCAACTACCGTATATTCACTAAAGGTTGAACAACCCATGTAATGGTAAATCGGTTCGCCGTTATATGAAAAACGTGTGGTTCCATCCGGCATTACACCTTTACCTTGAGTAGCACGTACCGCAACACATAAGTTGGTTTTTCCAGATTTACAGAATAAACACTCTTTACATTCAGCCGTATAAAGTGGAATCACATGGTCACCAGGTTTAACGCTTGTTACACCCTCACCCACTTCAACCACAACACCTGCGCCTTCATGACCTAAGATGGCAGGAAAAACACCCTCTGGGTCATCGCCAGATAATGTAAAAGCATCGGTATGACATACCCCTGTATGGGTAATTTTTATTAAAACTTCACCCGCTTGAGGTGGTGCAACATCAACTTCAACAATTTCTAAAGGTTTTCCTGGGGCAAAGGCGACAGCTGCACGAGATTTCATCTTTGGGTTTCCTTTAAATCATTCGGTATTTATAGTCGAGCAAAATAGATTATATATCTCTAATACAAGAGCTTAATTTTGCTTAAATTAAAATTGGCTTTCATGACAATCCATCACAGCATAGCCAGTCAGATACATCTAAGCAAGCCTACATTTAAAAAAGAAGAAAACCTCTTACTTGAAGAGGTTTCTTATCAAATCATTATCTTATAAGCAGCTTTTTTTAGTTATAGGTAAATATCTGGTGGATATGGTGTGTTATCACTAATTGGAGAATAAAGCGTATTTTCAACAAAGAAGCCATTTGGAGCTTGAGTGGTATCAATCGTAATTGAATCATACATAACTTGTGGATATGCCCAGATAAATTGCTTCATTAACCCTAAAGAAACATTGTTTTTCATGTCACCAAAAATTCGTTGCCAAATGGGTGTTCGATATGGCTTGGTTTTATCAAAACCATAGATATAAGCAATAGAGGCATCGGGAACAAAACCAGATAAATAAATGACTTTATTGGCAGGATAGCCTAACCCTTGTATAGGTATTTGGGAAACTGCCTGATGTGCCAAGTCTAAGCGAGCTTCTAGCAACCAGTCATAAGCTTCTGTCATCATGTAATCAAAATTAGGATATGAATAATGTTGGCTTGGATAGTTAATATAAGTAGCTAATGTCTGAATTGGGGACTGAATGGAAGGAAAGAAAATAAGAGGACTAACTTTGGCAGTAGAATATTTTGCTTTGATCACGGTACGAATATTTTGACAGGTTTGACCTAATTTATTTCTAAGCCATGTTTTAAACTCATCATATGGCGTTCCTGTTTTATTCATTGCCTCATAAATAGTACCCAAATCTGGTGCATATAATCCTGTATCCGCATTAAAAGCCAATTTTGTTGGGTAGTCATACACACAAGGTAGATTGGTGTCAGTGTTATACCACCACCAAGGTTCACCAATCTGCATATTTACATCGCATCCACCCCCTACCATTGTATCTGCAAACTCAATAAAGACTTTATGTAGATATGCCAAAGCATTCTGATGATTTAAACTAAAAAAATAGCTCGGTGGTTGGTAACCTGTTTTACCTAAATTACTGTTCCAGTCACGCTGTGCCCAATATTCATTGGCGCCCAAGGAATACATTTCAAAGCTGACCCCAAAAATGGGTTGCAAACTGGCGCTATGTAAAGCTTGAGCATATTTCTCATGCCATTTACGAGTGCATGAGTTAACGACCGCCTCGCCTGTCACCAACGTATCAGGTATCTGCCATTTATTAATATCGCTTTTCCATGTCATTTCCGGATAATGCGACATTCCACAATAGTGGTTAACGAAACCCTGGTATCCCAAAGCGACCATATTGTTGACTAGGCGTTGCGGGTTTAAGTCATAGTGGTCATCATAGCTGGTGCAGATGCCATAATTGTGCTGTGGCACAACTACACGGCTCAAATTTAACTTTGCATTTGTTCCAGTTACAACGGAGTTAGTGAGGCGAATGTAGCCATCTTTTGGTTGACTTAAAGGTATAGCGGTTTGACCATTATAGTCACTGGTAAAGCCAGAAAATGAGATTCGCTGAATATTGGTTACCGGAAAGCTATCTGTAGCAGAGAAGCCTGCTTTTACTGTATCCCAATTAATACGAATATGCGCCGTTCGCGAGGAAGGATTATTTGCGTAATTAAATAGAACAACATATGCAATTTTATTTACGCCATTTTCATTATAGTACACCGTTAAAGTGGGCGTTAAACTTGGATTGTTAAGCACTGGCATCGTGGCAGATAACTCAATATCGAAGTCCCAAACCACCCCTGCATAGCTATATTTGGTTTGATACGCTAAAAATTTATGATCTTTAGTGTCATAAGAATCCCAAGTAATTCCTACCAAATCATTTGTCATACGTGATCTAAAAGATGCTTCAAAACCATTTCCATAGTTCGTAATGGCGAAAGACATCGTTTGCGGGCCGTCTATTCTCCAATAAATAGGGCTAAACCGATCAATAAGTGTATTCTGAGTGATTGGGCGAGGTGATGTATTAGTATTATTTTGTACATTTTGTGAGTTAGTTATCATGTCTACATTCTCTTAATGTATTAAGAGGTTTTATATTAAATAATAATTCCTATTTTATTGTTCAGATAAGTAACAATGACGTTTAAATTATTTACAATTTATATTTATCATAAAGTTCAAAATAAAATTAAACATGAAATCTTAATATTATCCTAAAATATTTTTACATTGAGGAGTTAATAAATGACAGCTTTTATACAGCCTATAAATTTTAAAGTTTTGTTTTTATTTACTCCTCTTATATTTGCATTATCAGGTTGTACAGAAACTTTATATTCCAACACAATGTCAACTGCAAAGACCTTTTCGGAAAGTAACGCTTATCCAGAGATCGACACAGTATTAGGAGAAAAGTTACAGCCTAATGAAGAACTAATAGCCCATCACATAGCTCAAGTCATTGAAAAGTCGATTCGTGAACAATATACGGCAGGAAATGCTTTACGTGATGCACATCCTAAGGCGCATGGTTGTGTTCGTGCCGATTTTCATGTCTCAAAAAATATACCAGCTCAGTTTGCTAAAGGAATGTTTATTCCAGATCAAAATTATCAAGCATGGATTCGCTTTTCAAATGCTTCTAATGACGCCTCTAGTGCCGACATAGACAAAGATGCACGCGGAATAGCAATAAAAATTTTAGGTGTATCAGGACAGAAAATTTTAGAAAGTGAAAAACAAGCAACCACGCAAGATTTTATTATGATTAATCATCCGGTCTTTTTTGTGAATGATGCTAAACGATATCTTTCTTTTATGAATGATGTGAATAGCCATAATATGATCAGAAAATTTCATATTCCATTTGCATTAGGTGTTAAAGGAACTATGAATGCACTCGGAGCACGTAATTCACAAATCGCAAACCCACTCTATGCGCGTTACTGGTCTATGGTTCCCTATCAATTAGGGCTAGGTAATGACCGAAAAGCGGTTAAATATTCAGTTCGTGCTTGTTCAATGCAGCCAAATAATCTACCTAAAAATCCTAGTCATGATTTCTTAAGAGAAGCTTTAAAGAATACTTTGCAAAATACCGATGCCTGTATGGAGTTTCTTATTCAGCCACGTACTTCAAGTCAAATGGTGGTAGAAGATGCAATGACAGAATGGGATGAAAATAAAGCTCCTTTTTATCAAGTGGCGACTATTCACATACCAAAGCAAGACTTTGATACACCAGAACAAAACAACTTCTGCGAAAATTTATCTTTTACACCGTGGCATGCTTTACCTGAGCATAAGCCATTAGGCGCAGTAAATAGAATGCGTAAAGTCATTTATGAAAATATAAGCAGAGTTCGACATGATATGAATTCAGCCACTAGACAAGAACCTTAGATGCTTTACCTATTACGATTTGGTGATTGAAAATAAGTTTAAATATGATTGTTCTCAAATACTCTTGCCTGAGCATAAGCTTTCTTTAATGAATACCTTTGCTTGTATCTATAGTGATGCGATCAATAAAGTCTGCCAGCCATAAAATAAAATCATCTTCGCTTTTATGCTTCGGAATCAAGCTCATATCTAATCTAATAGGTAGTTCATTTTTTACACTAACAATAGAACCTTCGAAGTTGACAAAGTTATATAAAAACTTTAGCTCAGTACCTGCAATAGCTTTTTTGATTTCCATAAGGAGGTTATTTAAGTTTTTAAAGTGGTTGTTTGAATAATTACTCTTAATATTTTTATTAATTTTTTCTGCTAATAGTAAGTATTTTGGCATTTTTATCTCCCTATTAATTCTTTATAAAATATGAGTATAGTTTGAAAGTTATAAAAATAAGTTTTTAATTTTTATTAAATTGTTTCTGTATTTTTAATTTTAATTGATAATTTATGTGTAATATAACTATTTATTTTTTTGAAGTGTGATTTATTTTTGGTTTTTATTCTTGATTAAATTGGTTGGTATTTAGCTTTTACTAAAACACTCGAATTTTAAATTTATGTTCAATGTGCTTAATATTTTAATTTGCTAAGGCTGTTTAATATTTACTTGAGACTAAAAGATAATTAAATTTTTTGTAAGAATAAGGTGGGCTAAATTAAAAAACCGCCCCAGTAGGCGGATGCTGAATTTACAGCGAGATATAGAAGTGTAGTGGACGATCACTTCTATATTTTTTATATACTTATTTTTCTTCTTTTATAATTTTAGTAAAAGCATCTGACTTGAAATAATTAATGATCATCTCTCCATCATCCCCTGTAGAAGATGATACTTTGAGGGGTTCTTCATAAGTAAACTTAAAATCTGGAGGAATAAATTTTGAGATTGGTGGAAGCTTTGCCTCACCTCCTGTTGTGATTCTTTCAATAAAACCCGCAAGCCAAAGAATATATTCATCTTTATTTTTATATTTTGGCATCAGGCTCATGTCTAACTTTATGGCACATTCTTCTAATGGCTTGGTTAAGCATTCTTCAAAATCTATAAAATTATATTTAAGTTTAAACTTGGTTCCTTTAATTTCGTTACGGATTGCACCAACTAAATGATTTAAGTTCTCTGCTGAGCTTTCTGAAAATAAATTTTTGTCCTCAATTTTTTTATACACATTCTCAGCGATGATTAAATATTGTGGCATCTCTATTTTCTCCCTTTTATAGTTAAGCTACTCACTCAGCCTTTTAAGGAAGTATGATAGATATCATGTTTTCTAATGTAATTGTTGTACTGCCAATTGTAATTAATGTGTTTTTGTGAAAGCTGCAAGCATAACTATCCGAAAAAATTCAGGATAATGCAAACTAAGTCTCATTTTGTAGATGGAAACTACTTTAACCAAAAAATATTTTTAGTTCATCCAAAGTTGGAAGTTGATTATAAGATTCATCAGCCGCAATTGTATTGGCCCAATTTGACTTTGAAACAATGCAAAAGTTAAGTTTTTTTAGTACGGTAAACTCTTGATCTAAAAGACCTAAAGGGATCCACATAAACTGAGTGCTACCTACTAAGTTAGGTACTGGTGATCCACATTGGCTGCAAAATGAAGATGTGAAGCCTGTTTCTTTTTTATAAGTGCGGACAAGTTCTAAACCTGACAACCACTCAAATTTATCTTTGCTTACTAATGTTGCTGCATTTGCCCCCGTTCCGGTTTGTTTACGGCAAAGACTACAGTGGCAGTGATAGACTGTGTTTATTTCATTAGTAATTGAAAATTTAACTTCATTGCATAGACAAGACCCTATATGACTCATCTCAAGCATCCTTAGAAAAATAATATTAAATATAGCATTAGGTTTAATATGGTTAAATTTAACTTTATATTTTTAAATGGATATGTTTTCTTAGAGCCTCCTATAAATATTATGGAATTGCTGGCGTTGAGGCTTGGCTGATAGTACTTGTAGAGTTTAATATGAATTTTGACATATAAATTGAATATAAAAATGCTGTGATGTGTTTATCTTGGATGCGACTTCAAAGCTTACATGATTAATCAACTCTATCAGCATTACAGTAGTATGGCATTAGATGCTTGGGGCTTTAAAAATACACCATCGTATAAAGGTACATACGACCCTGATGAGAATGATACAGTGACGAATAGCTTTAATTGGTTGAATGATGAGCAAGCTACAAAAAAAACAGAACAAGGACTGACTGCTTTTGTGGCATTAGATGATGCCTTTATCAGTATCGCTTCTCGTATGTATCTCATTAGAAATGCAAAAGAAAAAATCGATTTACAATATTATATTTGGACAAATGATTTTGTTGGAAACTTAATGCTGCACGAGTTACTAACGGCGGCAGATCGTGGTGTAAAAGTTCGGTTACTCATTGACGATCAGAATGGAGTAAAACTTGATGGTGTTCTAAGAAGTCTTCTACACCATCCTAACTTTGAAATTCGATTATTCAATCCCTACAAGTTTAGATATTTAAGAATTTTAGACTATATTTTCCGGTTCAAGAAAGTGAACCATCGCATGCATAATAAATTAATTATTGCAGATGGTGTGATTGCCGTAACGGGTGGTCGAAATATTAGTAGTGAATATTTTGACGCAAGTAGTAAGTTTCAGTTTACAGATCTAGATATTTTATTTTATGGGCATACGGTACAACATGCACAGTCTGTCTTTAATGATTTTTGGCAAAGTGATTTAAGCCAAAATGCTACTGAGCTGGTGGGTACATGTGCCATACATCACTTACAATCGTTACGGCAGCACTACCATGATTTAATTCATGAAAGTGAAAATCATACTCAAACCGAAGATAAGCTTTACGATGCTCAAAGCTATTTAAAAGAACTTTTAGAGCACTACCCAATCCAGTGGTCAAAAGCGCACTTTGTTGCAGATTCGCCTAAAAAAATATTAGGGCTAGCCTCCAAAGAAGAGATGCTCTATGGCCAAGTCATGAAGATTATGGGGGAACCAAAGCAGCATATCGAATTGGCTTCAGCTTATTTTGTTCCTACACAACAAGGCACTTACTACTTAAAACAACTCAAGGTACAAGGTGTTAAAGTCAGAGTTTTAACCAATTCTTTTGCTGCAAATGATGTGGCGATTGTGCATGCTTTTTATAGTCAATATCGAGTTGAAATGCTTAAAAGCGGAGTGGAACTATTTGAGTTTAAGCCATTTTTAGAACGCAGACGCAGAACATGGTATGAAGTGGTGACTGGAAGTGTAATCCCTGCAAAAGGTAAAAATAAATCGAGCTTGCATGCCAAATTTTTTGATGTAGATGGAAAAGTGTTTATTGGTTCGTTTAACTTCGATCCACGTTCAACTTACTTAAATACTGAGGTCGGTCTTGTTATTGAGTCGAGTCAATTACAAGCTCAAATTTCAGTCATGCTTGATCAACATTTACCTCAAGTCGCCTATCAACTTAAGTTAAATAGTGAAGGCAAGATTGTTTGGTTAGACTATCAATCGAATGGAAAAGTGGTTGAATACGAAAAAGACCCAGATACGAGTCTTTTCCAACGTACCATGATTAAGGCAGTTTCATATTTGCCGGTTGAATGGATGATGTGAGAGTAATTTGGTTTTATTTATAGAATACCAATCTCTTTAAAGAACTTTTGATAAGCCTCTGCTTTTTTCTCTAGTGCTAATGGATAGGCTCTAGAAGAAGATGGTAGACGGTATAAATCAATATTTCGTTCAGCAAAGTAAGTAGACGTAGAAGTTCCTATAAGAGGTTTTTCGGTGTGTTCTGGTAAAACTGAAATTAAAGTGTCAGTCGCTTTATCGCCAGTGGTCATAATGGTCTGACAAAGTGGTATCTGTTGTAGCAAAGTAGCAAGATCTGTCGGTGTTACTATTTCAAGAAATTTATCTGCGGCATTACCCTTCAATCGCTTAATTTGATAAGCCGTGTCAAAGATTGCAATACCAGTTTCAATTAAGAAACTTCGAATACGTTCTTCATTAAAATTTTTTTGGTTTTCGCTTAAAAAATAGTTTTTATCTTGTAAAAAGATCAAACCAAAAATACGCCACATGTCATTTTGGAAGTTTGGATAGTAAAAATCCATTTTCCATTTATTACGTGGTGGTGGAAAACTACCCAACATTAATAAACGGGCATTTGGGGGTAAAAATGGTTCAAGTGGATGAGTTTCTATCTCAATTAACATAAAAAATCAGTACATAGTTAAAAACTTCATAAATAAATTAACCTATTCGAAGGCTAATCACGAGTTAAGAAATGCAATTTCTCTCAATTAAATCATATATGTCAGAAAATTAGCTTTCAGTTAATGCATTGAGGCGAAATGTATCTATATTTCGCCTCTATCACTTAGAAATATAAAAGCTTACTTGCTGGCTACGAACCATTAGGAATTAAGGACTTTAAAGACTTTGCCTGTTCTTGGATGAGCAAAGCTATTATCCTGATCTAAATTAATGACCTTATCTGAAATTACAATTTTAGAAAGTGGTAACCAATTCTGCTCTACTGCAGCATCAACAAAGTTTTTTTCATAAATATTTTCATAAATTTGTTCAACAACGATTTCCATACCACACATACTTTTAGCATTCACTTCTTTTAAAATATGGCGTTTTGACATATTAGTCTCCTTTTTTATTATTCGCATCGATAATAATAAAGGCTCGACTGATACATTATGTAAATTTTAACAATCAAAGTGTTTTTTTTGTTTTAATCATACTTTTGTAATAATTAAATGAATAGTTGAGTGATTATTTAATTTAAATATTATCTCTAAGCTAATCTAATTCAAAATAATTATGGCTTTTTATTCTTAATAAAAATAAAAGGGTTCATGGCCTGAACCCTAATTTTATTTAGACCTAAACGTGTACTGCATTATCAAGTGAACCATCATCTTTGTCTTTAGCAGAGTCTTTACTAATCACTGAATCAGTATCGTTATCTCTGTTAAAACTCTTACTGTTCTTTTGCTTTTTCTTGTACATACACATCCCAATCGCAATACCTGTTCCTAAGACTATAATTGACTTTAACATTTTGCACCTCTTCGATTAACGGAGTAACTTTTGAGAAATTAACTTAAATTATTAGCACAAAATTTGTTATTTAAGGGCTTTCATTTGCTCCGGTTTTGTAATGTGTTTAATTTTTATGTTAATTGAATAATCTTATAATCCGTAAAAATAACTTTTGATACAAAGCAAAAAGCCTATTCTGTTTTATGAATAGGCTTTTTGCTGTATTTCAGGATTAAGCAGTATTATGAATTGCTTTAAGCAATCTTATTATCTTTAAATACACTACAAATGTATTTAATGCTGAACTTTTAGTCAAGATAGGATTGAGTGATTTTACTAATAATTGGTAATTCTTGTGATGATCATCACATTATATTATTGGGATAAGAAAAAACCCATTTCTACTTCTCATGAAGAAATGGGTGATGTGAAAACCACAAAAGACCTGAAATACCAAATGTTCTTACATTCAGTAAGGTTGAGTGTAGTGAATATACCGAATGGTTGACAATTAAACTATTTGTATTTTTTTTAGTCATTTCGGCCAATAAAAAAACAGTTATGATTCTGTAGATTAACTCTGTTTAGTCATTCATTATTGACCAAAAATTCTATAAAGTATCCTCACCCAATTATTAAGACATATATTTTCAATCAGTGTTTTAGAATAACCACGCTGTTGCATACGATCAATTAAGCGATGTAGGCCAGACACATCTTCAAGTTCTGTACCAATGAGTGCACCGTCAAAATCAGAACCAAAGCCCACATGTTCTTCGCCCAAATGATCCATTAAATATTCTAAATGTTCCAAAATTACATCTATGGATGTATCTGCATTTCGTTGTCCATCCGATCGTAAAAAAGCGACATCGAAATTAACCCCGACCATCCCTTTACTTTCTCGAATTGCTTTGAGTTGTGGGTCAGTTAAATTACGGGCTTGAGGGCATAAAGCATGTACATTAGAATGGGTTGCTACAATTGGCTGCTGCAATATTTTTACAGTATCCCAAAAAGCTTGTTCATTCATATGTGAAACATCAATCACCATTTTTTTATCAGCACAGCGCTTTACAAAATCTTTGCCATCACTCGTGAGACCTGCTCCTGTGTCGGGTGAGTGAGGAAACGTAGCATTTAAACCATGTCCAAAACGAGTAGGTCTATTCCAGAGGGGACCAATACTACGTATGCCTCTTTCATAAAATACATCGAGTAAATCAGGATTGTGTTGTAAAGCTTCTGCACCTTCCATATGCAATACAATTGCTAGCTTTTGCTCTGCTAAACAATCCTGAATATTTTGAACCGAGGTACAGATTTTAATATTTTTAGAATACTGAGTAAGTTGGTGAGCTAAATCGAGTTGTTCTAAACAAATTTGTTCAATTTGCTGTTGCGTAAAATCAGAAGCATTCGGATCAAATAATTTATTGGGATGATGCTGCTTAACATAGTTGTATGGGGGTAAAAAAATCGCAAACATTCCCCCCATAAAACCAGCTTCTTGACAGCGTTTTAAGTCCAGATGGCCTGATAGGCGTTCATGAACAAAAGCATGTACAGGATCTGGATGATCACTTAGCCATAAGCGTGTTAATGCATCATTATGTCCATCAAAAACTGGAATATGGCTAGGCTTCATGAGTATTCCTTCCTACTTGCTATATATCTGTAATCGTGTGGACTGGAATATTTTGTATGGTGCTTAAAGATTTAGAGTTTCTACTATTACGGAATACTAAATTTTGCAAAGGTGCAGCCAATTGACTTTCTGCCCGTGCTTGTTCAATCATTTGATGATACGGCGATTTCCCACATACAGGATCGGCATTAGCTGCATCTCCAGTCAACATATAGGCCTGACACCGACATCCACCAAAATCTCGGTCTTTATCAGGGCAACTACGGCAACCTTCTGGCATCCATGCATCACCACGAAAATGATTGAATCCAGTTGACTTGTACCATATATCTGACAATTTATGTTCGCGGACATTTGGAAACGAAATTGGCAATTGTCGTGCTGCATGGCAAGGTAGCGCCATACCATCTGGAGCAACTGTAAAGAAGATTTTACCCCAACCATTCATACAGGCTTTCGGTCGCTCTTCATAATAATCAGGCACTACAAAAATGAGTTTGCAAGGATGATTTTGCGCTTTTAATTTTTCTCGATATTCATTGGTAATCCGTTCAGCTCGTGTCAGTTGCTCTCGTGTGGGTAATAAACCTTGGCGGTTTAAAAAAGCCCAGCCGTAAAACTGACAAATTGCCAACTCGACTGTATCAGCATTCAGCTCAAGGCAAAGTTCAATAATTTGTTCAATCTGGTCAATGTTATGTCGATGAATAACAAAGTTAAGCACCATCGGATAATCGTATTTCTTAACCAGTCGACACATTTCATACTTTTGTTCAAAAGCATGCTTTGAACCTGCCAATGCATCATTCACCACAGGATCGCTAGCTTGAAAGCTCACTTGAATGTGGTCTAGGCCCGCTTGTTTTAGATCAGCAATGCGTTGTTCGGTAAGGCCCATACCGGAGGTAATTAAGTTGGTATAAAACCCGTGCTGATGAGCATGTACAACGAGTTGTTCTAAATCCTGACGTACTAGCGGTTCACCACCAGAAAAACCAAGTTGAACAGCACCCATCTGACGCGCCTGATCAAAAACGTCAAACCACTCTTGGGTGGTTAGCTCATTTTTATGCTGAGCATAGTCTAATGGGTTTGAGCAATATGGGCATTGTAGCGGACAACGATAAGTGAGTTCCGCTAATAACCATAAAGGTAGGCCAACACCTTCTGTCATACTAAATCAATCCAGTGTTGCTGCTTTGCGACCAGCATGTAATCCACTACATCTTGATCTATCTCAGCAATATCACCAAATTTTTGCTTTAACTGGGCAATAATTGCAGAAACATTTTGCTGCCCATCAATATATTGTCCGATTGCCCCTGCACTTTCATTTAACTTGATCATGCCTTCAGGATATAAAATCACAAAACCATTTTGAGCTGGCTCGAACTGAAAACGGTAACCTTGTCGCCAGGTTGGTACAAGATTTAAATCAAACTGCTCTTTATTCATTTAAATAGTCCTTTGTGCCAAACTCGTTTGCTTGTCACGCTGTGATACGGTGCTTCATTGTGAACATGTGCAAGTGTTAAAGCATCTAAAATGCTCCATAAAATATCCAGCTTAAACTGTAATATTTCCAGCATTCGTTCTTGTTGCTCAAAAGTTGTAAATGAATCAAGCGTAATTGTTAAACCATGTTCAACATCACGGCGTGCCTGACTTAAACGGGAACGAAAGTACTCATAGCCTTTATCATCAATCCATGGATAGTGCTGTGGCCATGAATCAAGTCGTGACTGATGAATTTGTGGGGCAAAAAGTTCAGTTAAAGAGCTGCTTGCTGCTTCACGCCATGAAGCACGACGTGCAAAATTTACATAGGCATCTACCGCAAAGCGTACACCAGGTAAAACTAACTCTTCGGAAATAACCTCTTCACGACTCAAGCCCACAGCTTCGGCTAACCGTAACCATGCTTCTCGACCACCTCCATCAGGATATTCACCATCTTGATCGATCATGCGTTGAATCCATTCTTGACGAACTCGTTGATCAGGGCAATTTGCCATAATCGCCGCATCTTTAAGCGGAATATTAATTTGATAGTAATAGCGGTTTGCAACCCAAGCCTGAATTTGTTGCTGGGTGGCTTTACCTTCATACATCATCACGTGAAATGGGTGATAAATATGATAATACTGGCCTTTATCGATAATGGCTTGTTTAAATTGTTCGGTTGTTAAAGCTTCAGGTGTTTGAGTCATGTTTCACCTTAGAGTTCAATTTGCATGCCATCATAGGCAACTTCTACACCATTTGCTTTAAGCTCAGCAAACTGGCTAGAGTTTTCATTTAAAATTGGATTGGTATTGTTAATATGAATTAGCACTTTTTTAGGTGTACTCAGCTGGTTTAAATAAGACAGTGAACCACCCTCGCCACTAATATATAAATGCCCCATTTCACGGCCAGTTTTAGTTCCAACCCCTGTTTGCTGCATTTCATCGTCTGTCCAAAGCGTACCATCAATCATGACGCAGTTTGAACTCTGCATAATCTGCATGATTTGATCATCAATTTTTCCAAGACCCGGTGCATAAAACAACTGCTTTTGTGTTTTATGATCTTTGATAATTAAAGCAATATTGTCGCCATCATGTGGGTCATGTCGATGTGGTGAATATGGCGGCGCAGCACTTTTAATAATTAAAGGCACAAACTCTAAATTTTCGAAACCATCAATTTTAAAGGCTTGTTTAGGATTAATTTGGTTGTATTGAAGACCACCATTCCAGTGTTTGAGCATATTAAAAACTGGAAAACCACTCGTTAAATCTTGATGGACCATTTCTGTACACCATACATTCATTGGGCAACCTTCACGTAAGGTTAAAAGCCCAGTCGTATGGTCTAACTGACTGTCCATTAAAATAACGCTTGTTATTCCTGTATCACGCAATTTACGCGCTGGTTGAGCTGCTTTAAATTCGAAGAGTTGCTGACGGATATCAGGTGATGCGTTTAATAAAACCCAATCTGTTCCATTTTCAGAAACAGCAATTGATGATTGAGTACGGGGTTTGGCTTGGATTGTGCCTGTGCGCACACCATGACAATTCGGGCAATTACAATTCCACTGCGGGAATCCGCCTCCAGCAGCTGAACCTAAAACATAAATATACATAAAATTAATATCTTATTAGAAAGAGATAAGCCCTAGAACAAGACTAGGGCTTATGACATATTTGAATGAAGCTGATTAACGTGCTTCAAAGTACATAGTAACTTCAAAACCAATGCGTAAATCAGTAAAAGCTGGTTTAGTCCATTGCATAAATTATCTCCGGTTCATATTAATCTTATGAAATGAATCACTTGATTAAGATTTATAAGGCAATTAAAAATTTATTCTAAATAAAAAAATTGGGTTTGTAGACCACCCCTAGCTAAGATATTGTTCGATAATTGTGTTTTTTGTCCAAATTTTAATATTCCGAACATAGTTGCTTATTGGGTGTTTCATCAAATATTCATACTAAAAGCGTATTTTTTATCCGTCTTAATTGATCAAATGATAAAAAAATGAAAAATTTAACAATACTTTTTAAAGTAACAACACTTTCTCTGGCTGTAGCGTTATTGGCGGGATGTAATGACGATGATGATAATGACACAGCACCACCTGCCCAAAGAAGCAATCAAACCGTAAATATTTTAGCTTTTAATGACTTTCATGGAAATCTTGAGCCCCCTAAGCGTTATATCGAGGCACCAAATCCAAATGATGCTGCTCAATCTGTTCGTATTCCTGTCGGTGGAGTGAGTTACTTTGCAGATGCGATTAAAAAACTTAAAGCAGAAAATCCAAATAATGCTGTAGTTTCGGCGGGTGATTTAATTAGTGCCTCTCCTCTCACTTCTTCTTTATTTTTAGATGAACCAACTATTGAAGTCATGAATGATATTCAAATTGATTTTAATGCTGTGGGTAACCATGAATTTGACCGTGGTACAGATGAATTACGCCGTTTAAAAAACGGTGGATGTCAGCAATATACCAGCACTGTCCCTTGTCAAATTAATAAAAACTTTAGTGGTGCAAAATTTGATTTCCTTGCTGCTAACGTAGCAATGAAAAATGACGCTAGTAAAACAATCTTTCCTGCATATAAAGTCAAAACTTATGGTGGAATTCCAGTCGCATTTATTGGTTTAACCCTTAAAGCGACGCCAAGTATTGTTTCTGCGGCGGGTATTAAAGACGTTGAGTTTCGTGATGAAGCTGATACGGTAAATGCCTTGATTCCTGAGTTACAAAAACAAGGCATTGAAGCAATTGTTGTTGTGGTACATGAAGGCGCAGCGCCGAGTACTAAGTTTAATGAAAAAACTTGTGATGGTTTAAGTGGTCCAATTTTAGGAATTTTGGATAAGCTTAATCCAGCAGTTGATATTGTTGTTTCAGGTCACACACATCAATCTTATATTTGTGACTATGCTACAAAAAATCCGGCAAAACCATTCTTGCTTACCTCAGCTGGACAATATGGCACGCTCATTACTGACATTAAGGTTGAACTTGATGGTAAAACCGGTGATGTGATTAAAAAGGATGCTAAACAGGTTCCTGTACAAAGTGAAGCCTACACATCTGGGACAACCACTGTAAGCCTTACAGATCTCTATCAAAAATTTAGTAAAACGCCAAGCATTGAAGCCATTTTAGATAAATACCGCCAAGCTGTGACTACCATTTCAAGTCGTGTGGTTGGAACTGCAACAGCAGTAATAAGTCGTACTCAAGTCGAAAGTGGTGAAAGTCCGCTAGGTATTATGATTGCCGATGCTCAGCAAGCGGCTGCCTTAAAAGCAAGTAATCAAGGCTCTGATTTTACGCTAATGAATCCAGGCGGTGTGCGTGCTGATCTACTTATTAATAGTAGCAACCAGATTACCTTTGGCGATGTTTTTGCGGTTCAACCATTTGGTAACTCTATTGTGACATTGAGCTTAACTGGCAAACAGATTAGAGATGTGCTTGAACAACAATGGTCTGGTGCAAATGCAAATTCGCCTAGAATTTTACAGCCATCTAAAGAGTTGAGTTATCAATATGCGACAAATACATCTGTTTTACCAAGAGCAAGTAACATCATGATTGCTGGTTCACCGTTGGTTGACACAAAAGTGTATCGCGTGACGGTAAATAGCTTCTTGGCAGATGGTGGTGACAACTTTACGGTATTAAAAGAAGGCCAAAACCGTGTAGGTGGTGGTCAAGATATTGATGCTCTGGAAACTTATGTTGCGGAAAACTCAAAGAATTCCCCATTAACTATTCCAGCTACGACTCGAATTAAAGTCATCAAATAGCAAATTTAATAAAAAGGGACAGTTTAGGCTGTCCTTTTTTCTATCTAAACTTTTTATTCTGTATAGAGATTAAGTTCAATGCTACTGATATTAGTCCCTGTATTTGCAAAAATAACATCTATGACTTCATGCAGTAGTTCTTTCACTTTTTCATGTTCATAGCTAGTTGCTTCTGCGGTTTTTAGACAAATCAAGTTACAGCTCATTTTATCTTTTCTAAGCTTATAAATACTCTTGCTTTTCCCTAGGAATACTCTTTTGATGAGTTTACGGTTTTCAAATTCCGACAAGATTCGATAAATCGTTCCTAGCGTTATTTTATGTTCATTTTTAATTTGCGCATAAATGCTCACCGCGCTTAAGCCTTGTGGATTTTGATTTAAAATTTCAAAAACCTGTATTCTCGATTTTTTTATTGGTAGTCCATTTAATAATGATTTTGAAGTTGCCGTCATGATTAATTAGCCTTAATGTTGAAAAGTATAGAAATTCTTAAAATTATTTTGTCTATACTGCTTTGAAAATTATGGAAATGATTTGATGTATAAATCAGAGCTTATCGCCCTATAAATAAGCTTTGATCTGATTATAAGATTATGAATAATTTAAGATTATTTCTACCCCACTACCTACATGTACGCGCTTGGCGAATAAAAGCATTCTTGAGCTGAACAATATTGCGACGCTCTTCATTAAGTCATTTTTCGACCTCATTCCATATAATGATTAACAGATGATAAATATTATCATTTGTGTTTAGGGGTGTATCATATACTTATGAGTTTTAATATTCAATATTAAGTAATTATCAAATACATAATGATAACCATTATTATTACTAAATAAGTATTCATTTCCACCCATATAAAAAGCAAATCGATGATCTGCTTTTTATATTTTAAATAGAATAAGTTAAATGACTATTATGCTAAAGATAGTGCATCTTGTTCTTGTATCCATGCATGAATCACTTGTTGTGTTGTCATGACTTGAGCGCATCGTGTACTAGCATATTTCAATGCCATATCGTGCTCTTCGCGGCTAAAGTCAGCTAGTGCATCACCACATAAGAATGGTTGGATATTTAGCATAAAAGCTTCAGCAGCACTCATAAGACAACCAATATGTGCATATACCCCGCAGATAATCAGTTGATCGCGACCAGATTCTCGCATGAGTTGTTCGAGAGGTGAAAATTTAAAAACACTATATCTCCACTTGGTAAGAACCGTATCATTTTTTTGAGGTGAAATTTTTGGAAAAATCTGCGTAAAGCTCGGCTCGTTTTTTAAACCAGGTCCCCAAAAATCAGTTAATAACTGTCGATGTTCAGGTGATTGATTGCCCGGTTGTGCTGTATAAACAACGGGAATATTAGACTGATGAGCGGCATCAATTAATGCTTTGGTGTTTTTAATGAGTTCTGGAATAGGTTCTTGAGTCAAGTCATAGAAATCTAAAAAATATTGCTGCATATCATGAACCAATAAAACAGCTCGATTGGTATGCAATGGCCAATTTGTTTTGTTGGGAGTAAATTCATGCGCTTGGGGCATACTGTAACTTGCAATCTTTGGAATACTCATTAGTATTTTCCTTTTCTATCTTTCAAAATATTTTTAATTTCAGATGGTTGTTGTGCGGAAGTAATCTTTAGACCCCAAGTGTAGCTCCCCCATCTACCACTATTTCTTGCATCGTAATTTGGGCGGCTTGGTCCGAAAGTAAAAAGCTCACGGTATTGGCAATATCATCTGGTTGCGCGAGTTTTCTTAAAGGAATACCTGTTCGGTACTGACTCAAATCACCATCAATTACTGCAGGTGGAGGTGTATTATCAGTCCAGAGTTGTTGCTGCATTTGAGTGAGAGTAGATCCAGGTGAAACGATATTCAGCCTGACTTGATAAGGTGCGATTTCAAGTGCCAAATTGCGACAAAAATGACTCAGTGCAGCCTTAGTGGTGGCGTACATACCAAGTTGCATACGTGGCATACGCGCACTATTTGAACTAATAGTGACAATGCTACCCCGCCTTTTTGCACAAAAATGTTTAGCAACTTGTTGACTAATCGCAATAGGTGCCATGACATTGACCGCAAAAAGTGTTTCCCAATCTTCCGTTTTGGCTTCAAGCATGGAGCGCATAATTAATACTCCTGCTGCATTTACTAACCCCGTAATTTCGTATCTTTCTAAAAGCTCTGAAATTAAAGTTTGCGTTTCTTGCTGATGGGTAATGTCTTGTGAGATACCCTGCCATTGTGAAGATTGATCTGGCGTTATTGTTTTGCAGATATCCCATTGTTTAGGATTTTCTTGTCGGTCAATACCAATAACATGATAGCCCTGATCTAGTAGTTGCTTGGCAATAGCCGCTCCTATCCCTCTTGCAGCACCTGTGACCACGATGGTAGAGCGCATGTGGATACTCCAATTTATATTATAAAGAAATCTATAAATATAATTGCAAATAATTATCATTCTTATCAAGAGCAAATTAAGATAAAAGATTAATTTATGATCGTATACAAATGAGTTACAGCTTAGGATTGTGAATTAAAATATTGTTTTATATTGATTTTATTAAATTTAAAGGTCAAGAATATTTTATTATTAATAATCATTTTCAATAAGGCAGGTTTTGATTTATTCGGCTAAAATCAAATTTATGGTTTATCAAACCTAGTAACTTTTTAGAGTTCAATCTCCCGCAGGCCCAGAATGAGTTCTCTATAACTCCGACTCTTGTAAGTTTGGAAATGCATAAAAAAAATGAAAAATTATAAAATCCACATAGTTTCGGTCAGTTGTTTAATCTCTTGAATATCATGACTCACATAAATCATCGGAATTTTTAGTTCCTCTTTTACCTTTTGAAAAAAAGGAATAATTTCAGCTTTATGGTTCGCATCTAATGCTGATAATGGCTCATCAAGCAGTAACAGCTTAGGTGAATATAACAATGCTCGACCTAGTGCCACGCGCTGTTTTTCACCACCTGAGAGTTTGATGGGCATGCGTTGTAATAAATGACCTAACTTTAATAATTCAATAATGTAATCTGCTTCAAAGTGACGTTCTTGTTGAGACAGGTGCTTAAGACCAAACAATAAATTTTGCTTTACCGTTTTATGTGGAAAAAGTTGAGCATCTTGAAAAACCAATCCAACATGCCTCTTTTGCGTGTTTAAATTAATTTTTTGATCTGAATCAAACCATGTTTGGTTTTGTATTTTAATTAGTCCACTACGCGGAGTGTTCAGCCCTGCAATGGCATGTAAAATCGATGTTTTACCTGAACCTGATGCACCAAATAATCCAATAACAGAAGCATCTGACTGAAAACTAGGTTCAATATGAAATTGGCCCATTTGTAGCTGAAAACGGCAATCAATCAACATAACCTTACCGTCCTAAACGCTTCTTTTGATAACGATGAAACCACTGTGCAAACCATAGCGCTAAAAAAGCCACACTTAACGATAAAACAATAAGCCGTTGAATAGCAGCCTCAGTATCGGGTTGTTGCATTAGGCTATACATGGCCAAAGGTAAAGTACGTGTTTCATTTGAAATATTACCCACAAAGGTAATGGTGGCACCAAACTCACCTAAACTGCGGCAAAAACATAAAATAGCACCAATTAAAATACCACTGCTAGCAAGAGGTAAAGTGACATGAAAAAATGCCCCTAAAGATGAAGCACCTAATGTCTTTGCTGCCATTTCTAAACGCTGATCGACCAGTTCAATCGCTAGTCGAATAGATTGTACCAATAGCGGAAAACCCATCACTGCCGAAGCAAGAACTGCGCCTTTCCAGTTAAATGCAAAATCAATTCCGAGTGGCGCCAAATATTGCCCAATAATTCCGCGATTGCCAAAAACTTGCAAAAGTAAATAACCTGGTACAACTGGTGGAAGTACCAAAGGTAAAAATACCAATGTTTCAATGAATGATTTACCCCAGAACTCTTTACGTGCTAGAAACCATCCCACACAAATTGCAGGAATAAGACTGACCACAAGACAACTCGCTGCCACTTTACAAGAAAGTTGTAGCACGCTGAGCTCTTCTGGGGTTAAAGAAAACATCATGGCTTGACTGGAGCTAGCACACTAAAGCCATATTTTTTAAAAACTGCTTTGGCTTGATTGCTTTGTAAAAATTGATAGAACTTCATTGAGTTCGGATTCTTTTTAATTATCCCTACGGGATAAATAATTGGTGAATGCGTATTTTCTGGAAATACACCAACTACCGTTACATCTTTACTAATCGCTGCATCGGTTGCATAGACAATGCCAACCTGACATTCACCTCGCGCAACAAAGTTTAGTGCTGCTCGAACATCTTCTGTTTCGACTAACTTTGACTCAATACGACTCCACCAACCTAAATTGATAAAAGCTTGTTTAGAATATTTGCCTACAGGCACACTTTTAGTGTCGCCTGTACAAATCTTGCCTCTAAACACTTTGTTTGGGTCGGTGGTTTTATCTAGTTTTACATTTAGTGACTGCCCTTTAGGGGTAATTAGAACCAAACGGTTACCTAATAAATTTATACGGTTATTTGCTGCAACTATTTTTTTATTTTGCAGATAATCCATCCACTGGGTATCTGCTGAAATAAAAATATCTGCGGGTGCCCCAGCTTCAATTTGTTTCGCTAAGGTTGATGAACCCGCATATGAAGTTTTTACTTCTACTTTATTTTGTTTTTCGTAAATTTTTTCTAAATCGTTAATCGCATTCGTTAAGCTCGCTGCTGCATAAACGGTAACCGATTCAGCCTTAGTGGGAACATTAAAGACCAATCCTATGCTGAGCACCGAACAGGCTAAAGCCAACTTTTTTATCTTCGTATCACTTACCATTATGCTTTACCTTTTTGTCGTTTTTTTGCAGCGATATATACCCAAGAATATAGCGATAACCATAGACGATGAAAAGTAGAAATTATTTATAAAGATGGATATTTTTTCTGAACAACTGAAAACTATTGGTAGATAAAACTGATTCGCGCTTAAATTCTTTGATTTATAAAGTATTCCTCATCTTATTTCTTTAAATAGCTACTCATAATTTGATAATCATGTTCTAAAGCTTGTCGAGCATTGATTTCCATTTGACGGTAATGCTGTAAGACTTTCTGGCCCAAAGCTGTGACGGCGGCCCCACCGCCATGTGTTCCGCCTGTTTGAGTTTCTACTAAAGCTGTTTCAAAGCACTGATTCATGGTGTCGACCAACTGCCATGCACGGCGGTAGCTCATATTCATCGATTTTGCAGCTTGTGAGATCGAACCCGTTTTCTCAATTGCTTCAAGTAAATCTGCTTTACCCGGACCAAATGCGATGTTTTGCTCTAAAAGAATTCTAATTTGTAATTTTAAGTTTTGTTCTTTCATAGACTTAGTTCACAAAAGTTTATTTTATGCTCGCTAACATTATAGGGAAGTTTAACAAGCTAAGACATATACAAATTTAAATCTCGATTAGCTCTTAAAAAGAGTCTTATTAAAAAATCAAAACTGCACAAAGTGGATAAAGATCTGGAAAAAACGGATAGAGGCTCAGGCCTAATCGCGGTTCAATCAGTTAAAAGCTGATTGATTGGAGGATTGAGCAATGACCTCATCTAATTTAAAACAATGGAATGATTTTATAGATGGATGTATCGACTTCCGTCCTAACGATGGCGTGTTTCGTATTGCACGAAATATGTTTACCGAGCCTGAGCTGTTTGACTTGGAAATGGAACTCATTTTTGAAAAGGTTTGGATTTATGCATGTCACGAAAGTGAGATTCCAAACAATCATGATTTCCTAACAGTTCAAATTGGTCGTCAACCGATGATTGTAAGCCGTGATGGTAAAGGCGAACTACATGCGATGGTGAATGCTTGTGAACACCGCGGTGCGACCTTAACACGCATTGCTAAAGGCAATCAGTCTACATTTACCTGTCCCTTCCATGCTTGGTGCTATAAGTCAGATGGTCGTTTGGTGAAAGTCAAAGCACCTAGCGAATATTGTGAAGATTTTGATAAATCAAGCCGTGGCTTAAAACAAGGTCGTATTGCCAGCTACCGTGGTTTCGTATTTGTCAGCCTTGATACTCAAGCAACAGATTCTCTTGAAGACTTTTTGGGCGATGCAAAACTGTTCCTTGATTTAATGGTTAACCAGTCGCCAACAGGTGAACTCGAAGTATTACAGGGCAAGTCATCTTATACCTTTGCTGGTAACTGGAAGCTACAAAATGAAAATGGCTTAGATGGCTACCATGTCAGCACTGTTCACTATAACTATGTCTCTACAGTTCAACACCGCCAACAAGTAAATGCATCAAAAGGTGAAGAACTCGATACGCTTGACTACAGCAAGTTAGGTGCCGGTGACTCAGAAACTGACGATGGTTGGTTCAGCTTCAAAAATGGCCATAGCGTATTGTTTAGTGATATGCCGAATCCAACAGTTCGTCCGGGTTACAGCACAGTTATGCCGTATATGGTCGAAAAATATGGCGACAAATATGCTGAGTGGGCAATGCATCGTTTAAGAAACTTAAACTTGTACCCTAGCCTATTCTTTATGGACCAAATTAGTTCTCAGCTTCGTATTGTTCGCCCTGTGGCATGGAATAAAACTGAAGTCATTAGTCAATGTATTGGCGTTAAAGGTGAATCTGGTGAAGCGCGCCGTAACCGTATTCGCCAGTTCGAAGATTTCTTTAACGTATCGGGCCTTGGTACACCGGACGATTTAGTTGAATTCCGTGAACAGCAAAAAGGTTTTCAGGCACGGCTGGAACGTTGGAGCGATATTTCGCGTGGTTGTCAATCTTGGGAATATGGCGCGACCAAAAACTCACAAGACTTAGGCATTCAACCCGTCATTACTGGCCGTGAGTTTACCCATGAAGGACTCTATGTAAATCAACATGGACACTGGCAACGTCTAATGCTCGATGGCTTAAATAAGAAAGCGCTGAAAATGCAGGATATTACTTTCGAAAACAATGCTGTAATGGATGAGGTGTAACCATGTCACAAGAACTATATTTTGCTGTATCTCAGTTTTTGTACAAAAAAGCAGAGCTTTGTGATGCTTATGACTGGGATGCCTATCTAGAGCTTTACGATGAAGATAGTGAATATCATATTCCACAGTGGATTGATGACCATAACTATGTTCAAGATCCAAATCAGGGTTTGTCTTATATTTATTATGCAGACCGTACAGGACTTGAAGACCGTGTATTCCGTATTCGTACAGGAAAAGCTGCTTCTGCAACACCGTTACCACGTACGTTACACAACATGAATAACATTCGAGTTAAAACACTGGAAGATGGATTAATTGAAGCAAAAGTTGCATGGCAAACGCTTTATAACCGTCAAGGTTTAGAAGGCTGTTTTTACGGACATGCTACTTATCTTTTACGTCAAACAGCAGATGGTTTCCGCATTCGTCGTCAGCACAGCATTTTGCTTAATGACAAAATTGATTCCGTTTTAGACTTCTATCACGTTTAAGGGGAATGAAAATGGGACATTCAGTTGCACTTAATTTTGCCGATGGCAAAACCTTTTTCATTTCGGTAAATAACGACGAATTGCTGCTTGATGCAGCAGTTCGCCAAGGAATTAACCTACCACTAGACTGCCGTGAAGGTGTTTGTGGTACCTGTCAGGGTCAATGTGAAACTGGTATTTATGAACAAGAATATGTTGATGAAGATGCATTAAGTGAGCGTGATTTGGCCGAGCGAAAAATGTTAGCCTGCCAAACACGAGTGAAATCAGATGCAGCTTTTTATTTCGATCACGATTCAGCAATTTGCAATGCTGGTGATACCTTAAAAATTGAAACCAAAGTGACTGCTGTTGAGCTGGTTTCTGAAACAACAGCAATCTTACATCTTGATGCGAGCAGTCATGCTGAACAGCTTCAGTTTTTGCCGGGTCAATATGCTCGTTTGCAAATTCCAGATACTGAAGATTGGCGCTCATATTCATTTGCAAATAGACCAAATGCAACCAATCAATTGCAATTCTTGATTCGTCTCTTGCCTGATGGCGTGATGAGTAATTATTTGCGTGATCGTTGTCAGGTTGGACAGACCCTACTCATCGAAGCGCCGCTTGGTAGTTTCTACTTACGTGAAGTAGAACGTCCACTGGTTTTTGTGGCGGGTGGAACAGGTTTATCAGCTTTCTTGGGGATGCTTGATAACTTGGTGGATCAAGCAAACTCACCTGCAGTTCAGTTGTACTACGGCGTAAATAATGAAACTGACTTGTGTGAACAACAACGTTTACATGCCTATGCTGAACAGCTACCAAACTTTAGTTATCACCCGATTGTGACTAAAGCAACCGAAGCTTGGCAAGGCAAAGCAGGCTATATTCATGAGCACTTGAATAAAGATCAACTGGCCGAGCAGGCTTTTGATATGTATTTATGTGGCCCACCACCAATGATTGAAGCCGTTAAAAACTGGTTGGATGAGCAAGCTCTGCAAAACTACCGTATTTACAGCGAGAAGTTTTTACAGAGCAGTACCTCACGTTAAAAGTATAAATAATTTAAAAGCCACTGAAACCTAAAATAATTCAATATACTCTTATAATGGGTATATTGAATTTTTGCATTTAAATTAAAAGTTTTTATATATCAATAATATAAAACAATAAATTCCGACAAAATAAATTGACCAGTTCGCTTGGATTTGTTATAAATTTTGATAGATCTTAAGGAATAAGATCATGATGAGATTAACTTATAGCACCTTTTATATTCCCCTATTCTATTTCTCGAATTTACTAAATTGATGGACAAAATCCGAATTAAAAATTTGAGAAAATCACATTAATTAGCGGTTAAATTGGTCTGTATTTTGCTTATATCTCATTGTAATTTGCGAGTAACTTAATTTTTTAAGTACCGTATTTACTTGCTGTACAGCGAAGTTTTAAAGCTTTTACAACACAGGTAAATACAGGAGTGAGCCAAAAGGGATATATATGAACCAAGCCAACTCCCCCGAACTCAGTGGACGTCATTTTCAAAATGAGTCTATCTTTACTAATCATAATTTAGTGTTTGATCACCACGATTTAAGCGAAACCTGCCGAAATGTAGGGCAAATTTTTAAACCGCATAATCTTAAAATTTCTCATCAGAAGCGAGATTTCAGTGCAACCATGCACCATGTTAAAACAGGCGCATTGTCTATTAGTCGCTTGGAATATGGCGCGGATGTCATTATTGAACCAGATCATCTGGATAACTTTTACTTAATTCAAATTCCAACTCAAGGCTACGCAGAAATCGAGTTTGGTTCACAAAAGTTTATTTCTTATTCTCAAGTTGCTTCTCTTATTTCTCCTCAGCAATCTTTACGTATGTGCTGGCATGCAAACTCACCACAGCTCATTCTAAAAGTTTCAAAGGATGATTTTACGTACCATTGCCGTCAGCACATTGCTGATTCAGAAAACAACTTACTCATTTTTGACCCCAAATTAGACTTTTCTACACAAAGTGGAGCCTATTTTTTACAGCTCGTTAGAACATTGATGGATGCTTTAGCATGTGATCAGCACCCGCTTCATCATCCTTTAGCTTTTAAACAATTTGAGTCAAATTTGTTTAATGCACTCATTTATGGTCAACCCAATAATGCATTGCATAAGCTTGAACAATATAAAGAAAAAATAGTCTCTCCTTATTTTGTGAAGCGTACAGAAGCCTACATTAAAGAACATTTACATGAGCCGCTTAATGTCGAAATTTTAGCTGAACATGCAGGCGTGAGCGTAAGAACCTTATTTACTGGTTTTAAAAATTATTTGGGAACCACCCCAATGTCTTATCTTAAAGACTTACGTTTTGAACAGGCTCATTTAGAGCTGATGCACAATGAAAATCTATCGGTTACTGATGTTGCTTTTAAATGGGGATTTACTCACTTAGGTCGTTTTTCTCAAGAGTACAAACGCCGTTATGGTGAGTTACCTTCGTCTACTCGCCGTTCTGGTCACAGTGAAAGCTCAGGCTTAATTACTTCAATTTTTTCGTAAACTAAAAATAGATAAAGCCTTTTATATCAATAAATATAAAAGGCTTTTTTTATGACTTAGAAATGATGAACATAACGAACTTGTAATCGTGTTCCTTCTGGTCGGTTTTCAGCATCTTGCTCAAAATAAGCATTTGCAACCAAGTGATCATTTTTAGAAAAACTATACATCGCCCCCGGACCAATTGCCCAGACTTGCTCACGTCGACCTTTAACTTTTTCACCATCGACTTCGGTGTCAGTGATTTGTTTTAGCCAATAGCCATTTAGTCCTAAACGGAACTGTTCGGTAATGGCATAGTCTGTTGCGAAGTTTGCATGAATTGCTTGCCCTGCCTGCATATCATTTGCTCCAGCAAAGGCATAGCTTGGGTCATCATTTTTAAAGTTATAGAGGTAATGGATACGTGTTGAAGCTGTCCATTTGGGATTAAACCAATATGTTGCAGCCCAATAAGGATCAAATGAAACAGCGTTATTACCTGGATTGATATCTTTTTGCTCGTCATATTCCCCAGTAGGTAAATTCACCTGAAACTCAAAACGATGTACAAACTTCGGTCCTTGTGCACCCATGACTGGATCGAACTGAATAAAAGGTCCGATCATAATGTCCCCAAAGCCGCTTTGGGCCTTAATGGCAGCATTATTCAAGCCATCATCCATGTCCATTTTACTGACAAAAGGAATTAAAAAATTCATGCCTAGACTAGCTTTATCTTTTACTCGGACATTCGATAAATAACTAATCTGCTCAACCAGTACTTGATAATTTAAATCTGTTTTAGGTAGACCTAACTTGTGTCCATTGGTATCGACTAGTTTGTTGCTATCATAATTTTGAAAATAGGTTTGAGCATACCAACCGGGCCCTGCGGGTAATCCGCCATCGAGAAAGCTGGTCATGCCTAAGTTTACGGTCGGTAAATCATAGGCATGTGTAACCAAGGGCAAACCCAACAATGTCCCTGCTAAAAATCCATGCTTAATTAAAGTGCTTTTCATCTTCTTATTTCCTATAAAAAATCACGACCGGATTGATCGTGATTGTGGTCAATTAATGCGCTAATTCTGGATGCTCTGCAGCAATCCGATACTTTCCTGCGTGGAATACCAATGGTTCACCTTGGCGTTGTTGGTACTGTTCAATTTGGCCAATAAAAATCAGGTGATCTCCGCCTTCATACTGATTTACATTGCGGCAAACCAAGGTTGCGAGTGCATCAGTCAAAATTGGAACGCCAGCATTGCATTGTTGATGGGCAATGCCTGCAAATTTATCTTCGGCACCTCGAGCAAAATGCCCCGAAAGCTGATGATGCTCCTGTGCCAACATGTGAATGGCAAAATATTCAGCTTCTACAAAATCAGACAAACTTGGCGCCGTCTTTGAAAGACTCCACAAAATTAATGGCGGATCTAACGACAGTGATGAAAATGAATTGGCTGTCATTCCTATTTTCCGACCATCTTTACCACAAGTTGTAATCACGGTAACGCCAGTTGCAAACTGTCCAAGTAAATTACGGATTTCTCTTGGGTTTTCAGCACTAATCGCTTGTAAAGCTAAAGTTTCAATTGTGTCCATTTTTCATATCTCCCTTTGACTATGACCTAGGCTACTTTTGCTGCAGTTTTTGAGGCCAAGAATGCTTGAGCCTGATCTGCATCAAACCACCAAGGGGCAAAAGAGCGCGGGTCATCAAAGTTATTGGCCATAATTGAAGCAATGCTCTGGTTTTGGCTTGCAGCTGCTAATAGATCAACAACATGAGGCTCTGGTGGTAACAACAAGCTATTGGTCCAAGCCACGACTTTTTCTGCATAAGCCCAATAGCGTTCAAAAGTTTGAACCATCCATTGTTCACTAAAGTTTTGATTATCATTGGCTAAAATGGCATCGAAATAGATCTTGCTACACTTAGCCGCATTGTTTGAGCCTTGACCAGTAATCGGATCATTGACCACTAAGGTATCTGCCATGCCAAAAATCTTCTTGCCAGACGGTAAGGTTAAAACGGGTTTGCGTACTGTAGGTGGGAAACGCCCTGCTAAATATCCACCAGCATCGGTTAACTCAACATTTGCGCAGCGTTCATATTCCCAAGGCACAAATTTCTTGAGTAAGTCGAGACTGCATTGCAGGTGCTGTTCGGGTGTTTTGACATCTTGCCAGCAGTCCATTGACCCATTTGCAATACCTTCAAATACCATGATGTCGCAAGGTCCATTGATGGTCAGTGCCGGAAAAGAAAAGTACTCACCGACTTCTGGAATAATGTTAAAAGTCACACGTGAATAAGGTGAAATTGGCTTCATGTTCTTGACATAGGTCAAAGCCAAAGCACGCTGCGGTTTATCAAAAACACTTCGTACATCATCACGTTCAAATTGTTTAACAACTTCGCCTTTACCAGCCGCGAGTAATACAAGCTCGTAGTCGTTTGCGAGTTGTTCTAACTCTTCTATTCCAACATCCTGAATTACTAATCGACCACCACGGCGTTCAAACTCTTCCATCCAATATGGCATTTTGACGCGTTGATCGACCGATTGAGCGTAGCGCTCAAGACGAGCACTCCATTCAAATGCTTTACCACCATTTTCAGGATTAACTAAAGCTAGCCCAATGCCTTCAACCGCTGGACATTGTTCTTCCCAGAAATTTAATCCCAAGTCACGTTCAGTTTGTAAAGCGGTATGAAACATACACTGGCTTGACATGACTTTACCTTGACGGATTTCATCGGCAGTTCGGTTGGTGATCATTGTCACGTCGTAACCCGTATCTAATAAACCCAAACCAAGCTGTAAACCAGACTGTCCTGCTCCAACAATTGCAATACGGCGCATAATCTTCTCCATAATTTTCTAAATGTGCTTTTAAAACGCTGTGCTATTCGGCTAAACGCGGAATAGAGGGCTGTGATCCTTCAGGGCCCATCACTGAATAGCCACCATCGACCGCGTAATCTGCTCCGGTGACAAAACTCGCAGCAGGTGACAATAAAAACAAAACAACATTGGCGACTTCTTCTGGATGACCCAATCGGCCTAGTAAGTGATAGTCGGCTGCCACGCTATCGGCTTTTTCACGGTTATTGCCACTGACTTCTGCAATGACACGAGACCATGTCCAACCCGGAGAAACCGAATTGACGCGAATATCATCGGCAGCAAAATCCATTGACATGCTTTGTGTGAGTTGACGTATTGCAGCTTTGGAAACTGGATATAACCAGCGTCCTGTTTGCGCCACTTTGGCTGAAATGGAAGTAAAGTTAACAATTGAACCTTGCTGCTTTTTTAGGTCATTGTATAAAGCACGGCTCAGCTCAACTGTAGAGACCAAATTAATATCGAGTGCTTGTAACCAGTCCTGACGTGAAGATTTAAAACCATCATCTAAATAGGTACATGCTAAATTCACCAAGTAACTCACTTCACCTAAATGTTGGTGAATATCCGCCACAGCTTGTTGAATGGCTGCATCACTGGTTAAATCGGTTTGAATAAACATCACATCATGATTAAAGCTTTCTGCAATTGCCTTGCCTTTGGCATCGATATCTAAGATAGCGACATGAGCACCAGCACATACCAAAGCTTGTACAACAGCTTTACCAATGAGTGTTGCGCCGCCGCTCACCACAGCGACTTTTCCTTTTAAATTTATATTCATTGCAGATTCTCCTTAATTGACTGGCTTGCCTTCACTACTTGACCAAGATGGCATCAAAGTATTTGAAGGAAGATCTTCATCAAGAAGTTTTCGAGCGGTCTCTACACCTGCAACTGGCAAACCTTTCGGGTCTAATAAACCAATTTGAACGAGCACCGACGCTTGGTCCCAATAAATATGCTCATGACACAGCTTTGAACCTCGAAACTGAATCACACCCAACATTGGAATCTCGACAGATTTGCCAGTCGGTTTTACACCCGGTAATAACCAGTCAATTTCGGCATCGTGGGTAAAGCTCATAATGAACTCATCGACCACTTGCGTTGAACCAACGGTACGAGAGATCGAAGTGATCTTCATATCTTTCGGGTTTTGATGAACAAAGTGATATTGATAAAAACGGGCAAGCTGGCTTTGACCCACACCACCAGTCAAGGTTGGGATATGGTTGACATACGGTTCTGCGACCATCGTTGCCATAGTTGCTGGCACGTCACGCGTATCGAACTCATGTCGAATATGTTCTTCCCACAAGGCAACTAGGTCATATTTCGGTCCAATCGTTTCATGTAGCGCGGTTACTGTACGCTCGTGGGCAAAGCGTGCTGAAGGTTTGTGGTAATGATTGCTTTTTGGGCGTGCAAAAGCATGATCAACACCTTCATAAACATAAGCTTGTACATTTGAATATTGGTTAGCTGCATCGACAATCGCTTGTCTCACATCTGGCGGTGTAAATTGGTCTAGTTCTGCAATATGTAAAACCAAACGTCCTTTTACGTTAGCTAACTCATCTAATGCTTTTTCGATGCCTACACCGTAATAACCTACGGCACATGCCACGTCAGAAAGTCGGCAGCCTGCTAGATAAGCAAGCTTTCCACCTAAACAATAGCCCACCACGCCGAGGCCAGTAGAAGTGTCACATTCTGGTCGAGTCTTTAAAAAAGATAAGCTGTCTTGAATATCTTCAACACCTAGGTTTTCATCATATTGCTGATAAAGTTCAAAAGCTTTTTGAAAATCTTCTGGTGTATAACTCAGTTCAATATTAGGTGCTACACGCCAAAATAAATCAGGAACTAAAACGGTATAGCCTTCTTCTGCAAGAAATTCTGCTTTTTCTCGCATGGCGGCATTCACTCCAAAGATTTCCTGACAAAGCAGCACTCCAGGTCCTTTTCCTGTTTCTGGTGTCGCTAAATACGCACTGAACTGCTTTCCAGATGCAGTTTTAATTTGAATGGTTTGACCAGCCATAGTGTCAACTCCTAACATTGTTATGGCTTTATCTTCTATCCGAATTTTTTTTTAGACTGTCCAAAAGCTGCAAGCACTATCCAATCTCTGCGCAATTATCAAAATCAATCAAACTGAATAAAAAATTAAAAACAAAGAAACACCTATATTTCAAAACCTTAAATTAAAAATGAAATGAATGTTTTTTATCTAATTTGGAAAAAATGGATGAAGATTAGGACTTATTGGATAGTGACAATTGGCTAAAAATAGTTCAATCAAGTCATGTAATTCGTTTGATTACATAAAAAAAGCCCAGTCATTTTCTAAATTAAGGCGTTTATTTATGCATCGACCATGGCCAATTTATGGACAACAAAAAACGTTAATGCTCATCAATATTTTATGTTGTAGTGCATTTTCTACTCAGGCTTATTCAGCGGATGAAGAATGGAAATTTACATCAAAAAATGCATATATAGACAGAAACTATGACAATCCAGATGTAAAGGACACAGGTAGCTGGTCACAATCAGTTTCTCTATTTTACAACTCAAGTATGCATGATACGCCGTTAGAAATTGGTGGAACCCCAATTCAAATTGGCGCAAATGCTTCAGCACAATATGCAGTTCGTTTAAGCCAAGATAAACATGTTGCAGATACGGTATTGCCTTTTGATAAAACCACGCAGTCCCAAGCACCTGATTATCTAAAATATGGTGCGACCTTAAAATTAGGCTATAACAAGATGCTACTAAGCATTGGTGAACTATGGCTGGATTTACCCGTAACCACTGTAGATGCAAGTCGACAACTCCTGACGTCTTATTGGGGAACTAATCTTAAGAGCCAGCTAAACGACAAACTTTTTGCTGAAATTGGCCGCATTGAAAAAGTATCTCCGCGAAATGAAGAAGACTTTCACAGATTTTCTTTTACTTCAAAAGGTGTGACTGGCTACTCCGATGGACTTAATTATATAGATCTGCGTTATCAATTTACGCCTACATTGAAGGGTGAATATTACTTTGGAAATATGGAGGATTTATATAACAAACATTATGTCGGCATTGACCACCTATGGAAAAACGCTAATTTTTCAGTTAATTCAAAATTCAAATATTTCAATGCCAAAGATAATGGACACCTTTTTGACATCGATGCGCAAAATGTAGGTTTATTAGAAACGCTCAAAATAAAAAATCACAGCTTTGGTGTGGGTTATCAACAAATTATTGGCGAGTCTGCCTACCCACTACCTGATGGTTTCTTGCCTGAAACTTATTTCATTAACTGGAATACGACTGGTTTCTTCAAACAAGATGAAAAGTCTTATCACTTCATTTATGGCTATGACTTTAAAGATCATGTGCCGGGCCTAAATACCACTTTGAAGTATGTATACGGCGATCACTTCAAAACAGCAGATGGCTTAAAAAACAAAGAAAGTGAAGCAAACGTTATTGTCAATTATGCCCTTCAACAGCCTTTTCTCAAAGGTTTAGCTCTTCAGTACATCTTCATCAATTACGACGTTAAGCATGGAAATGATTTCTCAGAAAACCGTTTCTTCGTCAATTACAGCAAAAAATTTTAATGAATAAGGAATACATATGAAAACGATAGATGCAAACACGATTATCAATCGCGAAAAACTGTCTCCATTACAGTGGATGGTTTTTATCCTAGGCTTTTTTGTCTTCTTCTGTGATGGTCTAGATACAGGAATTATTGGTTTTGTTGCTCCAGCATTGCTCGATGATTGGGGAATTACCAAGCCTCAGCTTGCTCCAGTTTTAAGTGCTGCTTTAGTCGGTATGTCGATTGGTGCAATTATTTCTGGGCCTCTGTCCGATAAGTTTGGCCGCAAAGGCGTTATTGTTTTTACAAGCCTTTTATTTTCCATATTTACGATTTTGTGTAGCTTTGCTAATTCAACTCAAGACTTAATGATTTATCGCTTTATTACAGGTGTTGGTTTAGGTGCAGCCATGCCAAACATCAGTACGATTGTTTCTGAGTATATGCCCGTAAAACGTAAAGCATTCCTTACAGGCCTTGCTGGCTGTGGTTTTATGCTGGGTATTTCTTGTGGCGGTGTCCTGTCAGCTTATCTGTTAGAAAGCTATGGCTGGGCCAAAGTGATTATTATTGGCGGAAGCATTCCCCTAATTTTAGTGGTTGCTTTGTTGTTTAAATTACCTGAATCAACTCAATACTTAATCACACGTCATCAACAAGACAAAGCACAGCGTATATTAGAGAATATTCAAGGTCATTCTTTTCAAGAGCCGGTAAAACTTGTTTTAACTCAAGCTGAAACTGCATCAGATGAAAATCCGGTTAAAGTGGTTTTAGGAAAATATCTGTGGGGTTCAAGCATGCTTTGGCTTTGCTGCTTTACCAGTCTTTTGGTGTTCTATCTTTTAACAAGCTGGATGCCAACGATTTTAAAAACAGCAGGTTTTAGTACTCAACAGTTTAGTTTAATTGCTGCGATTTTCCCTTTTGGTGGTGTGATTGGCGCAACCATTATGGGGTGGTATATGGATAAACTGAATCCAACCACAGTCATTAAATATTCATATCTGATTGCCTTCGGCCTATTCATTGTTGCAGGTCTAGTAAGCTCAAATATTTTCTTATTAGGTCTTACTATTTTCTTAATTGGTGCATTACTCGCAGGCGCTCAATCTTCATTACTGCCACTTGCCGCTATGTTCTATCCAGCAGTGTGTCGTGCAGTTGGTGTTTCATGGATGCATGGTATTGGTCGTATCGGTGCAATTTTAGGCGCTTTCTTTGGCTCGCTCATTTTCACTTTTAACTTAAGCTTAAGCGGTATTTTCTTTATTCTCGCACTACCAACCTTCGTCTCATTTATCGCACTTAGCCTGAAAGTGATTTATGAGAAATCTAAAAACAAACAAGTGTTAAAGCTAGAAGAAAGTCTATAAATATCAATCGATAAATAAAAAACTGATTTAGGCAACTAAATCAGTTTTTTTAATGGGAAAATTAAATATCAGAAAATTTTGCCTTTGGTCTCACTTGGATTTTCACCAAACTCTTCACGATATTCTTGAGAAAAACGACTTAAATGGTTAAAGCCCCAGTCATAGGCAAGCTTTGAAATAGAAACCTTTCTATCTGCACCTGTTGTGCTCAGGATTTTGTAAATTTGTTGTAGGCGATATTTTTTCAAATACGACATTGGACTAGTGCCATAGTATTGTTGAAATTCATCATACAATTTTGATTTTGAAACCCCAGCCAGACGCTGCAAGTCTTCTGCACAGATTTCTTCATGTGCATGTTCAATAATAAAATTACGAACCTTACGGATATAAGCAGGCTCATCCTGATGTGAAAGTGACTTTAAAGCTTCAGAATAGTTGTTTTCTTGAGACAACAATAACGCTTTAATTACAAAATTTTCATAGTCTTCAGATAACATCTGCAAACCATAAAAATTACTATATTGCGATTTTAGCTGTAAAAAATTCTGAATATTTTTCCACCACGCACCAATAAGTTGCTCAGAGTCTAAGTGCATTTCAGGATTAAAAATAATGGGAGCTTCTATAGGTTTATTCAGTAGATCTGCAAGAACAATCTGCATACTTCGCTCAGGAATAACCACCTGAAATTTTCTGCAATCTTTATCGATAATCAAATCTTGCTGATCGTTATTAGAAACAATAAGGCCCCTGTTTTCATCAGATTGATAATGAGCGCCACGAATATTAAGAGCTTGTCGACCTTGTATAGGTAAACTAATGCTATACGCTTTTAAATTTGAGATGTTGATGGCAACGTTTGCACCATAACTGATTGTACCGATCGCCATTTTTTTATTAGGCAAACGCATTCCGTCATAGTGAAAATCGAGAGTGTCTTTGTAAATTGTGTCTAGACGGTGTTCACCACAAATTGTGGACATCAAATTCTGCGCAAATTCAGCTTTGCGTGAATAATGATTGAGTTCCATCTGTTGGCTGAGTGATATCATATCCTTTTCACCTAGCTAAATAACTTATTGCTTAAAAAGCAACTTGTATGCCAATTAATATCCTTTAATTGACGAGTTTTCCTGAAAAATATCGAATCAAGAAAGAGAGTAAAGATTACTTTCTCATACTCTATTAAATTTTAAAAATAGAAATAAGTTAAATACCTTTAAAGTATAATTTCATACCTTAACGAATTTATTTTATTAGATTTTTTATAAGCAAATAGAGTAGAGATAAATCATTATTTTGAACAGCAGACTATCGTAAATTTTTAACGAATAAAAAACCGCCTATTTTAAATAAGCGGCTTTTATAAAATACTTAAATTATTGGGCGGTGTAACCACCATCCATAACAACAGCTTGGCCTGTTACCCCACCTGCTTTGCTACTCGCAAGGAAAATCGCATAGTCAGCAATTTCTTCAACAGATAGCAAACGCTTTTGAGGAACCATTGCCAAAATTACATCTTCAAGTGCGCTGTCTAAACTCACATTACGGGTTTTAGCCAAATCTGCAATTTGACCACGGACCAATGGTGTATCTACATACCCCGGACATAAAGCATTTACCGTAATACCATCACGTGCACATTCCAAAGCTGCAACTTTTGTTAGGCCAATTACGCCGTGTTTAGCACTGTTATAACCTGCCTTTCCAGCGAAACCAATCAAGCCATTAATTGAAGCCATATTAATAATACGGCCATATTTTTGAGCTTTCATAATTGGAAGAACATGTTTAATCCCAATAAATGCCCCCGTTAACATGACCTGAACTAGCTTTTGAAATACAGCAGTTGGAAACTCTTCAATAGGCGCAACATGTTGGAACCCAGCATTATTAATTAAAATATCAACTGTACCAAAGGTCTTTTGAGTGAGCTCAATGGCTTGTTCATAAGCATCTTCATCGGTCACATCACATGGTGCAGATAATGCATCAAAACCTTGCTCTTTAAGTGAGTTCGCCGTTTCTTGACACTTTTCAGCATTCATATCAGAAATAACAACTTTGGCACCTTCTTGAGCAAATTTCTTAGCAATCTCTAGACCGATACCACTTGCAGAACCTGTAATAAAAGCGACCTTACCGTCTAAAAGTTTCGTCATTTATTTACTCCTTAATACTTATAACGTGCTGACTTAAACAATACCCGTTACGGTAAAGACCGTAATCACCACAAATACCGCTACCGTTTTAATTACCGTAACTGCAAAAATATCTTTATACGACTGTTTATGGGTTAAACCCGTAACAGCGAGTAAAGTGATAACAGCACCATTATGCGGTAAGGTATCCATACCACCCGATGCCATTGCAACCACACGGTGCATGACTTCTGGTGGAATACCTGCGGCTAAAATCGCGGCGTTATATTGTTCAGCCATCGCACTTAAAGCGATACTCATACCACCAGAAGCGGAACCGGTAATACCTGCTAAAACGGTTGTGGTCACAGCCCCATTCACTAAAGGATTTGTAAAGGTACTGCTCATTGCATGGCTAATCAGAGCAAAGCCTGGTAATGACGCAATGATTGCACCGAAACCATACTCAGAAGCTGTATTCATCACCGCTAAAAGTGAACCACCAATACTGGCATTAATACCTTCTTTGAAGTTCGTCACTACACGCTGATAATCAAATAAAATTGCAGAAATAATCCCGACAATAAGCGCAAGGCCCACCGCCCAGATTGCACCAGTTTTTGTAACATCTACGGTGTAATCAGCAAGACCAACTGCGGCAAAATCAAAACCATTTGGATACCACTCCTTGATTGCTTTAGACAAATATTTGTTCATTACTGCAACAAGAATGAGGGGTACAAATGCTAAAAACTGACGAGCCGTACTTCCATTATTTTGCAAGTTCATATCGGCTTCAATTTCTTGAGACGGCGTATTGTCTACACCAAAACCAGAGTAGCCCTCACCAGCTTTTACAGCTGCACGGCGACGCCATTCCAAGTAAGCCAAACCCATGCATAGAACAAAAATTGCACCAATAATTCCTAGAAATGGTGCAGCATAAATATTAGTACCAAAGAATGTGGTTGGAATTACGTTTTGGATTTGTGGTGTACCCGGCAATGCATCCATGGTAAATGTAAATGCACCAAGCGCGATGGTTCCCGGAATTAAACGTTTTGGAATATTCGCTTGTCTAAAAAGCTGGTTTGCAAAAGGATAAATGGCAAATACAGCAACAAATAAACTTACACCGCTATATGTTAAAATTGCACCTAACAATACAACGGTTAAAATTGCTTTTTTTGCTCCAATCCATCTCACAATGGTTCGTGCAATAGACTCAGCAATTCCTGACATTTCAACAACTTTACCGAAAATTGCCCCGAGTAAAAATACAAGAAAGTAATCTTTAATAAAGTTCACCATTTTGGGCATAAATACACCCGAATAAAACGGTAAGACATTGGCTGGGTTAATGAGTAAAACAGCAAGTAAGGCACAAATTGGTGCCATGAGAATGACAGAAAAGCCCTTGTAAGCTGTATACATTAACAGCCCAAGTGAAAGTAGAATTACAAATAATTCCCACATATATTCTTTCTCCCTAAAGAATAGATATTAGGTTCAATAAAATTACCAAAAGATATTTAAGTTATCCCAAACCTATAATGATAAAAATCACAATATCTATGGATGGCAATAGGTAAATGAGCTTAAAAATAAAATATCACTAAAATATTTAAAAACAATGTAATTTATTTAAATTTTAAAATATACATAAAATACAAATATTTAAGTTGGTCTACTGGTAAAATTTTATTGTTTAAAAGCTATTATTGTTTGATAAAACTTATTAATTATTGAGTAAATTAAATTAATATCCACACATTATTTAATAAAGACAATTAAACAATATATTTTTTAAATTAATTTAATAAATGTACTTCATATTATTCTTTAGAAATATTACGCAGATAATTTTTAATTTTTATGTGAATAAAGCAATTTGAATCTTAATCATCAAAAGATTAGAACAGGAATATAGAGTCGTGTTTTTTAATAATCTCATCTTTACTCAAAAACGGCGTTTGGTTTATCAAAAGTAAAGAAAAAAGCTTATATGAAAATACAACTCTTAGCTTGTTTAATGACTATGAATGTTATCTTGCATGGAAAAGCCTATGATAGCTAATAACAAAGAGGCCTCTATAACTCTTTGACACACTTTAATGAAGCTGCCTTTAAGTCATTATCGGCTTCGTAGATCATATTTGAAGTAGAGGCACTTAAAATTGTTCTCGCTTCGAGTATATCTTTGTTAAGTAACCTAACTTCTAGAACCATACCATTTTGAATGTAAATCATATTATTTGCATACTTAGCTTTGTTTAATACAATATGGCCGCTAGTATCTTCACAAAGTATCCCATTACCATCTGAGTCAAGTCTTATTGTTGATATACTAGGGTCGATGGAAAACGTCCATATACCTGATACCGAAGGTATTGATGGTTGTATTTCACTAAATTTATTATTAATGATTTGAGTTGTTGGGGTTACACACCCACCCAATAAAACTGTCGACACTAAATAAATAATCTTTTTCATAAAATTATCCATTTTAATAATTTGTAAAATTTAACACTTCAGAAAGTTGAAAACTACCTAAACTTAATTTAATTTTTTGAAAAAATAGCATTTATTTAATTTAGATTATTCAATAGAATAACAATGTAAAATCTTGATAAGAAAACAAAATATGATGTGGATTAAATTTATATTGTACCCTTTGGGGATGTTTATACTATGGCAAATTATTTTCATAATTACGCAACTCTCTTTAACATATCTAAATATGCCACAAGTCCTTGTAGCTATACTTTCATTGATCATAAATTGCGGTATGCAAATTTTGATTGGTTATAAAATTCCTCAATTAGTACCGAAATATAAATTTGCAGTGAGTACTACATACATCATCCTCTTTACCTTTTTGTTAGCAATCTATTCAACAACTATTTTATTAGAAGGCTTAAAAGTTGCTCCTCAAGCAATCTGGTTAGGTCATTTATTTTTTCATTTAGTTGGAATGGCTCTATATTTTGCTAATAACACAGATGAGTTCTGTTGGAAAAATTTACTGAAGTAGCTCATCGTATTGCTCTTTATTTCTTTTTCTTAATTTTTTAAAAAAACATCATATTAAACAAATTTTCGTATAAATTACCCTTCTAAGTGAGCTGGGTAATCTAAAGGAAAGAAATGACGCTTAAACAATTAAAAGCTTTTTTAGCCCTTGCGCGTACACTTAACTATGCCAATGCTTCTTTAGAGCTACATCTCAGCCAGTCTGCTTTAAGTCTCACCATCAAAAGCCTAGAAGAAGAATTAGGCGGTAAATTATTTAATCGTAATACACGCCGAGTTGAGCTTACACAGGAAGGCAAATCTCTCATTCCCTATGCTAAAAAGTTACTCGCCAATTGGGATGAAATGGAGAACGACGTTAAACAACGCTTTAAACTCAATCGAGGAACATTAAGTATTGCTTCAATGCCCTTTGTGACTCATGCAATTTTGCCTGAGGTGATTCATCAATTTTTAGAGCTTCATCCCAATCTTAACTTTTCAATTCACGATATCCCTAACGAGACCATTATAGAAAAAGTACAAGATGGTATTTTCGAGCTTGGCATCTGCTTTGAACCAGATCTTACCGAGGGCTTAGAGTTTAGCCCTTTGTTTGAAGAAGATTTCTTGGCTCTATTACCTAAGACTCACCCACTTGCTCAATCATCTTCTATTACATGGTCCGAGCTTTGTTCAAATCCATTCGTGACATTGCAAAAACCTTCAATTGTTCGATATTTAGTTGAACAAAATTGTTTGAGAAATAATATAACGCTCGATTTAAAAGTTGAATGTCATCAAATTTCATCACTATCAAGTTTTGTGGCTTATGGGATTGGGGTAAGCGCAATTCCACGGCACTTTGCTAAGCATATTGATAAAGAACATAACGTATTGATTGAATTAAGGGATGAATCTATTCATAAGACTGTAGGAATTGTTTATAAAAAGAACTTTGAAATTTCAAATATTTCGACTCAATTTATTGAGGCTTTGGTGCAATATAAATTTTAAAAAATTAAAGACTGCATTTTAGGATGTGCTAAGCATACGCTTAAGCCAAGTTTATTAATTATTATAACTTTCAATACATTAATGCAAATTCATGAAGATTTTAGCATTCTATACATCTAATTTTTTGTAGTTAATTTGATAGCATTCATTGAATATACTCATTAATCCTTTAAAAAAATTAACTTCTATAACACAAAATGTGATGCTAAAACTAAGATTACTAAGGGATATAGGATAACAATAGAATGAATAAAGTTTATGCCAATGCAGAGGCAGCACTGAAAGACGTAATTGCAGATAATCAAACACTCGCTGTAGGCGGTTTTGGTTTGTGTGGAATTCCGGAAAAACTAATTGTTGCAGTTAAGCAAAGTGGTGTGACTGGTCTCACATGTATTTCAAATAACGCAGGTGTAGATGATTTTGGTTTAGGTATTTTGCTTCAAACCAAACAGATCAAAAAAATGATCTCTTCTTATGTTGGTGAAAACAAAGAGTTCGAGCGTCAATATTTAAACGGTGAACTTGATGTAGAACTTACACCACAAGGTACTTTAGCAGAAAAGCTACGTGCTGGCGGTGCTGGAATTCCTGCATTTTATACTCAAACAGGCGTCGGTACACTCATTGCAGAAGGTAAAGAAGAACGTACCTTTAATGGCAAAAACTACATTTTAGAAGAATCTTTAACAGCAGATGTTGCGCTTGTTAAAGCGTTTAAGGCGGACAAGGCTGGTAACTTAGTATTCCGTAAAACTGCTCAAAATTTTAACCCTGAATGTGCGATGGCTGGAAAAATTACAATCGCCGAAGTTGAACAGGTTGTTGAAATTGGTGAATTAGATCCGGATGAAATCCATTTAGCGGGTATTTATGTAAACCGCATTGTACTTAATGCGTCACCTGAAAAACGCATTGAGCACAAAACTTTAAGCACGGAGGCAGTATAAAATGGCTTGGTCACGCAATGAAATGGCACAACGTGCTGCAAAAGAACTTGAAGACGGTTTTTATGTCAATTTAGGTATTGGCTTACCTACTCTCGTTGCTAATTATATTCCTGAAAATATTAATGTTTGGCTTCAATCTGAGAATGGCCTATTAGGTATTGGTGAATTCCCGACTGAAGAAACTGTCGATGCCGATTTAATTAACGCCGGTAAACAAACGGTTACAGCTCGCCCTGGTGCTGCTTTTTTCTCAAGTTCAGAATCTTTTGCCATGATCCGTGGTGGTCATGTCAATATTGCAATTTTAGGCGCAATGGAAGTTTCTGAAAATGGTGACTTAGCGAACTGGATGATTCCGGGTAAAAAAGTCAAAGGTATGGGCGGCGCAATGGACTTGGTTGTTGGTGTCCAAAAAGTTGTAGTGCTTATGGAACACTGTGCAAAAGATGGTACGCCAAAGATCGTGAAAAACTGTAGTCTACCTTTAACAGGTAAAGGTGTGGTTCACCGCGTCATTACTGACTTAGGCGTAATGGATATTACCCCGCAAGGCTTAGAGCTGATTGAACTTGCTAAAGATGTCACGCTTGAACAGATTCAAGCTGCTACAGGTGTCGAGTTTTATAAAACCTTAGTTGCGTAAATTCTAATTTTTAGTTAGCCAGATAAGACTTAAGTTACAAAGTTAGCTTAAGTCTTAGCCCTTTAAAGCACCGGATGTGCTGTTTATAAATAAGAACGAGAAGGATTTTTTCAGCTATGGAAAAACAACAAGGAATTTTTGAAAGATTTGCCCTTCGGATTAGTGACTGGTCTGAAAAATGGTTTCCTGATTCATATATTTTTGCATTACTTGGCGTCATTATCGTGTCAGTTGCCTCTTTAGGTATTGGTGCACCTATTCACGATGTCGCGACTTCCTTCGGTAACGGTTTCTGGAGTCTTATTCCCTTTACCCTGCAAATGACGATGCTCATTATTGTGGGTTATGTCGTTTCTGTATCTAAGCCCGTAAAGTTCCTAATCCAAAAAATGGCACGTATTCCAAATTCTGGACGTGGTGCTATTGTTTTAGTTGCAACTGTCAGCTTGTTAATTTCATTAGTCAATTGGGCAGTAAGTACGATTCTTACTGCACTTTTAGTGATTGCATTAGCAAAACGTAAAGAGCTGAACATGGATTACCGTGCAGCAGCGGCGGCGGCAATTATTGGTATGGGAGCAACTTGGGCACTTGGAATTAGCTCTTCGGCAGCACAGCTTCAAGCGAATAAAACTAGTTTACCTGAGTCAATTTATAACCTAACAGGGGTTATTCCATTTACCGAAACGATTTTCCTTTGGCAATCAATTGCGATGACTATTATTTTGGTCATTGTTTCAATCGTCATTGCATATTTTTCAGCTCCAAAAGGCAATAATGTTAAAACGATTGATAGTTTTGATGTGCAGTTTGAAGAAGACAAGCCACATGAGGAAAAATCTAATCGTCCGGGCGATTGGTTAGAAAACTCGCCTATCTTAACGATTATTGTGGTCGCATTAGGGTTAATCTGGATGTTTTTTGAGTTTTCAAAAAGTAATCCAATCATTGCTATTTCAAGTTTAAACACCTACAACTTTGTGTTTTTAATGCTTGGTTTAGCGTTACATGGCACACCACGAAACTTCTTAAATGCTGTTTCAAAGGCAGTTCCAGCTGTATCAGGAATCTTAATTCAGTTTCCCCTTTACGGAAGCATCGCTTTTATTATGACGCAAGCTTTAAACAGTCAAGATTTATCGCTGTCGCATTATATAGCTGAGTTTTTCGTTTCAATCGCCTCAAAAGAAACCTTTGCAATCGTGATGGGGATTTACTCTGCGATTCTGGGGTTTTTTGTACCGTCTGGCGGTGGAAAATGGATTATTGAAGCCCCATATGTCATGCAAGCAGCAAATGATTTGAAAGTTCATTTAGGCTGGTCTGTACAAATTTATAATGCAGCCGAAGCTTTACCGAACTTGATCAATCCATTCTTTATGCTTCCAATGTTAGGCATTCTAAAACTAAAAGCAAAAGATGTGATTGGTTTTACAGTCACTCAGCTCGTTGTGCATTTCCCGTTAGTTTTATTTTTATTATGGTTCTTTGGAAGAACACTTAGCTACACTCCACCTACTTTTTAATTTACTGGCGCCTTTAGTTTCGGCTAAAGGCAAATTTAGCAAATACATCAATAAGAGATATTAAGATGAGTTCAATTGTTATAGTTTCAGGTAGCCGTACTGCAATGGGCGGTTTTCAAGGCAGCCTATCGGCTTTAACTGCACCAGAACTTGGCGCGGCTGTTATCCGTGAATCGATCCAACGTGCAGGTGTTGCACCTGAACAAGTAGATGAAGTTATTTTTGGTTGTGTATTGAGTGCAGGTATTGGTCAAGGCCCTGCTCGTCAGGCGATGCGTAAAGCTGGTGTACCCGATCATGTCGGCGCGGTCACCATTAATAAACTATGTGGCTCTGCAATGAAAGCAGTGTTAATGGCATCAGATACTCTAAAAGCAGGCAGTGCCAATATTATTGTAGCTGGAGGTATGGAATCTATGACCAATGCGCCTTATATTTTACCTAAAGCTCGCGGTGGTTACCGTATGGGTCACGGCGAAATTAAGGACCATATGTTTTTAGATGGTCTTGAAGATGCTGAAACAGGCCGCTTAATGGGTTCTTTTGCTCAAGACATGGCAAATACTAAAGGCTTTACCCGTGAGCAAATGGATAACTTTGCGATTTCTTCATTGAAAAAAGCGCAAACTGCCATTACCGAAGGTTACTTCAAAGAAGAAATTGTTCCTGTTGAAGTCAAAACACGTAAGGGTGTCGAAGTTATCGATCAAGATGAGCAACCATTAAAAGCCAATCTTGAGAAAATTCCGACTTTACGTCCTGCTTTTAGCAAGGACGGGACAATTACAGCTGCAAACTCAAGCTCAATTTCTGATGGTGCTGCTGCTTTAGTACTCACCACTGAAGAATATGCTCAAAGTCATGGTTTAAATACTTTGGCAAAAATTGTTGCAACTTCTACTCACTCACAACATCCAAGCGAATTTACCATTGCTCCAATTAGTGCAATTCAAAAAGTACTTGAGCGCGCTGGCTGGTCTGTTGATGAAGTAGATGCTTGGGAAATTAATGAAGCTTTTGCAATGGTCGCAATGGCACCAATTCATGAACTCGGCATTGATGAGGCAAAAGTAAACGTCCATGGCGGCGCTTGTGCTTTAGGCCATCCAATTGGCGCAACTGGCTCAAGAATTATTCTTTCTCTTATCTATGCTTTAAAACGCCTTGGTAAGAAGAAAGGTGTTGCTGCATTATGTATTGGTGGTGGTGAAGCTACAGCTGTTGCAATTGAAATCTAAAAATTAAATCGCGCAGAAGATGTAAGAGTTTTTCTTACATCTTCTTTTTCTAGACTTTAAAAAGTTCATAACAGGTTTGACGGAACCATTTATGGCTACTTTTATGATGGCAAGACATATGCCAATGTTGTTTAACATCATAAGTTGGAAAGTCTAGAGGTGCCGGTAAAATCTGTAAATTTTCTCTCACCAATAAGACTTGGCTTAAATAATAAGGCACCGTTGCGATCGCATCTGTTTCTTGAACGACTAATCCCACTCCAAGATAGCTCGGTAATCGAATTAAGATATTTCGATCCAATCCTTTGTTCTGTAATTCATTTTTAATATGGTAGTGTCCGATTCCCGCATCAATATCGATATGATACTCGCGCATGTAATCATCTAAAGTAAAATTATTTGGGTCTAAACGAGGATGACTCTTAGAGCTAATCACCACATAGTGCTGTTTAAAAAACTTTTGTTGATAAAAGCCTTCTTCTAACTGCGGTAAAAAGCCAATTGCAAGATCAATCTCACCATTTGCCATTTGATAGCTAGTTTCTGGTGTAATCGGCCGAATATTCAAGCGAATTAAAGGAGCTTTTTCTTTTAAATAGTTGGTTAGTTGCGGTAATAAAACCAGATGAGATACATCTGTCATCGCAATTGTAAAAAGCTGATCTGAAGTTAGCGGATCAAAGTTCACACTAAAGTTATTAATGCTTTCTACTTTATCAATAACTTCACTAATGAGTGGAAAAATCTCCTTTGCTAATTCGGTTGGGATCATCTCATTCCCAACACGAATAAAAAGTGGATCATTAAAATGCTGACGGATTTTGTTCAGTCCATTACTAACACTCGGTTGTGTAAGGCCAATAGCATCAGCAGCCATTGAAACACTTTTAAACCGATAAATATGATAAAAAATATTTAGTAATCTACTATCTAGATCAAACAAAATTGTCTCCGTCTGGATCAAATAATCCATTCAAAAGGAATGAAATCATGTACAGCATATATAAAAATGCCCACTAAATTTCTGAATTATTGATATATGGTCTAAATTAACAAAGAATCTAGACCATGAGCAATGCTTTATAAAGCCTTTCATCACAAAGACAAAGGTATGAGTTATTTAATTGATTACTTTGTATGTAAATATCTTGAAGACATCACATATCATTATGAATTTTAATCATGCTGAGTTTGGAAGCCCTTCCAGATTTGCTGAACAGATTTGTTATCACTCAAATTATTTTTAAAAATATAAATATCCTGTGGCAGACAATATTCGTTATGGTCCAACATAACCAATTTTCCGGTAGCGAGATCTTCCTCTACATTAATTTTTGGAATCCATGCCACACCTAAACCTTGTAATACAAGCTCTTTCAAGTTGGTGGCGTTGTCAGTTTCATATAAGGTTTTATAGATCAGTTTACCTTCAATCAATTGATCGACCAATTTGCGTAAATAAGCATGTTTACTATAAGCAAGTAATGAAAAGTTACTCTGAATTGTATGCTTAGGCGTATGGTCCGCCTCGGTAGCTGACACAGGAACAATTTCTGTTTCGGCGATCTTGATACCACTTAAAATATCATCACCAACTCGATTAATATTAGATCGATCTGCATAACAAATCATAAAATCGCAGGCTCCTTCTTTTAAAAGAGATAAGCCTTCTCCACTATTCGTTGCGACAATTTCGATTTTTAAATCACGCATAAATGTTGGGAATTTCTTTAAAAAAGTGGTCAAAAAACCCGATGCTAATGAATGAACAACACAGAAACGAATCGTAGATTCGGTTTCATTTTTGATATTTTTAATCAGCTTGGCTGTTTCTTCTACCTGCTTCTCAATATTTTTAGACATCACCAGCATAATTCGTCCGATGTCTGTAAATTCAATATTATTTTTATTATTTCGAATAATAACTTCAGCTCCAATCATCTCTTCTATTTGCTGAATTCTACGCGTAAACGCGGATTGACTAATAAATCGTTTTTCGGCTGCTTTTGAAATAGAACGCTCACGCTCTAGTGTTAAAAGGTCTTCTACCCAACGTACTTCTAAGTTCATTTTATGCATTCCCTTTTTATATTTATGTCCTTAATTTGTCTGGTTGGGAAGCTGAATAAATAGCTGAATCGATGAATAAAAATTATAAAACATGGGAGTACCTGCAAAAATGCGATGGAGGATTGGCAAAGCCAAACAATAAAAATAAGTATTGAATAATTCTGACATAGAAACGAGCGTAAGAGAATAAAAGACTTTGATTTAACTCAATAACTCAAACAAATTTAAAATTATTATTCTAAAAATTATTTTAAATCAAATAGTAAGATTAATATAACTCAAGTAAATAACCAACTCCCCCTTAATAAAAAACAGAAATAATCACAAGATTTGCCCCAGTTTTATTTTTAATAAAAAAAGTCCGTACCTTGGGGAAGAATACGGACTGTAAAACAGAAAAATTAATATCTTGTTTATTTCAGGAATTAAGCTCTCTGACTCAATAAATTCATTTAAATCAGAAGACATGCTTGCAGTATAGCTCAATCCAAAAAACCTGACTATTCTACTAAAGTATTTAACTTAAAACTGAATACAGATGAGTTTCTAGTATTCACCAATGAGATAATATAGCTTCCTTGAAATTTCAACCATCATATTAGAAGTATATTGAGTAATTTCAAAAACTTGCTTTTTCTGTGGATTGAACACCATATTGTCCTTTTCATCACTAAAAAAGATATAAGTGGTGTATTTATCCATGTGGTGAATATGCTCTTTTAAGCTTAATTTTTCCCCAGAATTGGGATCATAGGCGATAAACTTCATTCTCATGAGTTTTGTCTCTATACATACAGTCTTTTACCTAAACCTTAAAAAAGTCTAAGTAAAACAATATTTTGATGAAAGATATAAAAGATTAACCTAAGAGCTGTAGCTACTTATAAGATATGGGTACAATACTATTGGCCTTATTTACAGAGGTTTCAGCAGAAGCGATAGATTGCTCTGCTTCTTTAAGCAGACGAGAAGTTTTAGACTCACTTTTCTCTTCACCATGGAAAAGTACATAGTATGTAAAACTTCCCAAGATAATTAATGCGGCTGTGACTTTTAACATAAACTTAAAACTAAGATTTTTTCATATTATAGTTGTTTTTATGTGAAATGCATCACGTTTTTATATAAATTTGTTAGATAAGCTACACTTTAAAAGCTAATAATAAAGATAATTAAGTTGATATTTCACTTAAATTAATCAGTCTTAAATTTTGTAATAAGTTGCTTTTCAAAAATTAGATGACATTTCAATGTATCAAGCAATTTTTTAATTAACCTTATTTTAATATTAAGATATTAATTTAAATAATAAAATTTAAGTTAAATTAATAGTTGTAAGTGAAATCTCCTCGTTAGTTCTCTATAAAATTAAAAATTTGATATGCAAAAAATGCATAATTAACTTGATAAATGCATTAGAAGTGAAGCATTTCGAAATCTAATATGAATTATCTTCTTTACTAATTCGAAGTTTAATGATGAACGCTGAAATTACCACCCGTATTGAGAAGGATCTTATTGGTTATAGAGAGATCAATAATAACGACTACTACGGAGTTCAAACATTACGTGCTTTAGAAAACTTTAATTTAACTCAAAGCAAGGTCGGAAATTTCCCTCACCTTATTAAAGCTTTAGCAATGGTAAAGCTTGCTTGCGCTGAAGCGAACTATAATCTTAAAAGCTTAGATCAGACTAAATTTGAAGCAATTGAATACAGCTGTAATCAGCTGATTCGCGGTAATTTTCATGATCAGTTTCCGATAGATATGATGCAAGGTGGTGCTGGTACTTCAACAAATATGAATGCAAATGAAGTATTAGCAAACGTCGCTTTAGAATATATGGGACATGCAAAAGGCCAATATCAGTATTTGCATCCTAATAACGACATTAACATGTCACAGTCAACAAATGACGTATACCCTACTGCGATTCGCTTAGGTTTGTTATTAAGCTTAGATGAACTAAATCTTCCTTTTAACAATTTAATCTTAAGTTTCCGCAATAAATCTCAAGAATTTGCTCACATCCTAAAAATGGGCCGTACGCAGTTACAAGATGCGGTTCCTATGACATTAGGTCAAGAGTTTGGTGCTTTTGCAGTAACTTTACAAAAAGACCTTGAGCAAATTAATACGCTTATTCCAAATGTTTTAGCGTATATGAACCTTGGTGGTACGGCGATTGGTACGGGAATTACTACTGAATATAGTTACCGTGAACTCGCTATTCAAGCACTTGCAAAAATTTCTGGTAAGAAAATTAAGTCTGCCCCTGATCTAATCGAAGCAACTTCAGATATGGGCGACTTTGTTCTTTTATCTGGTTTATTAAAGCGTACCGCGACTAAACTTTCAAAAATTGCCAATGACTTACGTTTACTTTCAAGTGGTCCACGTACTGGCATTAATGAAATTAATTTAGAAGCTCGCCAACCGGGTAGCTCGATCATGCCGGGTAAAGTAAACCCTGTTATTCCTGAAGCGATGAACCTTGCTTGCTTCCAAATTATTGCAAATGACTTGGCTGTAACTTTAGCTGCTGAAGCTGGCCAATTACAGTTAAACGCAATGGAACCACTTATTGCATTCAAACTGTTTGAATCAATGGACTTACTTGGTAAAGCAATGGCAATGTTCCAAAGTAAGTGTATTGATACAATTACGGCGAACCCTGAGCATTGTAAAGCTTTGGTTGAAAACTCGATTGGTATCGTGACTGCACTTAACCCATATCTAGGTTATGAAACTACAACTCGTATTGCTAAAACAGCAAACGAAACTGGACAAAGCGTATTGGCTTTAGTTCAAAATGAAGGTTTATTATCAGCACAAGTGCTTGATGATATCTTGTCGATTAATAATATGGTTAAACCAAAAATGTCGGCTTAATTCCTGAAATAAAAAAGGAGCTTTAAAAGCTCCTTTTTTATTTGTTCCATAACAACTATTAAAAGCTAAAAGTTGTAGAAAATTGAGCTGTGCGAGGATTACCTAAGAACAGATAGTCATCTCCCATAAATGCGCCTACATCACGCCAATATTTCTTATTAAATAAGTTATCAATATTGAATCTAAAAGTTGTGTCATGCCCAGCAAAATTTGTTTTATAGGCAGCACCAACATTAAAAACGCTATATCCGCCTACTTTTGCAGTTCCCTCTTTGTTTGCATATTTACCGCTACTGTATTGCATGCCACTGAGTAATCTTAATCCTTCAACTGAAGGTACTTTATAAGATAACTGTGCAGTTGCGCGTACTTTCGGTACATTTTGAGTTTGATGACCTTTGTAGCTGTCACTATCAATATCAACTAGACGAGATTTAGTATAGGTAATACCTGAACTTACATCGAGTGTATCGGTTAAGGCACCTGTTAAACCTAATTCAATACCTTGGTTATGTTGTTCGCCTTGTGAAACAAAATCGAAAGTTCCTTCTGCATTTAATTTGCTGTATTGATTGTCTTGTTTTAAATCGAAAACTGCTGCCGTTAATAAGAAGTTTCGAATTTGTTGCTTAATACCAACTTCATATTGTTCAGATTTTTTCGGTGATAAAACTTCTAGAGCATTATTAGCAAACCAAGGTGCTTCACCACCATCTGATAATCCTTTGGCATATGAAGCATAAAGATTCGTCTTAGCAGTTGGGCTATACATGAGAGCTAATTGCGGTAAGAACTTATTTAAATCGGTGTCTCGGCTTTGCTGCCCATCTGACTTATAAGCTTGCTCATCAAGATGAATAAGTTTCCCACCCAATAAAGTTGACCACTGATCGTTAAATTGAACTCGGTCAGATAGAGTAAATGCAGTCTGATCGCTTTCTAGGGCTTTAAAGCGATTGCCTAATTTTTCAGGTGGCATTTTAAAATCTGATGAATCAGTATAAATATTGCCAATTTCATTCTCAATAAGTTGATTACTCGGATCATAACGCTTCAGGTTTTTACGTGTATTTTGCAATTCAAAAGCTACCTGATGCTGAATATTGCCAGTATTGAATTGACCCTCTAACCCAGCAGAAAACTGATTAGTTATACGTGTGTCATCTGGGCTACGATAGTCATAAAGATCATAGTTTCCATCTTTGTCAAATACTGCAAGTGGATTACCCGATGAATAATAACTTCCATAAGGAAACACAATATAATCATCAATCACAACACGGCTTTGCGATGCACTTAAGCTAGCATTCCATTGATCATTAAATGCATATTGATATTTCAAACTTGCATTTACACTGTTATTTACAACCGGTTTACTCCAAGACTGATACCCTAATAAACGGTCTTGATCTACATTTGTTGGTACTTCTTGCCCATCAAGCAGTTGATAGCCTGGTACTGAGCGTTGGCTTTGATGTTGCGCTTCAATATTAAACAGTAGTTTAGAGCGATCATTAATTTTCCAGTCTAAAGTAACTGAACCAAACTCTCGTTTACCATTTGCGTGATCAACATTTGGATGGATGCTTTCATGGGCTAAATTGATTCGATAACCAAAACTATTATTAACAAAGCCGCCAACATCTGTTGCCAGTGTATAGCCGCCTTCTGAATTTGCATCTACAGTAATGTTTTTAACATAGGCTGGTCTTTTGGTTACATAGTTAACCACACCACCCGGCGTCGACATTCCAGATTGAATTGCAGAAATGCCTTTTAAGATTTCAACTTGTTCTTTATTTTCTAAAGCCACGTTTTGTTCGCCACGTATATTATGGCCATTAATGAGATAACTTGAGCCTAAATCAAGCGCAAAACCACGTGCTACAAAATTTGGATAGTAGCCAATCGCAGCATAGCCATCCCCTAAAGAAGAATCGTTTTTAATAACATCAGTTAAAGTTTTTGCGTGTTGGTCTGCTATACGCTCAGAGGTAATGGTTGTAATAGATGCAGGAACTTTCTTTACATCACTAGTTTGAAAACCAGATAAATTAACTTTTTTAGACGTATATAGTGCATCATTATTTTGTGTAGCATTCACAGTAATAGTTGGGAGCTGCGAAACCTCCGCTTCATTTGCATAGACGACAGATGTTATGAGTGCAATAGATGAAGCCAATGCTGTTTTAGAGCATGTCATGAAGTGAAGATTTATCGAACGTCTTTCCATTGAATAACTACCTGCCATACCGTGCATAATTCTAAAGCGCTAGAAATGAGTGCGGAGTCTATTTTTAGCCACGCAAGAATACAGCTACATATATTGAGAAACAATACATTCTGTACTTTTTCGATTAAGTGTATTTGACACAAATTTTATAAACTTATCATTATATAAATTTCATTTATTTTATTAGGAATTGACGCTATAACTTTTTAAGTATTACCAAATATTCAAAATAAACTTAAGCTCGAAATGAAACTTAAAAGGAGAAATAAAATAGAAAAGTACCGTTGTAAATTAGCTCACTGATTTTAAATAGAATTAATTATTAAGTTAAATGAAAGGAAGTGTTCGATCATTGGTAAAATTATCTTTAAATCGAACAAAAGGACGTAATCTTACTAGAAACGAATTTTAAAATTAGAAAAAATGAATGGTTAGGAATTTAAGGAAGTGCTCAGGATTGAGTGATATTTAAAGTTTCATTCTATTTTCTATCCAGCATATCTAAAAATTCCTCATTTTTGTCTGCAAAATGATGGAAGAAATATGACATACACTCAGGAAGAAAAACGTAGCAGAATACGTGGGATTGTAGGCGCAGCCTCTGGTAATTTAGTTGAATGGTTCGACTTTTATATCTATGCAGTATTTGCTGCCTACTTTACACAAGCTCTAACTGCACCAGATATGGATAGTACGACTAAATCTATCTATGTGTGGGGCGTATTCGCTGCAAGCTTTTTTATGCGTCCTATTGGTAGTTGGGTATTTGGACGAATTGCAGACCGGCATGGTCGAAAAAAGTCGATGGTCATCTCAATTTGTCTGATGGCTTTGAGTTCTTTTCTATTTGCAGCCCTACCTACTTATGACCAAGTTGGCTTATTTGCCCCTTTTCTTTTACTGGTAGTGCGCTTACTTCAAGGCTTATCGGTTGGTGGTGAATATGGTGCAGTAGCAACATATATGAGTGAATTAGGCTTAAAAGGTCAACGTGGTTTTTACTCGTCTTTCCAATATGTCACCCTCTCTGGTGGTCAGTTACTCGCAAGCTTACTTGGTGTAATTTTATTAACGTTCTTAAGTGAACAACAATTACATGATGGTGGATGGCGTATTCCGTTTGTTATTGGTGGTATTGCAGCAATTTTTTCTTTGCTTGCACGTAGTCGCTTAGAAGAAACGCTTTCTCATCAAGACAGCGAACGAAAAGAGTCTGGTAGCTTAAGAGAACTCTTTAAGAAACATTGGAAAACCTTTTTATTGGTGGTTGGATACACTTCTGCTGGTTCATTAACGTTTTATGTAGAGACTGTTTATTCAAAAACCTATTTAACCAATTTAGGAATGGATGGAAAAACCGTTGGTTATATCATGACCTTCGCCCTATTTGTCTATATGTGTGCTCAACCTGTATTTGGTGCAATTTCCGACCGTATTGGGCGACGCTCTTCAATGTTGGCCTTTAGCTTATTGTCTGCGATTTTTATATACCCAGTCATGGTGATCGGGATGCGTGCCTATATTGATTCGCCGATCATTATTACCTTGCTACTTATTTTTATGATGATGTTACTCAGTTTCTATACATCTATCAGTGGCTTGGTAAAAGCTGAAATGTTCCCACCTCATGTACGAGCTTTAGGCGTAGGATTTTCTTATGCGGTAGGTAATGCGCTGTTTGGTGGTTCTGCACCTTCAGTTGCCTTACAGTTCAAAGCTGCCGGAATTGAAAATACCTTCTTTATATATGTCATTGTCATGCTGATTATCTGTTTCTTATGTAGCCTTGCGCTTCCGAAAAAACCAGATTATTTAGAACATGATCATTAAAGAACGCCAGATAGATATTCTTCTAAAGATTTTTTAGAAGAATATCTTTTTAAAACAATAAGAAATTCATTTTTATTCTATATGTTATTGCTATACGGTACATCTAACTTATTCAATTAACTACAAATTAGTAGTTTTCAGTATTCTTGATTTGTCTGAATCAATTTTTTTGATGGCTTTCACCTACACAAATGATTGATGGATTGGCCTGAGGTTAAATTGGCTATGACTTTCTTTTAGTTATTTGCTGATTGAATTGACTCCCTAAAATCAAAATCTCTTTAAGGCCGAACAGTCATATTACTGTTCGGCTGTTTATATATTAACCTGCTAACTGTGCGATTTGCGCAGCTGCATTATCTAAGGCAGCTTGACGTGCTTCTGGGCCGAAAGCGATCCCTTCCGCACGCACAAAAGTAATATCAGTAACACCAATAAAATTGAAAAACGCTTTGATATAAGTTTCTTGATAGTCTAAAACTTCGGCTGGTGAACCTTCTGAATACACACCACCACGCGAAGAAGCAATAATGACACGTTTACCTTCTACTAAACCTTGAGGGCCGTTTTCCGTATAACGGAATGTTTTCCCGGCAACAGATAGGCGGTCAAGCCACGCTTTTAACTGTGATGGAAAACTAAAGTTATACATAGGTGCGCCAATTACAACGATATCTGACGATAAGAACTCATCCAAATATTGGGTGTTTTGTGCAACACGTTGCTGCGCTGTTTCATTATTAGGTTCAATTCCTTGCCATGCCAAAAACTCAGCATCAGACAAATGAGGAATGGGTTCTAAAGCAAAATCGTGATGAATAATTTCTGCATTTGGATAAGCTGTGCTGAGCTTTCCAACAACAGATGAGGTGAGTTGGCGGCTAACAGACTGCTCACCTAAAATACTTGTGTCAATTTGAAGTAGTTTCATCGTTTATACCCATAGTATAAAATTGTTACTTGAACTAATTATGTTACTACTATTATTCTTATGCACAAGAAGGCACATTTAGGGAACCAAGTAATATGACTGTAACCATACCTCATGATATCCAGAGTTCAGATTGTCAAAGAGTCAGTCAAGTGTTGGCTAGGGTTGGTGAAAAATGGAGCATCCTCATCGTAATGACACTTGCATCACGCCCACATCGTTTTTCTGAAATAAAGAGAAATATCAATGGAATATCCCAGCGTATGCTTACCTTATGCTTGCGTGGTTTAGAAAGAGATGGATTAGTTAAACGTACAGTTTATCCTGTAGTTCCACCTCATGTTGAATATGAATTAACTCCACTAGGCCATTCACTTACAGAACCTGTAATTGCTTTAGGCCAATGGGCGCAGCAGCATATTGCTGATATTGATGCAGCAAGAGCTGCCTTTGATGCAGCTCAAGAGAAACCAATTACATTAGACACTTAACGTAACTGCGAAGGACTCATGCCATAAAACTGTTTAAAGCGATGACTTAAATGGCTTGCTGAGCTAAACCCACATACTAGCGCAATATCTTGCAAAGAAAGCTGAGATGACTGAATTAGCCCCTTTGCCTTAGTTAAGCGTCTTTGCATGACATATTGGTGAGGCGCCATATTCATTGACTGTTTAAACATATGGGCAAAATGATATTCGCTTAAATTCACAACATTTGCTAAGTCAGACAAAGTCAGTGCTTGGTCTAGATGCCCTTCAATCCAGTCTTGAATATATTTGAGTTTATGAGGCGCCAGCCCACCTTTAATGACGGGTTGCTGCCACTTCACGTTGCTATATCTTCGAATTAAGTGATTCAACAATAAACTTGCTGTTGTACTCATTTGCAAATGATTTGAAGAATCTTTCCAATCACAATCTAGCAAGAAGAATTGATATAACGCTCGAATCCGTTCATCGTCATTAAACACAACTTCGTTTAGTTCAATTTGATTGGGTTCTTTGTCCCATATTTTTTCGGCAACATCACGCAAATGTTGGTCAGTATAATACAAGTGAACGAATTTAAGCCCACCTCGGATATCCCAAGTCGACTCCTGATGTTCAGGCAATAAGCAAAAACGACCCGGCCCGCCACCATTTTTCCAGCCCGCAGGTGTTTTTTGATAGCTTTCATAGCCATCTTGAATATAAAGACTTAAAGTGTGGTGATCGCTACAGACACTTACACGATCTTGCTGATTAGACCAAAATGCAAGTTGCATATTTTCATCAAGCACCACAGTTTCGTGAAGCTTGGCTTTAGATTGCTGTAGCTGTTCTAAAGTTTGATAGGCCATGCAAAATTAAAACGAATATCATTGAGCTTAAGTTAACCATATTCAGCAAAATTCAGCTAGTTCAGTCATATAAAAAACGCAAGATCTTGCATGTACAACACAAGAATATATACGTGAAAAATGAAGCATTCCTAGATACTTAAGCTTGGTAATCGAGGATGAAGTTATGAATATTTTACTCTATGTTGCGGTGGTGTTGATTTGGGGAACAACATGGATTGGAATTGCCGTTCAGGGCCATTATGCAGCACCCGTTGTCGCAATTTTATGGCGTTTTGCCATTTCAGCCCTATTACTTTGGGTTGTTTTACTATTTTCAGGAAAATTGCAGCGAATTGCTTTAAAAGATCATTTGTTTTGTATGCTACAAGGTCTTTGTGTTTTCGGCCTAAACTTTATTTGTTTTTATACCGCAGTTAAATATGTAAACAGCGGTTTAGAGTCCGTTATTTTTTCGATGGCCGTTTTCTTTAATGCTATTAATGCGCTTATCTTTTTTAAGCAAAAACCATCACCAAATTTTACCCCAGCTGCAATTTTAGGACTCATAGGTATTGTTTTACTGTTCTGGCATGACCTGATTAATAGTCAGTTTAATGCACAGTTACTAATGGGTATCGGTCTATGTGCAATAGGCACTTACGGTTTTTCTTTAGGTAATATGATTAGTGTTAGACATCAAAAACGTGGCCTAAATATCTTTTCAACAAACTGTTATGCAATGACCTATGGTGCATTGGTGATGTTAAGTCTAGCGTTATTTACTGGCCAAGATTTAATGCCTCCAATGAATTTCCCATTTTTAAGCTCGGTACTTTACTTGGCTATATTTGGTACTGTTATTGGGTTCTCTGCTTATTTTTCTCTGGTTGGACGTATTGGTGCAGCCAAAGCAGCATATAGCACGTTGCTCTTCCCTTTAGTTGCTTTAACAGTTTCTACTTTCTTTGAAGGATATGTATGGACTTTAAATGCTGTCTTTGGAATTTTATTAATCTTACTCGGTAACTACTTAATGTTTAGTAAGTTTGAAATTGGAAAGAAGTTATTTAATAGTCAAAAAAGTTGTGAGAAGCAGGCATAATAGCCTGCTTTTTTATAAATCATGATTAATTTTAGCAGCCCATTTTTATCATCAACTCAAAATCTTTTAAAGCCGCGGCTGCTGTAGCTAAAGGCGCAGATGCTCCTCCACTTACAACAAGCTCACCCATTTCTTGCGTTAACACCCGAATGCATTTATTAGAACCTTGCAGATGAGCAAAAGGGTGATTTATCGGAACTAAACGTAACTCAACACCAGTTTGAATTTGCTGATTTTTCAGATGAATAAAACCAACCAGACGAGGAATTAAATCTTCTTTTTTCCAATCACGGATATGATCGGCTGTGACATGACTGATTCCTTGTCTTGGAATATCTTGAATTTTTATATCAGCTCCTAAAACAGTATTGGCTAATATCGTAATTTTGGCAGCAGTATCCCATCCATCTACATCGAAAGAACTGTCAGGTTCCGCAATACCTTTTACTTGAGCTTTTTCAAGAGATTCTGCAAACGCACATTCATGTTGCAACATATCATTTAAAATAAAATTTGTGGTGCCCGTAAAAACACCTTCAACTTCTAAAATTTGGCAGCCAGCTAGGTTATATTCAAACAAATCCACAGTTGGTAAGGCCGCAGCTGTCGCACCGCTAAAAAATAATTTTTTCTTGTGTTGATGTGCCAAGTTAATTAATTTTTTGCCTTCTACTACTAAAGCACCTTTCGATACTGCAATCGCATTCATGCTATGTGTTAAAGCATAATCTAAATAAAATAGGCCCTTTCCACCTGTCACATAGTCACTTGGGCCTGTCTCGATAATGACCTCCGCCTGAACCTGTTCTAAAAACTTTTGCTCAGTTAAACCTGCATGATATTGTGTTTTATCTAACCACTTTGCAGCTTGTAAACCTTCTTGATCAATTAAACCTGATGATGAGTTGCAGACACCCACTAAACGGGCATCAATTTGATATTTTTGTTTATAGTAAACAGATCGATTTAAAAGAAGCTCTGCAATTTGTTGCCCAATCCGTCCAAAACCACAAATTGCCACATTAATTCGCTTCATTTCATTTTCTCAAAAATTTAAATGGTTTAAATCAATTTTCCAAAGATGGTTTTAACATCTTGTCTTTGGAAAATTGCTAATTATAGAGATGGTAAAAATACTATATCTCTTAGATATTTGTTAGATTAACAATCTTAATTACCATATAAATTGCGACAGCAAAAACCATTAAAGCAAAGACTTTTTGTACAATTGCAGACGGAATAAAACGAATAGCTTGGCGTCCTAACAACATACCGAATGCACATGCGATTGCGAACGCACTAGTGATTGCTACTGGATAGTGAAAACCCTCTGCAATATGCATAACAATACTTATGCCACTAATGAGAAAAATAATCATAAGTGAGGTTGCAACAATGCTATGCATATCCAAATTTGTGACTTTTCTAAGCGCTGGCACAATTACAAAGCCGCCACCAACACCGAGCATGCCAGTTAAAAGCCCCGCAATAATCCCGATGCTCGCAAGAACGCTTCCCGTTTTAAAATTCCAGATAAAGCGTCCCGTACTTGGATTGACCTGACACGGCGGGTTATGAAAGTCTGATACTCGATTACTAATGAGTCGATAACCCACTGTAAACATGACTAAGCTAAACATTAACATGAGCCAGACAGGTGAAATCATGTTAGCTATTAAAATGCCGATATGTGCCATAGGAGCACCAATTAAAGCAATCCAAATAGCAGCACGATAACGAACTATCTTTTTAAATAAGCCTTCAATGGTTCCAATGAGTGTAGATAGCGCAACTGCCAATAACCCAATCGGTGCAGCTTGCGCCACGCTCCAGCCTTGACTGGTCATTAGCGCAGGTACGGCAAGAATACCGCCACCCGCACCAGTAAGACCAAGTAAAAAGCCAATCACAATGCCTTCAACGACAAGTAGTAACATATCAAAAGCCTAAAATTTCATATACATCGTTTGCAGTAGACTGCTGGTTAATGAGTGAGTTGATCTCGTCTTCTTGCGAAGCTTTAACCGCTTCTCAGGGCAAAGCGTTGCTTTACTTATCCTATTCCACTCGAGCACAGCTCTCGTCTTCTTGCGAAGCTTTAGTCGCTTCTCAGGACAAAGCGGTGCTTTGTTTATCCTCTTAACTCGAACATAGTTCTCGTCTTGCGCTCGGGTAAAGATTATTAATCTTTACTTATCCTCGCTCAGGTTTGACCATCCACTCACGGCCTTTGAGCATGCCTTGCCAATAAATCGGCGGTAAAATCCGCTCTTTAAGCAGCCAAGCCAAACGGGAAGGTTTTTGCCCATCAATTACCCATTTTGGAAAACTTGGAAGTAATTTGCCGCCGTAGCCAAACTCAGCCAGAACGATTTTTCCTCGTTCTACCGTAAGTGGACATGAGCCATAGCCGTTGTACTCGCAGAAGTTTTGCTCACCGTTCAGTTGTGCGAGAACATTTACAGCAACGATCGGAGCTTGTGCCCGTGCCGCAGCAGCAGTTTTGGCATTAGGCGCATTCATCACATCACCTAAAGCAAAAATATTGGCATGCTGGGTGTGTTGTAAGGTTTGAGGATTCACACTCACCCAGCCTGCATCATCAGTGAGTGTACTTGCACGAATAAAATCAGGCGCTTGTTGCGGTGGAACAACATGCAACATATCGAAATCAGTTTCGATCAATGCTGCATTTGCATCATTCACCACCTTAAACCATGCTTTTTTTGCAGGCCCATCTACTTTGACAAGTTGATGGTTAAAGTGTAGTTCTGAACCATATTTTTCGACGTATTGCATTAGTGCAGGTACATATTCCTTCACACCAAATAAAACAGCACCAGTGTTATAAAAATGAATAGTGATATCTTTGAGTTTGCCTTGCTTTAACCAGTAGTCAGCTGAAAGATACATTGCTTTTTGTGGAGCACCCGCACATTTAATCGGCATAGGTGGTTGGGTAAAGATTGCCTTTCCACCGTTTAGCTGTTGCACCAGTTCCCATGTATACGGCGCCAAGTCATATCTATAGTTAGACGTCACCCCATTTTTACCTAAGGTTTCGACTAAACCTTCAATGCCATGCCAATTCAGTTTTAAACCCGGACAAACAACCAAAGCTTTATATTGTATGGGTTGGCATCCTTCCAAAATAACCTGATTATGCTCAGGGTCGAATCCAGCAACAGCTGCTTTCATCCATTTCACTTTTGAAGGAATCACACTTACCATTGACCGTGCGGTTACTTGTGGTTTGAAAATACCCCCACCAACCATGGTCCAGCCCGGTTGATAATAATGTGTATCTGCCGGATCAATAATGACAATATCTAAATGAGGTTCACGACATAAAAGACTAGACGCTACAGAAATTCCTGCTGCTCCAGCGCCCACAATCACAACGCTATAACAAGGAATAGTGGCTGGTTCATGGTCACGTTTTAAAATACGTGGCACCAAGCCTTTCAAATTGAACCCAAGCTTATTACCCGATTCAACTAACAATGTTGCATCTTTTGGGGCAATTTCAGCCAAAGCCCATAAACTGATTGCACGCATACCAGTACGGCAATACGCTAAAACAGGTTTTTGGGCATTCTGATAAAGCTTTTTAAACTCAGCAACTTGTTGATCGGTAATTTTGCCACTGGTAACCGGTTGATAGATTACGTTTAGGCCATATTGTTGAGCTGCTTCTTCAATTTCAATTACATTCGGTTGGTCTGCACCTTCTCCATCTGGACGGTTACATATCAGTGTTTTTATTCCTTGGCCTGCAATTTTTGCGACATCATCGGCAGTAATCTGGCCCGCAACATAAAATTCTTGATTAACTCGTTTAAGTTCCATATTGCCACCTTATAATTGTGAAATTGAGCCGCAAGCCTGATTGGCAGGAAGTGCTTTATCGATTTGTTTTGGATATGGCAGATTTAAGTTATTCATTAATTCAATAAAATCTTCGCGCGAGCGATTCTGACCGAGACGTGAATTATTTAAGCGTTCATAACCAATTGTTGAAGACAGACGACCTTTATAATCGTGTCCCGGATACACAATAGTGTCGTCAGGTAGGCTGAAAAGTTGTTTGTGAATACTGTCATAAAGTGTACCTGCATTACCTTGCTGAAAGTCAGTTCGACCGCATCCATCAATTAATAATGCATCACCAGTGAAAATCATGTTTCCTACCAAATAACTCGTACAAGCATTCGTATGACCTGGTGTGTAACGCGCTTCAATACTGAGGTTGCCAACTTTAAGCATGCAACCATCAGTAATTAAAATATCTCCGCAATTTACATCTGAGTTTCGATGTAAAACCGATTTGCAATGAAAACGTTCACGAAGTAAATTTGCAGCAGTAATATGGTCTGCATGAACATGGGTATCTAAGGTATAGATGAGCGTAAATTGATACCGCTCTAATTCTTTTGTATAAATCTCTATATCTGATGCAACTGGGTCAATTAAAACAGCCTCTTGTGTTTCTTTACACCCAAGCATATATGTATAAGTCGAACTTTCCTGCTCAAAAAACTGCTTAAAGAACATGATTTATACCCTAATAATTTATTTCTTTCCTATATTTTGCAAATAAGATGCCAATTATTTAAAATTAAATAATAAATATAAAAATCAACTATTTAAAATAATAAGTAAAATTAAAGTTAAAAAACAAACGCAGCTTGATGTTCCTTTGAAACTCAAGTATGTTTCAATGAAACGAATGTGAAACGTATGAAATGGCAAAGTTAAATTTTCAGTCAGAACAAGATTTTTTTATTTTATTTGAGCAATTAAAAGCTTTATTCCCAAATGCGAGTCTGTTTTTAGCAGATACAACGACTCAAGCAATTCACTATAAATTTAATACAGATGACATTTCTGTTGAGAGCATGGCAGCGCTTATTCAAGATCATCATAATCAGTATCTTGAAATTAATACTCCTAAAATGAGAAAGCGATTTATCTATCAAGAGCATGATATTTACATTGCCGAGCATCGGATTATCGGGAAACTACATATTTTACAACCCGTTAGCATAGAGAATGATATTGCCGATCAAGTAGAGCTAACAGAACAATTGCAAGACTTGGCTAAAGTTTTCAATAGTTGTTCACCAGAAATGGCCCGTATGTTTTCAATCATTCAAAGAGTGGCTATTACTGAGTTTCCAGTGCTCGTACGCGGTGAATCTGGTAGCGGTAAAGAACTTGTGGCTCAAGCCATTCATGATTATAGCCAACGTAAAAATAAGGTTTTTGTGGCAATTAACTGTGCTGCCCTTAATGCCAATATTCTAGAAAGTGAGCTGTTTGGACATGTGAAAGGTGCTTTTACGGGAGCAATTCGTGACCATAAAGGCGTGTTTGAACGTGCTGCTGGCGGAACGTTGTTTCTGGATGAAATTGCCGAGATTCCTTTAGAACTTCAAGCTAAATTATTACGAGTGTTAGAAACAGGTGAATTTACTCCTGTAGGTGGTGAAAAACCGATTCAAGCCAATGTCCGCATTATTACCGCAACACATAAAGCTTTACGCGAAGAGGCTAAGGCTGGGCGTTTCCGTCACGATTTGCTTTACCGCTTGCGTGTGATTCCAATTTTTATACCACCACTCAGAGAGCGGAAAGTCGATATTCCACTTATTGTCGATCAGATTTTAAAAGAAAGCTCCACTCAACTCGACACCATGCCTCGTCATGTCAATCAAAAAGCCATGCAAGTTCTTTTAAATTATGACTGGCCAGGAAATGTTCGTGAGCTTAAAAACACCCTACTTTATGCGTTAACCATGGCAAATGGTAAGGATGAAATTGAAGTCGAAGACTTACCCAATGAGCTTTTAAATGCAGATGATTACGTTAAATTGCCTGAGACAAATACAGAACTTACCCCTGAAAATGTACAAGCCGCTTTAGAAAAATATAACCATAACTTAAATATGGTCGCGAATATTTTTGGAATTAGCCGTACTACCCTTTGGCGATATAGACAAAAGCATAAGCTTTAGTTAGGTATTTAGCTCGTCTAAGGCGTATCATATTGCACTTGGTTAGGTTCATTAGTTCAAAGGCTTTATATGATTGTTCGTGATAAAAGCAATGTATTTAAACTTTTATTTGCTTGGAAAGGAACAATTTTACCGAAGGTTTTGCCTGCACTGAGTTTTGTTGTCCTTATTTCAGCATGTGTGGTCTGGCTCTCTTATTATCATTGGATTCAAATCCCTACCGTACCCGCGATTGGATTTACAATATTTGGTGTGATTCTTTCGATTTGTACGGGTTTTAGAAATAATGCGTGTTATGACCGATGGTGGGAAGGCCGCAAACTTTGGGGTGCTTTAATTGCCAATGCCAGACATATTGTTAGAGACAGCCATATTCTAACCAATGAACAACGTGAACATTTAATTCATCAGGTCTTAATTTTTAGTAATTTATTGCGTGATCGTTTACGTCAACAAACAGTCGAACCCACAAAATTTCTTGAGCATGCCTATTTAAATAACTCTTCACTTAATTATTTAAATGAGCATATTAATGCACCACAGTTTGTACTCGAAAATATTCAAAAAGATTTAGTTAAAATACTAAAAGACGGCGAAATTAGTGACATTATCTATAGCACGCTAAATAGGCATATTGTTGAGCTAGGCAATATTCAAGCAGGTTGTGACCGTATTGCTGGCACGCCTTTGCCCTATTCATATTCAGTACTTTTACACCGTGCCGTTTATTGTTTCTGTTTCATATTACCGTTTAGCCTTGAAACAGCTCTAGGTATTTGGACACCGCTTATTGTCGGCTTAATTGCTTATATGTTTTTAGGTTTAGATGCCCTAAGTGCTCAAATTGAAGAACCTTTTGGCTTGCAAGAAAATGATTTACCGCTCGATTCTATTGTGCGTTTGATTGAACGTGAGTCTCTAAGCTCTTTAGGGCAGCCATTACCCCCTATTATTGAAGCTCAAAACAACAATTTACTTTAATAAAAAAAGAGCGAATCATCGCTCTTTTTTTATAGGTTTAAGTGGCTATTTATGGATGTACAATAATCTTAACGGCTGACTCATTGTTATGAATTAAGGTTTCAAAACCTTGTGAAATCAAATCATCAAGTTGAATACGCTGCGTAATAAAAGGTTCCAGATTTATTTTACCTTCTTCGACCAGTTTAATGGTTTCTTGATGGTCATTTACATAGGCAATTGTGCCTCGTACATCAAGCTCTTTCATTACCACACTGTGCACATTAATTGATGCTGGGTGACTCCAAATCGAAACAATAACAATAACGCCTGTTGGTTTCACTGCCGCAACCAAAGTATCTAATACCTTGTTAACGCTACTACATTCAAACGCGACATCGACACCATCACCATTAGTGATTTTCATGACCTCAGAAACAACATCAACTTCTGACGGGTCTAAAATATAATCTGCAACACCCGACTCTTTGGCTTTTTCTTTACGTTTTGCACTTAGTTCGGTAATGATGACTTTAAGACCTTTCGCTTTTAAAATTGCCGAAAGCAATAAACCAATTGGCCCCGCACCGCCAACCAGTGCAATATCACCTGCCTTTGCACCACTACGTACGAAAGCATGATGCCCTACCGATAACGGTTCAATTAAGGCTGCCTGATCCAGTGGAATTTTATTGGAAATTGGATGCACCCAACGGCGTTTAACTGCAATTTTTTCCGACAAACCACCGCCACGACCGCCTAAACCAATAAAGTTCATATTTTTGGAAAGATGATAATTATCGCCCGGTCCAGTTGGTACATCATCGGCCACAATATAAGGCTCTACGACCACATGCTGACCAATTTCAATATCATCAACACCTTCACCTACGGCATAGACCACACCTGAAAATTCATGTCCCATGGTAATCGGCGCAGATTCACCTGAAATAGGATGCGGATGTCCACACGGTGGAATAAAAATTGGCCCTTCCATAAACTCATGCAAATCTGTACCACAAATTCCACACCAAGCCACCTTAATACCTACAGTACCGGGAGTGACTTCTGGTTCAGGGATATCTTCAATACGAATATCGCCTCTGTCATAAAAACGTGCTGCTTTCATTATTATCTCCCTCAAATCACGATGTTGTTTTAGCGATAGACTATTCCACCGTCCGTTAAAATGGATTGACCTGTAATATAGTCTGAATCTTCACTTGCCAGAAAAGCAACTAATGCGGCTACATCGTCTGGTGTTTGGGCTCTACCTAAAGCAATGCCTTCCACATACTTTTTATAAGTTTCACCAATTGCTGCACCGGTAATTTCAGCAAAACGTTTATCGATTTCAACCCACATGTCCGTTCCGACAATTCCGGGGCAATATCCATTTACGGTAATACCGTGACTGGCATATTCTTTTGCCGCAGCTTGGGTAAGTGCTCGTACTGCAAATTTGGTTGCCGAGTAAATACCGAGTAAAGCAAAGCCATCATGGCCTGCAATTGAGCAAGCATTAATGATTTTACCTTTATGTTGGCGTTGCTTAAATTTTGCAGCAGCGGCCTGTATTCCCCACAGCACTCCACCAATATTGATATCAACAATTTTTTGAAATTCATCCGGTGTGATATCAGCAATCGCTTGAACTTGTGCAATTCCAGCGTTATTAATCATGACATCAAACCCGCCAAGTGTCTGCTCAGCATGATTTATAGCAGCATACACTTGCTCGCGGTCACTTACATCAGCAATAAATGTGCTCACATTTACACCTAAAGCCTGAATTTCCTGCTGCACATCGTTCAGTCGATCTTGTTTCATATCAACTAATGTAATATGTGCTCCTTCTTGCGCCAAGCGCAGGGCAATCCCACGGCCAATGCCTTGGGCTGCCCCAGTCACTAAAGCGACTTTATTTTTTAATCCCTTAACCATGTTCAACTCCTGTAAATGTAGAATTTCTACATATGAATCGCTCGTTGCATTGAAGCCAAAATGGATTCATGCATGGCTTCGGATAATGTTGGATGCGGGAAAATCACTTGAGCTAAACTTTCATCAGTTGCTTCTAGATATTTGGCAATCGCAAATCCTTGGATATGTTCGGTCACTTCATGACCTACCATATGTGCACCAAGTAATTCACCCGTTTCTGCATGTACCACCGTTTTAACGAAACCTGACGCATCTCCAATTGCTAAAGCTTTACCATTTGCAGTTAAAGAAAACTTGCCAATTCGTATAGGTAGATTCTTAGCTTTTGCTGCATTTTCTGTTAGACCAATACTCGCCACTTGTGGATGCGTAAAAATACAACTGGGTATCTGGCTACGGTCAAGTGAATGTACATTCGCTACACCAGCAATTGTTTCGACACATATCATGGCTTCATGGCTTGCTTTATGGGCAAGACATGGTGCTCCAGCAACATCCCCAATGGCATAAAGTCCTGCTACATTGGTTTTACAATAGTCATCAATTGCCACAAAACCTTGTGGATTGAGTTCTACACCTAAACGTTCTAGTCCTAACCCTGTGGTATTCGGCTGTACACCAATTGCCGAAAGCACACGGTCGAAAATAATCGTTTGAACGTTATTTGCCGTTTCAATTACACAGTGGACTTGATCATTTTCAATTTGAATACTTTGAACGACAGCATCGGTTAAGACTTTCATTCCTTTTTGTTCAAATTGCTTTCTGACAAATTGAGCAACTTCTGCATCTTCAGTCGGTAAAATCTGTTTGGCTAAATCAATAAGCGTGACCTGACAGCCCAAGTCTTGATAAAGGCTAGCAAACTCACTACCAATTGCACCTGAGCCAACAACCAGTAAGCTTTTTGGTAACTGCTCTGGTACAAGCGCTTCTTTATAGCTCCAGACATATGTTCCATCGACAGGAAGCTGAGGAACATGTCGAGCTTTAGCTCCAGTTGCCAAAATAATATGGGGTGCACTCAAAGCCTGACTGTTACCTTGAGCATCGGTCACTTCAAGTTTTTCTTTAGCCGTAAGTTGAGCACGGCCATTAAACACTGTCACCTGATTCTTCTTAAGCAAGTAATCGATGCCTTGTACTAACTGAGCTGATACTTGGCGGCTATGTTGCACAAGCTTTTGTATATCAAAATCGAGTTGAGATACCTGAAAACCAAACTGTCCAGCATGTTTAAACTGGGTTGCAAGCTCTGCCCCTGCAAGCAAAGCTTTGGTTGGAATACAGCCCCAATTTAGACAAATTCCGCCTAAATGTTGCTCTTCTACAATTGCGGTTTTTAATCCGAGCTGGGCTGCACGAATTGCAGCCACATACCCACCCGGTCCCGCGCCAATCACAATTAAATCAAATTGAGTTTCTGACATGCGGGTTCTCCTACACCAAAATTAAAGCAGGGTTTTCAACAAACTGCTTAAAGCTGGCCAAGAATTTCGCCCCAACTGCACCATCAATGACTCGGTGATCGCATGACAACGTCGCTGTAATAATCTCACGAACCACTACATTTCCATTTTCAACAACAGCGCGAGATTCAGAAGCGCCTAATGCCATAATTGCACCTTGCGGTGGATTAATAATGGCATCGAACTGTTTAATGCCTAACATTCCTAAATTTGAAATGCTAAAGCTGCCGCCCTGAAACTCATCAGGTTGTAACTTGCCAGTCTTGGCACGCGTTGCCAAATCACGCATGTCATCGGAAATCTGTGCTAAAGACTTCTGATTTGCTGCTTTTACAATCGGTGTAATTAAACCGTTTGGAATAGCCACGGCCACCGAAATATCCGCTTGGGAGAACTGTAAAATTGATTGAGTCGCCTCATCAAATTGAACATTCACCTCCGGCACTTTAATCAGCGCCGCTGCCGCTGCCTTAATTAGCATGTCATTAATAGAAAGTTTCACTTGTGGAACAGTCTCATTAATCTGCTTACGTAGTTTTTGCAAAGCTTCTACGTTTAGATCGACCACTAAGCGGAAATGCGGTGCATTACGTTTTGCAGCCTGTAACCGTGAAGCAATCGCTTTACGCATACCATTCATAGTAACCGTAGTAACAGTCGATTGTGGTTGAGCAGCACATTGCACAAGTTGTTCATTTACCGACGTTGGGTTATTACGATAGTAAACCGCTTCAACATCTTCTTTACAGACCCGACCACGAGTACCTGAAACGCGGCAGTCATTTAGGTTAATGCCCCATTGTTTTGCTAAACGGCGTGCTACAGGTGTCGCTGAAACTCCGCTATCATCAGCACTAGATTTAACCACTTTAGCTTGAGTTTGCTGCTTAACATCAGGCCACTGACCTCCAGCAGCCTGTACAGCTTTCTGGATGTCTTGAACACTAATACGTCCTTCACGACCAGAACCTGTGACTTTTGCCAAGTTCACATTGTGCTTTTCTGCAAGCTTCAAGGCATGCGGCGTTGCAAACAACTCATTAGATGTTTGATAACCTTGTAATGACTCTGGTACAGCGTAGTCATCTTTCGCTACCTTTATAGGATTTGATGAGCTAACTGCTACAGTCTGTGGTTGTTCTGCTTTTTCAGCAACAGGTGCAGATGTTTCCGTTTTACTTTGCTCCGAAGGTGCTTGAGCTGCTGAACCACCTATTGAGGCAAGAAACTCTTCAATTTCTGCATCAGAAACTTTACTATCAGCACATATGGCAATAAGGCCACCGACGGGTAAAGTATCACCGTCTTTTGCTAAAATTTTACGGAGTGTTCCAGCAAAAGGCGCTTCTAACACATTGACGATTTTTGTGGTTTCAATTTCACAAATTTCATCGCCTTTATTAAAGCTATCACCTTCTTTAATCAACCATTGGGCGATCGTGCCTTCTTCCATGGATAATCCCCATTTCGGGATCTCCAGCGTTTTAATTTCGCTCATTCTAAGCCTCCAATGTTTTTCGCACAGCTTGCTCAATACGCTCTACACTTGGAATCCATTCTTTTTCTAAAACTGGAGAGAATGGAACAGGCGTATGGGGTGGCGTTACGAGTTCAACAGGTGCTTTCAAATAGTGGAAACCTTTTTGGGCAATCAGTGCAGCCACATCATGACCAAAGCCACAGCGTGCCGCTGATTCATCCACAATAACCACACGCCCAGTTGATGCAACAGACTCTAAAATTCCTTCTTCATCTAGAGGTGAAATTGTGCGAGGGTCTACCACTTCAACCGAAATACCATCTTTTGCCAGTTTGTCCGCTACTTCATTAGCGCGATGTACCATCAAACCTAAAGCAATAATGGTCACGTCTGTCCCTTCACGGGTGTAATTTGCTACACCAAAAGGAATGGTATAGGCATCATCTGGAACTTCACCTTTAATGTCATAAAGCATTTTATGTTCACAGAACACTACAGGGTCATCATCACGAATAGCCTGAATTAACAGCCCTTTTACATCATATGGGCTAGATGGAACTACAACTTTTAAGCCAGGAACGGCTGCAAATACGTTATACGGTGACTGAGAATGCTGAGCTGCCGCAGAGAAACCTGCACCAATCATGCCACGTACAACCATGGGTGCTTTTGCTTTTCCACCGAACATATAACGGAATTTAGCGGCTTGGTTATAGAGCATGTCATGACACACGCCATAGAAATCCATAAACATTAAATCGGCAACAGGACGTAAACCTGTTGCTGCAGCACCAGCGGCCATACCGATAATTGCAGACTCGGTAATTGGCGTATCAATAACACGTTCCGAACCAAATTCTGTCCATAAACCTTTGGTTACGCCCAATACACCACCGAAACCTTCTAACTGGTTTTCTTCAGTGTTTTTACCGCCGTGCCCACCGCGAACATCTTCACCAACAACAAATACGGTTGGATCACGGCGCATTTCTGATTCAATGGCTTCTTTAATTGCATTACGAAAACTTTTATTTGGCATCTTTACTATTCCTTTAGTAAGAGACATAGACGTCAGTAAGGAGTTGTTCTGGTTTTGGGTATGCCGCAGCACGGGCTTTAGCAACGGCGTCATCAACATTTGCTTTTGAAGCTGCATCAATCTTGTCTAGTTTGGCTTCATCAATTTTGCCTTTGACTTTCACGCGGAAAATTTTTAAAGGATCTTTATTTTCTTTAATGAACTCGACTTCTTCCTTAGAACGAATCAAGCCAGGGTCACCTTCGAAGTGGCCATAAAAACGGTTTGTAATGGTTTCAATAACACTCGGACCTTCACCACGACGTGCACGTTCAATGGCAGTTTGAGCGGCTTCATAGACGGCAAAGAAGTCTGTACCGTCAACTTTAACCGCAGGCAAACCAAAACCTGCCGCACGACCTGCAATGTCTTTGCTTCCTACTGCGTAATCATGACCAGTACCTTCGCCAAAGCCGTTATTTTCAAAAACGAAAATTACTGGAAGTTTAAGGACAACAGCCATGTTCATCGCTTCAAAAGTAAGGCCTTGGTTTGAGCCACCGTCACCTGTAAAAGACAGTCCGACGCCACCAGTCTTTAAGGTTTTTGCTGTCAACGCTGCACCAATTGCTAAAGGAGGTCCACCACCCACAATCCCGTTGGCACCGAGCATACCTTTATCTAAATCGGCAATATGCATAGAACCGCCTTTTCCGCGGCATAGTCCGTCATCTTTACCGAAAATTTCCAGCATCATGGCGTGAATGTCACAGCCTTTTGCAATACAGTGTCCATGTCCACGGTGTGTTGAAGTGATATAGTCTTTGTCGGTTAAATTTTCGCAAATCCCGACTGCTACAGCTTCTTCACCACTGTATAAGTGAATAAAGCCAGGAATATCACCATTGGTATTTTCTTCGTGAAGTCGATCCTCAAATTCACGAATATCGCGCATGCGTTTATATGCTGCGAGTAATTGCTCTTCCGTTAATTGCATATCCTTTTCCTTTATTATCTTGATTTTAAAAATTCAACCAAGTTTCAAGCGAAAATCTAATTCGCTATAAATAATTAAACTCAAAATTAATAATCAATCTATTAGACTAAAAATTTTTTAATTAAAATATATGTAATTATTTTTTAAATTTCAAAAACTTAATTATCAAAAATAATTTTAAAAAATTTTCATAATTTTCATTAAGTTATAAAACAAACCTTTAACCAACCTTTTTTAATTTATAATACTAGCTGTGTACTACGCTCATTAATAAAATCCATACCCTCTATTTAAGTTATAAGGATTTTTATTATATAGAGTCTAGTTAAAAATTATTTAATATAAAATGGAATTGTTAATATGGATTTTAAAAGACAAGTAGAAACTGGTATTAAATTAAGAGGAGCGGATAAAGTTGCTCGCATTCCGATTAAAATTTTACCTACAGAAGAGTTACCGACTAAACCGGATTGGATTAGAGCCAAAATAACCGATTTTGAAGAAATTAAACGCATAAAAAATTTGCTACGCCAACAGAAGTTACACAGTGTTTGCGAAGAAGCGGCGTGTCCAAATTTGCCGGAATGTTTTGGTGGAGGTACGGCAACATTTATGATTATGGGCGATATCTGTACTCGTCGCTGCCCATTTTGTGATGTCGCCCATGGTCGTCCAAAACCGCTAGATGAAGATGAACCTAAGCATTTGGCAGAAACAGTCGCAAATCTAAACTTAAAATATGTCGTGATTACCTCTGTAGACCGCGACGATCTACATGATGGTGGTGCTGCACATTTTGTAAAGTGTATTGAAGAAATTAGAAAACATTGTCCAGAAACATTGATTGAGATTTTAGTACCAGATTTTCGCGGTCGTTTAGAGACAGCCCTTTCAACTCTAAGCTTATCTCCTCCAGATGTGTTTAACCATAATATTGAGACGGTTCCTCGTTTATATAAAGCGATGCGCCCCGGTTCAGATTATCAACATTCGCTTGAGTTACTTAAACGCTTTAAAGCATATTGTCCCGATATCAAAACCAAGTCTGGCCTGATGGTTGGATTAGGAGAAATAGAGGCTGAAGTGCTTGCTCTACTCAACGATTTAAAAGACTATCAAGTCGATCTTGTCACGATTGGTCAATATCTTCAGCCTTCAAAATCACATGCGCCTATTCATCGGTTTGTAAATTTACAAGAATTTGAACGATATACCCGACACGGTAAGCGATTAGGTTTTAAAAATATTTGGAGTGCACCTATGGTTCGTTCTAGCTATTTTGCTGATCGACAATATTTCGGAGAAGAAGTGCCAAAGCCTTTCAGCCGACAAGATGTCTTATCTTAATGATTAGGCAATTAACAAAACTTATCCAATAGGATAATGGTCAAGACTTATAAAATTATTTAAGGTAAGGAGATAACTAGGAAATAGTCACAATAAGAAAGTTATAACTGTTGAGCGGCTACGGATACGCCATTTCAATGATAAAGGAATTTCGATATGGATATGTCAGAACAATTATCATCGCCTTTAATAGACACTACTCCGTCCTTATTTCGGCCAAAGTCCTCATCTCATTCTACACAATTAGGGAAAAAGCCGTCACTTGACCTTGAAGCAGCACCTTTATTTGATCTGGGTGAGGAATGGGAACATTCATTATTTGGTCGTTCGATTCATGAATGCCACCGCAACTTAATGCATATTGCCGAAGATGCCGATATGGCCATTGGGGTGACCGACCCACATGGCACTCTACTTTGGACATGGAGTAGTCACCCTATGCGCTCATCGGCTGAGCAAGTACACTTTGTTGAGGGTGGTCAGTGGTCTACTCAGGCAGTAGGTCAAAATGCGATTGGTTTAGCACTAAATACACATTCTGCAAGCTGTGTTTACTCACACGAAAACCAGATGAATAGTGTCAGAGATTGGGTCTGTTATGCAGCACCGATTACAGATGCGAATACAGGTCAGTTTTATGGAATTATGAATTTATCGACCAAATATCAAAAGCATAATTCACTTGGAGTTTTAGCAGTAGAGCGTTGTGCTGACATTGTTAAGCAAGCAATTCAGCTTCATCAGAAAAATATCTTATATATTAAAGCCTTCGGCACTCCTAAAGTTCAATATAACCAACACAGCCTTACATTGACTCAACGCCAAATTGAAATTCTGTGCATTCTAACCCTTTGTCCCGAAGGGATTAATCTTGAAGAACTTCACTATGCTTTATATGGTGATCGGCCTGTAAGTACCACCACCTTAAAAGCAGAACTTTCTCAACTCAGAAACTTAATACCTGATGTTATCGAGTCACGACCATATAGACTTAACTGCGAAATTCAATGTGATTTTTTAATGGCTGAACAAGCATTAAACCTAGGTTTTACATCAACTACGCTTACACTTTATAGAGGAAGTTTCTTGGCCAAATCAGAAAGTCCTTTTTTATGCGCATGGAGAGATTGTTTTGACGCTCGTTTGAGCCATGTGATTTATCAAATTGAAGATATTGATCAATTATTGCGAGTAGTCAGTCGTGTACCAGACCGTGTAGATGCTGTGGAACGTTTACTTGAATTATTACCCGAAGAAACACCTTATCGAACTAAACTCTTAAAGTTGCTCGAATAAAATAAAAGGGAGAATATCCATACGATATCCTCCCTTTTTTAAGATAAGATCAAGCAGAGGCTTTAAGCTGTACCTTATAGCAATCGTCTAAAGCTAACTCATAATACCTCAGCCCTTCTTCAGCAGCATGAAATGCTTTTTGCTGCCAGTCAGGACGATCATTGCATAAGCGCTTAATCAGTTCCATGGCTTCATATGGATGAAGATCATCATAATGTGCATGTGCACGTAACCAAGCTAAAGAACGCTTATCAATCGTTACTTCAGGATGATCAGTATAAGTATGAATCCCTTTATACACCTGAATAGACCAATCTCCAGTTGCCCATTCAATCGCCAAATTTGTTGCAGCCAGACATTCTGCCAAATTCCCTCGATGACTCATATTCCATAGAAAATGGTTTACCGCGTTCATAGCAACTGGTGGACGTACATGGTCAAGTTCTTCAACTGTTAAGCCAAAACCTCCAGCCCAATCTCGATACCATTTTAAGTGTCGCTCTTCTACCTTAATATTTTGGATTAACCAATCTCGTGCTTCTGTAACTCCCGGTTCAGAAAACCCAGTCGCTTTCCCCAGTGCTCCAGCCATATAGGACGGGAAGTGGGCAACTAATGGATAGAAATTAAGTAAAGCATAACGAAAACTATCTAGGCTCAATCCCCCATTGGCCATTTCCGTAAAAAATGGATGTTTGCTCACCCGTTCTTTCGCTGGTAACAGGTCGTCCCAGAACCGTTGTGACCATTCATTATGCGGTGTAATTTCTAAATTCATTCCATATTGATTTAGAGCAGTCATTGCTAATTTTCCTATTTATATGACAGCAATCATCTGTGTTTCACGCTATAAGTCTATCCGAAAATGATAAAGATACAATCGTTAATCGACCATTTGTAACTTTTTTCGATGGATTGAAGAGCTTTAGATAATCATTACGCTAATCATTGAAATGTCGTGATTTTTATCACATTTAACACTGATAAAAATCATTACTTTTTTAAAAAAACTGTATTATTATTTTGAATAAACCACACATTATATAATCAATATTTTTAGATGGAACTTTACTTAAAATAAGTCTCATTTTATGACAACTTCCAATATAGAGAGCATTAATTATGAAGTTGCAAGGTTCCAATATATTGGGACAAGAACAAATAGATTTATTAACCACACGAGGATTAAATTTCGTATGGTTTCCAAAACAGCTTGAAACGATTTATCGTTTTCAATACCAAAACGGTGCTGCCTATGAGTTTCGCTATAGGGCACCTATTATTTTAATATTATATATATTTTTAAGCTTTGGTATATACCAAGTTTTACCAACTGAGCAAGTTTTACCCTGGTTTAGTTATTATTCTTGGGTAGGTGTAATTGTTCTTATTGCTTGGATTTTATCATTTATTAAAAAATTAAATCAGTATTTTGATTATTATGTAGGGATTGGTTCAGCTTTAGCAGTAGCAATTACTTTTATTTTAATTAACGTTATTGAAAATGGACAAGATAATGTCCTTTTTCATGCTGCAATGATGTATGCAATCGTCATTATTTACGGTGCAGTAGGTATGCGTTTCTATACCGCCATATTTGCTGGATGGATGGGCGGATTGGTTGGAATTTTAGTAAGTAACTACTTGAATGGCGTGATTGACTGGACCTTTTTAAACCGTACTTATACTTTCAGTAGTTTTTTAGGGATGACCCTTGCCTACGCAACTGATCGTCAACATCGAGAAAATTATCTACAAAACTGTATGATTGAGCTGAATCGTATTGAGCTTATGCAACAAGCACAGCAGTTATCCTTACTTTCACAGCAAGATGCGCTCACGGGTTTAGCTAACCGACGTTATCTAGATGAAACTCTTGATAATGAATGGCGCCGTGCATTACGACATGAAACACCACTCACCATTATGATGGTCGATATCGATTATTTTAAAGCATACAATGATACGCTAGGACATCTCAAAGGTGATGAATGCTTAAAAGAAATCGCAATTGCTATTTCTTCTATTGCTGCTCGTAGTGGCGATTTAGTTGCTCGTTATGGTGGTGAAGAGTTTTTATTACTATTCCCTATGACGAATGCTCAGCAAGCTTTGATACAAGTCGAGCGCTTAATGAGTGCGATTAAAAAGATTGCGATTAAGCATCCATGTAGTGATGTTTCACCACATGTCACTATTAGCGTAGGTGTCGCGACCACAACTCCCCGTCTAAATGATTCAATTTCCGCTTTTGTTGCACGAGCTGATCATGCTTTATATAAAGCAAAAACTAATGGACGTAATCAATATAAAATTGCTGTAAACGAAGAACAAATTGTAGATTTAACTTAAAGTTAAATTACTTTGTAATACTACTCGTTTGTCTTCTTTTTTTATAGCTCCTTTCAAATTAATATGACAAGCAATCTATAATTAGCTTTTCCATCCATGGTAAAAGCTAAAATATAATTTAGAGCCAATAATCGAATTCTTTTTTAATTTATCTTCAATTTAAAGCCTAAAATAAATTTCATAAAAGCAATGAATCAAATTATAAATTTATCTAGATTCACAAAACACTTTACCTTTAAACACTGAAATTTTTTTAAATAAATTAACAAATATATTTGCTAATATAAAAGCATTACAATTTATTAGAGTTATCTTTTTAACTTTCTCCACAATTTATTTATAAAATAAAATAATAGATTTTGGCCTATCTTTTTTTGTCTAACTGAGGTTGCTTCAGTTTTAAATGGTAGTATGGAAACAACATTTTCATGTATCGTTTCATAGTTTGGATAAGCTTCTTTTTTAATAATCTCTATTGTTCTTTGTATCTCATCTACAGATAAGTTTAAGAACCTCTTAATTTCTTGTGCTGTTTTTGATTCAATAGATAATAAATTACAAACTCTAGTTACGTTAACAATCTGCTCGGCATGAATATTTTTAAAGTTTGGATAACAAACGAGTTTATATAAAATTTTTGTTTCAGAAGAATTTCTATAAGCTATATTTTTATGATTAACTATGCGCTCTTGGTAAGTCTTCTGGAAATATTCATTATTTTCAATTTCTAATAAAATTTTTAAAAGCTCCTGATATCTTAATGGTCTCTTTAACCCATATTGATAACCTTTTAAAAGGTCCGGGTTATTACTCAATACAATTTTAATTTTTTTAGGAATAATAACATTAGTATAGCCACTGTCTAAATCAATAATATGTATATCTGGATCATTATCACTATATATCCAGTTTCCAGATAGCTCAGATGACAAGGATAAGTCATAAATAACTCTTATCATTGCCTGTAAATTTTTAGGCAATAGCTTATCTTTTGACATACAGCCAATTCTATATGTACATTGATTCATTGATATTTCCCCAATTTCAATGATGACTTTAAAAAGTATTTGTTAAAGTAATAAAATTTAAAATGTAAAAAGTCATATAAAACTAATTTTACTAAAATCAGTTTTAAGAAATAATATAGATATCTGATGTACTAAGTAAATTAATAAAGCTTTAATTTTCAAGTCCAAAAGATAAATATATTCAAAAATAAATCGCCGGTATTATATTTATATAGAGATTATAAGACAAGAAAATAATTTAAAATTTAATAGATCATAATCTAATAAAAAATTAAAGCCCCATATTTAACTTAAATTTGGGGCTTTATTTACTATAGTCATAAATTATGACTAGGGTTCAATCGGAGCAAATGGAGGAACAACATCTGCATTTTGAGCACGATGACGTAAAAAATGATCCATTAAGACAATTGCTAACATTGCTTCAGCAATTGGAGTTGCTCGAACACCTACACACGGATCATGACGGCCTTTAGTTAACACATCAGTATCTTCACGATTTAAATTAATCGTTTTACCTGGTGTTGTAATGCTTGCAGTAGGTTTTAATGCAATGGCGACTCGAATCGTCTGACCACTTGAAATACCACCTAAAATACCACCCGCATGATTTGCTAAGAAACCATGACTAGTTAGCTCATCACGTGTTTCGTGACCAAACTGACCCGCTACAGCAAAACCATCACCAATTTCAACACCTTTAACTGCATTAATGCTCATCATCGCATGTGCAATGTCAGCATCTAGGCGGTCAAAAACAGGTTCCCCCCAACCTACAGGAACTTTCTCAGCTAAAATTTCTAGCTTAGCCCCGCAGCTTGTACCTTGTTCACGTAAAGATGTAACCAATGCTTCAAAACGAGGAACAGCATCTACGTCACCACAAAAAAATGGATTATTTGGGACTTCATCCCAATCCAGTTTTTGAGCAACTTCATTACCAATTTGTGTGACATGACCGCGAATCAATACACCAAACTTTTCTGCTAAATATTTCTTTGCAATTGCACCAGCTGCAACACGCATAGCAGTTTCACGAGCACTTGAACGTCCGCCACCACGGTAATCACGGAAACCGTACTTTTGTGTATAGGTATAATCTGCGTGACCGGGTCTAAAAGTTTGCGCAATATTGCCATAATCTTTCGATTTTTGGTCAGTATTACGAATGAGTAAACCGATTGATGTGCCGGTAGTCTTTCCCTCAAATACACCTGAAATAATTTCAACCTGATCAGGCTCTTTGCGTTGTGTCGCAAATTTTGATGTACCTGGTTTACGACGGTCTAGATCTTTTTGTAGATCTTCTTCGGTTAATGCAATACCTGGAGGCACACCATCAACAATTGCCATCAAACCAACACCATGAGACTCACCACATGTCGTTACACGAAAGAGTTGTCCAATACTGTTCCCTGCCATATGTACAACTCCTTATGCTTGTTGCTGTTCAAATAGTTTTCTATAACGACGACATTGTTCTGCAGTTAAAGCAAAAATGCCAGAACCACCTTTTTGGAAAGTAAGCCAGTTGAAATCAATGGTATTGAAGTTTTGGCGCATAGCCCATTCAGAGTTACCCACTTCAATTACAATTAAACCATCTTCAGTTAAGTAATCTGCGGCTTGAGCAAGCATTTTACGCACAAGATCTAAACCATCTTGGCCTGCTGCCAATGCAAGCTCAGGTTCATGTAAAAACTCTTCCGGTAAGTCAGCCATGTCTTCAGCATCAACATATGGAGGGTTACTTACAATCAAATCATACTGGTTTTCAGCTGGAATTTTGGCAAATAGGTCTGATTCAAGTAAAGCAACTTGATATTGTTTATTATGGTGTTCAACATTAATCGATGCTACTTCTAAAGCTTCTTTCGAGATGTCCGTTGCATCTACTTCAGCATCTGGATATGCATAAGCTAAAGCTACAGCAATACAACCAGAACCTGTACACATATCTAAAATACGTTGTGGAGTTTTAGGTTTTGCATTTTCTGGCAGGTTGTTAAGTGCTTCACGCATTTGACCATTTTCATCCAAGCAATATGGTGCAAAACGTTGTTCAATTAATTCTGCAATTGGTGAACGCGGAATAAGTACACGCTCGTCCACATAAAATGGCTTATTAAAGAAGTAAGCTAAATTTAATAAATATGAAGTCGGAATACGGTCATTAATACGACGTTCTAACAAACTTAAGAATTCTGCTTTTTCACTTGGCAAAAGCTTAGCATCTAAAATCTCTGAGTCTGCTGACCATTCAAGAGATAAGGTTTGTAAAACTAATGCAGAACTTTCTGCAAAATAATCTTCAGTACCTTGTCCTAAATGTGCATCATGTTGACGTAATGCTGATACCCCAAAACGAATAAAATCTCGAATTGTAGATAAATTTTCAGCAGCTTCCTGTAAATGTTCAGGGCTAATCGTCGGTCGCTCCACTTAGGCGTCTCCAAAGGCAAATTTTGCAAAGTGACTATTCTACTGAGTGAGACAAAGCAACGCAACGCTTTGCCTTGTGAAGCAGTGTTTTACACACCTATCTCTAACAATCACAGCTTGAAATCAGAATACTTTGTTTTAATTAAGAAATAATGAACTTTTAAGAAAGGATAGATTTAGTCTATGAAATAAAAAGCGGTCTTTGAAGTTCGACCGCTTTTTGTGTTTAGTCGGTTTAAAGCTTAAGCTTTTCTGCCACATAATCCGAATCTTTATCTCCACGGCCAGAAAGATTAACCACAATCATGGTTTCTTTCGGCAGCTTTGGTGCTTCACGCATTGCCCAAGCCACAGCATGTGAGCTTTCAAGCGCAGGAACAATTCCCTCAACACGCGATAAGGTCATAAAAGCATCCAAACATTCTTGGTCAGTTGCAGTGTTATATTCCACACGACCTAAATCTTTTAAGAAACTATGCTGTGGCCCAACACCCGGATAGTCCAATCCTGAAGCAATAGAATGCACTGGCAATGGTTCACCAGCTTCATTTTCAAGCACGTAACACGCCATACCATGAATTTGGCTTGGCTTACCTAAAGTTAAAGTTGCCGAATGCATGTGAGTTTCTAAACCATGTCCTGCTGGTTCAACCCCAACCAACTTCACATCCGAATCATTTAAAAATGCTGTAAACGCACCGATTGCATTTGAACCGCCACCAACACATGCGACAACATAATCCGGATTTTTCCCAAAACGATGATGTGTCTGCTCTTTAATTTCATTGCCAATAATCGATTGAAAATCTCGAACCATTTTTGGAAATGGATGTGGACCAACCACAGAACCTATCGCATAAATAAAGTTTTTAGGATCTTTTAAATATTCTTCAAAAGCACTATCAACTGCATCTTTTAAGGTTGCTGTACCACGTGTTACTGAAACTAAATGAGCGCCCAAAATTTTCATTTTAACGACATTTGGATGCTCTTTTTCAATATCTACTTGACCCATGTGAATTTCACATGGAATACCAACTAAAGCACAAGCTGTTGCTAGAGCGACACCATGCTGTCCTGCACCAGTCTCAGCAATGACTTTCTTTTTACCCATATATTTAGCAAGTAGAGCCTCACCTAAACAGTGATTGATCTTATGAGCACCCGTATGATTTAAGTCTTCACGTTTTAAATAAATTTGCGCACCGCCTAACTGATCAGAAAGACGTTTTGCATGAAATAAAGGACTTGGACGACCTACATAATTCGAAAAGAGGTCCGATAATTCATTTTGAAATTCAGGTGTATGGCGAATTTCTTCATAAGCAACATTAATTTCATCCATTGCTTCTTTTAAATGTGGAGGAATAAATTGACCTCCATACTCACCAAAAAATCCCTGTTCATTTGGTAAAGCAATACCATTAATTTGATGTTGCATATCATCCCTCTTTTTTAAATTATTAAACTTATCAAGCCTATCGAGAAAGGTAACGCGTCAAATCCTCAATGCCTTTTAGGGTCATTGGATACATATGGTTTTCAAAAATCTCTTTAATCCAACCAATTGTTTGAGTGTAATGCCAATACCCTTCTGTTTCAGGGTTCAACCATGCTGTTTTATCAAAATGCTGACGTAGGCGACGCAACCAAACTTCACCTGCTTCATCATTCATATATTCAACCGAGCCACCTACCGATTTCAACTCATACGGTGCCATACTGGCATCACCCACCACAATTACACGATAGTCGCGTCCGTAAGTATGGAACAGATCCCACGTATTCATGCGCGTTGCTGTTCTTCGGTAGTTATCTTTCCAAACATAGTCATAAAGACAGTTATGAAAATAAAAGTATTCGAGTGTCTTAAACTCACTTTTAGCAGCACTAAAGAGTTTTTCGCATTGAGCAATATGAGCATCCATCGAACCGCCCACATCGAACAACATCAGCACTTTTATTCGGTTTCTACGCTCAGGTACCATCTGAACATCCAAAATACCTTGTTTGGCTGTTTCACGAATAGTTCCGTCAACATCTAACTCTTCAGCTGCACCTTGGCGAGCAAATTTGCGTAAACGTCGTAAAGCAATTTGCATCTGGCGAGTACCAAGAACTTGATCATCATCTAAATTTTGATATTTCCGCTGTTCCCAGACTTTAACTGCCGAACGTTTACGGCCCGGTCCACCAATTCGCACACCTTCTGGATGGTCACCAAAAGCACCAAAAGGTGAAGTTCCACCTGTGCCAACCATACGGTTACCACCTTGGTGTTTCTTATGCTGCTCGCGTAAACGCTCTTCCAGCATTTTCATTAGTTCTTCTAAAGAACCCGCTTTTTGGAGTTCAGCTCTTTGCTCTGGAGTTAAATGTTTTTCGAGAAGTTCTAAATCGAACCAGTCTTTTGGTAATTTATGAACTTGTTTAAGCAACTCATCGATATCAAAAGTTTCAATGCCATCAAAGTAATCTTTCATAGCACGGTCAAACTTATCAAAAAAGCGCTCATCTTTAACTAAAATAGTTTTAGCAAGTTGATAGAACTCATCTTGGTCAGCAAAAACCAAGCCTTCACTCACTGCACGATTTAAGTCAATGAGTTCACGCGTGGTAACTGGAACACCATATTTACGTAAGGTGTAAAATAACCGCACAAACATGGGTTATTCCCTCCTTTAACGTCGCGACATGAAAGCCAAGCGTTCGAGAAGTTGTACATCTTGCTCGTTTTTGATGAGAGCACCATATAAAGGTGGAATAGCTTTAGATGTATCTCGATTACGTAATACATCTTCAGGCATATCATCTGCCATGAGTAAGCTTAACCAATCAATCAACTCAGAGGTTGATGGTGGTTTCTTTAAATTAGGAATTTCACGTAGTTTAAAGAAAACTTGTAAAGCTTCGTTTACCAATGTTGCAGAGATATTTGGGAAATGAACCGCAATGATTTCTCGCATTGTGGCTTCATCTGGAAACTCAATATAGTGGAAGAAGCAACGGCGCAAGAAAGCATCTGGTAATTCTTTTTCATTATTTGAAGTAATAATTACAATTGGGCGTTGCGTTGCCGTAATTGTTTCATTCGTTTCATAAACATAAAAAGACATTTTATCGAGTTCATGCAATAAGTCATTTGGAAACTCAATATCGGCCTTATCAATTTCATCAATTAATAATACGCAACGCTCTTCACTGGTGAAAGCTTCCCACAGTTTACCGGGTTTAATGTAGTTCTTAATATCGTAAACTCGGTCATCGCCTAACTGGCTGTCTCTTAAACGAGAAACTGCATCATATTCATACAACCCTTGCTGCGCTTTAGTTGTAGATTTGATATGCCAAGTAATCAGTTTTAAACCCAAACTTTGTGCTACTTGTTCAGCAAGTAAAGTTTTACCCGTGCCTGGTTCACCCTTAATCAGTAAAGGCTTTTGCAAAGCACGAGCTGCTTTTACAGCAAGCTTAAGACTATCAGTCGCAATATATTGATCTGTACCGGTAAAATGTTGGGTATCAGCAGACATGTAAAGACCTTATTTTTCTATTTCAATGGTTAGATGGAACGCATGTTTTTGTTTGTTGAATATTTTGACCAACAATATCCAATCACCAAACCTAGACCAACTACAAACAGAATTAAAGATAAATTTGACCAAATTAACGGACTGTCTTTAGTTAAAACACCAAAAAGGAGTCCAAAAATAGCAGGTGCTACAGATGCATTCGGTCCTTCAGATACTGTTGGTGTAACTAAAATAGCAAATACAATCAGCCAGCTAATTGCACCCAAAGTAGTAGGAAGACGGCGCATTAATCGCCACCAACACCACAAAGCAATAATAGCGCCTATTCCATAAGCTGCTAAAGCAATAACACCTTCAGGAATAACATCCAAAAAAGAAAATAATTGATTCATTATTCCAGTTTGATCTTCATGCACCACGTAAGCCCTCTGGTTCAACTGCATTCGGGTTAATTAACCCTTCTGGCGGCATCTGAATAAAGAAACCTTTTGTTTGTAATGAGTCTAAAACATGTAAAACATTAACACGCGCCAATTTACGTGTTGGAGCTAACTCTAAATGCATGACAAACGTTGCACGACCAAACGCTTGTAAAACAGCTTCAGGAACATTTTCAAACGGATCAGCTTGCTCCGCATTGTCAGGATAGTTTGGACGAGCAATATACATGTACATTTCATCTTTTTTGCTCGATCTATAAATATCACAGTGCATTTCAAATCAACTCTTGAACTAAGGACAGCATACATGAAAAAAAACGACTCACACACGCAGGTTTGTTTACGCATCAGTCGTTTTTTTAATTCTTGAGAAATATTAACCTACAACAATGATTAAGGTCGATAATAACTTTGTTCCTGTTAAAAACAAGGTTCCATATAAAATTAATAAATATTTGATTTTAAATAATTAAACATAATTTTCAACTTTAATAAAATAAAACAATTTTTAGGAAAAAAGAAAAAATGTTCGTTACTGAGTACTTTTTGTGATCTATCTTTAACAATTTCACGATTTAATTCTATGAAATTTATCATATTACAATCAGGTATTACCTTTTTAAATTCACATTTGAGTAAAATTTCTAAGCACTTAATACACATTGGGAGACATTACTTAACTGGTTTAAATTTTCAACATGTTTAAATATTAAGTATCTTGTTCATAGATATGGAGGATGAAATTATGCCTCGTGGTGATAAAACTGCTTATACAGCCAAGCAAAAACGTCAGGCCAAACATATTGTTGAGAGTGAAGTAGATAGAGGCCATTCTCAAGAAGAAGCCGAACGAATTGCATGGTCTACCGTCAATAAACAAGATGGTGGCGGTAAGAAAAAGTCCCATTAATATATAAAAATAAATACTTCTTTAGCCCAAACTAAAGAAGTGTTTTTTATTTAAGGACGTGTTAATTTTTTTCTAGAAGACGCGAGAGCTTTTTATATAGTCATCGCTTACTTGATTTAAGGCAGTCAAAATAGCGCTATCATCTTGACTTAATAAAGCCTCATTAAGACTTTCCATATAAGCGATGAGTTGAGTTTTAGAGGTATGAGCAAATTCGGTCGTTACAGCTTCATCTTCATATAAGATTACATAACTACGTGCGAAACCATAAATTAGGTAAACTGCTACTTTTTCTTTTGTATCTTGAGATTCTTTAAGAGACTATTCACAAGCATTTTTAAAGCTTTAAATGCGTCTGTACCAGTAGATTGATTTTTGAAAGATAAAAGTATTGTTTGGAAGTTCATATCCATATCCCACTCAAAAAGTAAAGCTACAGAAGAAGATAGAACCTGTCAAATAAAATTCTGATTAATATAAATTTAATTGTAAATAGATTTATATTTAACTTCTTTTAGATCACGATAAATCATGCAATAAAAAACCACTCTTTTTTAAGAGTGGTTTAGTTAAAACAATCATTCATTAGAAGCTTATTTCAATTGTGATCGTAGTACCGGAGTGCTCAATATCAGTTGACACATTAAAACCTCTGCTTCTAAGCTCCTCTTCAACCAGTGTAAGATGATCAGGACTTATAGCATCAACAGGAAACCAGAAAGTTGCTTTTCGCTTTCCCTCTTTAGATTCAGACTCCGTCCCAGTTAAAATTTTTTCCAATATGACGTCTTGATTTATTTTAAAGTTTTTAGCGTTTTGACGAGCTTGTTCAGCATTAAATTTGTTAAGCATATTTATCTCTCTAATTATTAATCTATATAATTTTATAGCATAAAAAGACGTTATAAGTTTTAGTGTTGTGTAGTTACCCCATCAAATATAGAAGTTTATTGAGTAAATAAATTTTCTACCCATTCGATAAATTTTCTGGCATTTCTATTTTTAAAATCTTGCTTATTTGGAATATAGTAACACAGCTCTGATTGAATGGGTTTAGTTTTAAACTCCTGTAAAAGATTCGCCTTAACAAACCTATGGGTAAGTGTAGTAGAACAAAATACTAATCCATTGGCAGATAAAGCCTCGTGGATCCCAAAAATTTCCTGATCAAATTTCTTAATTATAAGCCTCTTTGGGTTCCATTCATTTTCCTCAAGCCAAGTCTCTAGTGGTGGACTTGGTAATGCCTTATTTTTCCATTCTGTCGTAAATAAAGTTATTGGTTCACTAGAACATTTAAGCAGATCAAGTTTAGATGAACCAAACACATTAAAAGACTCATATTTAACGATATCTTGAGATTGGACCAAAGATACGTCGCCATATCGAATAGGTAAGGTATATAAGTGATTATCTAAAGTTTCACCTGTAGAAAACTCAACTGATATATCGGGATGCGATTGATAAAACTCACTTATTGAAGGAATTAACAGCATTGCAGCTAGTGAAGAAGTGCTAGCGACTCTCACTACGCTTCCATTTACTGTTATTTCATCTAGTGCATCTTCAATTTTACGAAATCCTTCAGAAATTGCTCCAGCAAGTCTTTTCCCTGTCGTTGTAAGCGTTATTTTCCTTACCTGTCGATGAAATAAATCAACATTTAATCTGCTTTCTAGATTCGCAATATGATGTGAAATTGCAGTCGGTGTTAGCGAAAGCTCTTCAGCAGCCAACTTAAAACTACCCAATCGAGCGGCTGATTCAAATGCTTTAAGTGCTTGCAAAGAAACTTGCATGCTTCCTCCCCATTTAAATTTATAGATGAACTAAAATCATCTATAAATGTAATTTTCTCGTTTGTCTACTTATGTTTTAAGACTCAAAATAAATTAAATCCTAACTTTTTCGGAATTAATGATGAGTAAAATATTACATATAGATGCTAGCGTCAGATCTGCAATTAACCCTAACCCAAATCATAATTCTATTTCAAAAAATATTGCTAATCGGTTGATCAACTCATGGAAACAACAACTGCCTATAGATGAATATATTTATCGTGATGTAGGAATGAATCCACCACCCTTTATTAATCAAGACTGGATTGATGCTGTGTTCACACCTGATAATAAAAGAACTGAAGCTCAGCGCAATGTTTTATCTATATCAGATCAATTAATAGCTGAAGTCTCGAACTCAGATATTCTTGTAATTTCTTCGCCTATGTACAATTACGGTATGCCTGCCCAACTGAAAGCATGGTTTGATCAAATTATTCGGATCAATAAAACCTTTGATTTTGACCTCGCTCGGGGAGACTTTCCCTTACAGCCTCTGTTATCTAGAAAAATTTTAATTATTATCACTTCCAGCGGTGAATTTGGGTTTGAGAAAGATGGAATTCGACATGATATGAGCCATCTTGTGCCACATATTCGTACATTGAGTAAATATTTAGGCGTAGAAAAAATTTACGAAATTACTTCTGAGTATCAAGAGTTTGGAGATCATAGGCATATAAAATCATTAGAAAATGCTTTTCAAAAAGCTGAAGAAGTTGTGTCCGAACTTGCTCATTCATTTGCGTAAAATCTAGAGGAATAAATACTTAAATTTAAAATAAGTTAAATCAGTAAAAATAAAAAAGCCTACCCTATTGGGTAGGCTTTTCATTTCTGCACCGAAACAAATTTATAGTTATATATTATATAAGTTGAAATTGTTTTTCTTAAATCCAAGAATATACAGACCTGTATGTTTAATCAATTGAATTTTTCTCACGATATAAGTTAATTTAATTCATTATTGAATTTTCAAATTATATTTACTTTATTACATTATTTTATGAATTTTATCAGACTAAATAATTATTTAGATAATCTACAAAAAAATCTTATTTTTATATACTTAAATATTAAAATTAACTCCTTTTTTAAATAAAAACTAATTAAAAACTTAACACAACGATTATTCTTTATTTAAAAGGCTCATCACATGATGAGCCTCTAAATTTCTAATTATCTATTCATTTTAAATAGATAAACTTTGTTTTTCTTCTTGAAACAACTGGATTAATGGTTGAGTTAATAACTCGTAACGCCATCCTAACAGATAGTCAGGTAAATCCTGTTCATCCCCTTGAGATAGAACATGTTGATGAATGGCATTTAACCATTTTTTTCTCAGCAACACTTCTTTAGGAATAGAAGTCTCATTTATTGCATGAGCAAGTACCATATCCATTTTATTTAAAGTTTCTTTAGACGTAACCTTAAATGGTTTTGCAATCTTTGATGGCCATTTGCTTTCGACTGGTAAATCTTTAAGAAGTTCTAAAATCGTTTTGCCGTACTCGCGAACTACATTCGGACGAATATCTTTCACTTGCGAAAGTTGAAAACTATTACGCGGGTTCTTTTCAACCATATCAATCATGGTTGAATTTCTAAGAATAAAACTGCGTGGCTGATTCGTTGCTTTCACAATGTATTCACGCCACTCGCTTAAATTTTGCAACTGCATTAACTGACGACGTGAATGACGATAATTTCCCACATCGGTATATAGTAATTCGGTCGGTGTTTCACTAATGATTTCTTTAGTTAGACTACTACAGTCCTCAAGAACATAGTTATAAAGCCTTTTCTGCTTAAGCTGTTCTTGAATATGACTAGCTAACTTCATTAGATACAAAACATCGTTAGCAGCATAACAAAGTTGCTGAGGCGATAAAGGTCTAGCCAACCAATCAGATCTGGTTTGATCTTTTTCAATATCAATATCAAGACAAAGTTTTAAAGCACCTTGGTAACTCACTTGCAGACCATGACCTAAAAAAGACAGACCTACTTGAGTATCAAACACATTAAGCAAATCTTCTTGATCAGCGTAATGATAGATTAAATCAATATCTTCTCCACATGCATGAAAAATATTTTGCTGCGCGAGGAAAATCTTTTTCCAAAACTGACTTAGATCTAATGAAACACCATCCAACAGATAGACATCACCATTTACATTGACTTGGCATACTCCAAGTTTAGGCCAGAGTGTGTCAACCTTAATAAATTCTGTATCAAGTCCATATATTGAACATTGATCCATTTTTTGAAGAACATCAACCAATTCGGTTTGCTGTTGGATAAACTGAAACATGCTTTCTCAAGTATTGCAAAGAGTGCTTTAAACTCTGGTATATATAACATAGAAGCAGAAAAATGCCACTTAAACCTTTATGAATACTCTATTTTTGAACAATTTTTCGAAAATAGATAATTTTTTGATCTTTTATTTGTACTTTTTAAATTTATCTCCAAATGTTCTTTATTTAAAATTTATAAGATCTTTTTCATGCTTATATTCATATTTTGTTTAAAATATCTTTAATAATAAAATACAAAATAATATTTATGTTTAATAACTGAATTCAATTAATAAATTTAATCAAATTGATAGTACATTCATTAATGAAATAAGCATCGAAATGCTTATTTCATTCTCATGCGATTATGTACTGCCTGACTTAAAGTATGGCTATCTACGTATTCGAGTTCACCACCCTGAGGTACACCTTGAGCAATACGCGTCATTTGTATTGGTAAATGTTTAGTCGCCTCTACCAAATAATGGGCTGTCGCTTGTCCTTCTACAGTCGCATTAGTTGCCAAAATGACTTCTTCAATAGTACCTTGGCTTAGACGCTGAATTAGGTAAGGAATACCAATTTCTTCTGGACCAATACCATCTAATGGAGAAAGATGACCACCTAAAACATGGTATTTTCCACGAAAGCTACCGCTTTGTTCAATCGCCATCACATCAGCTGGTGATTCAACTACACACAATAACTGATCATCTCGGTCAGTTGAGGCGCAAATATCACAAACTTCATTTTCAGTCAAAGAATGGCAGACACTACATTCATGTATATAACTTGAAGCCTCATGTAAAGCATGAGCTAATGCAAATGCCCCTTCTCGATTTTTCATCAAAAGATGTAAAGCCATACGTTGAGCCGACTTCGGACCAACGCTTGGCAATATACGTAAAGCTTGAACGAGTTGTTCAAATCTATCGCTAAACACTGAATTTCCTTAGAACATGCCCGCTAAGCCAGGTGGTAAACCCATACCAGAATTTGCTTTTTGCATTTTTTCTTCAGAAATCACTTCTGCTTGACGTACAGCATCATTTACTGCAGCAGCAATTAAGTCTTCAATCATGTCTGGTTCATCTTGAAGTAATTCTGGATTAATTTCGATACGTTTTACGATATAACGGCCAGTCATTGTGACTTTAACCAAACCACCGCCCGCTTCAGCGTGTACTTCAGTTTGAGCAAGCTCTTCTTTAGCCTTTTTTATATTTGATTCCATATCTTTTTGCATGCGCTGCGCTTGCTGCATAAGCATATTGATATTCATAAACCTAACTCCGTATCTCTATCAAATATTTCAAGTATTATTGATAGTCACATAACACTGCAAAACTTAAACTCTTTCTACTCCCCATATAGATCATCAAGATTATTGAGGTTAGTACGTTTAAATCAAAATTAATCCGTAATTCTGACACAATAAATCAATGTTTTCTATTGGTATCTATGAAACTATTTTCTATGGTCAATCGACTAAAAGCGTTTATATAGAAAACTTTTGATGAGTAGAAAAAAGTAAAATTTAGAAAAGTTACTGGGCAGCCTGTAGACTTTTATTGTTTGGTTTATATTCACTTAAAGGAACATTCTTGAAAGAAGTATTGGCTTTTTCTATTGAAAGATCAGCGTCTTGAACGGATTTGTTTGCATCATTAATTAATAATACAGTTTCACTCATCTGTGTTGGTTCATCTTTTTGAGCAAATACTCTATATCCAACTAGACCAATTGCCCCTATCGCAACTAAAATAATTATTGGTTTAAGCATGACTAAAGACTCTCTTTGTTATTTTTATTAAATTTAGAGCTTTTATACGTTGAAATTTTAGACTGTTTTATAACAAAACGTAGACTTTTTATTGCTATTGTTGCTTATAAGTAACAAAAAAAGCCACATTAAAATGAATGTGACTTTTCCATAACAAACATAACTTAATTAGATTAAATCTAACCCACGTGAGATATCACCAATAATGTCATTAATATCTTCTAGCCCCACAGAAACACGAATTAGACCTTCTTGAATACCAGCAGCTTCTTTTGCTTCAACAGAAAGTTTGCCATGAGTTGTGGTTGCTGGGTGGGTAATCGTCGATTTCACATCACCTAGATTACCTGTAATCGAGATAAACTTAGTATTATCAATAACCTTCCAAGCACCTTCACGCTCGCCTTTAACAACGAAGGATACAATACCGCCAAAGCCATTTTGCTGTTTAGCAGCAAGTTCATGACCTTCATGAGCTGGTAAACCTGCGTAGTAAACCTTCTCTACCTTTTCATGACTAGATAACCATTCTGCAAGAATTTGAGCACTCTCACAGTGTGCTTTCATACGTAAACGTAAAGTTTCTAGACCTTTTAAGAAAACCCATGCATTAAATGGGCTCATTGATGGTCCAAGCGTACGAACAACACCGAAAACTTCTTCTAACAACTGATGATTACCAACAACAGCACCACCTAATGCACGGCCTTGGCCATCTAAGTATTTAGTCGCAGAGTAAATCACAAGATCCGCACCAAACTTTAGTGGTTGCTGTAAAACAGGTGTACAGAAACTGTTATCAACCGCAAGTAATGCGCCATTCGCATGGGCGATATCTGCTAGAGCTTGTATATCTGCAATCTCAGCTAGAGGGTTAGACGGTGACTCAACAAAGAAAAGTTTGGTTTCAGGACGTACAGCATTTTTCCATTCGTCTAAATCACACAAATCAACAAATGTAATGTCTACACCAAACTTGGCAATATATTTTTCAAATAAGGCAACAACTGAACCAAAAACTGCTCTTGAGCAAATAACATGATCACCCGCTTTTAGATATGCCATAGCAACTGACAAAATCGCGCCCATTCCCGAGCTTGTCGCTACAGCTCGTTCAGCACCATCTAAAGCTGCTAAACGTTTTTCGAACATCGATACAGTCGGATTAGTAAAACGAGAATAGATATTTCCTTGAACCTGACCAGAAAATTTTGCAGCCGCTTCAGCAGCGTTTTCATATACAAATGATGAAGTCAAAAAAATCGGTTCGCCATGCTCACCTTCAAAACTACGAGTATGTCCGGTACGAATGGCTAAAGTATCAAGTTGGTATTCTAAATCATCAGACTGGTTCATTAAATGTTCGCCTTTACTGGTCATGTACTAAAAAACTATCATCATTTTGAGTGTCTAGGGTATTTAAGGTCAAGGTAAACCTTAAAATTATCGCTTAGACTTTATTCAACTTTAGTAAATAGTTGGTAAAAGCAAGATGAAACGCTTAAAGTCCCTTGTCTCTGAACAAAGTCAAATCAAGCACCTCTCTACCCGACTATTTCGCCCTCAAACATTAGTGTTGTCACAAAGCACTCCTTATGAAGTGATTGGTGAATTCAATCAAACTCGTATTCGTTATTACGCAGCTACTCAAAAACAATTTAAAGAACCGTTAGTATTTGTTGCACCACTCGCTATTAATATGGCGATATATGATTTATATCCATATCGCTCTCTTATTAAATACTTCCAAAATGCAGGTTTTGACGTATATCTTGTGGATTGGGGCCGCTTAAATTTTAAAGATAGACATCTTAATTTTTTATCATTTATTGAAGGGTTTATTCCTCAAGCAATACAACTTGTCCGAGCACATTCAGGAAGTGAACAAATCTCGCTTCATGGCTGGAGTATGGCTGGCATATTTGTCACTTTATATACCGCTTTAAATCAACCCAATTATGTTAAAAACCTTATCGTACTTGGTAGTCCAATAGATAGTTATGCTTCTGGTTATATTGGAAAACTCTACCGAGCCATAAACAACGCGATTGGTCGCAATAAAAAAATTCAAGACCGTATTTACTCTGGACTACCAAAACGTTTGATTCATAGTCCTGGAATTTTAAACTCTTTAGGTTTCAAAATTCTTGATCCTAAAGGCTGGTTTGATGGACATATTCAACTACTAAAGAATCTTGATGACCTACAATTTGTGCAAGAGCATGCCACTTTAAGTAACTTTTTAAATAATATGATTGATTATCCGGGCGGAATTAATCAGGACATGTTGTTCAATGTTTGGTTGCAAAATCCATTGAAGCGCGGCTTTATCCAGTTAAAAGATAAAAAAATAGAATTAAAAAATATCCACTGTTCTCTGTTAGTTGGCGCGGGTCGTAGCGATCAGTTAGTAACTGCTGATGCTGCTCACCCATTAAGCCAATTAACTAGTAGCAAAGACGTTACGTTTACTCTTATTCCTGGCGGACATTTGGGCCTCATGTCGAGTCAGGCAAGTGCTCTGGAGTTTTGGCCCCAACTGGCAAAATGGCTATCCGAACGTTCAACGCAAATTTAATGATAAAAGTCATGATTCAATTCGTTGCATTTACTGGTTTAGGAGTAATTGATACCGTATAGCTGCGCATTGACCAATAATACTATTATTTTCATAGCTACTTACTGGCTTGTCTTAATAGTTTAAAAGTACTTAATTTAAATATAAAAAAACCGTTCAAATGGGCGGTTTATAAAATATAAGTCAATGAAATATATTTACTAAGAGTACTCAACTATTCTATTAAGTCATCTCATTTATGACTCAAATCTTTTTATATAAAAAGCATCTTAAGCACTTCAATTTTATTATTTTTTAAGATGTAGGAACTTTATTATTTTTTTTATAATCGGATGATTTAAAGTAATTTATAATCATTTGTGCACTTCTTTCAGAAGAAGCTTTTGCCTGCTCCATTTTTGTCACATAAGGATTGGTAACCATACAACTTGGCAATAAACTATTTGTAAGTGGTGGAAACTTTTCCCTTCCCCCTAAAGTAATTTTTTCGATAAAACCAGCCAACCACATAATGTATTCTCCTTTATTCTTATAGGTTGGCATTAAGCTGATATCGAGTTTAACTCTACATTCTTTTGCAGGCTTATTTAAACACTCTTCAAAATCAATAAAATTATATTTTAGTTGATACGGCGTACCTCTTATTTCTTGTCTGATAATACTAACTAAGCCATTCAAATGCTCAACAATATTATCAGAAGAATGCTTTTCCTCTTCAAACTTTTTATAAACTTTTTCAGCAATAATTAAAAATTGTGGCATCCTCTATTCCTTTAGTATTTAGTCTAAATGAATGACTAAGTCCTTTAAGAAAGTATGATGGATATACTATTACTATATGTAAGGTTATAAGGCTAGAAAGTAACTACCAGATCAATTGTGAAAGTGCCATGACAAATCGATCACAAAAATAAAATATAGTGTAATATTTGTATCATTCTAAATCGCTTATTTTCCATGATTAGAAATAACTTTAAATAAAAAAAGCCCATTTCATTTTGAGAAATAGGCTATAAAAACAAAAACTATCAAACGCAGCAATTAAGGACACTATAATAGAAGCTAAAATATGTAAAATCAATACATCTTTCATTTAAAACATAATAATTATCACATTTCATACTTTTGATAATGTTATTAATAACTGGTTTTTTCATTGTCCAAATTGCATGCTGAAAGGCTTCTATGCAGTAAACAAAATCCTGAGCCTTTCCATCAAATTTTAGATCATTACAACAAAACACAAGTATTTTATATAGGCCAACACTGTGAGTCATAAGGGGCTAGATAAGAATCAGATTATTGAAAAATATATAAATAACCACTTAAGCTTATGTTTTATTTGATGTTTTTAAATTATTGATATTTAATAACTTTATTCATCCTCTGAACAAATTCTAAACCAAAATGACACTTGAGTAATTAATAGTCATTGAAATATTGGTAATAAACCGTATATTGAGTACAGGTTCATACCTTTAACTGAGGAAAAGCTCATGAATAAATTTATGGTTGCAGTCTTTACTGGCATGGTAAGCATTGCTAGTGTAGGTGTACAAGCTGCAACACCTGAGCAAGAATGTCAGAAATTGCAAGACGATTACAATTTGATTTATGCATCAAAAGGCTTTTGTTTTAAAGATCCTGATGCAAAAGAAAAATATGGTAATGAAAACTGTCATACGACAAAACCAAAGTTTTCTGACAAAGAGCAACAACGTCTAGACGCTATTAAAGAACGTCAAAAAGAATTGAAATGTAAATGATTTTAAAGGAATAATACATGGCATATGATGATCAAAATATCTTCGCAAAAATTTTACGTGGAGAACTTCCAGCGATAAAAGTATATGAAGATGATCAAGTTCTAGCTTTTATGGATATTATGCCTCAAGCCGATGGTCATACATTAGTTATTCCAAAAACGCCTGCTGTAACACTGCTAGACTTACCTGCTGAAGCAGCTGCATATACCATACAAATTGTTCAGAAAATTGCTAAGGCAATGGAAAAAGCGCTCAATTTGGAAGGTATTGTATTGATGCAACTTTCTGGAGCAGCAGCAGGACAAACTGTTCCACATGTTCATTTTCACCTAATTCCAACAAATGTGCATCATCTTGGACGCCATGCTGTTGAATTAGGAGATCAAGAAAAAATTAAAGAATTAGCTGAAAAAATTAAAGCAGCTCTTTGATTTTTAAATGGTTAAAGCGGAGTTTAGACTCCGCTTTTTTTCGTCTAAAAACTATAAAAAATGCAAAGAAACTAATTTATTACTAAATTTTAAACGTCATAAAACTGTCATTTATTCTTCACTTCTCTGTCACAAAATTTGTCGATACTGCATAGCAAGTTGGTGAGCTTTTGTAACTTTTTGTACATCAGTCAACTACAAAATAAATAGTTAGCTAGGCATACGCCATTTTTAAATACTTTTGGAGAAATCTCAATGAAGAAATTGCTACTCGCTGCCGCAGTTGCAACTTTGAGCATAAACGCGGTGCAAGCAGCGCCAACTTTGTATGGCAAACTAAATGTTTCTATTAACCAAGTTGATAATAAAAATTTCGATGGAAAAAGTGACGTTACCGAAATTAACTCAAACTCTTCTCGTATTGGGGTAAAAGGCGAAGAGAAATTAACTGACAAATTATCTGCTGTTTATTTAGCTGAATGGGCAATTTCTACTGATGGTTCAGGTTCTGATACTGACCTTAGTGCTCGTAACCGTTTTATCGGTTTAAAAACTGAAGGTGTTGGTACATTAAAAGTAGGTAAGTATGATTCTTACTTCAAAACTGCTGCTGGTGGTAACCAAGACATCTTTAATGACGATACACGTTTAGATATTACTAATATCATGTACGGTGAAAACCGTTTAGACAACGTGATCGGTTTTGAATTAGACCCTAAGTTATTAGCAGGTTTAACATTCAATATCATGGCTCAAACTGGTGAAAGCACCTCTGATAATAAACAAGGTGAAACTGGTAAAGACAGCAAAAACGATAGCTTTGACTCTGTGTCAACTGCGCTTGGCTACGAAAACAAAGACCTTGGTTTAGCAATTGCTGCAGCTGGTGACTTTGGTATTAAAGGTAAATATGCTGCTTACGGTCTGAAAGATGTCTATACAGATGCTTACCGTGTAACTGGTTCTTATGACATTGCTAAATCAGGTTTTGTAATTGGCGCTTTATGGCAACATGCTGAACCTACTGATGACTTGACTGCTTATAAAACGTCAAAAACTACGCGTGTAGATGGCGTTGATAAAACTACAGATACCTATACAAACTACAAAGGTTTAGAAGAAGAAGCATATGCAGTAACAGCTGCTTATAAAATTCCAAACACTAAACTTAAAGTGAAAGCAGAATATGCTTCTGCTGAAACACAAGTAAGCGGTAAACAAGATCGTAAAATTGACTTATACGGTTTAGGTCTTGATTACCAAATCAACAAACAAGCTCGCTTCTACGGTATCGTTGCTCAACAAAAACGCGACTGGATTAAAGAAGACGACAAACAAACTGTTGTAGGTACTGGTATCGAATATAACTTCTAATGAGTTAAGTTTGATTCAAATCTAAAATAAAAGGGCTAACGCCCTTTTATTTTATTATTCAGTTTTAAAAAGCCGATATTTTTATATCGGCTTTTTTTACTTTGTAGCTTACTTTAAGAAACCACTTACCAGATTCATAACGTTTTGAATATCTTGGTTGGCTTCTTGATGGTCAGTACTATCACCTTGAGGTGTTAACGAGTCAATGACTTGAGGTAAGACGGAAGCAATTGCACCATAAACTTGTTCTTTTGGCGCTTGAGCTTGAGCAGCAACTTGTTCAATGTCAGCCGGATTAAATAAACTCTGCAATTGTTGAGTTGGAATTTCGCTATTAGTTTGATTTGGGTCAACCCAACTTTGAACTTGGCTACCTAAACCAGCACCTTTTAGCTTTTCCAAAGCAGCCTGCAAACCGCCTTGTTGCTGTACCCAGCCCAAAATTAAAGGCACAACTGCAATTAATAAACTTTGAACGCCGCCACCTGCTTGAGGTGTATTATTATTTCCAGTCACTTGACCTAATACAGAACCTAATACTCCTCCAAGACCACCTTGAGTGCCAGAAGAAGGATTACCCCCCATTTGTCCTAGTACTGAACCTAAAATTCCACCTAAACCGCCTTGACCTGATGCTTGCTGATTTCCACCTAAAGCCTGTTTAGCTAAAACTTCTACAATGTTGCTTAAATTTGTCATGAGTAACTCTTATGTATGGTTTATACATGAGCATACGCGGATTCTTGTTAAGACAGCAAAAGCCAAATTGTTAAATTTTGAAAGAGATTTAAAGCCCTTTTACCAGCGGAATTTATTCCAGTTTTCCGGGTTTGCCCAGAACTTTGAATTAAACCAATCCGGTACATGTTTATAGGTCAAGATGTTAAATTGCCATAAGGCGAAATCACTATCATGTGAAGTTTTATCAATCAGTTGCGTAAAACCTAAAGAACGTAATAATTGCTCATGACTGCGCTTGCTCACGACAACAATACGTTTTGCTAATAAATCTCTTAGCTTTACTAATAATTGGGATTTTTGCACATCGCTAATGTTTTGCATTTCATCAGTATCAAACAATACAAAACCCAAATCATAACGCTGGGTAAAAGGCAGACTTAAAAGCTCAGTTACGGTAAAATAGTGCCATTGAATTGCGTTATTCTGGTCAATTTTCTGGCCAATACAAAGTGCAGTATGAATGGGCTGTTCATTTGATAAATCGTCTAGCATAGAAGTGATGACATTTTGTTCAGCCATAACTGCAACCCTTAATTGAAAGATGTGAGTTTAAACTTTATGGAACTACAAGGCATTTGCCATAAAATGCATGCAGGCCTAAAAGATGCTAGTGTAACTGATCAACAGACAACCAAGGCAAATGTTGAATACAAATTTGTATTAGACCGTTCAGAAATTGATCTTCCTTTTAATTTAGGACAAGAACTAGAAATCGAATGGACAGGTAATATTTATTGCACCTCTTGTGGCGTTAAAACACCCAAGTCTTATTCTCAAGGTCACTGCTTTAAATGTTTTAAAACCAAAGCAGAATGTGACCTTTGCATTATGAAACCTGAAACATGTCACTATCATTTAGGTACGTGTCGTGAAGATGACTTTGCCCATAGCGTTTGTTTCCAACCACATATTGTATATTTGGCAAATTCAAGTGCTTTAAAAGTGGGTATTACTCGTGTTAGCCATATGCCAGGTCGTTGGTTAGATCAAGGTGCAACTCAAGCCTTACCTATTTTAAAAGTTGGATCACGCCGTTTATCTGGTCAGCTTGAAACTATGTTTGGTTCTTTAATTGCTGATAAAACTGACTGGCGCAAACTCCTCAAGGGTGAAGCTGAACCTTTAAATATGGTTGAACAGCGTGATCAGTTAATTGAAGAGTTTGCACCTAAAATTCAATCTATTCGTGAAGAATTTAGTCAAAACCTTGAATTTAACGAAACGGTTGAGCTATTAGAAAGTGAATTGCCACGTGAGTTTGTTTATCCAGTTGAACAATATCCTGAAAAAATTAAATCTCTAAACCTCGATAAAACACCGAAAATTCGCGGTGTATTACAAGGTATTAAAGGTCAATATCTAATTTTTGATATCGGTGTTATCAATATTCGTAAATATACGGGTTACGAGCTGATTGTACGTGCTTAAGTAGATTTAAAAAGCCCCTAAAAATGGGGCTTTTTTTACTTTCCAAATACTTTTAGGATTGCTTGGACTGGATCTTCTGTATTTCCAGAAATAAGCTGTTTATGCATGGTTAAATGTTGCATCACTTGAATTTGAGCAGTTTCCACATTCATCAATTTTTCTATTTCAGCTGCTAAATTTTCAGGTGTTGCATCGCCTTGAATCAGCTCCTCAATCACTTTTTTACCCGCAATAATATTAGGCAAAGAATAATAAGGAATTTTTACCAAGAATTTAGCAATTAAATAAGTTAACCAGTGCAATTTATAGAAAGTAACCATCGGTCGATGCATCAGCATTGCTTCTAATGTTGCAGTCCCAGAAGCTAAAGCAATGATATCACTTGCATTCATGACCATACGACCAATTTTTGATTCACTATCAGTATTTTCTAAAATATGAATTTTTACTTTTAACTGCGGCGCTAATTGTTCAACACCCTGCTCAATCTGTTGTTTACGAGCATCATTAATTGCCGGAATTAAAAATTGAATATCAGGATATTTGGTATGCAAAATATTGGCAGCTCCCAACAGCATAGGAAGAAGTCGCTCTACTTCACCTTTGCGGCTACCAGGCAATAAGGCAATATGCTTCTGATTTTCATCAATACCCAATTGTTGTTTGGCAATTTGAATTGGGTTCTCAAGTGGTAATTGTTTTGCTAACGGATGTCCTACAAATGCTGCTGGAACTTCATATCGTTCATAGAAGACTTTTTCAAAAGGAAATAAGCAAAGTACTAAATCTATACTTTGTTTGATGCCATGAACTCGGCCTTGACGCCACGCCCAAACTGAAGGACTTACATATTGAACAGTTTTTATGGGAAGATTCTTTTCTTTAATACTTTTAGAAAGTCTGAGATTAAAGTCTGGCGCATCAATACCAATAAAAATATCAACCGGATGTTGAGTCCATTGGTTAATTAAACCATCACGTACAGCGAATAGTTTTTTTAAGTCTTTTAAGACCTCAACAATCCCCATCACAGATAGAGTTTCCATTGGGTAATAACTGTTAAAACCTTCATCAATCATTTGAGGACCACCGATTCCCTCAAATTCGGCATCGATTCCCTGTTCTCGAAAACTACGCATAAGTTTCACACCAAGCGTATCTCCAGAAACTTCCCCAACTACAATGCCTATTTTAAGTTTTCGGTTTGCCAAGGCGATTTACCCAAGAATTTGAAATAATGCATTCTAGCATAGAGGTTTCCCAATCTTGAACTCGAAAGAAATCTAGGTATTAAAAGTAAGCAAGGAGTCTTACTATCTAAAATTGCATTCATCCAACACCTTTTAATCTAAATTAACAATGCAATTTGAATTGTAGCTTACATTTACAAACAATAAAATAAATGAGAATTATTTACATTATCTTTAATCTTATGAATATCCCACCTCGACCATTTAAGCTTACCGTAATCGCCTGCGCGATTTGTTATGCAAACCTCTCTTATGCTCAAAACTCAGAGGTACAAGCTTTACAGACGATTCAAGTTAAAGCATCAAATGCTGAACAGTCTTCTGAACAAACCAAAGCATATAATGTTAAGAACTCGAGTAGCGCAACCAAGCTTGATATTGAGGCTAAAGAAACTCCTCAAACCATTAACGTCGTTACTCGTCAGCAAATAGAAGATTTTGGTCTTACTAGTACTCGCGATGTTTTAAAAAACACCCCTGGTGTAACCGTCTCTAATCAAGAAACCGAGCGAACTACTTATATGGCTCGTGGCTTTGAGATTTCAAATATTTTGACTGACGGCGTGGGCTTTCCCCTCTCAGGTTATAACTACAACAACACTAACCCTGATACCTACTTTTACGATCGTGTAGAAGTGGTTAAAGGAGCTGACTCTTTAACTAATGCCTTTGGCGATCCGAGTGCAACCATCAATAATATTCGAAAACGTCCAACCCAAGAATTCCAAGCAAGTGGCGGCCTAAGTTATGGCTCTTGGGATACGCAGCGTTATGAAGCTGATGTTTCTGGTGCGATTATACCAAGTGGAAAAGTACGTGGCCGTATTATGGGCTATGAGCAAACCGGTGATTCTTACATTGACCGATATTCTTCAGAAAAAAATGGTTTCGCAGGTATTGTTGAAGCTGATTTAACAGATAGTACTTTACTCACCGTAGGCTATAGCCAAGAACAAAATAAACCCAATGCAAACAACTGGGGTTCGCTGCCTTTGTTAGATGCCAATGGTAAGCAGATTTCATATGATCGCTCATATAATCCAAACCCTGACTGGGCGCACTGGGATAATGAGACACAAAATGCTTTTGTTGAATTAAAACAAAAAATTAATGACCTATGGACGGCTAAACTGACTTATAACTATCTTGATACCAAGCATAATAGTCGTCTTCTTTATTATTATGGATATCCCAAAGCTGATGGTTCTGATGTTGCTTTAACAGCTTGGGGAGGACAAGAACATCAAGAAAAACATGCTGTCGATTTTAATCTTGAAGGGAGCTATAAGCTTTTTAACCAAGAACATGAGGCAACTTTAGGCTACAGCTACGTACGTAACCATCAGCAAGATAAACAATCTTCAGGTTTTATTAACGATGCTAATATTTTGAATGATTACTCTCAAGGATATTTACGCCAGCTCACGACAAATTGGGCAAGCTGGACACCGCAATCTATAACTTGGTCAGATTTTACAGAAGCTGCAAACTATAAACAGAATATTAACTCCATCTATGCTGCGACGCGCTTACATCTTAATAAAGATTTAAAACTTTTACTTGGTGCAAACTATGTACAGGCTGAAAGTAAAGGTGAAAGTTATGGTTCTCCAATGTCATATAGTGAAAGTAAAGTCTCACCATATGTTGGACTAACCTATAACTTTACACCTGAATATACAGGTTATATGAGTTACACCTCAATTTTCCGTCCTCAAACTGGTATTGATAAAAATACCAATCAAGCTTTAAAACCTATTGATGGTAAAAGCTATGAAATGGGCGTAAAAAGTTCATGGCTAGATGACCGTTTAACAGGAACACTTTCAGTATTTAAAACTGAACAAAATAATTACCCTTTACGCAGCTCTGATGGAAATCCACTTAACCGCAAAGTACCCACGAGTGATTTAGAGTCACAAGGTGTAGAGGTCGGTCTATCAGGTCAAATTACTGATAACGTAAATCTTTCTTTCGGCTATGCTCAATTTAGTATTAAAGATACTAAAAATGGTGGTGAGGCGAGAACATACAATCCAAACCAGACACTTAACTTGCTAACTACCTACACTCCGCCAGTTTTACCTAAGCTAAAAGTTGGTGCAGGTTTACAATGGCAAGATGGAATAAAGTTATATGATTCAAATGTAAACAGTACGATCAAACAAGATGCATATGCTTTAGTCAATTTAATGGCGAGCTATGAAGTCAATGATCATATTACGCTTCAAGCAAATGGTAATAATATTTTTGACAAGAAATATTTAAATAGTTTCCCAGATGGGCAAGCTTTTTATGGAGCTCCAGCCAACTATACAGTTGCTGTAAAGTTTAAATATTAATACCGTAGCCAATCCCAATTTAGGGATTGGCTTTACTTATTATTCTTTGTTTATGTGCCAATAAAGATGTCCAAAACTGTAAATCTCCCTATGTCATATCGTATAAAAATTTTCTATCGATTCTTGTTAGTTTTCGGTATGGGCTTTGCCTGTATGGCATATTTAAGTCTTGGACTCACCAGAATTTTCCTTTTGAATCTGGACAAAGCTGAGGCTATCTATCTCTCAGCATTTATAGCGATTTTATTTTACGTAGTCTTTGTGATTGTTGGGTTCTGCATACAATCATTATTGCGACTGACCATTCTATCAATCGCGCTATTAGCCCTTTTCTTTATTGTGACACGGACGGTAGGTTATGCATAAAGGTATACGTCAATCTATGGCATGGCTACACTCATGGACTGGCTTAATTTTTGGATGGCTTGTGTTTGCCATTTTCTTAATGGGAAGTTTGTCCTACTACCGCCATGAAATTAATTTATGGATGCAACCGGCGCTTGCGCAATATGAAGTAAAGCAAGATATTGCTATTAAAACAGCCTATCAATATTTACAAAAAAACGCTCCAGACGCCAAATCTTGGTATTTAACTGTTGCAACACCAGAAAGTCCGGTCAACACCATGTATTGGGAAAAAGCTGACGGCGGTTATGGCAATACCACACTTGATGCTAACACGGGAAAAGAGCTTCAACTTTCGGCGACCTTAGGCGGCGATTTTTTTTACCGCTTCCATTACCAACTTTTTGGAGTTCCAATAATAATTGGGCGATTAGTCGTATGTCTTGCCGCATTTATTATGCTGATTGCTTTGGTGTCAGGCATTATTACTCATAAAAAAATATTCACTGACTTTTTTACTTTACGTACATTTAAGTCTCAGCGTTCATGGTTAGACTTTCATAATATTTCTTCAGTCGTTGCTCTGCCCTTCTTTTTAACCATTACATTTACAGGCTTAGCTATTTTCTTTTATTTATATCTGCCTTGGGGAATGCAAAAGCTTTACCCTGAAAACCCGTATCAATATTTTACCGAAATCCGCACAAAGACTATGCTTGAGAATCAATCGATTCAACCTGCTCAAAACTTAGCTATTGAGAAGCTGCTGAGCCAGGTTCAACAAAGTTGGGGCAAACAACCTTTATCAACAATGAGTGTGAAAAATCCAAATACGAACCAAGCTCAAATTACATTTATTCAAAAAGAAGACCGCACTATTACTCGAAATCAGCCTCAAATTACATTAAATGCTTCAACTGGCAAAGTTTTAGAAGACACACGTAATAATAGTCCTATTGCAACGTTAAATGCGGGTGTCTATGGGCTACATATGGCAACATTTGCTCAGCCTGTACTTCGTTTAGGATTCTTTTTCTCTGGCATTCTTGGCTGTGTAATGATTGCCTCTGGTTTGTTACTTTGGAGTCTTAAACGCCAAATTCAAAATAAAAATAGTCAGTTTCATTTCGGACACTATTTAGTTGACCGTTTAAATGTTACAGCGTTTGTTGGCTTACCTTGTGCAACTGTCGCCTATTTAAGCGCCAATCGATTGTTTACAGTTACGTCAACCACGATCAATCATGAAGTTTATAGCTTTTTCTTAGTTTGGTTAATCAGCTTGATCATTGCTTTATTCACTAAAAAGCAGCATTTGTGGCGAACTCAACTTTGCGTTTTTATTATGCTCAGTATTGCACTTCCCATCTTAAATCTAAGTTACTTACTTAAACATGAGTATGTTCAAAGCCTCAGAGATTATTGGACCTTTGGACGTGTAGATGTATTTTTGTGGATCTTTGCAGCATTAGCCATTTTTATATTCTGCAAAATTCAACCTATCCAGCATAAAGCTGTCGCAAAAATTCAAAAAAAGCTGAATAAACTAAATACTGAGGTGAGCTCATGATTCTTATAGCGTTCATCTTAATTTTATTAGGTATGTACTTGTTATTTATGGCGAGCGAAAAATATCGATCGCCGAAATCGACAGGTCATTTCAAATCGTTAGCTCAAAAGTATTACCGGCACTTCAAAATAGCCGCATTTATATTATTTGGTTTGTGTGCATTTATTCTTATTCAACAATATAAATTTTCAATTGGTTTTGTCAGTTGGTGGATCTTTGCAACGCCATTAACTTTTCTTCTTATACTTTTAATTAATCCACTAAAGTCATCAAAATAATCATTTTCTTAAAAAAATGATGAAAAATAGTACAAGCTAAGCAAAATTTTCGTTGCTTAGCTGTTTTTTGCATAAGTAAATCATTATTCATGACAACTGTTTATCTCTAAAAGGAATAAGATATCTGCGTTTCGTGATAAGTGGCGATAAAGATGTCTGGTGCTTTTGAATTTATCTTAGCGGGTATGTTAGTTGGTTTCTGTGTAGGGATTACAGGAGTTGGTGGTGGATCATTAATGACACCAATTTTAATTGGTCTTTTTAGAATTGAACCACATATCGCGATTGGTACCGATTTACTTTATGCTGCAATCTCAAAATTTTGTGGATCAATGGTTCACGCTAGAAAACTCAATATTGTCTGGCCAATTGTTTTATGGTTGGCTGTAGGTAGTATTCCTGCATCTTTCGGTACCGCATGGGTACTTGAGCATTATTTAAGTCAGTCAACACACTATAAAGCTGTATTAACTATGGTACTAGGCTTTATGTTGACCTTAACTGGTGTTTCCATCATTTTCCGTACTCGTATTGAGAAATTCTTTAATAAATTCAGAAATAAAGAAGTCGCTCAAACTGAAAATGAACAGTTGGCAATCCATAAAAAACGTAGCTTTATCGTGATTATGGGCATCATTTTAGGTGTATTCGTAACCCTTTCATCTGTTGGTGCGGGTGCATTCGGGATCATGGCACTTGTGATTATGTTCCCGAACTTGCCTATGATCCGAATTATTGGGTCGGATGTTGTACATGCAGTATTACTTACCTTAGTAGCTGGCCTTGGGCACATGAGTGCTGGTAACGTCGACTTTACCCTTCTGATGTGGTTATTGGTGGGTTCGATTCCAGCAATTATTATTGGAACATTAATTAGCTCTCGTATGCCTGAACGTTTAATCCGAAAAATTCTAGGGATTACCCTATTTGCCCTCGGTGTTAACTTTATGGTTCATCCAGTCAAAGCAAAACCGAAAGCACCTGTGGTACAACAACAAGCAGTAGTTGCCGAAAAAACAGGCAACTCGACTGAAAGATAGTAAAATCAATAGGATTTTTCCAATCTGAAATACCATGAGATGTAGTATTTTCATAATTATTTCATGGTATATTCAGTACACAAAACAACCTTTAGTATGATCGAACCAGTGACAGCAATGACTACACATTCAAATTCCGTTTCAAAGCCAGATATCGACGACGTTAATATTAAAAGCATTCAAACTCTTGTAACACCAAATGAGCTTAAGTCAGAACTTCCTTTATCTGATGTTGCTTCGCAAACTGTTCTAAAAGGCCGCGAAACTATTCGTAATATTTTAGATGGTTCAGATAAACGTTTGTTTGTTGTTATTGGTCCTTGCTCTATTCACGACCCAAAAGCTGCTCACGAATATGCTGATCGCTTAAAAGCGCTAAGCGAAAAGGTTAAAGATACTCTATATCTAGTTATGCGTGTTTATTTTGAAAAACCACGTACAACAATTGGTTGGAAAGGCCTAATCAATGACCCTGATATGAATGACTCATTTAATATCGAAAAAGGTTTACGTATTGGCCGTAAACTCTTGCTTGAGTTAAATGAAAAAGGTTTGCCATGTGCAACTGAAGCACTCGACCCTAACTCTCCACAGTACTACCAAGACTTAATTTCATGGTCTGCAATTGGCGCACGTACAACCGAGAGCCAAACTCACCGTGAAATGTCTTCTGGTCTATCTTCACCAGTTGGTTTTAAAAATGGTACAGATGGTGGTTTAACTGTTGCAACCAATGCGATGCAATCTGTTAAATATGGTCATAGTTTCTTGGGTCTAAACGAAGACGGCCAAGTTTCAATTATTAATACAAATGGTAACCCTTATGCACACGTTGTATTACGTGGTGGTAACGGTAAACCAAACTATGATGCAGGCTCGGTTGCAGAAGCAGAAAATGCTTTAGCAAAAGCTAAAGTGAGCAACAAAATCATGATTGATGCGAGCCATGCTAATTCAAATAAAGACCCGTACTTACAACCACTTGTTCTTAAAAATATTACTGAACAAATTTTAGATGGTAATAAGTCAATCGTAGGTATTATGGTTGAGAGTCATCTAAAAGGTGGACGCCAAGATATTCCAGATAATCTTTGTGATTTAGAATATGGTAAATCAGTAACTGATGGTTGTATCGATTGGGAAACTACTGAAAAGACCTTGCTTGAAATGCATGAAGCTTTAAAAGATGTTTTACCAAACCGCTAATTCATCTTTTTAAGATTGAAAATTAAGCCCTCATTTTTTTGAGGGCTTTTTTATTTTTGGATGGATCTCAAAATTAAACTAAATAAAAATAACTCAAAACAAAAGCAAAAAGCAGCACGGTTTCACTAATCTCAATTGCTGCACCAACAGTATCCCCCGTAATACCACCAATTCTTTTTACAAACAGATGTCTTAAATAAATGAGACTTATTAAAAAACTAATGATGGCAATAAGCCCTTGCAACTCCCAATACAAAGGTAATAGTAGAACTAACCCAGTGATTATCCATGAGGCTGTTTTAGGTAAGTGATCAGTCAAAGAACGCCCTAAACCTTTTTCACGTACATATGGTGTAGTTAAGAATAAAATAGATGGCACCACACGCCCAAGGATAGGAACAAAGACTAAAAATAACGTTTGATGCTGTTCAATCAATACATAAACCAATGCGAGTTTAAGCAAACATATGATAACTAAGCTGAGGACTCCAATTGGGCCACAACTTGGATCCTTCATGATTTGTAAAGTACGTAGTTTGTCTCCAAAACCACCTATCCATGCATCGGCCGTATCTGCTAGCCCATCTAAATGCAGCCCACCTGTTAGCCAAATCCATAAAGTCATGATGATAGTTGCAAGCAAAATAACAGGTAATTTGGCAAAAAGACAGGCAACAATAAAAAGTATGCCGCCAATAATCAGACCGACTAGAGGATAAAACAAAATAGCTCGACCATTTTGTTGCGCCGTTGGTATAGTCTTTAACTCAATAGGCAGAACAGTTAAAAATTGCAATGCTATCCAAAAAGGTGTCATATCCAAGTCTCTAACTGATTTATATCTAAAAACAAATTGAATTATGAAGAAATAAAAATGGTAATAGCAATCCCTATTCCCATTAAAGACTTCAAAAACTGAAAATCTATTGCATTTGATAGCACTGTTTCAATTTCATGTAGTCGTAGTAAAAACTGGTTGGTGTGTAACGTGCATAATCACATGCAGATTTAAATAAAGTTTCCTTTTCGTTATAAAGCATTTTTACCAAAGTAGAGCCTTGGCTATTTTGATAAATATCCCACTGTACATTTGCCGCCATAGGTGAAACTACTTCACCACGCCATGTACTTGTTGAATAGTTATAAGTCTGGCGTAGTAGTAAAGGCTGCATCATATTATGCAAATCTAGGCTGGTTGCCAAAGGAATAATAATTTCAGCATGGGCAAAACGTAAAACGGCTTTGTAAGGTTGGGCTTTATTCACCACAGCATCAACTTGTTGGAACAGGTCCTGTTTGAGTCCTTGAGCAATTTTACTTGTGACCTGATTTGACTCTGTGAAACTTGGACCTTTTTCGTAAAAATCATTTGCATCATTAAATTCAGCATAAAATTTTGCAGCATCTAACGGCATATATTTATCAAAATTAATACCTTTCAACTCATCTTTCATCCCACCAGAAATTGAATAGAGCTCATAAATATAAGCTGCAGCATCAACAGCGCTGGCAATTGTATTTTTGCCCTTACCTTTTTCTGTAATTTGCTCACCTTTAGGTGAAGTGACTGTAAAAGATCCGGTGTTGCTAAAACTATAACCTGTTGTACCAAGTTTTTTAATAAAGTCTGCTTTAAAAATCGGGCTGAGCACTGTTTGAGCTGTTTTTTCAGCCTCGGTATTTTTCGATAACTCATCTAACTTTTGTGCTAAATCTTTATTATTTTCTTCAAAATCTTGATAGGCCTGGCTAGCATCATAAATTTTTTGTTGGCTAACACTCAGGGGTTGAGCTAAGTCTTCGTCTGCATTCAAACTATGAAAATAGAGTTTGAAACGATCAACGCCACCATCTTCAACACTTGGCACGCTTTCACTCGATAAATTGGTATAAGACAATGGAATAATTTTATCTTTCAGTGGCGGTCGTTGTTTGATGAGTTCAGCAGTGAAGAATTTTGCACTATCTACCGCACGATCTACTCCAGAACTTTGTACCAATATAGATGCTTGCGAATTTAAAAGAGTTGGTAAGCGTTGTAATAATCGGTCTGCAATGCCACGGTGTTCTAAAATACCTGTCATGGTTTCATTCCCATAACCGTACTGGCGGATCCCTTCCACGCCATAACCTAATAAGATATTTGCCTTCATCATGGCTTTTAAATCAACACCTAATTGCTCACCTAATGGTGTTAAGGCATTTTCTGATTTTGCCTGTTTCCATAAATTATAAAGTGCCAAATCATATTTCAGACTTGAGAGGCCTCTTGAACCGTGACGCGCCACTAGCTCTGTAAAAACTGGCTGGAATCCATTCGGTGCTTGTTCATAGTTTTTTATTTCTTGTTGAGGTTGGTAAGGTGTTTTTGTTTGATAATATTTTGATTGGTTTGTAGATGGTGCAGTTTGAGCTTCTTGATCATCATTATTGTTACACGCTATGAGTAATAGTGATGCGGCGAGCATAGTTGTTTTAAATAAAATATTCATAAGTCAGATGAGTAATTAATAAGAAATGCCAATAGCTTAGTTTTTAGGAGTGACAGTTCTATTACATAGACTTAAATATCTTCATAAAAATAACAACTTACAAGTATATAAAAATATAAAACTACTATCTTAACTTAAAAGTTAATTGACCATCTGTTTCAGAAAATTCGAGTGAATATAATTTTCCAAGCTCTGCTGGCATTTTAAGTAAGTCATCTAGAGGTTGTTGTTTAGCTAAACAAGCCAATAGCTTAATTACACCGCCGTGGGTAACAACCAATCCATGTTGCCAGTTTTGTTTTTGCATCTCTACAAGTAGTTCCTGAAAGCCTTTAAGAACCCTTGTTTGAAATTGCATTAATGTTTCTGCACGCGGTGGACAATATTGACTCGGTTTTTGCCAAAAATTTGCCAGTAATTCGGGTGAAGTTTCATAAATTTGCTGAGTTGAGACACCTTCCCACTCACCAAAATACATTTCTTTTAAGTCATGGTTTAAAAGTAAAGGTAGCTGAGTTGTCTTTGCAAGTTGCTCAGCAAAACAAACACAACGTTTTAATGTTGAACTTATAATGACATCCCATGACTGATTTGTAACTTGCTCAATGGTTGACTGCATTTGCTGCCAACCTTTTGCCGTTAACTCATCATCCAAATGTCCACGTAAAATATGGCTATACTGACTTTCGCCATGTCTGAGCAAATCAATTCTGAATTTACCCAATTTTATCCCCGCTTACAGCAGCTTGAGCAAATGTAGCCATCTGGTTGTGTAATACACATGCCATTTTAACTAATGCCAAAGCAGCGCCAGCCCCACTACCTTCACCTAAACGCAAATTCATTTTTAAAATCGGCTCAGCATTGAGTTCTTGTAAAATACGTCGGTGTCCATATTCTGCCGATTGATGGCCAAAAAGCATCCAGTCACGCACGTTAGAATTCATTCGTACTGCGCATAAAGCAGCGACCGAACTAATAAAACCATCGACAATGATAGGTAAGCCCACCTGCGCACAGCGAATGTAAGCACCGATAATTGCTGCAATTTCCAAACCACCCACAACACATAGTGTTTTGAATACATCACCAACAACATGTTTATGGTGAAGTTCAATTGCCTTTTCAATTACTTCAATTTTATGTCTTAACTGATCGGCACCAATTCCTGTACCAACTCCAGTTAATTGTTCGGCAGTATCATTTAATAAAAGACATGCTAAGGCAGAAGCAGAACAGGTATTTCCTATCCCCATTTCACCCGCAATATAAATATCTGCACCTTTAGATTTGGCCGTGTCTACGCTGTTTTTACCTAACTCTAAAGCAGCACGACATTCATCTGCATTCATTGCGGCTTGTTTGGCAAAATTTGCAGTGCCGGCACGAATACAATGACGTTCAACTCCGGTGTATTCGTATGCTTCACCTACGGTACCGCAATCAATCACTTGCAAATGAGCTTGATGATATTTAGCAAGTACACTAATTGCTGCACCACCAGTCGTGAAGTTTTGTAGCATTTGACGGGTAACGGCTTGAGGATATGCAGAAATATTTTCTTCAACCACGCCATGATCTCCAGCAAAAACTGTAATCCATGGATGGCTAACTTGCGGATGTACATTTGATTGCAAACTAGCAAGTTTGACTGCTATCAGTTCTAGATCACCTAAAGCTCCAGTAGGTTTAGTGAGTTGATGTTGATGTTGCTCAGCTTGTTGTTTTGTGTCCAAATCAGGTTGCTGTACAGTCTCTAACCACCAGTTCATTTTATTTCTCACCTTTTAAAATCATTGGAAAACCAGCCACACAAAACATAACCTTATCTGCAATTTGTCCTAGAGCTTGATGCAGTCTGCCTGCTTCATCGACAAATCGACGACTAATCTCACCGAGTGGGACAACGCCTAAACCAGTTTCATTACTTACTAAAATAATTTCTGACTGAAGCGTGGGTAAAACTTTTAATAGTTGCTCACATTCAAATTGTTGAACGTTTTGATCTTCTAAAAGTAACAAATTGGTTAGCCAAAGTGTTAAACAATCCACCAAAATAATTTGATTAGGGCGATCAATTTTTTGTAGAGCATTTGCTAAATATAATGGTTCTTCAACCAAAGACCAGTGAGCAGGACGTTGATTTTGATGGTGTTCAATTCGACTTTGCATTTCTGGGTCAAGCGCTTGCGCCGTAGCAACATAAGTCACAGCTAATTGCGTATTTATTGCTGTTTGTTCAGCCAGTCGGCTTTTGCCAGAACGGGCTCCACCCAAAATCAGTTGCAACATGAATCACCTAAGAACAAATGCTGAGATGGATATAACTTACCTTGTAAAGTTTGAGCTTGATAATAACCAAATGTTAAATGCTCGACTTTAAGATCAAATTCAGCGTGTTTGTATTGTACAGGTAATTGAGAAATTTTATGTAAAATCAAATCACTACTATAGTATTTTTTATACAACCCCAATGTAATGTGCGGACAATACTCTAAAGCCGCAATTTCATTAGAAACTAGGCTAAGTTTTTGGCGTATCTGAGATAAGATATTTTCGGTGTCTCGTATTTCTACAAATAAAGCACTACTAAAACTATCTACTGAACTAATTTTTAAATGAAACGGAGCAAAATCTTCTTTTCTTAAGATTTCTCTTTGCTGCTTAAATTCACCAAAACTAAAGTCATCACTATAAATTTTAGTTTCATGAATTAAGAATCCACATATAAATAATGTGACATGATATTGACGGCTATTGGGTTCTAATAAGAATTCTGAAAAATGCGCACGCAATTGATCTAGATAATGAACTAATTTCCGATCATTAATTTCTAGATACCATAAAGCGTAATTTTGACGCCCAAGGTGCCACTCAGGATAATCACGTATAGATGTTGGCACCATGAACCTCGAGGGTTTTATCAGCACAACTTTAATTCAAAATCATTCAATTTTTGTATTAAAGCATGTTTGCCTTTCAGTTGTAGAGCATTAATTACTTAAAAGAATTTAGGCATGTTGAGCACTCGTATTTTTTGAATTGGTAATTTTCATGTTTAAAGGCTGTTTGCTTTGTTCAGAAAATAAATATTGAACTAATTGTGTTAACTCAACTTCAAGTTGCCCTTTTTGAGCGGCACTCATATCCAGTTTTTGAACTTGGTCGTGTAAATGTTTAATTGCATCAGTCTCTTCGATTTCTAAAAATTGAATCGCATAGGCATAACCTAGCGCAGCACCTTTTAAAAGGTTTTTATAAGGTAAATCATGAGCGATATTCACCCCAATTGATGCAATTACTCTTTCATTATGAGTTAATTTGCGAAGTGGATCTCTTGCCACTCTTTTACAAGGATCTTTAAAAGCATATTCACATGAGTCTAGAAAGCTTTGTGCCATGCGGTCCAAATCCTTCGCATAATTAGGCAATACGATTGCAAGCCCTTGTTTTACTTCTGTAATTAAGTTTTCTGCAAATGCTTTAACTGAATGATCTCCCATGGCAACACCAATAGAAACATGATCCAGTAAAGATGCATACCAAGCAAGCATGGCATGTACGCCGTTCCATAGTCGATTTTTGATTAATTGAATGTCTGTAATCTGATTAACCAAGACAACTTGACGCAACTTTTCGAGTAAAGGGCTGCCTTTTTCTACATAAATTGGCATATCCGTTTCGCTATGAAACAGAATTAGGTCCATGCTTTGTAATATATGTCCTGGCTGGAAATTACGGCGCATGTTATCGACATATAAAGAAGCCTGATTTTGCTGATCTTGAGTCAGTTTATTACAGTCTTCAATTTCGATTTGTTCGTCGTGTTCCACATCTTCTAAATGCTGTTCAAGAAAATTATGCTTAATACGAAGTTGACGATATAAATTCTGATTAGATAATTTTGAAACCATGCGGTTTACAACGGTGTCGCAAAAGTAATGTTCTTTTAAAATATGCTCAGTCACATCTTCATCATTAGTCAACTCTAGCAGAGCTTCTCTAAGATGTTTCATAACTAAATATTTCGCGCCGACTTTATTTAAAATAATTAGAAAAGTTAGTGGTTCAATACATGTTTCAAGTGATGAGTTAAAACGTGCATATAGCCCTTTTGCAATTATTTTTGCCTCAACTTCGATGGCCTGTTCAGGTAAACAAAGTGCAATTAAGCTTGAATGAGTATACATCTCTAACATTTGTTGTTCATTTTCAGAATCAACAATGGTCATATTCTCAATACGCTCATCATAAGAAAATTGTCCATAGCGAATGCTATATGTTCCAAATGCATTCACGGCTTCTCGAAAAAGACTATTTCTTGTAGAAGCAATAATTCTTTTTGGTTTTGTATATCCATCCCAATGTGACAAGATTTGCGCTATGTAACCACCGCCAATCGCACCGAAACCATGTATTCCAACTGTTAATTGGTTGGGACTTTGTGGAAAAGGTTCCTGCATTTCCGGCATGTCCATAACAGGGATAAATTGATCGAGATCGGTTAAAAAGTCATACATCTGATCATAATAAAAATGTGCTTTTTCCAGCATTTCATCATTTGGTTCTTTAATATCTTTTAATAAAATCGTTAAACCTTTTGAAGTGTGAGCTGAAGTTAAACCATTTTCAGAATCTTCAAACATAAGACATTGGTTGGCATCCAAGTGAAGTTGACTAGCAGCTTTTAAAAAGATTTCTGGATGCGGCTTGCCTTGCTCTACTTCATCACCACAGGTAATCACATCAAAAAATTTATAAACATTCGCATTAATTAAATATTCTTCGGCAATTGCCCTACGGCTTGAAGTCGCAACAGCCATTCTTAAACCAGATTTTCGTAAACGTTCTAAAACTTGAACTAAACCCTTTTTGATAGGTACGCCGTGTTTTCGAATATATTCGAGTTCCATCTCATCAGCTTTTTTTCGAATTTCTTTATATGGAACATTTACTCCATATAGACGTTGCGCCAATTGCTCAGCAGTAGTTGCACTTAAACCTAAACATTGCATTAAATATTCGTGTGAAAACTCCTGTCCAATGAGTTCCTGAGATGCTTGTTGCAATGTTTGAAACCGCAATCTCTCAGTATCAAACATTGTCCCATCCATATCGAAGATAGCTCCGTGAACAGGTTTTCCATGAAAAATAAGCACGTTTTTACCTCTTTTTTGATCATGTTTTATTCAGGGTATACAAAAAATGGCTAAAAAGTCAGAATGTTAATAAATGAAACATTAGTGGTTATTTTTTAATCAAAAATATAATCGATCTGTTACTGAGTCAAGTTAAACATCCAAAAGAGTTGAAATATATAAATAATTATGAAATCAACTTTAACTACAAAAGCAGCAGGCCATCCTCACCTGCTGCTTTTGATTAGTTCTTTTTGTTGCGCTGATAATGTTTATTTTTCTTTGTTCCATTTACCGCTAGTTGAACCTGCCTATTTTTATAATGTCCTGCAGGCGCTCACATACCAGAAATCAACTCATATTTTCAACACCATTGTTATTGGAGTCTCTGGTATAACTTTAAATCGCCTAAAACTTAGCATTACAGTAGTAGACGTTAATCTTAATTACTAGAACGTTTCTCAACTTTCAATATAGATAATGATAATCATTTGCATTTAATAATGCAAGTTTATTTTATTATTTTTTTAAATTTATTAAGGAATACCTATGATTTATAAATATTCCCTATCTCACTTCATATTAATAATTAAATGTATAACTGATGCCGTAAGTACGTCCTGCAGCTGGAATACTTTCTACAAGACCGTATACTTTTTCTGCTTGTTGACTATAGACAGTTCGATAGTCTCTATTCCAAACATTATATACACCAAAATCTATACGTCCTTTCCAAGCTGGAAAATGTGCCAAAACATCCATCGTGCTATAGCCTTTAATTTTTACAGCTGAAAGTGAGCCATCTTTTACTGCTTCATTTGTACCTTTTATAGCAAGCATTTGCACACGAGCGCCATAACCCTCATTGCTACTCCATTCAGCAAAAACCGTACCTTTGATTGGTGAGACTTGAAAAGCATTCAACTCTTTCCATTTACCATCAGTATCTTTGTATTGACCACGCGTATAACCCAGTGTTCCCCCAACTTTAAACTCTTCCATAAATGGATAGGTCGCCGTTAGTTCAGCACCATAAACACGTTGGTCTTTGTCCATAACTTCAGCAACAGTTTCTTTATTACTGTTCTTGTAGAATTGAACAACTTTGTCTGAGGTATTATAGAAACCTGTTATACCTAGATTTAGACTCTGCTCTCCTTGTAAACGCCAGCCTAATTCATAGCTGTTTACACTAATAGGTTGGATATTAGCGGTTGATATATTAAATGCATCACGCATCATCCGTTGTACATCTGGAAAACTAAAACCTTGAGAAAAATTAGCAAATATTTGCTGCTCATCTGTTAATTTATATATCGCTCCCAAATTGAATAAAACAGCATCGTCATTTACAGATCCGCTTGGTTGTATCCCATTTTTAGTCGAGTACTGTTCTGTTTCAGCTTTGATATATTGGTAACGAGTACCAGCTTGGACATTCATACGGTCTGTTAAAGCGTAATCACCTTGTAGAAAAACGCCAGCGCTTTGAATTGTTGTATTTGGACCGGCATCGGAAGTTTTACCTGTAGGTTTATAGGTCAAACCTGTATTAAATGCTGTGAAATGCTCGTAGTGTTGATGATCTTTTTCATGTTCATAATCTAAGCCATAAGTTAGATTAAGATCACGATTCATAATATTTAAATCACTTTGTACCGTTGAGCGCAAACCAGCAACTTCGATTTCAGATTGAGATTGTTTTGCTTCTGTACCTTCTCCTCCTAAAAAGACTGGAAAGAAACGAGCATCTTCTTTACGGTAATATCCTTCTAAATTTAAGACCTGACCTAAAATATCTTTATTTTGGTATTGAGTGTTGAATGCATAGCGCTCTGTAAAAGGCTGATTAGATATTTCTAAACCCTTTTTCCCAATATATGAGTTAGGCGTCCCTCCATAAATATAATTTTTCCCATAATCAGGACCATAACTCGTATCTTGTTCATCTTTATAATATTGCGCACCCAAACTTAGTGATTGGTTATCAGTTAAATCTATATTTATACGACTATTAATATCAATTGTATCAGTATCAGGACGGCTACCTTGCATAGGTGCTATAGCAATACGATCACCATGGCTATCGAACTGAGATCCGCGACTAGTGAAATTAGCCCCTAAGAAACCATTTACATTATCTTTATTAAATGAAATAGATTGGCCAATTTCATAAGCTAGACTATCATTCCGAAATGTATCGGAAGACGTAATACCAAGTTTAGTTTCAAAACTTACTGGTTTAGTCGAATCAGCACGTTTCGTAATAATATTAATAATCCCGCCGGTAGAACCTGATCCATAAATACTTGTAGCTCCTGAAAGAACTTCAATACGTTCAATCATGCCTGGACTAATACTATTTAGCTGCCGAGCAACATCGCGTGAGCCATTTTGCGATACGCCGTCAATCATAATCATGACATCACGACCACGCATTGTTTGCCCATAGTTGGTAGTCGTTCCACTACTCACCCCGAGTGATGGAACCAACTGAGCCAGTATATCCGCAATTTTTCGTCCAGCAGTTGCCTGTTGTTCAATTTGCTGCTTTTCAATCGTTTGAACTGTACCGGCAATTTCAGCAATATTTTTGGGCGTCCTTGTCGCCGTCACTATAATTTTTTGCAATTGAGCTACAGGCTTTTGTGTCGGTTGATTATTAAGGATTTCCTTTTCAATATTTGTATTTGCATAACCGTGCTGCGCAAATACTGCTGCTAGAGCAATACAACAAGGTTTTAATTTAAAATACTGTGATTCAGCACACATCAGATGATTTGAGTTAGCCCCAACCTTTTTGTATTGATTCATTTTCCCTTTCTCCAAACCCAAAAGTTATTAGATAGTTATAAGGCTCGGAATAATACTAAATATAAATAATAATGAGAATTGTTTTTATTAAAATAACTTGATTTAATACTACCTATCTTAAAATTAGTTAATTTAATGAGATAAGAAAAAGATTTATTTTACTCATCAAGCACATCAACAAATTGAGCGTTTAAGAGTTGTGCTAAATCTTTAGGATTTAAGCCAATATCTAGTCCCCGTTTCCCTCCACTCACATAAATCTTGCTGAACTCTTGTGCAGATGCATCAATAACGGTTTTTAAGCGTTTCTTTTGACCTAACGGACTAATTCCTCCGACCAAATACCCTGTTAAACGTTCGGCATCTTTAGGATTAGCCATCTGTAATTTTTTACAGCCAAACGCCGTAGCAACTTTTTTTAAATTTAATTGATGATTAACTGGCAATACTGCAACAAAAAAATTCTTATCGTCACTTACCATTAAGGTTTTGAATACTTCCCTTACATCTAAATTTAGTTTTTCAGCTGCTTCTAATCCAAAACTTTTGGCATTTGAATCATGTTCATATTCATGAATAGAAAATTCAATTTTATTACTTTTTAACAGTCTACATGCAGGAGTCATAATAGGTTGTGTTATAGATGAAATTGTTTCGATTATAGTTTTTTTAGAAAATTTTTAAAATTTGCTTAGGCTATTTACAAGAGTTACATAAAAATTCAAACAGCAACTGAAGAAAAGATAATCTCAACTTGATATTCATGGCTCGACTCCATATATTTTATTTAGATTTGAAGTCTGAGCTGACAATTTTATGAGTTATAAACACAACAATCTGATGGCGATGCGTCACCGTTTTTGGGATGAATCTTCAGATTCTGTATTAAACGAAAAGCAATTTTTACAGCAGACATTAATTGAACAAGGTATTTTTAATAACGCAACTCTTGATGATGTTAAGTATTTTTTCTATACCCTACCTAGCATCATTATTGTAAAAGCTCATGCACTTGGTTTTATGCATGATTCAGTCAAGCAAATGTTATTACAACATATTCAGACCAATCGCCTTCATTTGATGCAAAAATCTGAATTGAAGATCCAATTTAAAATGTAATCTAAGTTTTTGTGCAAGATCAGTTTTTACCCTAGTTCTACTCACCTGAACGCTGTAAATTTCTTAGATTTTAAAATTGCTTAGGCTATTTTAAAGTTAATGAAATAAAGATAGCCAATTAGACTGATCATTCAGTCCGAGAGAACTATTTTAATACGCTCAAAACATGTAATATTCGTTACAATTTTAGATCACCAGCGTTTGGCTGCATGATGCGCATAGGATTCTATTTTCATGTCAAATCAGAAAGATAAGCTTAAGAGTTTAAAAACTTCTTCCATGGATCGACGCTTATCAATCGCGAAAGCTTCTTTACTTGCAGGAACACGTTGGGCAACTGCAAGTGCCTCTTCTTTATTTTCTAATGAGGAAGAAAAAGAAAAGAAACGCAAAAAAGCGATGAGCGAGCAAGCTAATTATCTGGTTTCTGAAATAGGTAAACTTAAGGGTTCTATTGTTAAGATTGGTCAAATGATGGCTCTTTATGGTGAACACTTTTTACCAGAAGAGATTACACAAGCATTAAATACTCTAAATAACCAAACTGTTGCCTTAGATTGGCCTGCAATTAAGCCACATCTGCAGGATCAACTTGGCGCTAAGTTAAATGATTTAACAATTGATCATGAGCCAATTGGTACGGCCTCTCTCGCACAAGTACATCGTGCAACACGTAAATCAGATGGCTTAGAGCTAGTTTTAAAAATTCAATATCCTGGCGTTGCAAATGCAATTGACTCAGATATGAGTCTTTTTAAAAACATGCTTAAACTAACACGTATGGTGCCACAAACCCGTGAATTTGATCAGTGGTTTGATGAAGTACGTGAAATGATGCATCGCGAAGTTGACTATGATGTAGAAGCTGCGACTACCCGTCGTTTCGGTGAACGCTTAAAAGACGACGAGCGCTATATTGTTCCTACGATTGTAGATGAGTATTGCACAAATCAAGTGCTCTGCATGACTTTCGAACGTGGTGTGCCAATTAACAGCCCTGTTATGTTGTCATTACCTCAAGAACGTCGCAATCAACTCGGTGAAGCATCATTGGAGATTGCGGTTCGTGAAATTTTTGAATGGGGCGAAATGCAGACTGACCCTAACTTTGGTAATTACCTTGTCCGTTTGGGGAATGGTCAAGACATTCAGGACAAAATTGTATTATTAGATTTTGGTGCCATTCGCCAGTTTGATGAACACTTACTAACAGTTGCACGTCAACTCATTCAGGCTGGTTATCAACATAATAAAGATGCTATGGTGAAAGCCATGACTGGTTACGAGTTTTTTGATGCAATGCCTGAAAGTATTAAACCGGGTATGGCTGATGTCTTTTTACTTGCAACAGAAGCATTCAGCACTCCTGCAAATAACCCAGATATGCCCGCTGGTCTTATGGATGAACATGAACGTTATGACTGGAAGAAAAGTCAGCTTCATAGCCGTGTTATGCAACAAGCTAGTAAATCAATGGCATCACGTTATTTTTCGGTCCCACCAAAAGAGTTTATGTTTATTAGCCGTAAATTCATTGGAGCTTACACATTTATGACGGTTATTGATGCAAAAACCAATGTGCGACGTATGATTCGTAACTTTGCTTGATTTAATGCAGACTAGAATGATTCCATGTCATTCTAGTCAATCCTTCTCGACTCACCCAATATTAAAACTTTTTTAAACAAATAAAATCAAGAACTTATAATTTTATTATTTTCTATTTGCCATTTATCTACTCATTTTTCTAATGTCAGTAGCGACATAGTTTTTTAATATAAGGCGTGTCAGCATAAAACAATAACGACATGTTAGGACAATATAATCATGACAAGTATGATCAATAAAGCTCAGGGTTTGGGTTTATCGCTGATCACAAGATTGGCTGGAAGCGATGTACTTGATCAACTCAAGTTGCGTAAATTTGTTGAGAAATCTCTTTATCAAGGTTCAAAAGCAGGTTTTAGAGCATTAACTCAGACTCAAAAAGCATTTAAGCCCAAGCAAATTTCTCAACAACGTTTGCCTCGCCAGCAAAAAAATTTATTTGATTTAAGTCTAACTGAAGAACAACAAATGACTGCTGAGGCAATGACTCAATTTGCTCAAGAAGTTTTATTAGGGTTGGCTCATGATGCTGATCAGAATGCTCAGTTTCCTGAAAGTCTTTGGCAATATGTTGAAGATTTAGGACTTAACTACTATGCACTTCCAGAGGCATTAGGTGGTGTTGCGACTGAACAAAATATTGTTAGTAACTTATTAATTGCTGAAAAACTAGCTGAAGGTGATTTTAGCCTTACAGCAGGATTACTCAGTACATTTAGCGTTATCAATGCAATCACACGTTGGGGTTCAGCCGAAGTTCAGTCGATGTATCTAGCATGTTTTGCGGAAGACTCAGACATTACAGCAACCTTTGCAGTTCAAGAGGCAACTCCAGCATTTAATCCTTATGCTTTAAAAACAAAAGCATCACTTGAAAATGATCAATTTCTTATTAATGGCGAAAAAACATTAGTGATTTTAGGTGATTTAGCTGACGTATTTTTAGTAAGTGCAGACTTTAACGGTAAACCAGATATATTTGTCGTGCAGAGCAACGAAACTATTTCTATTAAAAACACTCCAGCCATGGGGCTTAAAGCGACTGAAACAGCAACACTTCACTTTAATCACACACCTGCTCTACGATTAGGTGCAACAGATTTTGATTACACTGCTTTTTTAGATTTGGGCAACTTAATGTGGTGTGCAATGGCGGTAGGTACATGTGAAGCTGTAAAAGCTTACTGTATTAAATATGCCAATGAACGAACTGCGTTCGGCGAGCCAATTTCTCATCGACAAAGTGTCGCGTTCATGATTGCAGATATGGCAATTGAAATAGATACAATGCGTATGTTGGTTTTAAATGCCGCGAGCCTTGCTGAGTCAGGCAAACCATTTCACCGTGAAGCTTACTTAGCACAGATACTTTGTGCTGAAAAATCCATGAAAATTGGTACAGATGGTGTACAAATTCTTGGTGGACATGGCTTCACGAAAGAACATCCAGTTGAACGTTGGTACCGCGATTTACGGGCTACTGCAATTTTACAATCTGGCTTACATGCTTAAATGATCAATCAGAGGATACTTTAATGAATTTACAAAATCCTAAAAAATTCAAAATGATGATTGATCAAGCACATGATGTTGCGATCAATGTTTTACGCCCTATTTCTCGCAAATATGATAAAGCTGAGCATGCATATCCAAAAGAACTTGATATGCTTGCCTCCCTCATTGATGGTATGAATGAAGGTGGTGAAGGAATTAATGCTGGAGCTGCGGGTGCTGGAAAACGCGGTGATACCGACAATGAAGGTATTCGTAACGGAACCAACATGTCGACCGCTCTTGGAATTATTGAGATGTGTTATGGCGATACAGGCTTATTACTGAGTATGCCTCGTCAGGGTCTTGGAAACTCAGCTATTGCTGCTGTTGCAAATGATGAGCAATTAGAGCGGTTCAACGGAACATGGGCAGCAATGGCAATTACTGAACCAGGATGCGGCTCTGACTCTGCCGCGATCCGCACCACTGCAACCAAGGATGGTAATGACTACATTCTAAATGGTGAAAAGATTTTTGTGACCTCTGGTGAACGTGCTGATTCTGTTGTTGTTTGGGCCACGCTTGATCGTAAACTTGGGCGAGCAGCTATTAAATCATTTGTCGTACCCAAAGGTACGCCTGGAATGAAGGTTGAGCGCCTTGAACATAAATTAGGAATTAAAGCATCAGATACGGCTGTGATTAGTTTTATTGACTGTCGTGTACCTGCAGAGAACCTTTTGGGTAATGCTGAAGTAGATGTCGCTAAAGGTTTTGCTGGAGTAATGGAAACTTTTGACAATACTCGTCCTTTGGTCGCAGCAATGGCAATCGGTTGCGCTAAAGCTTCACTAGAACGTATTAAAGAGATCTTTAAAGATCAGCTTGACCCTGACTATTCTACCCCCTATCTGCATGCTTCTAATCTTGCAGCACAAATCTATCGCATGGAGGCTGAATGGGAAGCTGCTCGTCTGCTTATGTTAAAAGCAACATGGATGGCGGATAACAAAAAACCAAACTCTAAAGAAGCTTCTATTGCAAAAGCAAAAGCGGGTCGTGTTGGTAACGAGATCACTTTAAAATGTGTCGAGTTAGCAGCAAGTGTTGGCTATAATGAAGATGAGTTACTTGAAAAATGGGCACGTGATTCAAAAATCCTTGATATTTTTGAAGGTACTCAGCAGATTCAACAATTGATTATTGCACGTCGTGAGCTTGGCAAATCATCGAGTGAGTTAAAATAATAGCTAAAGGGAGTTTCAAAGCTCCCTTTATTTTCTATATAAGTCAAAATTTAAAAAGCCCTCTAGTCAAAATACTAAAGGGCTTTTACTTTTAAGAAATGAACTTTCTATTTATTCAGTAGATGTTGATTCTAATGATTTATCAACCACACCAAATTTCTTAAAAATTTTTGCGCGTCGTTTTGGTGAAATATTTGCTTTGTTCAAATCACCTTTATAGTGATCAAAAACTCGTTTATCCATCATTTTGAACCACAACGAAGGAATTAACGCAGGCAGTAACATACTTGCATAACCACTTGGTAATTCTGGCGCCTCATCAAAATGACGTAATGCTTGGAATGGGCGAGTCGGATAAGCATGATGATCTGAATGACGTTGCAATTGGTACAAGAATAAGTTTGTTACAACGTTGTTATTATTCCAGCTATGCTCTGGCATTGTACGTTCATATTGACCATTTTCTTTTTTCTGACGTAGTAAACCATAATGTTCAATGTAGTTAATAATTTCAAAAAGACTAATGCCGTAAAATGCTTGTGTCGCTAAATATGGAATTGTGCTTTTACCAAAAATTCCCACCATAGAAGCATGGAAAGCAGCGCTCATTCCCCAGCCCTGTAATAATTCATTATCTGCTGACCAGAACTCTTTTCCTTTACGTTTTAAACGATTTTTCTCGATCTCAATTGCAGACTTAAAAGAACCTACAACTGTACGGGGCCAGAACTCATAAAATGTTTCACCCATTCGTGAAGAAGCCGGATCTTCAGGAGTTGCTGCACGTTTATGGTGTCCATAAGGATGTTCGATACGGAAATGGTTATAACCAGTAGGAACCAAAGCAAGATGAGATAAAATATGATCAATACGATCATGTTTGTGGCTTAATTCATGGGCAGTATTAATCGCAATACCATTAATCGCCCCCATCGAAACACCGAGCAAAATTTTATCAATAAATGACGTGCTTTTACGGCTTGCTAAATAACATGCATAAACATTTGCAGCATATTGCAGGGGAATAAAACTCTTCACGAGACGTGAGTAATATGGATCTTTTTCAAGGAGTTTAATTTCTTCATCAGTTGGATTACGTGCATCCTTCCCAATAATCGTATCAATAGCTGGAATCACCACATGTAATAATAGTGGACCACCTAAAGCGAAAACTTTTTTTAATGGGCGTGGACCAAAATGGTAACCAGCTAAAATACCTAAACCAATTACAGGTAGAGCCGGACTAATCATCCATAAATAGCGCTTACGATCTATCTCACGCATAGACGCTGGCACTGGCATAAGTTCTTGCTGAACATTTACTGGTGCATTCATAGTCATATTTCCTTTTTCTATATATCTATATAGTTAAAGAAATACTAATTACTTAACAGTAGTAACCGTCCAAAAAACCTATTTCAAAGTCTTTGGCATTTTCTTCCACTTTTTTGTCCTAAAAACACATGTTGATCTATTCTTATAGCTCACTATAATTTTAATAAAATAATGATTGATCATATAAACATGGATGCACTAAGTAAGTTTTTTGATGATATTCACCTTAATAAGTCTGAATACATCTATTTAAAAGCTCAAGGAGAATGGGCTTTTAAAACACAAGATCAATCTGCTTTACTTGCCTATATTGTTTTAACCGGTTCAGTATATATTCAACTTAATGCTTCAGAAAAAATAATTGCGACAGCAGGAGATATTATTTTAATACCTTCTGGAAAAGCACATAATGCCACTGACTCAAAATCAACAGCGAATAAACTAGTAGATTCAATAGATATTACTTCGTTTTTTAACGGTCATAGACAAGACGCGATTGAGTTTGGCACCTCCTCTCAAGATACAACCTTGTTGCTCTGTTTGCGCTGTCAGATTGATACTCATATGGCAGGCCCTTTGATTAATGCATTGCCTTCGATTATGCATATTCAGCACGAAAATCAAACCAACCCACCCGAATGGCTACAAATTGGGCTTTATTTTTTAGCAATTGAAACTCAAAAAATCAGGCCGGGACATGACAAAATTATTGATCATTTAGTCAGTATTCTTCTCATTGAATGCATTCGTGATCATGTTCAACAAATGACAGATCAACAAAACTGGCTAAGTGCATTAACCCACCCTGAATTGAGTAATGCCCTATCTGCTATTCACAGCCAACCAGAAGTTGCTTGGACAGTTGAGTCTTTAGCAGAACAATGCTGTATGTCACGTTCCAAATTTGCAAATCTATTTAATAGTATTATTGGGGAACCACCTCTCACTTATTTGCAACATTACCGTTTCCGCTTAGCTAGCCAATATCTACGCACAAGTAATTTTTCAATTCAGCAAATATCAAACAAAGTCGGCTATTCATCCGAGACTGCTTTTAGTCAGGCTTTTAAAAGAATTTTTGATTTATCACCTAAACAATATCGACAGCAATATATCGAACATCATCTCGATTAATAGAAAATAAAAAAAGCGCCGAAGCGCTTTTTTTATTTGATCAAATTATTATTTAATTTTTGCATGTGATTTTAAATATTGGCTGTAATCTTCCAATATTTGTTGACCACGTGATTGGCGATAAAGTTGTTTTAACTGTTGTAACTGATCGGCAGGAATGGCATTTACAGCTGATGAATTTACATTTGAAACTGCAACTACTACAAGCTCATTTGGTAAGTTTGCTGTTGTAACAGACCACATACCTGGTTTAGGTGTAGCTAAGCTAAATGCAGCACGTTCAATTTCACGTTTTAAACCTTGTGAGCGAGTAAACACACCAGCTGACTCAAATGCGACTTTGTTTTTAGCAACCACTTGGTCTGCAGGTTGAGTTTTAAACTCAGTCAACATAGTAGCAATTTTTGCTTGAGCAGCCTTACGCGCTTTTTCATCGATAACTTTGGCTTTCGCTTCATTCATCGCTTGCGCTAATGGTTTTACACCAGCTGCGTGGTAATCACGTACTTTAACCCATAACGTATCACCATTCGCTAACTGAATATTAGAGGAAGTATTACGGTCACCATTCTTCACATCATCATTAAATAATTTAATTTTGACGCTTGGATCACTTAAATATGGATTTTGAGTAGCTAAAGTTACACCATTTAATGATTCAACTTTTGTACCTTTTACTTCTTGAACAACAGCTTCTAAAGAATCATTGCCAACAATCGTTTCATTCAAACTATTTACGGTATCTGAATAAACGGTCGCAACTTTATTCTTCTCAACCTCAGCAGTTAAACGAGCCTTCTCAGCTTCAAATGAAGGGATTTGGTTAGCTTGAGTTTCTGCTTCAATAATATGATAACCATATTGTGTTTTTACTGGCTGTGAAACTTGTCCATTTTTCAAACTTAAAACAGTTTTATCAAATGCATCCGAGAAAACACCTGGTGCATATGCTTCAACTAAGCCGCCTTTTGCTTTTGAACTAGGATCTTCAGAGAACTGTGCCGCAGCTTGTGCAAATGAAAGACCACCCTGAATTTTCGCATAAACTTCTTTTGCCAGTTTTTGAGCCGCTGCATCATCACGAGCATCAGTAGTAATTAAAATATGCTTCACAGTTCGCTTAGCATCTTTTTTCTGAGTTTCAACAAACTTAGCATATGCTTGCTGAAGTTCAGCCTCAGTTGCAGGGGCTGGTTTCGCTATCATTGAAGGAGACAATACAACATAATCAACATCAACCGAAGCCTGTTGCTTAAACTCACCTTGATGCTTGTTATAATAATCTGTAGCTTCTTGATTAGAAGCAGTTAAACCTGTTTTGTAAGCATCTAATTTAATGCTAGCTAAATGTAATGTACGTTGTTCAGTTTGCAAATTCGCAATTTGCATGAGATCAACTTTGCTTACTAATGAGTAGTCAGTAAATGTTGATGTTAACATTTTCAAAGCATGATCTTGACGTAGGCTTGATATCAACCCCTGACTCGTCATGCCAATCGAACGTAAGTAGTTTTCATAAAGTTTTTGTGAAAATTGACCATTCTCTTGCAAACTAGGCTGTTGAGCTAACATTTGCTCAATTTGAGCATCACTCAGAGAGATACCTAATTTTTCAGCTTGCTGTATCAATAAATTACGTGACACTAAAATATCAAGTGCCTTAGCCTGAATGACAGGCAAATTGAGTAAACTCTCATCCCCTTTAACAGCAGCTAAATATTGTTCTTTGTAAGACTGAGTTAAAGTTTCAAGGTCTTTTTTAGATATTTCTTGGCCATTTACTGTCTTAGCAACATCAGCCTTGTTTCCCCTATTAAAATATCCTTCAATACCTACAAGTGCTAAAGGGGTCAAAAACAAAATTAGAAGGACTTTGCCGAGCCAACCCTTAATGACTGTACGAAACGATTCCATAAGTATTCCAATATTTTATTTCGAGGAGAATTTTAACTGAAAAACCACAATCAATGAATGAGCAATATTGGTCAATTCAGATATTTAATAAAAAACGCGCCTATTCTGGCGCGTTTATTCATCTTAAAAGATTAAGCTACTGAATCTTTAAGACCTTTACCAGCTTTAAAGCTAGGTACTTTTGTTGCTTTAATTTGAAGCTCTTCGCCAGTTTTTGGGTTACGACCAGTACGTGCAGCACGTTCTTTAACACTGAAAGTACCAAAACCAACTAAAGTTACTGTGTCACCTTTTTTAAGTGCTTCAGTAATTGACGCAATTGTCGCATCGAGTGCCTTGCCTGCATCAGTCTTAGATACTCCCCCTTTTTCAGCAATTGCATCGATTAATTCTGATTTATTCATGAATAAAACATCCTCTTAATATCGTTTGTTTAAGGTCCAAGGCTATAGTTTAAAAGGCCATGACGCCTTTATAGCAATGCTTTAGGGGAAAACGCAATACTAGAGCAGGGCTTTTAGCAAAAATAAATGCTAAAAAACTGTTATATATTTGCTAAATCCCAACATTTTTTTACTTTTTATTCAATTTTGCTTTCAACTGTTGATTTTCTTCTATTAAAGCATCCACCTTAATATGCAGTTGTACAAGCAACTGTTCGATATGTTGTAAATCCTTCGGTGTCACCAATCCAATACGATTTAAAGAGTGATTAACACTCGTATCAAGAATCTTTTCTACTCTGTCTTTTGTTTCAGATACAGACTCTTTTGCTTTTTCTGTGACCTTACCGACAGTATTGTCTGCTAAGTCTCCAGTTTTTGATTCTAGCTCCTCACCTACTTTAACTAAGGAATCAAACAGCTTATTTCCTTCTTCTTCCGCACGAGAAAAAGCGCCTAATCCAGCTAACCAAATTTGCTTAGTATACTTCCTAAAATCCAAAGCTGATTTTCTTGAACTTTTTGATTTTAATTTATTTTTTTCTTCCGACTCTTCTATCTGGGTATCTATATTTGCATTATCCATTAATCTAAACTCCTAATCAGATGAGAGAAATGATGACTGATTTGACCACAAAATATTTCTATAATATCAAAGTAAAGACTTGATCCATTTACAAAACTGTTCTACAAAGCAAATAAGTCATGTAAATATATTTAACACGACATTGTGTTAAGTTTGGGATAGGATGTCCCATTCTTCAGTTAATTGCTATTTCTAAGGATAAACTTTTATGAGTGAAACGCAACAAAGACAAAAACATCCGCGTCTGTTGCTAAATATTGTTCTAATTATCTTAGAAACTTTTTTTTCATTTATTCTCACCCACGATGGTGCCCTTCGCTTGCAAGCGAAAAAGTTTATTTTGAACAAAACAACGATTCGTATTAATAGCTATTTACCTTTCTTTGACTTCTATGTTCAATTTACAGAAAAAGGCTTGTTATTCGATATTCACTCTTTTGATAGACGTATTGATCTTGAGATCAATAGTACGCTTATTGATCTAATTAAAATTTTCGGATTTTCTAATCAACGCAGTCTAAAAAATATGCGTATTGATGGTGATGAGGAAACGAAAAAGGAACTTTTAGATTTAATTTCTCATTTGACTCTTCCAAAATTGCTAGTTGACTGGAAGCAGTGGTTTAACACTCCAGATGATGAAGCTGAAACTCTTGCTTCACGTAAACGAATCGCCCCATTACTTGAGAAAATTGATCAACAAAGATCAGAGATCAACTCCCTTCACGTGGAAATTAAACAATATCAAAATCGAATTAATCGCTTACAACGACGTCAACGAAATATTAACTTCTCCTTTGGTATAATTAGCCTAATATTTATTGTTTATTTCATATATAATTTGTGGGTTGCCTAATTTATTTTTCTATTTTGTTCCAGCACTTGAATTAAAAATAAAAAAACTTGACTATTTTAGTCGGGATTCATAAAATCCTATTATCTAGTCTTAACATGTGTATCGAATCATGCGCCTTACAACTCGCGGTCGCTACGCAGTGACTGCTCTACTTGATTTAGCTTTGCAGCCAACTGAACAAACGATCACGCTCGCCGAAATTGCCGCACGCCAATCCATTTCAGTTGCTTATTTAGAACAGTTATTCGCAAAACTTAAGCGTCATGGGTTAGTTTCTAGTGTTCGTGGTGCAAATGGTGGTTACCATTTGGCTCGAAATGCTGATGAAATTACTGTGTTAGAAATTATTGAAGCTGTAAATGAAACGGTTGATGCAACACGTTGTGACCATAAAGGTAACTGCCAAAATGGTGCAATGTGTCTCACTCATGATTTATGGCAAGAACTCTCTCATCATATTGCCGACTATTTAGCAAAAATCTCTCTTGCCGACCTCATTAGCCGAGACAACGTTCAAACTGTTGCATTACGCCAAAATGTGACTGGCACAGATTCAGCTCTTTTATCGGGTACAGGTATTTGATATGAAACGTCCAATTTATCTTGATTACGCAGCAACCACTCCAGTAGATCCGCAAGTTGCAGAACGTATGATGGAGTGTTTAACTTTCGACGGTACCTTTGGTAATGCTGCGTCTCGTTCACACGCTTATGGCTGGCAGGCAGAAGAAAAAGTTGAATATGCACGTGAGCAAGTAGCAAATTTAATTAAAGCTGATCCACGTGAAATCGTTTGGACTTCTGGTGCAACTGAATCAGATAACCTTGCCCTTAAAGGTGTAGCTCAATTCTATGCATCTAAAGGCAAACATATCATTACAAGTAAAATTGAACACAAAGCTGTTTTAGATCCTTGTCGTGAATTAGAAGAACAAGGCTTTGAAATTACTTATTTAGAGCCAGAACCACAAACAGGTTTAATTACTCCTGAAATGGTTAAGGCTGCCCTTCGCCCAGATACTATTCTTGTTTCTCTTATGATGGTAAACAATGAAATTGGTACAGTTACAGATGTAGCGGCGATTGGTGAATTAACACGTGCCAACAAAACATTTTTCCACGTAGATGCAGCGCAAGCAGCTGGTAAAGTTGATATCGACTTATCTACTATGAAAATTGATCTTATGAGTTTCTCTGCTCATAAAATTTATGGTCCAAAAGGTATCGGCGCATTATATGTACGTCGTAGCCCACGTGTTCGCCTAAAAGCACAAATCCATGGTGGTGGTCATGAACGTGGTATGCGTTCTGGTACTTTGGCTACTCACCAAATCGTTGGTATGGGTGAAGCTTTTGAGATTGCAGGCAAAACAATGCATGCAGAACAAGAGCGTCTCCGTAAACTTCGTGACAAACTTTGGAACGGTTTACAAGACCTTGAACAAGTGTTCTTAAATGGTCACCCAACTCAAAACGTTGCAAACTATTTAAATGTTAGCTTCAACTTTGTTGAAGGTGAATCTTTAATGATGTCGCTTAAAGATGCTGCAGTATCAAGTGGTTCTGCTTGTACTTCTGCAACTTTAGAGCCTTCATATGTTCTTCGTGCATTAGGTTTATCTGATGAGCTAGCACACAGCTCAATCCGCTTTAGTTTTGGCAAATACACAACTGAAGAAGACATTGACCACGTGCTTACAATTACCAAAGCCGCTGTTGAGAAATTACGTGAACTTTCTCCGCTTTGGGATATGTACAAAGAAGGTATCGATCTTTCTACAGTTGAATGGGCAGAACACTAATTATTGAAATTAGTGTTTTAACCCTCATATTAATATTAGGCTGACCCCGAGGTTTGGAGAAGCGAAATGGCTTATAGCGAAAAGGTAATTGATCATTACGAAAACCCACGTAATGTTGGTGTTTTAGATAAAAACTCTGAAAATGTTGGTACAGGCATGGTGGGTGCACCTGCATGTGGCGACGTGATGCGTTTACAAATTCAGGTAAATGATAGTGGTGTGATTGAAGAAGCACGCTTCAAAACTTATGGTTGTGGTTCTGCAATTGCATCAAGCTCACTTGTAACTGAATGGTTAAAAGGTAAGACTCTTGATGAAGCTCAAGCGATCAAAAATATTGATATCGCAACTGAGCTTGCTCTTCCTCCAGTAAAAGTTCACTGCTCTGTACTAGCTGAAGATGCAATTAAAGCTGCGATTGATGATTACCGCAGTAAAAAATCTAAAGCTTAATTTGTTACCATTGTAAACGTTGGAGTTTTCATGATTCATTTAACTGAAAATGCTGCGACTCATATTAACAATTACCTTAAAAATCGAGGTAAGGGTGAAGGCATTCGCGTGGGTGTGAAAACTTCTGGTTGTTCTGGGTTGGCTTATGTTCTCGAATTTGTTGATTCTGTCGATGAACATGACCAAGTTTTCGAACAATTTGGCGTTAAGGTTTTTGTAGATCCAAAAAGTCTTGTCTATTTAGAAGGCTTAGAAATGGATTACGTAAAGAATGGCCTTAACGAAGGGTTCGAATTTAACAATCCCAACAAAAAAGGTGAATGTGGTTGCGGTGAGTCTTTCACTGTATAACTCCCTCTTCTCCTTCCATCCTTTCATTAAAACAGTGACTTTTTATAGCACTGTTTTAATGTATTTAATTAATGTGGACCTCCTTTCTAATGAATCATTTTGAGTTGTTCAATTTACCCGTAGAACTCGATATCGATTTGGCAAGCTTAAAATCTAGTTTCTTAAGTTTGCAACAGCAATATCACCCAGATAAAGCAGAAGATAAAGATCAGGCATTGATCAAATCAAGTGAAATCAATCAAGCTTTTAAAGTACTTTCGCAAGTAGATAGCCGTGCTGCTTATCTATTAGCGTTAAAAAAGCAAGATCATCACCTCGATCAATCCATTAGTGATTTTGAGTTCCTACAATCAGCTCTAGAGCTTCGTGAGCAACTTGATGAAGCAACTTCACAAGAGCATTTAAGTACTCTTAAGCAAGAAGTTTTTCAATGGATTGAGGGCTTAGTTCGCGAATTTAAAATTGACTACTCAGATGAAGATTGGGGCGAAGCTCGAGATACTGTACGTAAATTACGTTTCTTTCAGCGCGTTCTTAACGATATTGAAAAAGCAGAAGATCAACTGTTGGATGATGAAGACAACTTTGATTTAGATGATGATTTTTAATTTGCTTTTTCCAATTTATATTCAAAGGATTTAACTCATGGCACTTTTGCAAATTGCTGAACCGGGTCAATCCAGTGCCCCACATGAACACCGCATTGCGATTGGTATCGACCTAGGAACAACACATTCTTTAGTTGCGACAGTGTTATCAGGCAAACCAAAAGTCCTTAACGACGAAAAAGAAAGAAGACTTCTTCCTTCTATTGTGCATTATGGAAATGATGTCACTCATTATGGTGAAGAAGCGAAACCTTTCATTATTGCTGATCCAAAAAATACAATTGTTTCTGTAAAGCGTTTTATGGGACGCTCAAAAGCAGATATCAAATTTCAACACCCGTATGAATTAGTGGGTTCTGAAAATGAGATGCCAGCTTTCGAGACACGTTCTGGCCGCAAAACACCTGTTGAAATTTCAGCTGAAATTTTAAAACAACTAAAAGAACGTGCTGAATCAAGCTTACAAAACCCAGTAAATGGAGCGGTAATTACTGTTCCAGCCTATTTTGATGAAGCACAACGTCAAGCAACACGCGATGCTGCACAGCTGGCTGGTTTGAATGTATTACGCCTATTAAATGAGCCAACTGCTGCTGCTGTGGCTTATGGTTTAGATCAAGAAACAAATTTAGCTACAGATCATAACTATGTGATTTATGATCTAGGTGGTGGTACTTTCGACGTATCAATCCTACGTTTTTCACAAGGTGTCTTTGAAGTATTAGCTACAGGTGGTCATACTGCTTTAGGTGGTGATGATTTAGATCGTCTCATTGTTAAGTGGGCTAAAAAACAATTAAATATTGATACGCTAAGTGATGAGAGCTATGCAATATTTATTGTTGCTGCTCGCCAAGCGAAAGAACAACTTTCTACACAAGAATCAGTTCAATTAAAACTAGTTGAAAATGTACTAACACTTGATCGCTCAACCTTTGAGAGCATTATTCAAGTTGCTTTAGACAAAACAATCAGTGTTTGCAAACGTGTTTTACGTGATGCAAAACTTGAATTATCAGATATTCAAAATGTTGTTTTAGTTGGTGGTTCTACCCGTTCGTATGCTGTTCAGCAAGCAGTTCGTAATGTGTTTAACCAAGAACCACTTTGCACGATTAATCCTGATGAAGTAGTAGCAATTGGTGCTTCTATTACAGCAAATCAATTAATTGGAAACAGCCAAGACGGTTCGCTACTTTTAGATGTTACTCCTCTTTCCCTTGGCTTAGAAACCATGGGTGGATTAGTAGAGCGTCTTATTTCTCGTAATACAGCTATTCCGGTTGCTCGCCGCCAAGAGTTTACTACTTATCAAGATGGCCAAACTGCCATGCTGATTCATGTAGTTCAAGGTGAAAGAGATTTAGTCGAACACTGTCGATCGTTAGGAAGATTCGTTCTTCATGGCATTCCTCCAATGACTGCTGGTCAAGCACGTATTGAAGTTACCTTTCAGGTAGATGCAGACGGCTTGCTTACCGTTTCAGCTCGTGAAACAACTTCAGGTGTACAAGCTCAAATTGATATTAAACCATCTTATGGTTTATCAGAGTCTGACACTGAACGCTTATTAATTGAAGGTTTCCAACACGCAGAAGAAGACAAAAATCTGCGTCATTTAAAAGAAACCAAAGTTGAAGCTCAACGTGAGCTTGAAGCATTAGAACAAGCTTTGAAAGTTGATGCTGATTTACTCAATGCTGAGCAGCTCGAAGCACTTAAAACCGCTGAAAATATGCTTAAAGTACAACTTGATGGCAATGATATTCAAGCGATTGAAAAATCTGTAGAACAACTTAAAGTACATAGTGATGCTTTTGCTGCACTACGTATGAATCGACATATTGACCACGCCTTAAAAGGTACAAAACTTGAAGATTGGTCAAATTCAAACTAAAGGTATAGGTGATCAATATGCCCCGCATTAAAGTACTTCCTCACGCTCAATTTTGTCCTGAAGGTGCAGAATTTGAAGTTGAACAGAATGCAAATCTTTGCCAAAGTTTGCTGGATCGAGGAATTAAAATCGAACATGCATGTGACATGTCATGCGCTTGTACAACATGCCACGTAGTAGTTCGTAAAGGTTTTGATAGCCTAGAAGAAATGGATGATGTTGAAGCAGATCTTTTAGATCGAGCTTGGGGTCTTGAACCAGATTCTCGCCTTTCATGCCAAGTAAAAGTTGTGGATGAAGATTTAGAAATTGAGATTCCTAAATATACAATTAACCATGCTTCAGAAAATCATTAATCGTGTTAATAAAAAAGCTGCTTTAAAAGCAGCTTTTTTTATATTTTATAAACTCTAAACTTAATCTTGTTGGTCTATTTCTAAAGGCTTAACTTCATCTTCAAGTCTTAACTGCGCTATACCTTGAGTATTCACTAAAGTTTGTTGAACTTTAATTCGTTGAATCATTTTCTCAAGCACTTCTACTAATTCAGGATATTCATAGTTTTGTACTTCTTCTAAGTTAAGCACCAAGTGAAAGCCTTTATATTCGTAATCAAACCATTGCTGATGATCTGATTTATTGCCTGTATATTTCTCCATCACTTGCCATGTCTTTACCGCACCTTGAATACCTTTTAGATAAATCGGTGTCTTGGGAGCACACAGGAAATCACTTTTAATTAATTGATAAGTATCGTCTGAAATTAAGATTTCATCTATTTCAGCAGCATATTGCAGACGAGCCGCTAAATTCACATCACGACCCACAATCGTATAAGCCATACGATGGGTTGCCCCATAATTTCCTACGTGGCAATAACCTGTACTAATACCCATTCGGATATGCAATGCTGAGTAACCCATTTTTTTCCAGCGCTCGCGCAGCAGTTTCATTTGCTGACGCATAGCTATTGCCATTTCTACACATGCTTTGGCATCTTGCTCCACACCTTGTGAATTCGGATCACCAAAAAATATGAGGATGGCATCTCCCATAAATTTATCGACTGTAGCTTCATACTGTTTAGCAATTTCAGTCATATGACTTAAATAATCATTAAGCAAGAATGCTAAATCATCTGGAATTAAAGTTTCTGATAACTCTGTAAATCCCTGAATATCAGAAAAAAACACCGTCATTTTTTTACGCTTATACTCAATCTTTGCTTCAGCCTCACCACGCATAATAGATTGCCATAACTGTAATGGCGCATAACGGCTTAGTTGATTAGCAAAAGCAATATAGCGGGTCATTTGGTCATAGTAATGTTGACGCTGCTGACTGATTTTTTTAACCCAACGATGCTGGTAGTAGTTTCCGATAGTAATAAACATAACCAAGCCAAGAAGTGTAATTACAGTCAACTCTTGGCTAGTAGGCTCAAAATATGTATAAAAACCAAATAAAAAGAAAGTACTTAAATAAAAAATAATCGCGCCTAACAAACTCGTCAAACAAATGACTGCGAAAGAAATACGACTATTAATTGCTGAATAAAACAAGGCAAAAAGTGCAATAAATGTAGGCACTAAATTAAGATGCAGACCAGCCAATGTAACTGCTACAACAATTGCATCGATTGCAAAGAAAACACTTTTTTGAGTTTTTTTATCGAATTGGTACTGAAGCCAATGTTCTAACTTCGAACTAATAAAAAGCAGAAATAGAAAAAAAGGTGGAACATAGATCTGATAATTTGTATTAGGTGAGGTAAAAGCATAGATCACTAAAATTAATGACAGAATTGAATATCCCATCAAGCGATGAAAATATGCAAACTGCTTAGGCTCTCTATCGATAAACCTCTCTAATTGCACCCTATCCTCCACACCTCAATGTAGCCACATTCATATAAATGTGGCATTGCATTGATTTAGTCCATGCGCCAATCAAATGGCATATCACCTTGACCACGTAACGCAAGCATAAGAGTTTGACGCATATGAGCCAGCACATCATTTGTATAAGGAACCGCAGGTGTACCCCATACTGGTTTAGGCCATGCAACATCATTCTGATAACGTACCACATGATGGAAATGCAATTGAGGCACCACATTTCCCAAAGCGGCAACATTCATTTTATCAGCGCGGAATACACGAGATAGCTGGCTAGATAACCAACTTGATTCACGTAAAAACTGTTCTTGGTCAGCTTGGCTCAACTCATATAATTCTGTGATTCCCGGCACACGAGGGATTAAAATCAGCCAAGGGAATTGCATATCATTCATTAAACGACATGTTGAAAGCGGGAAATCGCCTACAAAAAAAGTATCTTGAGCAAGTTGTGGATGCAAACTAAACATATCTTTTATAAATGACAATAAACAATAATGGCTAATACTATCACATCAGTTTTGATGTGAGTATTGCTAGTGTCTGGTTTGATTACAAATAACAATGATTTTATGCACTTATTACCCCAACAGACCGAGAAATCGTGCATAAAACTCTGTTATCAACATACAAAGAATTTATATGGAATGGAAATCACTTTAAAACACTATTTAAGCATGTAATTCATTCAATAATTTCGCTAATAAATCATTAATAAATTGGATCCGTTTTTCCTGTTCTTCAAGCTGAACCATAACCTTTAAACGTTGACCACCTTCCATACGATAATAGGTTGGATGCTTTTGCATGAGTTGAATAATACTAATGGCCTGAACAGGTGTATCAGGCGAGAATTCAATATTGCCACCTTGCGTATTAATATCGATCTTAGTAATCCCTAGATGTTCAGCTTTCAGTCGAATTTGGTGAACACTAAATAAGTGTTTAACTGATTGCGGTGGAACTCCAAAACGGTCAATAAGCTCCATACGGATATTGTCGAGCTTTTCTTGGGTATCTGTATTACTAATACGCTTATAGAATAATAAACGCTGATGCACGTCACCTAGATACTCATCTGGAATTAGTGCAGGAATGTGTAAATTAATTTCTGCAGTTAATGATAAAGGCGCATCAAAATTCGGTGTTTTACCTTGCTGAATCGCTTTAGTAGCTTTTTCCAGCATTTCCATATATAGGCTATATCCAATTGCCTGCATTGAGCCACTTTGCTGCTCACCTAAAAGCTCACCTGCGCCTCGAATTTCTAAATCTTCTGTAGCCAGCATAAAACCAGCACCAAGAGTTGAAGCACGTTGAATTGCATCTAGACGTTTTTCAGCATCACCTTTTAAATGCTTTATCGAAGGAACCAATAAATAGGCATAGGCTTGGTGGTGTGAACGTCCTACACGGCCACGTAATTGGTGTAGTTGAGCTAAACCTAGTTTGTCGGCCCTTTCTATCAAAATAGTGTTGGCATTTGGAACATCGATTCCTGTTTCGATAATTGTTGAGCATACCAATACATTGTATTCTTTGTGATAGAACTGTTGCATGACTTGCTCAAGTTCTCTTTCCCTCATTTGTCCGTGTGCAACAGCTACACGAGCTTCAGGGACAAGCACACGAATATTTTCAGCTGCTCTCTCAATCGTATCAACTTCATTGTGCAAGAAATATACTTGTCCACCACGCAGTAACTCACGCAAGATCGCTTCTTTAATAGACGCTTCAGTATGTTCTTGTACAAAGGTTTTAACAGCTAAACGACGGGCTGGTGGTGTAGCAATGATAGATAAATCACGCATTCCCGAAAAAGCCATATTAAGCGTACGAGGAATTGGTGTAGCTGTAAGCGTTAACATATCTACATCTGCACGTAATGCTTTAATACGCTCTTTATCACGCACCCCAAAACGGTGCTCTTCGTCGACCACCATTAAGCCTAAATCTTTAAACTGCACATTTTCTTGTAAAAGTTTATGGGTACCCACCACAATATCGACTTTGCCTTCAGCAAGGTCTTCAATATTTTTCGTATGGGTTTTATTTGAACCAAAGCGTGATAATACTTCAATACGAACAGGCCAATCGGCAAAACGGTCTTTAAAAGATTCATAATGCTGTTGAGCAAGTAATGTCGTCGGTACTAATACAGCGACCTGTTTGCCATTTTGCACCGCAACAAATGCCGCACGCATCGCAACTTCTGTTTTACCAAAACCAACGTCCCCACAAACAAGTCGATCCATCGGTTTAGCTTGTTGCATATCATAAAGCGTCGCTTCAATAGCATTGGCTTGATCAATTGTTTCTTCGTACGCAAATCCGCTTGCAAATTGCATATAAAGTGACTGATCGACTTCAAAACCAAAGCCAGGTTTTGACTGACGACGTGCTTGTATATGTAGCAACTCTGCTGCAACATCATGAATTTGTTCTAAAGCTTTACGTTTAGCCTTACTCCACGCGTCAGTTCCAATTTTATGTAATGGTGCTAAGTCCGGATCTCCACCACTGTAACGACTAATAAGATGCAAGTTAGTCACAGGCACATAAACTTTTGCCTCTTCAGCATAGTCTAGTTGCAAGAATTCATAATCTTGCCCTTCAATTGCCAAAGTAATTAATCCAGCGTAACGCCCGACACCATGATCGATATGAACAACAGGAGCACCTATGCTTAATTCGGTCAAACTACGAATTAGAAACTCTTCTGAAACTTCTTGTTGACGTTTACGACGACGTTGGACTACCCGATGCTCATATAACTGATTTTCTGAAATAACAGACAATTGATCGGTTAAAAGCAACCCACGGTCTAATGGCGCATTCGTAATCGCAATCGCAAACTGACTTTTCTGGAATTGCTCAAAACTATCTACACTAGGAATATCTCCCAGACTGGCACGCAAACCGTCTCTTAAACTTTCACGTCGACCAGCACTTTCTGCAACCAATAAAACAGGATGGTTTGCTTCATCAATATATTTTTTAACTACGGCAAATGGTTTGTCTTTTTTCGGATCAACTGGCAACTTAGGTGGTTGCTCAACCTTAAGATTTAGAGCCCCAGCTTTTTCTTCAACTGTTTCAGCGCTCACAAGCATACGTGGGAACTGATTTAAGGCACTTAGTAAGTTATTTGGTGCAATAAATAACTCATCAGGTGGGAGAATTGGCTGGTCTGCGTTATGACGTCTATCTTCATAGCGACGGAAAACTTCTTTCCAAAAACTGGTTAAATCAGCATCCACATCATCATTTGTAATTACAATGCAATTCTTTGGAAAGTACGTTGTAAGTGTACTTTGGGATTGCATTTGAGTTTTATCAAAAAATAACGGTAAATAGAACTCGATTCCCGGAGATGCGATACCATCAAGAACGTCTTGGTAAATTGGGTTTTTCTTAGGATTTGCAGTCGGAAAAAGTTCAGAATAACGGTCTCTAAAAATTGAACGAGCTTCTTTTAATGGAAACTCTTTTGCTGGTAAGACGGTAAAACTTTTTAAAGTAGTTGTTGTTCTTTGTGTTTCTGGATCAAAGAATTTTAAAGTATCAATTTCATCATCAAATAGGTCAATACGGATAGGTGCTTCCTGTCCTGATGCAAAAATATCCATGATGCTACCACGTACAGCAAACTCACCATGGTCGTAAACTGTATCTACTAAATGATACCCAGCTTGTACTAAACGCAGCTTCTGCTGTTCTAAATCAAATTTTTGCCCCACACGAATATCAAAATGCTCACCTAAAACCCAAGAATAGGGTGCAACTCTTTGAGCTAAAGTGCTTGCTGAAACGAGCAATACACCTTTTTGCGGCATATTGGATAAAATCGCGAGACGTTCTGAAACAATATCTTGATGAGGTGACAAGCGATCATAAGGCAGAATCTCCCAATCAGGGAAAATTGTCGGCTTTATGCCATAAAATTCAAGTTCACTTTCTAACTGAGCAACATGTTGGTTATTTCGAGCCACTATAACGAGCAAAGATGAATGCTGAACGGCAATTTCTTTGAATAATAATGCAGCAGATGAACCTAATAACGACCCTACCCAACGCTTTTCACCGGCTTTGAGCTGTTGTAAATTCAATTGAGAGATTTCTTGTTGAAACATGTATATGGCTTTTATCAGCTAAGAAGATATGAGCTCAATAGTAGCATGATGTTTTTAGTGAAATGAGTTATTTTTTTGAAAATCAAACTACTAGTTGGCCCTACTTTTTATATTTTTTAATCAATCAACTATGATTATTTATCACGCAAAAACAAAACGTAATATTGATTCAATATTTGTATAATCGCTTTGAGTTGAAGTAGTTTTTCTTGAGTATTTTCTAATCTTGCAACATAACGCTGTGTTGCAATTTCTAGATCAATCTTTTCATTAATTTGTGGCGTAATTTGAAATAACTTTTGAAGATTATCAAAATTCTGTAATTTACGGTTTGAGAAATATTCCAGATGCTCTGACCATTTCTGATTAATCAATACATCATTAATAATAGGCCCACGTTCAGAATCAAATTTTAATTGGTTCTCTTGCAAGTAAATTTGTTCAGGTGTCTCTTTCGAGCCTTGAAAAAGCTGCGTTATCTTTTTAAACATTTCATCACATCATATTTATTTCAATTTAAATGATAAAAGTAACCTAGTCACTTCCATCATTTAAGTCTTCTAAATTAACGACTATTCATCGCCTAAATCATCAAGAAAATCTACAGTCGGTACAAAGAATAAAGTACCTGTTTGAGCAGTACTAAAGTCAAGTAACCGGTCTAGGTTACCATGCTCGTTGCCTAAAAACATGTTCTCAAGCATTTGTCGGGTTGTACTAAATTTACGCGAGTAGCCAATAAAGAATGTGCCATATTCATTTCTAGAAGGATTTGAAAAAGGCATATTAGCTCGCATAATTTTAAGTTCATTACCTTCCGCATCATGAGCTTTACTAACCACATTATGAGCAGTTAAAGGTTTTTCATCATCGCCGAGCTCAACATCATTGAACTTTTTACGACCAATCACTTTTTCTTGCTCTTCGTCAGTTAATGAACGCCATTTGTCCATATCGTGTGTATATTTCTGGATAAAAGCATAACTTCCCCCGATAAAATCAGGGTCTTCATCGCCTACCAATGCCCACTGCGCTGCAATAACTGGTTCAGGATTCTCCGTTCCATCTACAAAGCCAATAATTGCTCGTCCGTCAAAATAACGAAAACCATGAACTTCATCAATTGGATAAGTTACCTTACCAAGCTGTTGATTAATTATATTGCCCAACTCGTAACATAAGGCCTGACGATCAGCACGAATATGAAAAAATAAATCACCTGGAGTTGAGACAGCCGTGTATTTCGGACCTCTAATTTCTTGAAATGGTTGTAACTCTTGAGGCTTGGATTGCTCTGGAAACAATATATCCCATGCATTGGAGCTAAAACCTAAAGTAGCATTAAATTTACTATCTGGATAACGGTTAGTTAGACTTCTGGTTAGTGCTGAAAAATTAGCAGCAAAATCTTTTACTTTTTCTATTACAGAATCACCTTGAGCTAGTCCCAATACAATAAATAATGCATTTTCACCAGGAGCACTCGTTACAGGTTGAATTCTCATACATTCCATAAAATATGCCTTTTTAGGTATTTAAGTTTATTAATTTAGCATACTCATATTTTTTTCATACAACCTGTTAAGAAATCTGATGTTAATAAGAGTTTAATTAAAACGCCTTAAACTCTTACTCAAATTAACCTCAATCAACGTCCATATTGCTTTTTCAAATACTTTACGATTTGAGCAGACTCAAACATCTTCACTCCCGTATTTGGATCTACCAAATACGGCACCTGCATTTTATCCTGCATAATCGGTAATAGCTTTTCCCTTTTTCCACCTTCTAAAGGTATATATTTACCCGGTTTTAAGCGAAGAATAGCAGGTCCCATATCTTGCCATCTCTCTTTTGCCACATTATGCAAAATATATGGTAGCTCAAGTTCAGAGAGTAGACTTCTTACAATTCGTGAATACGGACTTGCTTCAAAACTCCATAACTCAAGTTTTTGTTCAGGTGAAGCTCTATTAACAATTTTTTTATTTATCCATATTCCACGAGCTCCATTTAATATAGTTCCTGCAACTGCAACATAAGGCATGTTTGGGTAACTCGAAAATTTCTGCGGTGTTTTCCCGGTCTTACCATAATGTTTAAATAAATGATGAATAATATCCTGTGATTCATATAGCTGATCGCCAGTATTTTCATCAATTAAAAATGGAAACTGTAATTTACCGCCTTTTTCTTTTACAACTGAACGATACTTTGTTCCACCTTTAGGACATGGATAAATTTCAACGTCCAGATTCAAAAGTGTAATCACTTCACGAACGCGACGACAAAATGGTGAACCTTCAAATTCATATAATTTCAAAGCCTTTACAGGTTGTTGTGGAAATGCTGTTCCTGAAACACCTCTCCCACCTTCAGCAATTGCAGATATAACTGCTTGAAGTACCTTAATTTGATGAATCACCATCATGCCTTCCTTTATATTAGAGAATTAAACTAATTTTTCTTTTGCTATCACAATCCCATTATTATCAGCATAGATAAAATCACCAGATTGAATTGTGACTCCACCAAAATACAAATTAATATCTACCTCACCAATGCCCTTACGATTACTTTTTTGCGGAATTGCAGCCAATGCATGTACTCCCAAATCTAAGGTCGCAATTGCATCAACATCTCGTACACAACCGTAAATCACTACACCATTCCAGTTGTTTTTAACTGCTGACTCAGCAATCAAATCACCCATAAGTGCACAGCGCATAGATGCACCACCATCAACAACTAATACTTTACCTGTACCATCTGTTGCCAATAACTCTTTTACACGTGAGTTATCTTCAAAGCACTTTACTGTTACAACCTGCCCCCCAAAAGTTTTACGTGCTCCATAACTTTGAAAGAACTTGCCATCCATTGATGGGATTACAACCTGTAAGTCTTTTTCAGGGTTATCATCTAATAAATCACATGTTACAAATGGTACTGTTGACACTTTAATACTCCCTTATCGAGTTTGTTGTATGCTCAGATTATCATATCGTTTAAAGGCTTCAATTTGCGTTAGCGCCGCTACGACCATCGTATGAGCCAATTGCTCCGCAGTTACTGGCTTATATTTGAATGGCTTTTGAAATTTATTCTCGATAAGTTTAAATAGACTTTGTCCTAAGTCTTCAATAAACCGTACATCGCTGCGTTTACCAATCAGTAAAGACGGTCTAAAAATTGATAGTTTTTCGAGTTCTAGACTCTCAATATAATCTTCTAATTGTCCTTTCACTTTATTATAGAAAATTGGAGAGTTTGCATTTGCTCCAAGGGCACTCACTAGCAATAGATGAATATGTTTATCTTGTATTAAATCTGCTAAATGAGCATTGATTTCATAATCCACAGCGTAAAAAGCCTGTTTTGAGCCTGCCAATTTTAATGTTGTTCCAAGACAGCTAAATGCATGGGTATGGCCACTCACATCTTCATCATTGAGTAATAAAAAATCCTCTATAATGAGTTGAGTAACTTTTTTATATGTATTAAGTAGTTGTGATTCTTTTCTTACCACAACAGTAATCGCTTCAAATTCTGTTGTTTGCTCAAGCTGTTCGACAAGCGCTAAACCCACAAGTCCCGTAGCACCTATCACAATTGCTTTTTTAGTACTTATAGTCATTTTTTATCCAACCCTCTTTAAGTTTGTATCAAATTTAACCTTTTCTTACCGTTTTAGCAGCCCCTAAAACCGCTTAAAATGCTCGCAAGGCTTGACTTCACGGTGTTGATTCATCACAATATGGCACTTGTTTACGGGCTGGTGATGGTTACACCAGTTTACTGAATTGACCACAGCCCGCCCAGACCAACTTATTTTCAAGGAGTGCAAGAGTGGCAAACTCTGCTCAAGCTAAAAAACGTGCGCGTCAAAACGTTACAGCGCGTAAACACAACGCAAGCTTGCGTTCTATGGTTCGTACCTACATCAAACGTACTTTAAGTGCAATCGCTGGTGGTGATTATGCTGTTGCTACAGAAGCTTACAAAAAAGCTGTTCCTGTAATCGACCGCATGGCTGATAAAGGCATCATCCACAAAAATAAAGCTGCTCGTCATAAGAGCCGTTTAAATGCTCAAGTTAAAGCGTTAGCTAACTAATTTGAACATGTAAAAAAAGCCCAATAGGGCTTTTTTTATTATCTATTGTTTTGAGCTTATAGCACTTTATGAAATTTAGCTACATTCAGCTCATAGGCATTTCCTCTCCAAATCCACTTTAATTTACAATTTGGAAACTCTTCACCTTCAAACCAGACAAATAATCCTTCCATCATTTCCGGCCAGTCTTCTTTCTTAATTTTATTCTCGCCAGAAATTACAGCAACAATTGCTGCAATAATCGTGTCATGACTCACGGCTAAACTAAGACCGCCTTTAGTTTTTGGATGAGTCCGGTAAATAAGCTCTAGTACATCTAAAACACCCGTAATGGGATGTTTCATACCAGGTAATGCATTATTTACAAAACTATTAATAAAACCTAAAGCACCCTGCTTTTTAAAATAAGGAGCAGCTTGTTGTATATCCAACACAAAGCTACCCGGTTCAACAAGTAGCCCTTGCTCAATAATTTCAATCGTATGAGTATTTGATTGAGGACTTACATCGTCAGCCCCTTCAATCATGAGTGCCGCCGTATCGACACAGCGTTGTATTGGACTTGAAATACAATGCTGAATAACACGATCTGTATTTTTGATTAAGTAATTACCCCATGCCTGCGCAAGCTCACGTCCTTGAGGAGTAAGTTGGAGATCATAACCAGCCAAGCCCTGCCCATCTACAAGTTCTCTTAAAGAATGGCGCGTAAATAAGGTTACAGGAGTTGAAGCATCGGGCAATAAATCAATTGCTTCAAACATACTTTTAGGCAATAAATCGAGTGCCATCTTTATCTTGTCATCTTTTTTCAATACTTTGCCACTATAACATGTCTGGCATAACTCTCAATCGATAACACCTGATTGGGCTAATGCTTCAAATGCTATTTTTTTGCTTTCCTGATCACGAAAAGCGATAAAGCCCTTATTTAAAACCGTGCTTCTTTGGTTATATTCAAAAGGTTTTCCATCAAGAGTAAGTAAACCACCGCCTATACTTTCTAACAGACCTTGACCAGAACTGGTATCCCATTCAGAAGTAGGATGAAAGCGTGGGTAAATATCAATTTCACCTTCTAACATCATACAAAACTTATAGGCACTCCCAGCTTCTCGTCGAATAATACGATGTTCTTTTTCAATAGGTTGAATAAATTTTTGGTATTTTGGATTTTTACTACCGTGACTAAGTCCTATTTGTATAGGTGCATCTAGCGAAGTTGAACTAACCTGATATTGATACCATTGTTGTTGGCTAAAGCTATATTTAAAAGGTAAATCTTGCAGATATCCTAAGTACACAACTTGTTCACATGGCACGGCAATAACGGAGAAAACTGTTTCTTTGCCGTTGATCAAGCTTAGATTGATCGTAAATTCATCACGTTCATGTATAAACTCTTTCGTACCATCAAGCGGATCTAACATCCAACAAGTAGACCAGTCATGACGGGCACTATAATCACTTTCTTCAGACAATACAGGCAACTCTGGAGTAATCTCTGCAAGATGCTTTAATAAAAATCTATTTACCTTTAGATCTGCTTGGGTTACAGGTGAATCATCTTGCTTTTCATGAATAGTAAACTCATAACCCGCTGAATAGTTTTGATATTCTTCTAGTAAAATCTGACTCGCCTGTTCCAAAATCGGCAGAAGTTGATTAATTAAATTATCTTGTGGGCGCGTAGTTGTTATAAACATAAATATGCTCTACATAGTTTCATTTCTATTATAGGTGAATTATGAACAATTCTATATTCGCCAACAGTTTGATTTACTAAAATAGTCATTTATCTTAATCATTAGGCCGTTGCTTTCAGCCTATACTATTTAGGTAATATGAATAATTTTAATATTTATAAAAGTCTTTATTCCGTACAAAAAACAATCTATAAGTTATGAAAAATAAACAACTTAAATCAAATTTATCCATTTCCTTTTCATATATTTCTTGGTATGTTCAAGGACACAATAACAAGATGGAAGAAAGTGCACATGATGCTATATGGATATCATTTCTCGACAATAGAACATAACTGGGAAGACCTTAAGCCCTTAAATGAGTTTCTACAAACATTTGCAGATGATGATGGTGATGTTTCAACACGAGATAAAGAATCTCTCAAAGAAATCATAGCGAAATCTGATACAGCTTTAGCTCTCGCTAGAGAAATGGGTTGGGATGGTAGTTATACAGGCTGTCCTTATCTATTCTGGTTACCAAACAAAAGTAGCCAGTCTTTTGAATATGGTTTTGTATTTAAACAGACCTCAGATAATACAACTTTTGTGATTTCACCCATTGAATTAAGTTATCTAGCTCAGGATTCTGAAGTACAAACATTAAGTAAGAATATTGAATAAACAGTATAGGTTGTTGATTCAGAGTTGATATCAATAACCTGAACTTATTTTAGATAGATTAGTCAAACATGTTTAACTGTGGTGTCGGTTTTATAACTTTTTCTTTTGGCACATGAGAACATTCAAATTCTTCAACCGGAAAGCCTTCTATAAAGCTGGAAATATCAGGTGATTCTAAACTTAACCACTCTTCTAGTCGATCATGTGGAATCACAATAACTGATCGTTTAACATCGCCTGGTTCGTGAAAGTCTTTCATCATGGGATGGTCTATGGCGTCCATAGTTAACATGCTTGCAGAACGTATAACCGTCTCATTAATTTTGCAAATTTCATAGATTGCTGCGATGAAAAAAGCCTGCCCATCTTTACGGCGAACACCCCATCGCTCAGGTTTATCATTTATATACTTACTTTCATAAAATTCGTTCACTGGAATCACACCGAATTTACATTTAAGTGCGGCTTCTTGAAAGCTAGGTTTTTGAAAAATAGTCTCATGACGGGCATTGTAGGTATGTTTTGCTATGTTTGTATCTTCAGCCCATTTAGGAACCAATCCAAATATCACTTCACGCCATTCAAACCCTTGTGATGATTTGAATAATAGTGGCATTGTTCCTGCAGGATAAACCTCTTCGGCATAGCTAAAGCCGACCACAGGCAACTGAAGTTGCTGTAATTGGGCAAGCGTTAAAGGTTTAAAATTAGCGCACATAACAAGAATAAAATACTCTACATTTACTTCTTTTATTTTATAAGCATTTACCACATAAACCAAATAAAAAGGCACTCGAAAGTGCCCTTAACGACATAACTTTACGCTTATGAAACGTGTTGAATCCCTTGAGGAATCGCCTGTAATAGTCGTTTAGTATAATCATGTTGAGGATGTGCATAGAGTTCATCTGAATTAGCTATTTCAACGACCTCGCCATGATTCATGACCATGACCTGATCAGAGATATATTTCACGACCGATAAATCATGTGAAATAAAGATATAACTAAGTCCAAACTCATCTTGTAAGTCTTGCAATAAATTAAGTACTTGTGCCTGAACTGAAACATCGAGCGCAGAAACAGATTCATCACAAATTAAAATTTCAGGCTTTAGCGTTAAACAGCGTGCAATGGCAATACGTTGACGTTGTCCACCTGAAAACTCATGTGGATATCGGTAGTAAGCTTGTTCAGGCAGATTGACTCGCTCAAGCAAACTAAGCGCAATTTGTTTGCGCTCAGTATCATCTTTACCAATCCCATGAATTTGCATAGGCTCTAATAAAATCTGCCCAATGGTAAAGCGTGGATTAAGAGACGCATAAGGATTTTGAAAGATGATCTGGATTTTCCGTTGATATTTAGCAAACTCTTTTTCAGTTAATGAAAGAATATCTTTACCTTCGATAAAAGCCTGCCCACCAGATGCCTGATGTAAGCGCATGAGTAATAGTCCAACAGTCGTTTTACCTGAACCTGACTCACCGACTAAACCCAAGGTTTTTCCTTTAGCAAGTTTAAAAGAAACTCCTTTAACGGCCTGAAACTCTTCTTTGCCAAATAGGCCTTTACGGCTATAAAAACTTTTTTTCAGATCTTTTACTTCTAAGATGATTTGCTCATCACCATTTAAACCACGTTTGCGCTCGGGAATTTCTGAAACGTCAAAACTTTGTTCGACCAATACATTATCTTCTTGACGCATAAAATCGCTCGTCACGGGCAATCGATAAGGTCGTTGTGACATTTGCGGGCGGCAATATAACAAAGCTCTCGTATATACATCTTTAGGCTGTTCAAGGACCTGATCAGCAGCACCTTGCTCTCTAATCTCGCCATGACGCATTACAATGACTTTATCTGCAATTTCACCAACCAATGCTAAATCGTGGGTAATAAAAAGCATCGACATTTGACGGCGCTTACGCAATGACTCGAGCAAATCAATAATTTGCTTTTGAATTGTGACATCAAGTGCAGTGGTAGGCTCATCAGCAATCAGCAGTTTAGGTTCACAAGCAATCGCCATAGCAATCATGACACGTTGCTGTTGACCACCCGAAAGTTGATTTGGATAAGCATCAATTTTAGTTTCAGGTGAAGGAATACCTACTTCTTTAAGCAACTCTAAAACACGTTGTCGAGCCTGTTTACGGCTCAACCCCATGTGTAAACACAAAACTTCTGCAATTTGATTGCCAACCGTAAAAACAGGATTTAATGATGACATCGGCTCCTGAAAAATCATGGCTATGTCTTTACCACAGATTTGTCGCATCTCTTTACGGGATAAGCTCAGTAAATCTTTTCCTTCAAATATAATTTTACTTTGCTCATCAATTTTGCTCTGACCGACAGGAAGTAATCCCATAGTTGCCAAAGAAGTAACCGATTTGCCGCTACCCGACTCGCCAACTAAAGCAACTGTGGTATTTGCTGGAATATCAAAGGAGATTCCTTTTACAGTTTCGATATACTTTTTGTCTTCACCTTTAAAGCTTACACGTAAATTTTCAATGTGAAGTAATGGCACATTCTTATTTTCTTGTTCTAACATTTGACCTTCCTCTTATTTTAGTTTTGGATCTAATGCATCACGAAGAGCATCAGTAAACATTGAGAATGCAGTAACTAAAACAGCCATTGCGACAGAGGCTGCTACAAGCTGCCACCATTTGCCTAAAAGAAGTTCACTTTGTGCCTCATTTAGCATGCTCCCCCAAGACACTACGCCTACTGGTACACCGAAGCCTAAGAAACTCAAAATGACTTCAGATTTAATAAAAGACACCACCAAAATTGACATCTGAACCAAAGCAATATGGCTTACATTCGGAAAAATATGAATGAACATACGACGGAAATGTCCAACACCAATTGCTTTAGCAGCCAGAACGTACTCACGTGCAGTGTGTTTCATATATTCGGCACGAATTAAACGATAAACACCCGTCCAGCCCGTTAAACCTAAAATCAGAACAATGGATAAAATGCCTTTTTGTTGAAGTACGGCAGCAATAGCGAGAACTAATAATAAATATGGAATTGAGGTAAAAATGTTATAAAACCAGTTGAGAATATCATCCACCCAACCACCGAAATATCCAGAAATTGCGCCTAAAAGTGTACCAATCCCTACTGCAAGTAAAGCCGATATCACCCCAACAATAATTGAAGTTTCAGCACCTTTAATAGTTTTCTTTAAAACGTCCTGTCCCCATTTATCAGCTCCAAAGACAAGGGTACTTTTAAGCTCTGCTTGCTGATCAAGTAAATGTCCGCCCAGTTGCTGATCGATAGCTTTCATATCATCGGCTAATGGGTCAACTACACCATAATAATCAATTGCACTTCCAGCACTCTTTTCTTGTTTAATTTCAGCCTTAAGCTTGTTAATTACATCTTTTAAAGGATCAACTGGGTTTTCTAGTAATTCCTCCTCAATTGCTGCTGAATTTTGTCCAGCTTCTGTTGTCTTATCAGCTCCTATAAATGTCGGTGGTGCATAACTGACTGCAACCTCTTTATTCCAGTCAGATGCAATCACACCAGTCATTGATAGAAGCAAGATAATAAAATAAAGCAATACAATCACTAGTGATGACATCGCGATCTTGTCTGCCCGAAGACGTCGCATGGCAAGTTTCCACAAACCAGATGAATGAGCTTCAGCTTTTGTTTGTTGTTTTCTTTTTGATAAAACGCTCAGCATAGCCCACCTACTTCAACTGTACACGTGGATCAACCACTTTGTAGACCAAATCGGCAATCAGGTTAAAAATCATAGTTGCAGCGGCGATGTAAACTGTAATTGCCTTAATAACAGGGAAATCACTGCGCTCAACTGCAATAATCACCTCTCGACCAATCCCGGGAATACCAAAAAAACGTTCAATTAAAAATGCGCCTATGAGCAATGCAGGTAAAGTTGACATCACGTCGGTAATAATGGGAATTGAAGCATTACGTAGTACATGTACACCTAAGATTCGGCTTTCACCCACACCTTTAGCACGTGCTGTTCGAACATAGTCCTGATTAATTTCATCAAGCACGAAACTACGATATAAACGTAAAGTCGGGGCAATACTCACCACCAGCATGATTAGAATTGGCAGTAAGGCAAACTTAAATAGATTATCAGTAAAGGTGTCGCTCCAGCCTTGTACAGGGAACCAACTTAGCTGATACGCAAGAACATATTGAAAAACGATAATGTAAACTAAGATGCTGATCGACATGCCGATAGTGCATAGCATCATGACCATGCGGTCAGTTAGAGATCCACGTACCGCAGCAACAGCCAATGCCAAAATAATTGAAATAACAGTCTGTAAAATAGTCAGTGGAATTAGAAGCGTGAGTGAGGGTCCTAATCGGGTTAAAATAATTTGAGAAACAGGTTCGCCAGTACTCCAACTTGCACCATAATCAAAAGTCAGTATTTGTTTAATGAAAATCCAGAGCTGAACGTAATAAGGTTGATCGACACCTAACTGCTTACGAATGTTTTCGATCTGCTCAGGATTAGACATCTTGCCCGCTAAAATATAGGCAGGATCTCCACCTACCCAGTTAAAAAGAATAAAAATAAGTAAGACTACCCCCAACATGGTTGGAATCATCTGCCATAAACGCCGAATAACATATGCCAGCATAGTGATAATTCCTTATTTAACCCGTTGTCCGGTAATTTCGTTAAAGAATGCTTTATTGTCAGGATCACGACCGAGGAAATCTTTAACTAATTCAGCCGCTGGTTTTTGGCTACCTTGTGACAAAATGGTTTGACGGTAACGCTGTCCAACTTGCGGATTATTAAGATTGTCCCCATAAGCAGAAAGCATGTCTAAAGCTAAAACCTCAGACCACATATAGCCGTAATAACCGGCTTGATATCCTCCCATCAAATGCCCAAACTGCCCCGGAAATTCGGTTGTTGGTACATAACCTAAAGCTGTAGCAGCTTCCATTTTTTGCCAATTTTCTAAAGGTTTTACTTTTAATGCATCAGCAGTATGCAATGACATATCGTACTGTGCATAAAGAGTTTGACGCGCATAACGCAAGCCACGACCATAGTTATGTACAGCTTTTAAACGGGCAATTAACTCATCGTTAACACGTGGGCAGGCTGGATCGCAATAATCGGCCACTTTAGATAAGGTTTCTTTACGGCGTGCCCACTCCTCATACATTTGAGATGGTGCCTCTACGAAATCACGTTCTACGGATGTTCCAGACTGACTCGCATAACGTGTATTTGACAAAATACCGTGTAGAGCATGACCAAACTCATGAACAAAAGTTTCAAGCTCATCGCTATTTAGCCCTTTACGATTAAAGTTCGTGACTAGTGCTGAAACTGGTAAGCGGTTGGTTAATGTACTACCACCATATACTCCCCAAACGGCAGCATGGCCATACTTCCCTTCACGAGGGAATTTATCCATATATAAGCCACCAAGAAGCTTTCCTGTTTTTTTGTCAACTACATCGTAATATTCAACTTCAACCTGCCATGCTTTAACTTTGGCAGGTTTAAAATCAATACCATAAAGGTCAGATGAAATGGCAAACAACCATTTTTGAGCAGCTAAAGTTGGAAAATAATCACGAAGTTTTTCCTGATCAATCTGATATTTGCTCTTACGAAGTTTTTCACTCCAATAAGCTTCACTCCAACGTGTTATCTCGGTTTTTTCTAATGGCGTTTTTAAAGTTTCTGCTTTAAATGCTCGGAGTTCTTCTACTTCTTTACGCTCTAGTGGTGCTACTGTTTTTTGTACTTCTGCCAAAAACTGATTTACAGCTTCGGGCGTTTTTGCCATGCGGTCTTTTAAAACCCAATCTGCATAACTTGCTTTTCCAAATAACTCTGCAAGCTCATAGCGCAAATCAATTGCCTGTTTAAGTAGTTTTAAATTTTGTTCAGTACCCCGTCGAGTAAAGGCAATTTGATATCTTTTTCGAGCATCATCATTATCTGCTAACTCCATAAAAGGACGATACTCTGGATACTCAAAACCTAATAAATAATTGCCTTTAGCATTTTTCTTTAATGCTGAAATATAACTTTGAGGTAAGCCTTTCATCTCTTCAGGAGTAAACTCAAGTTTCTCCGGATTATCACGGACGTTACGGGCATATTCTTGTTCGAGTTTAGTCAGCTCATCCAGAATAGCCTTCATTCTTGCACGCTTTACTGGCTCAAGTTGAACCCCTGTGTCTTCAAACTGATCTAAGATATCTTGACGGTATTTTTGGTCAATTGGGTCTGTTGCTTGTGTATTTTTAATTAAATTATATAGCTTCGGGTTCTGAAATATATCAGTGTGAAACTGATTAATTTTGATTTCACAGTCTTCTGCTGCTTTACGTAACTTTGCATCTGGGTCTACGTTACTATATAGACTTATAGGACCTGAGAAATCTTCAAAATGCGCAAAAATTTTATCCCACTTTGCCAATATAGGCGCCGCTGCTGCATTATCTTTAACAGGCGTTTTTTCAAAATTTGAAATCTCTTTCTGAATCTTTTTTAAATTCGCATCACACCATGCTGGAAGTTGTTGTGCTTTAAGTAATGGCAAAGTAGGACGTGTTGTCTCTGCCGTTGCAAATTGACTTATACCCATGGTCAACACACATAAGGTTGTCATTTTCAGTGCGTTATTTTTCATCGTATCTCCAATTTTTTTCATTTAATGATTAGATTTAGTATTTGTATCAATATCGAAATACATCCACTCTGCATGTAAAATTGGATGCTTCTTATATCCAATGATTTTTGGTTGAGCCAGCATATTCCGGTAGCGTGCATAAGAGATTTGGACAGGCATATACACTTCTAATAACCGTGTCATTTTTCGATAAAGTGCATCTCTCTCAGGACCTGCTTGCATTTGTTGCGTTTGGCGATACAACTGATCAAACTCTGGAATAGAACCACAAGACCAGTTCGTCATATGTGTATTAGGTCCATAAAAATTCTGCATAAAATTATCCCCATCTGGATAATCTGCTATCCATGCAGAAGACCCGAACATACCGTCGCATTGTTTTTGCGCACGAATTAGATCTGCAAAGAGCATGGGTTTAAAGACCATACGGATATTCAAGCTATCAAAATTTTTCTTCCAGAGCTCAGCGCTTTGCTGCCCAATACTGTCACTACGCGCCATATATTCAATGACCAGAGGTTTTCCGTCTGGTTGCGTACGCCAACCTGAGGCATCTTTTTTATAGTGATATCTATCTAATAGTAAATTTGCTGCTTTCACCGAATATGGAGTACTGGTTCTGTATTGAGGGTCATTACCCACTACACCTGGTGGAATTGGAAAATGTAGACGCTGTGCATCATCATTTCTTACTAGTTTAATTTCTTGATCTATCGAACGAGACATCGCAATCGCACGGCGTAAAGCAATTTTTTCTTTACTCATTCCGCCAACAACTGGATTTTTAAGATTCCAATAAATATAGCTAATTTCGGGGTCAACAATGCGAGATAACTGCACACCATCTTTAGCAAGTTCAGGTCTTAGTTTGCCGCCTTTAATCGCTTTTGCGACCAATTGACCTTCAAGCTGAAATATATCAACCTCACCACGCTGAAATGCTAGCCACCGCGATTGGTTTTCTTCCATTACCTGAATATCAATTGTGCCGATTTGAGGCATTTTTTTACCTTTAAGGCGTTTTACTATTGCCTGATCTTCAGGGCTGCTGGCAGTAAAGTTCCAAGTAAAGCCCCGATAATCAGGATTCGCTTTTAAAACAATACGCGATGCTGGTACCCACTTGCTCAGCACATAAGGACCTGTACCTACAGGATGGCCCATTACATAACCAGCTTTGTCTTTATACTTTTCGATGACTTCACGTGCCACCGCACCTGTCGGGTCATGGGCCAGTAATAAAGGAAAGTTATAGTCTGGTTTAACTAAACGAATCACCAAAGTGTATTTATCAGGTGTTTGTAAACCACTTACCTTTTGGTCATAGTTAAATTTTCCGGACTTATTGGCTGCTTTCACTAAAGCATCCATACCTTCAATTTTGTTTTCTAATAACCAGCTATTTGGAGAGCGCAGATTCGGGTCCAATAAACGCTTAAAAGAGTACGCATAATCATTGGCTGTTAATTCTCTAGGTTTGCCTTTAAAAACAGGGTCTGGTGTAAAATAAATTCCCTTCTTAATACGAATGGTATAGGTCAAACCATCGGCACTGACTTCTGGCATAGCGGTTGCTATTTGCGGAATAAGTTTTGCCGGCCTTGCTAAATAATCATAGGTATATAGAGTTTCAAATATCGATGTGGTTACATGCGCAGAATATAAATCATGGATATAAGCCGGGTCGAAACCTGTCTCAGCTGTTGGAAATACATAACGTAAAACTTTATTCGGATCGGCTGGGCTTTTCGCAAAAATACTTGTAGATCCCGTTAAGGCCATACTAGCGAATAGCAAGCCGATACTACAGTGCTTGAACTTTTGTATTAAATTTTCAGTCATCATGATCTTTATCTAAAATTATTTTTTAGTAGGAGTAATATCAAGATATTGCCAGTTTGTATTCATCATAGGATGGGGTTTAAAACCCTGAACTTGTGGTCGTACTAACCAGTTACGAATACGGGTTAGATGAACGATCCATGGATTATCAGCTTCAATCTGGCGATTAAGTTTTTCATAATATGGCAGGCGTTGTTGCGGTGGTAAATGAATGGCCTGAGTATAAAGGGCATCATACGTTTTGGACTGATAACAAGCATGGTTCCCCTGCCCAGCATTTGGTCCATAAAGCAACTGTGCAAAATTATCTCCTTCAGGATAGTCAGCAATCCATGCCCCACTCCAAATCATATATTTACATTGAGTTACGGCTTTTAAGTTATCTGCAAAATTACTTACCTTAAAGTCAGCTCGAATGCCAATCGCATCCAGATTCTTTTTCCAGAGTTCGGAGTGAATAACTGAAGCCGAGCTATTTTCTGTATTGATTTTTAAAATCAAAGGTTTCCCGTTTGGCTGGGTTCTATAACCATCAGCACCTTTTTTATAACCATAATAATCAAGTAATTTATTTGCTAGCAGCGGGTTATATCCTACGCTACTTTTATATTTCGGATTATAGCCATTCACACCTTCAGGTATAAACATTTCAGCCCGAACAGCTTGCCCTTTATAAGCCTGTTTTATACTTTCTTTTTGATTATACGACAAAGTAATTGCTCTACGAAGAGCGATCTTTTCTGGGCTAAAACCACCAATTACCGGATCACGCATGTTCATCATCGTATAGGTAATTTCAGGTTCCTTATATGGGAAGTGTTTAATTCCTCTCTTCTTAAAAGAAGCTTTAAGCTGATTTCCATCTAAAGCTTGAGGAACAGCATCTGCGGTAAGTTTGTCAAAGTCTAGTTGACCCGACTGAAAAGCTAACCATCTTGACTGTTGTTCTTCAATAATACTGACCACCACCTTTCCAATTTGTGGCATTTTCTTTCCAGACATTTCCTTAACAAGCTGGTTATCCCAAGGTGTTCCTGTCGACTTAAAGTTCCAGACGAAACCACGATAATCAGGATTAGCAACCAACTCGACCTTACTTCTTGGTACATACTTACTTAACATATAAGGGCCAGTACCTACAGGATGCATACCAATACGGTCACCGTAATAATCGACAACCTCTTTAGCAACTCCGCCAAAAGTAATATAGGCAAGAATGTAAGGAAAATTATAGTCTTGGCGAGTTAAAGTAAATTGTAGCGTATATCGATCAAGCGCTTTAATTCCTGCGATTGGAGCAGCATAATCAAATTTTCCAGTTTTCTTTGCTTGGGCTACAACCGCATCAGCACCTAGTAACTTACCATCAATAAATGAAACAGACGGTGCTCTATTTTTAGGATCTAGAATACGTTTAATTGTATAAACATAGTCTTCAGCCACTAACTCACGGCGTTTACCTTTAAAAGCGGGATCATTGGTAAAATAGATACCTGACTTAATTCTAAAAGTATAAACTTTACCGTCTTGTTCCACTTTAGGCAGGCTCTCTACTGTATAGGGAGCTAACTGTAATGGACGTGCCAGATAGTCATATTTGAGTAAAGGCTCAAAAATTGCTTCAGCAATATTAGCACTATAGAAATTGGTGGTTTTAACCATATCAAAGCCATCATCTGGGGCTTCATAGGCAACATGCAAAATTTTGTTTGGTTGCGCTGGCGTAATTGCGTAAGCACAAGGAACTGATGTAATAGCCAGACTTAAAATGGCGAGCTTAAAAAATTTTAATTTCAAGTTCATACCCACGTAATTAGTTTTTTAAAAGATATTATCCTTTTGAGTAACATCTAAATCTGCATAAGAAAAGTTCTTTTTCAACAGATAGGCCTATTTAGGATTTAAAATTCACTTTCCTTTATCATCTTTTTATTTGATCAAATGGAAAAAATAAACTTAAACACCTAGTGTTTTGTAACTATTGAATATAAAGCGAATTTCATGCCACTTATTAATATCCATATTAAAATATTTAAAAATATTAAAAATTCATATTTTTATTAGATACTTAAAAACGGTTGAACTATATAAATAAAAGTAACTTTTTGCCAAATATTATATTTGCATATGTTAATCATCTAATACCTTAAATGCACAAATAAAATACATTAAAAATTAATTATGTTCCACATTAGATCAAGCTCCCCCCACACATAACCAACATTCAATATATTGATTTATAATAAAAAAATAACTCAAAGACATAGAAATAAATATTATAACATTACATATAAAAAGGTTCTAAAACGATACATTTTTATTTATTAAGCATGTGAAGAGTCCAGCAATGTGTATTTTTTATACAAAAAAATTTGAAACTTTTGGCCATCGATCAAAAATTTTCCAAACGGAAAATTTATTTTTGTTTAATAAAAGATGAACATTCGTGCTGAATCATAATAAAATCAATATATATCAATATTTTGCATAAACTAAAAAAAGAAAAATATATAGTTGGCACTTGCTTTGCTTAAAAACTTTCCAGCAATATCGCTAACGACAACAAAAAGGGATCAAATCCACGATGAAAAAAAAATACAATGTTCGATCTCAGGCAACCCCCAAGATCAGCAAAACAATTCTTAAATTAAGCACCCTTAGTTTAAGTATGATGTGTCTTACCCTGGCACAGGCAGCAGAAACTGAACAATCAAGTACTGATGAAAAACCAACAAAAGTCATAAAAGTTGCCGTTACAGGTTCTTCAATCAAAGGAGTTGCGGCACAAAGTGCTTCGCCAATCACCGTGGTGAAAGTTGATGAAATCTTAAAACAAGGGGTAACAACAACTGAAGAGGCTTTGGCAAAGATCAGCGCAAACCAGTCAAATTTTGTGACTGCAAGTAACGTAGGCGCAAGTAGGACTGTGGGTTCAGCAGCGAACCTTAGAGCTTTAGGGGCAAATAAAACACTTGTTTTACTTAATGGTCGTCGATTAGCTGCAAATGCTTATGATAGCGGTGTCACAAACTTAAATATTATTCCACTCGCAATGTTAGACCGTATTGAGGTTTTACGAGATGGTGCTTCTTCCATTTATGGAACTGATGCAATTGGTGGGGTAATTAACTTCATTACTAAAAAACAATTCACTGGTTTAAACATCAGTGGTGGTTTGACCCAACCAGAGCAAAATGGAGGTGAGACACAAGATCTAAGCGTATTTGGTGGTTACGGTGATCTTGATGAAAATGGATTTAATATTTTTGGTGTCATCGATTACCGACATGGTAACGACGTTATGGCCAAAGATCGTAAAGTTAGTCGACGTGGAGGGATATTACCTGAATTAGGTATAGATAAAACCAGTAGTGGTTCATTCCCAGCCAATGTTCCAGGCTTGAGTAACCCATATGCATCTACAGGTTGCGGTGACAATCCACTTGTTAAGCCGAGTAAAGAGGGAACAACTTGTCTATATAACAGCCAAGCTGTGATTGGAATTGTTCCAAAGACAGAAGACATCTCAGCTATGGGCCGAGCTACGTTTAAACTGAACGATAACTTTAATGCGATTGCAGAATACTTATATGCAAGAAATGAGGTTACAACTTCAGTTGCACCAGATGTATTTTTTGATCTGACGCTTGATCCTAGTAGTAAATATTATCCAGGAAATGGCATAACTCCTGCTCTAGCTGGTGCTACGGGGCCTATCCCATTATATCTACGTTCACAATCAGGTAATCGTGTAAGTAATAGTATTAACCAATCACATAGAATATTTGCCGGTATTGAGGGTGAAACTCATGGTTGGGACATTAACTCCGGCGTTACTTATGCGCATAGTAGTGCATCAGATGCTGTCCTAAGCGGATATTTAAATTTTGATAAAACACAAGAAGCTTTAAACAATGGTATTTTAAATCCATTCGGACCGCAAAACCCTGAAGATGCGAATGTATGGAATGAGTTAGGAGTTGAAGGTAAATACTTAAAAGCTAACCTAGATACAACTACTGTCGATTTCACTGCAAGTAGACCTATATTTAAATTACCAGCAGGAGAAGTGGCTTTTGCAGTTGGAGCAAGCTATCGTTATGAAGATTGGACCTCAAAAGTCGTTACCGATGTTGCCCGAGTTGCACCTAGTACAGGCGTAGATCCTGATGAACCAGTAAATACTGGCGATCGTAATATTAAATCGGTATTTACCGAATTTCATATCCCCCTTCATAAAACTTTAGAAGCTCAAATCGCTGCTCGTTATGATGACTACAACGATTTTGGCGATACGTTTAATCCAAAATTTGCACTTCGTTGGGAACCTATTAAACAGTTAATGTTCCGTACGACTTATAGTACGGGCTTCAGAGCTCCAACACTTTGGGAAGTGAATGGACCAAACTCAGTAACCAATACAGGTGGATACTATTATGATCCCGTACTGTGCCCAGGGAATGTCTTAAAACCAGGTGGTGTAAGAGAACGTGATTGTAATATGCAATTTGATAGACAAAATGGGGGAAATAAAAGTCTTGATCCGGAAGAGTCAAAGTCTTTTACTGCTGGCTTAGTATTTGAACCAATTAAAAATTAGACAAGCAAATTGCTACGCTTTCAGAAACTGCTATTTTTGATGACCCTGTGAAATATGCAGACAAATTTGTACGTAATCCAGATGGCTCATTAGATTATATTATTACAACACAACAAAATTTAGGTGGAATTAAAACATCTGGTTTCGATGTGGGCTTAAATTGGGTTTCTCCAATGACTGCTACAGGTCGTTTTGGTTTCAATATCGATGGAACATATATTACGGATTACAAATATCAAGCCGAGCAAAATGGTGAATGGAAAAGTGTTGCAGGCACTTATAGCGGTCTAGACTACCAAGCTATTATTCTTCGCTGGAAACATACTGCAAACCTAAATTGGAATTATGAGAATTGGGCTTTAAACCTACAACAAAATTTTTCACGCGGTTATGAGGATCAAAATTCAAGTTCTTCAGTTAAGGCAGGCTATCGAAATCACAAAGTGAGCGACTATACAACCTATAATATTTCAGGCACCTACAAAGGCTTTAAAAATCTAGAAGTTACAGCGGGCATTAAGAATATCTTTGATGAAGACCCTCCTGCGTCAAATGTTGGTGACAACTTCCAAATGGGATATGACCCACGTTATGCCGATCCTTTAGGACGTACTTACTTTGTACGAGGTACATATAAGTTCTAAATGGTTGTTCTGCAAATATAACTCTCACCGGTTAGTTTGCAGAACAAATACTCACTCTTAGCCAAACAGTCATTTTAAAAATTGTTTGTCTACAGTTTCAGGAGTAACTATGGGCATGACTTTTACAGACATAGAAAATAAATCTGCCAAACGCTTAATTGGTATTGCTGCAGTCATTTTTCTGCATCTTCTTGTTGCCTATATTCTGATGTCAGGTTTAGCAAACAATATTCAAAAACCAGCAGAAAAACCTGTGGAATTACAAATTATTCAGGATATTAGGCCACCTCCTCCACCAAAGCCGGAGGAGCCAAAACCTAAGGAAAAACCACCTGAGCCACCAAAAATGGTAGAAAAAGTTGCCAAGGTTCCTGAGCCAGTGAAACAGGTCGAAAAAGTGATACCTGTACAAAAAACAACTCCGGTAACTCAACCAACTAAAGTGGCTACCCCAGCTCCTGCGGCACCTAGTACCCCATCTCCAAGCCCTGTTGCAGCACCTGCTCCAGTAGTTGCTGCACCGGCACCAAAACCAGCTGGTGTGAGTCGTGGTGTTTCAGAGGGTTCAGCTGGCTGTGAAAAACCAGAATATCCACGCGAAGCACTTATGAATGAAGAACAAGGGACAGTGCGAATACGTGTTCTGGTTGATACATCCGGCAAAGTTATTGATGCCAAAGTAAAAAAATCGAGTGGTAGCAAAATTTTAGATAAAGCGGCCACTAAAGCTTACAGCTTATGTACGTTTAAACCAGCAATGAAAGATGGCGTACCTCAGCAAGACTGGTATGAAATTGAATATCCATTTGTAATTGAATAAACAATTGAATTAGCAAGAAATTAAAAAATATTGGAGATATATGATGAAAAAATCAACTCAACCCTTAGTTCGTTTCGCTTCTGCAAGTTTAATCGCAGCATGCTCGTTACTTCCATTAAGCTCGGTTTTTGCAGAAGAAACTAATACTCCAGTTGCAACAGCAACCGCTGAGACAACTTCAAATGCTGCAACTCCTACTCCACCACCAAAGCCAGCAACGAGTGAAACTGTTAAAAACCCATATGGCCTAGAAGCCCTTTGGCGTGAAGGTGATTTAGTTGCTAAGTCTACCTTATTTATATTAGTACTCATGTCGATTGGAACTTGGTACATCATCATCTCTAAACTATTGCAGCAAGGTAAAGTTAAACGCCAAGGCAAAGAAGCTGAAAAACATTTCTGGGAAGCGACTTCCCTTGATAATGCTGCAGAAGGTTTAGAACAAAGTAGCGCTTATCGCTTTATTGCAGAAAAAGGCATTAATTCAACTAAATCACATGGCGGTTCTTTACTTGAACGAATCGATTTTAATACATGGGTGAGCATTTCAATTCAACGCGCAATTGAGAAAATACAAAATCATTTAGGTGGTGGTTTAGCCTTTTTAGCAACAGTAGGTTCTACCGCACCATTTGTTGGTCTTTTTGGTACCGTCTGGGGAATTTATCATGCATTAACAGCCATCGGTATCTCAGGTCAAGCATCTATCGATAAAGTTGCAGGGCCCGTTGGTGAAGCTCTCATTATGACAGCGATTGGTCTTGCAGTCGCAGTACCTGCTGTACTTGGTTACAACTGGCTTACTCGCCGAAATAAAGCAGTTATGGAAAATGTCCGTTCATTTGGTTCAGATTTACATGCGGTTTTATTAAGTGGAGAAATTAATACCAATAATTCAGTTAATCGCAGTATTAAATAATCAGGAGCAAACATTATGGGTATGAGTGTTGGTTCTGAAGATGATGACGAAATGATTGGCACAATTAACACGACACCTCTGGTTGATGTCATGTTGGTTTTACTTATTATTTTTCTTATTACTATTCCGGTAGTCACACATACGGTTCCAGTGAAACTACCAGAAGAAAAAAATACTCCATATGCAACCACGCCTGAAAATATTCAACTGTCAGTAAATAAGAAAGGCGATATTTTCTGGAACGAAAGTTATGTGCCTAGTAAAGAAATATTGCTGGCAAAACTTCAAGCAGTTGCACAAAAACGACCTCAGCCAGAAGTTCATATCCGGGGTGATCAGCTTACCCATTTTGAAGCGATAGATCAGGTCATTAGTACGACCAAAGAAGCTGGTATTGGCAAAATTGCTTTTGTTACTACCCCTCCAGCCTCCCCGTAATTAACTTAAGGAGAATTTTATGGGTATGAATGTTGGTTCAAATAATGATGATGATGTGATGTTAGAAGTCAACATGACACCGCTTATTGATGTCATGTTGGTACTCATTATTATGTTTATTATTACCATACCTGCACCAAACAACGCGATTAATATTAATTTGCCAAATGGCACACCGCCACCAACAAATGAAAAACCACCTGAAGTGATTGATGTAAGAATTGATGCAGTAGGCAAAGTATTTTGGAATAACCAAGAGGTTTCTGACCGAAAGGCACTAGAGACTTTATTTCAAGATGTTGTTGCTAAGAAAGATCAAGACCAAATCAAACTCAAACCAGACCAGATGGCTGAATATAAGAATGTAGCGATGGTCATGGCTACAGCACAACGTTTAGGTGTCACTAAAATTGGAATTGTGAGCAGTAACTAATATTGCTTTTCAATATATTTAATTCTATTAACTCCTGCGCTAACATGAATCTTCAGTTAGCGTTTTTTTAATTAGAAATATTCAACTCTAGAATAATATCTCCACATTCATCATATTCTCCAGTTTCTTCAAAACCCTTTCTTTTATAAAGTTTTCCAGCCACATAGTTGGATGATTTATACATTGTTCGAATACGCTTAGCTCCTTTTGCAGCCATTTCATCAATCGCTATTTGCAATGCCGTGGTACCACAACCTTTAGCCTGATTATTTGCATCAATCATAAAACGAAACAACCAAAATAATGTCTCATCAGGTGGATCAACTTCGATACAATACATTAAGAATCCAATGACTTTATCATCCGAAAAAATCACTCTTGGACAGTAATGTTCCTCGACTTTAGACTCAGCAATAGAATATACATTTGGTGCAACATAATCTTTTTGAGATTCATCTAATGATAATCTTGCACATCGAATCCAATTCTCACGATCGAGATCTTTTAGACTAATCAAATTCAAAACCTTTTAGCTATATATTCCCTTTCTATAAGCACAAAATATACCGAAAATAAAAAAGCCTCCGAAGAGGCTTTTTCAAAACAGGATGAAATTAATCACCTGTATAACCTTTTAACTTCAAACGAGCAGCATGAAGTAACGGCTCAGTGTAACCAGAAGGCTGTTCACAACCTTTGAAGATAAGATCAGAAGCTGCTTGGAAAGCAATATTTGTTTCAAAGTTAGCTGCCATTGGTTTATACAATGGGTCATTCGCGTTTTGCTCATCAACAATTTTTGCCATGCGTTTAAGCACTTCTTCAACTTGTTCACGAGTCACAATACCGTGACGTAACCAGTTAGCAACGTGTTGAGAAGAAATACGTAATGTTGCACGGTCTTCCATTAAGCCCACGTTGTTAATATCAGGAACTTTCGAACAACCCACACCTAAGTCAACCCAACGAACAACATAACCTAAAATACCTTGGCAGTTATTTTCAAGTTCATTGTTGATCTCTTCTGCTGACCAGTTTGTTTCTGGTGCAAACGGCGGGGTTAACAAGTCATCTAATGACAACATTTCTTCAGCTTTTAACTGATCTTGACGTGCTTTTACATTCACTTGATGGTAATGCATGGCGTGAAGTACCGCACCAGTTGGAGATGGAACCCAAGCACATGAAGCACCAGCATTTGGATGAGCAGCTTTAGTTGCTAACATATCTTTCATGCTATCTGGTTTTGGCCACATACCTTTACCAATCTGTGCTTTACCTTGTAAACCACATTTCAAACCAATTGCAACGTTACGGTTTTCGTAAGCAGCAATCCATTTTTGTGTTTTAACCGCTTCTTTACGAACAACTGGTGCAGCTTCCATAGAAGTATGGATTTCGTCACCCGTACGGTCCATAAAGCCAGTATTAATAAAGATCGTACGGTCTTTTGCAGCAGCAATACAGTTCTTCAAGTTTACAGACGTACGGCGCTCTTCATCCATAATACCGATTTTTAACGATTTAGGAGGTAATCCAATCGCCTGTTCAGCACGCTCAAATAACTCTACAGCAAATGCAACTTCTTCAGGACCATGCATTTTTGGCTTAACAATATACATAGAACCTTTACGAGAGTTTTTATTTTCGTTTGTACTACGAATATCAGCAATTGATAACAATGGAGTTACCAATGCATCCATAATACCTTCAAAAATTTCTTCGCCGTCTACCAAAATAGCTGGATTCGTCATTAAGTGACCTACGTTACGAAGTAACATAAGTGAACGACCATGAAGTTTTGTTGTACCACCAATTAAGTTTTTAATTTCGCGATCTTTATTTAGATCTCGAACAATCGTTTTACCGTTCTTTTCAATAGATTCTTGAAGTGTACCCTTCATTAAACCCAACCAGTTACGGTAACCTTCAACTTTTTCTTCTGCATCGACAGCCGCAACAGAGTCTTCCAAATCTTGAATTGTGGTTACTGCCGCTTCAAATGTTAAATCTTTAACACCCGCTGAATCAGTTTGTCCAATTGGGCTATTTGGATCAATTTCGATAATGACATGAAGACCATTACTTAAAAGTACAACTTCTGAAGGATTTGCTTCTTCACCATTGAAACCAACAAACTGAGCTTCATGAGCTAAACCTGTTTTTGAACCATCTTTCAAAGTTACAACGAGTTTATTTTGCTCAATTGCATATTTTGTTACATCTGCATGTGAACCTTGAGCAAGCGGGAAAACTTCATTTAAGAAATTCTTAGCGAACTCAATAACTTTTGCACCACGAACAGGATTATATCCTTTACCCTTTTCAGCTCCACCTTCTTCAGAAATTACATCGAAGCCGTAAAGTGCATCATATAAAGAACCCCAACGGGCATTTGCTGCATTTAAGCAATAACGTGCATTACGTACAGGTACAACTAACTGTGGTCCTGCCAACAAAGCAATTTCTTCGTCTACGTTTTCAGTAGTAATTTGAAAATCTTCAACTTCTGGCAATAAATAACCAATTTCAGTTAAGAACGCTTTATAAGCACCTAATTCAAATTTGTTGTTACGGTGCCATTCATCAATTTTTGCTTGTAATTCATCACGCTTAGCCAATAATGCTTTATTTTTTGGGCTAAGATCGACAACAACTTGCTCAAAGTTCTTCCAGTAAGTTTCACTATCTAAACCAGAACCTGGTAAAGCTTCATTTTCGATAAAATCGTAAAGTTCTTTAGCAATCGCTAACTTGCCTTTTTGAATACGTGCAGTCATTGTCTTTCCTGAAGTTGCTACTTTTTATACCAAGAGAATCCTAGTATACCGATTTAAATTAAGCTGGATACTAATATCACATTCCTAAATAGTAAGCATTTTCCCTTGCAAAACTATTGACAAAGATAAAGTTTTCTATATAGGAAATATTAAAATTCTAACTAGGATTCCCAACAATTTATTCAATATTTAAAGATACCGAAACTAGACTTTTTGTTAACAGACAAAAAATTTCACTATCTTGTTTTTCTAAAGCGTATTTAGTTATATCAAACTTTACAGCGTGAAAAAGCACTATTTAACTAAATTTATCAATTTTTGTTGTAAAAAAAGCGCCCAATTTAGAGCGCTTTTCATATCTACTTTCTTAAGAAGTTTTAGTAGCATCAATATGACGATGTTCAGAATGTAAATATTCATCAGATTGCATTTCTAGCAAACGTGAGCGCGTACGTTCAATTTCAAATGCTAATTTTTCACCTTGATAGATATCAATAATACTATCTTGGGACGTTAAAAGTAATTTCACTCCACGATCATAGAATTCATCGACTAGATAAATAAAGCGACGAGTGCCTTCTGACAAGAAATCTGTCAAATGAGGAACATTACTGACTAGAACCGTATTATAAATATTTGCAATTTCAATGAAATCTGCTGGGCTACGTGGTTTAAAGCAGAGTTCAGAAAACTCACACCACAACACATCTTCTGTATGCCCCAGAGTCTCGACAACACGATTATTAATCACAATCGGCTCTTGAGAATGAGCTTGTGTATGAGTTAATGCACTAAAACGTTCAGCCATCCAGCTTTGTGCTTCATTCGTTAATGGCGATTTGAATAATTGAGCTTGTTTTAGTACGCGTAAACGATAGTCCACACCTGCATCTACGTTTAAAACAGCACAGTTCTTTTTAACCATTTCGATGGTTGGCAAGAAACGATCACGGTGAATACCGTTTTTATATAAGCCATCTGGTGCAATGTTTGATGTTGCAATTAATGTTACACCACGTACAAACAATTTTTGGAATAAATCGCTCAAAATCATTGCATCTGTTACGTTTGATACAAAGAACTCATCGAAACAGATAACGACAGCATCTTTATAGATTTGGTCAGCTACGATTTCAAGTGGATTACGCTGGCCTGAAAGCTTATTTAGTTCTTTATGAACATGTTGCATGAAATGATGAAAATGCATACGCGTTTTACGACGAAATGGCACAGACTCGTAAAATTGATCCATAAGCCAAGTTTTACCACGGCCTACTCCGCCCCACATATATACACCTTTAGGTGAAGTTTGGCGACGAAAACGACGGAAAGCTTTTTTTGAGGCTTTATAACGGTTTAAAAGTTCTTTCCATACGCGATCTAATTCTTGCACTGCCTGTGCTTGCGCTTCATCTGCCATAAATTGACCTGAAGCTAAAGCCTCAGCATAGCGTTCTGCTGGGGAAGAAGGTGTGAATGCAGTACTATGAGAAGATTTTAAATTTAACATATCGTTTTATTTCAATTTTAACTGATGAGAGTATAGCGAACATTTTGTTCAACCACATTAGCTTTTAGCATCAAGAGTTACGACGATGACTCTTTTGCATATTGTCGAGGACTCTGTCCAAACCATCGTTTAAATGCATGATTAAATGCCGCTGGTTCAGAATAGCCGAGTAATTCGGCAACAACTTCTATTGAGTATTCCCTATATTCCATAAGCTTCAATGCCTTATTCTTGATAATTTGTTCACGAATTTGCTTATAACTCGTATTTAGCTGTTGCAGTTGATGCCTTAATGTCCTTTCAGGCATTTTCAATGCAAAAGCCGTTTCCGCCATGCTCGGGATAATTCCTTGTTGCAGTTCAAGATAATCTTGCACACATTGTATGATATGTGGAGTTTGATGATCTTGTTGATTTAATCTTGTTATTTCTGCAATACATTTTGATTCATAAATACGATGTGTAATGATATCTGCAGAAGGAATCTTGATTTCAAGTACATCCTTACTTAGGCTAAATGCCGCATATTTACCATTAAAATGCACATCTTCGCCATAATATGCAAAATAGCATGACAAAGTATCTATATCATTAGGCTTTTCAAATGGAAGTTCTATACGCATCGCAGGCATTTGCAATCCCATCATCGTATAAATATCTTGAATAAACTTATAAGTTCCTGAGACTTCACATTGTGCCCGTAACTGCCCAATTTCCGTTTTTAAATCAACAGGCAAATAATTTAAAATGGTCCGCTCATCAGTTTCGTATAAAGCTAAACTACCAAATAAATGCGTAAGCTTTTGATATTTTATACCCTTATTTAAAGCAGTTTGAATATCATTACTTGTGACAAGTAGCATAAGCAATGGGCCGTAACCGGCTAAAGCATAATGCTGTCCAATAAATAAACCCTTTTCAGGCTCTACATTTTTACTAATTATTTGTTGAATGTCCCATTCAAGGCGATCATGAATTGTAGAACTCGGGTCTAAAGCATCAACTTTAATACCTATATCAGCCAAACGTGAGTCGACATCAATGCCAGCATTGCGCATTCCTTGAATTAAATAGATTAAACCAAGTATCGACCGTTTCATTCTTCTATCAATTTCCCTAGACTGAAATGTTTTACTATAAAGAAGCAAGAAAATTAATTGCCGAATCTATCAATTTTCACGTCGTTACAATCATGTTTAAACTGATTAAAAAACGCTAGTCTTGCGAGCAATCCTCTTTTCAGCTTATGCAGGGTTTCCAATGCTAAACACAAAGCAAGATGCTATTCAAAAAACTAAAATCGCTATTATTGGTGCTGGCTTTGGTGGCCTAGCAATGGCAATCCGTTTACTACAAAATCAACAGCAAGATTTTGTTATTTTAGAAAAATCAAACGATGTCGGCGGAACTTGGCGAGAAAATCGTTATCCAGGTGCAGCATGTGATGTTCAATCTCATATGTATTCATTATCTTTTGCACCAAAAACAGATTGGACAAAACGCTATGCTGAGGGGCCAGAGATCTTTAATTATATTCAAGACATTACACAGAAATATAAAATTAAAGATTACTGCAAGTTTAACCATGACGTAACTCATGTCGAATATGATGAAACACGTCATGTGTGGATTCTAGATTTTAAGAACCAACCTACTATAGAAGCGCAATTTGTAGTTTTTGCATCTGGCCCCCTACACATCCCACAAATTCCTCCTATCAAGGGGATAGAGAAATTCAAAGGAAAAGTATTTCATTCCTCAAAATGGGAACATGACTATGACTTAAACGGAAAGTCAGTTGCATCTATTGGTACAGGTGGTAGCGCAATTCAATATATTCCTGAAATAGCCAAAGATGTTAAACAGCTCTATGTATTTCAAAGAACAGCTGCATGGGTAATACCACGAGATGAGCGTAAATATTCAAGCTTAAGTAAAGCATTATTCAAATCTTCTAATATTTATCGCCAGCTTCATCGTAGTCGACTTTACTGGAGTAATGAATCTCGCGTTGTACCCATTGTTCAACCTCAAATCATGAAGTATGGCCAAAAATTGGCAGAAGCATTCATACGTTTTCAAGTTAAAGATAAAGAGTTAGCAAAAAAACTTACACCTGATTTCGTTATGGGATGTAAACGTATTCTTATCTCAAATAAATACTTTCCTACTTTTAACCGAAAAAATGTTGAGCTAGTAACTGATAGTATTCAAGAGATTAAAGAAAACAGTATTGTTACCAAAGATGGACAAGAACGACCTATTGATTGTTTAATTTACGGTACAGGTTTTATTACTGACCCACGTATTTATTTAAAACATTTCACATGTATCGGACGTAATCAAATCGAGTTAAAACAAGCATGGAAAGATGGTGCTGAAAGCTATTACGGAATTATGACCAAAAATTTTCCTAACCTATTTCAATTGGTAGGTCCTAATACAGTTCTAGGTCATAATTCGATTATTTTTATGATTGAATCTCAAGTAAATTACATTTTACAGCTTATTCAGTTAGTAGAAGAGTCTGGTCAAAAAGCAATTGAGATCAAACCAGATGCTCAAGATGCTTTTAACGAACGTGTTCAAAAGCAGCTTCAAGGAACTGTATGGCAAGCTGGTGGGTGTAGTAGCTGGTATCAATCTGCCGATGGTAGAAACTTTTCACTATGGCCAACTTACACATGGAAGTATTGGTTAGAAACTCGTAAAGTTAAGCCCAATGACTACTTACTTTTAAATAAAAGCTCACAGGGCTATGCAGCTTAAAATGTTCAAGACATAATAGGTAGGTTAATAACAATCTACCTATTATATGCAATCTTTTTATCTCATTATTCAAATCTTTTTAGCACTTGCTTCCGGTTATTTCTTAGCACCCAAACTATCTCTAAATATCCGACACTTTATATTTAAAATACTGCCCTATTTTTCTTATATTCTCTTAGCGAGTGTCGCTTTGGAATTAACCTTGGCACTTGATCAAATCGAGAATCCTTCTGCCATACTTCCACCCGCTATTCTCATTGCTCTTACAACATCTTTTGGTTCGTTCTTTACGTGTTTATTGGCTTATACAATTTTTGATAAACAAAGCGTCAAAGGAAAAATCTCCCTACAACTTTTTGTAAATGCTTTAAAGAATATTGCGAAGGCTTTTTTTGCATTAGGTATCGGTGTTTTATTCGGCGCTATCATTACTCAATTCACCTCACATATCGCATTTAATAGCTGGTATTTATTATTACTTTTTATTTTCTTAATTGGTATTGAACTTGCCTTTACCCACTTTAACCGCACTTGGTTAAGCTGGAAGATTTTAATTGTACCGTTAGCTGCTTTTATAGGGTCATGTATAGCGGGCTTTTTGAATTACTATTTACTTCACAAACATTTTACACTTAATGAAACTTTAGCTTTAGCACAAGGTTATGGCTGGTATTCAATGTCAGGGATTTTATTTACACAATTACACTCGGCAGAACTAGGTGGAATTGCCTTATTAACTGACTTATTTAGGGAAATCGTTGCTATTTTTCTAATGTATACGATGGGATGGCGTTTTCCACGCCCTGCTATCTCAAGCGCTGGAGCAACCTCAATGGACGTTACCTTAGCCATGGTAAAACAGTCATGCGGTACACATTATGTACCACATGCCATGATGAGTGGCTTATTATTAAGCCTACTCGCGCCGTTATTAATTAGCTTATTTCTAAATTTTTAGGCAATTGAAGCCAGAATAGATTTCAACATTTCTGTTGGGTTTTCTGCTTTAGTAATCGGTCGACCAATAACCAGATGTGTGGAACCATCAAGCATAGCTTGCTTCGGAGTTACAATACGTTTTTGGTCGTCTGCATTAGAACCCTCTGGACGAATACCAGGTGTTACTAAAGAGAAGTCTTGCCCAATTAATTCACGAAGAATCTTAGCTTCCTGAGCTGAACAAACTACACCATCCAAGCCACTTTCCTGAGTTAATTTAGCTAAGCGCTTTACATGTTCAACAGGTTCAACATCTAGACCAATATCTCTTAGATCTTCACGGCCCATTGATGTGAGTACTGTCACAGCAATAAGTTGGGTTTGATAGTTACCTACTTTTAAACGCTCCACACAGGTTTCCATCATTTTACGTCCACCTGAAGCATGAACATTTACCATCCATACTCCTAAATCAGCTGCTGCACATACTGCTTGGGCTGTAGTATTAGGAATATCATGAAATTTAAGATCAAGAAAAACTTCAAAATTTTGTTCTTGCAGTTTTTTTACAACAGATGGGCCTTCATGAGTAAAAAGCTCTTTACCCACTTTTACACGACATAAAGCAGGATCAAGCTGTTCAACAATTTTTAAAGCGTCATATTGGCTTTTTGCATCTAACGCAACAATGATACTCAAGAGACTTTCTTCCATCATATAAAATCAGCATTATTATAATAGACAACTCATGAAGGAATAAAGGAATGTAGAGAACTGCTTTCTAAAATTAAAGCGATAAGAACAAAAGCGTTTATGTTTAGAAGAATAAAAGAAGAGATAAAACTAGAGAGATACTACTCTTTACTCATTAATAAAGAGTAGTATGGGGATTATAGCGGAGTAGAGTTTTTATCTTGCGGATAAATATCTACAACGGTTTTTTCATGTCTTACATTCGCAGCTGCTTCAGCTGCCGCTAATTGAGCACTTTGGATTTGTTCTTTTCTCAAATGGTCAATATCTTTACGCAGGCGTTTAATTTCCCAACTTTTTTGGAATACTCTGAAAACTTGCACACCTAATAAAAGACCAACCACAGTTCCTAGTACTAATGTGAGTAGCAATAATAAGCCTAAACGCATAGCTGGAACTTGGGTAAATAACAAATCAACAGAAAGTTCTGTTGGATTCTGCAAAACAAGTGCTAAAGAATAGCCAAATACAACAATAAGCAATGCAATTAAAATATAACGCATACGCACCCCGACTTATAAATTTTATTTATTTCCCAGATTCGTTTACTGCATCACGAAGGGCTTTTCCGGGTTTAAAATGTGGAACAGCTTTAGCTGCAACTTCAACTGATTTTCCTGTTTTAGGATTACGACCAACTCTTGGATCACGGTGGTGTAAAGCAAAGCTACCAAAACCACGGATTTCAATTCGATTATCAGTTGATAGTGCTTCTATCATCTGATCAATCATAATTTTAACCGCCTCTTCCACCAAGGGTTCAGCTAAGTGTGGGTTTTTTAGCGCAATGCGTTCAATCAAATCAGACTTATTAAGAGCTTCAGTAGTCATCTACGACCTCGTTATTTATTGCTACTCTATGTCGTTCGATAATAACCTGTTTAAATACAAAACGGTAGCGCAGTATGTTGAATACTAGGCTACCGTTTACAGTAATTTGTATAAAAAGTACAATTCCGTTACATGAAACTGTACTTTGTTAACTTATTACTTCATTTGTGCTTTGATCAAGTCACCAATAGTCTTAGGACCATTGTCTTGACTTGTAGTTGCTGTACGCAAGCTAGCAACTGCTTCTTTCTCTTCAGCTTCATCTTTCGCTTTGATAGACAAGTTGATAGAGCGAGATTTACGATCAACGTTGATGATCTTCGCTTCAACTTCTTGACCAACTTCTAAGAATTTAGTCGCATCTTCTACGCGGTCACGGTTGATTTCAGAAGCTTTAAGAGTTGCTTCAACTTCGTCAGCTAACTTAACAGTTGCGCCACGAGCATCAACCGCAGTTACAGTACCTTTAACTAAAGCACCACGTTCGTTAGCAGCTAAGAAGTCATTGAACGGATCGCTGTTCAATTGCTTGATACCAAGGCTGATACGGTTACCTTCAGCGTCTACAGACAAGATAACAGCTTCAACAGTGTCACCTTTCTTGTAACGACGAATAGCTTCTTCACCTTGCTCGTTCCAAGAAATATCAGACAAGTGTACTAAACCGTCGATACCACCGTTCAAGCCAATGAAGATACCAAAGTCAGTGATAGACTTGATAGTACCAGATACTTTTTCACCTTTCTCATGAGCTTTAGCAAACTCTTCCCATGGGTTAGCACGAGTTTGTTTGATACCAAGGCTAATACGACGACGTTCTTCATCAACTTCAAGAACCATAACATCAACTTCATCACCAATCTGAACAACTTTAGATGGGTGGATGTTTTTGTTAGTGTGGTCCATTTCAGAAACGTGAACTAAACCTTCAACGCCTTCAGCGATTTCAGCGAAACAACCGTAGTCAGTTAAGTTAGTTACGCGAGCTTTAACGATAGAACCTTTAGGGTAACGGCTCATGATCGCTAACCATGGATCTTCGCCTAATTGTTTAAGGCCTAAAGATACGCGGTTACGTTCACGGTCAAATTTAAGTACTTTAACAGTAACTTCTTGACCAACTTCAACAACTTCTGAAGGGTGCTTGATACGCTTCCAAGCCATATCTGTGATATGTAGAAGACCATCAATACCGCCAAGATCAACGAATGCACCGTAATCAGTAAGGTTTTTGATTGTACCTGTAACTGTTTGACCTTCTTCAAGTTGAGCAAGTAATGCTTCACGGTCAGCAGAAGATTCAGCTTCCATAACAGCACGACGAGATACAACAACGTTATTACGTTTAGCATCAAGTTTGATTACTTTGAACTCTAACTCTTTACCTTCAAGGTGAGTAGTGTCACGGATAGGACGAGTGTCAACTAATGAACCTGGCAAGAATGCACGAACAGGACCGATGTCAACAGTGAAACCGCCTTTAACTTTACCAGAGATAACACCAGTAACGATTTCGCCATCTTCAAAGATTTTTTCAAGTTTAGTCCAAGTTTCAGCACGCTTAGCTTTTTCACGTGATAAAACTGTTTGACCCATACCGTTGTCAAGAGCTTCAACAACTACGTCAACAGTATCACCAACCTGAACTTCAAGTTCACGTTGTTCATTTAAAAATTCAGCACGATCAACAATGCCTTCAGACTTTAGGCCAGTGTCAACAGTTACCCAGTCGCTATCGATGTTTACAACAACACCTTGGATGACTGCACCCTTTTCAACGTTGAGGTTTAATTCACTTTCTTCAAAGAGGGCTGCAAAAGATTCGGTCATGATATACCTGATAAATTCAGCGGTCTTGGATCAGACAAGGCCGGTTTAGTTAAGTATCAACATAGTCTTTATAGACTGATCAAGCTATGCGTCAACTGATAATTCTATTTACTAAATAGTACGGCTATCGACATAATCAACCATTAACTTAAATACCTGATCGATCGTTAATTCCGAACTATCAATGATATAAGCATCTTTGGCTGGCTTGAGTGGAGCAACTTCTCGCTCCATATCTCTTTTGTCTCGTGCCTGTATATTAGCTAAAATGTCGTTTATTTTAGCATCTAGCCCCATACCCTGCAACTGTTTTACTCTTCGCTCAGCGCGTGACTCAGCTGAAGCTGTCAGATAAATTTTGGCATTAGCTTCCGGAAAAATAGATGTTGCCATATCACGGCCATCTGCAACTAAACCAGGACTTTGCGCAAAAGCTCTTTGTCTTTCAAATAGTGCCTGTCTAAGCTCTGGAACCACTGCAACTTTTGATGCGTACTCACCAACTCGTTCTGTACGGATTGTTTGAGATACATCTTCGCCATCCAAGAAGACCAAAATCCCTGAGGTAGACGTTTCGAATTTAATGTCCAGTTGACGTGCATATTGGATGCATTCATCAAGCTGACTGTCTAATTTCTCTAATAAATCGTGTTTATGTAATGACAACCCTAATAACCGATATAAGGCACCCGAATCGAGTAAATGATATTGATAATGTGCTGCAAGTTTTGCAGCCAATGTTCCTTTACCCGAACCACTCGGACCATCAATAGTAATAATTTGAACTGTCATTGAACTCTCACTAAGAAGCAAATGCTTTAGCTAATCTCGAAAAGCCTAGTGTAATGGCTAGTTTTAGCTGTGCAAGGATTAATTTACTGACCACTGGCGCTTTTGCCGTTAACTCAATGCGGTATGTAACTAATGTAATGTATGGGGTAATCTCAGAAAACTCGATTCTGCCTAAATGGTGTTTAATCAAAGGATTGTCTATTAATTTATACTCAATACTTTTATTTTCTTCCAACAATGTAATTTCTTCTTTAAGCGGCTTAATTGGACCAAATCCCATACGTCGAATTGAGCCTAAACCATCAGGTCTTTTAGAATCTGCGGAGTCTTTAACACGTACAACTTGTAAAGGGGCAAAAGCAGTATTGTAAGTTGAATGCTTAGAGAGCAAGTTAAATACATCAGTAAGAGGAGCATTAAATTCTTTTTTTACGGTAATTACATTACGCATTGGATCGTCCTTATTACATGGAATCATGGTATTAAAACCGCGTTAGTTTGCCATAAGAGTAAGTTGATTTTTAATCATTTAAGGACGTTTTTTGTTGTTTCTCTTGTTTCTTCTGCTCACGTCTTTGTTTAAAAAAATGGCTAAGTTGTTGAGCACATTTTTCTTGTAGACAGCCATTCTGAAATGTAAACCTATGATTATAATAGCCTTGCTGTAATAACTGACGTGCACTCACCAAAGAACCTGCTTTAGGTTCTGGTGTACCAAAAACCACATGTTTAATTCTTGCATGTACGAGTGCACCTACACACATAGTACATGGCTCAAGAGTGACATATAAAGTCGTGTCTTCAGGTAATCGATAGTTTTCTAGAGAGGAACTCGCTGCACGGATAGCTTGAATTTCTGCATGTGCAGTTGGATCTAATAAAGTAATTGGAGCATTATAACCAGATCCAATTACTCGATTTTGGCTCACCAGAACCGCTCCAACAGGTATCTCACCCTGCTGAGCAGCTAATTCAGCTTGCTCGTAAGCAAGCTGCATCCAGTATTCATCACTATATTCAGTCATTTATTTTAGGTGATCACACCGTGTTGTCTAAGTAAGGCATTCCAGCTATCAATTGAGGTTACTGGTGGACAATCAGCCAATATACCTCTCAAGCTTAGATCGTCACATTGTTTCCATTCAGGTGATAAATCCTTATCAACCAAGCGTGCGCGAACACCTTCCACAAAGTCAGGATGACGTATTTTCCACTCAGAAATCTGAGCCTCTAGATCAAAGACTTCATCCCATGAGTGGATTTGTTTACCCCATTGCCACAGTAACCAAGTAATTGCCGCGGTACTAGGAGATCCTTTTTGCAAGTTTTCACTCGCTTGGCGTAACCAATCACTGCTCGCATCACGTAAACTAACAATAGCTTGATAGTCTTGCTCAAAATTAAAACCACGGCAAACACTATGAATTACATCAAGTGAGTTCTGCAATGGGCCTGCCGCAACAGGACGGTGCAAGCTATTTAAAGTATCATCAATTGCTCGGAAATCCCCTGCAGGATAATGAGCCCAATTAATATTTAAGACTTTTTGCAGAACATTATCACGCTGTGCTTCACAAATATGTGTTGCCCAACCGATGCTATATGCTCCAGCAGCAGTCATGATTGAACCAGTTAAACCCGTAAACAAACCAATTGGACCACGATCTGCCAAGAAACGGCTCGCACCAACGTCAGGATATAAACCAATATTAATTTCAGGCATTGCTAAACGTGAATACGGCGTCACTAGACGGAATGGCGCAGCCATAAACAAGCCTAAACCACCGCCCATCACATAACCTTCTCCCCAAACCACAACCGGTTTAGCATAGTTATGTAAAAGTAGATCTAAAGCATATTCCTGCTGAAAGAACTTATTTGCAGAATCTACTTCTTGATTTATAACAAGTTGGCGTAATTTTCTAACATCACCACCTGCACAAAAAGCTTTTGGTGTAGTTGAGTCTAACCAAATTGCTTTAACCTGTTCATCGTCACGGAAATCTTCAAATACACGCAATAATGCCGTTACGATTGATTCGTCTAAAGCATGTAACGATTTAGGACGATTCAAACGTACTATACGCCAGCCGTTTTTTGCTTCTTCAACCACCAAGTCCGGGTGATAGTTATTTACATTGGGAGAGTTCATCATGCGTCCAATTGCCAGTCTATGGGCTCAATGCCATGTTGTTTCAAATATTGATTTGTTTTTGAAAACACTTTGCATCCAAAAAAACCCCCTCTATTTGCAGCAAGAGGTGATGGATGTGCGGCTGTTAAAACCAAGTGTTTATCTCTATTTATACGTTGTCCTTTGCGCTGTGCATAAGCACCCCACAAAATAAATACTATATGTTGTCTCTGTTCATTTAGAACATCAATAACTTCATCAGTAAAGGCTTCCCAACCCTGCTTTTGATGTGAAGTCGGCTGTCCAGCCTCAACCGTAAGCACACTATTGAGTAAAAGCACGCCTTGTTTAGCCCATTTTGTTAAGTCACCATGGCGAGGAGCCGGAATACCCAAATCTGTATGTAATTCATGAAAAATATTGCGCAAAGATGGTGGTAATGCAATACCTTTTTGAACAGAGAAACTTAATCCATTCGCTTGGTTTGGCCCGTGATATGGATCTTGCCCTAAAATCACAACTTTCACATCAGCCAATGGTGTGGTATTTAAAGCATTAAAGATCTGTTTACTAGGCGGATATATTATTTTCTGAGCTTGTTTCTGTTGAAATAAGAAATCGCGCAAACTATCCATCTGAGGACTTAATAGAAAAGGTGCTAAAGATCTTTTCCAACTTTCTTCTAATTGAACTTTACTGAGTTTATCTTGCTGTTGCTCAGTTAATTGCATTAATGTCATCCTAGATCAATTTTCAATTCTACAAATAAAATAAGTAATTCGATTTATACTTCGACTTGCAAATCAACTTGAGGATTATTAAATTTAACCCCTTTTTTCAAGTCTTCATACATTTGCGGATTTGCCCACTCTATCTGAATTTGTTCTGAAAAAACAATTCCATCAAGACTTAAAATACCCATTTGTTCGTTTTGAATATCTTCAATAAAGCTCTGAGCATATCCAGTATCAGTCTCATGAACAATAACAGAATATACTTCAACATCACCTTCCCCATTTTGAGTGACTGTTGATTGTAAAACTTGCTGAGCTAGATAAAAGAAAATACGTGAAAACTGTTCGGCCGACGGTGAAACAGGTAAAGAAATCCAACGAGCACTAAAAGTCTGACATGCATCAATATATTGAGAATCATCTTTTTCCCAAAAACAGATTGCGTGATCAAAGCTGTCGAACAGGTCTTTTATTACTCCCTTTAGGAGTCCAAAATCATAAACCATTTGCCCATGATCTAATTTCGAAGCTTTAAGCAATAACTCAACTTTATAGCTATGTCCATGAATTGATCGCTTACAACGATCCGATGTACAGTTACGTACAACATGTGCATTTTCAAACTTAAATAACTTACGAATTAACATGTGCCAAATCGATCATTCCTTCTAAGAACATTATTATAAAGCAAAAGACGAAAATTTCGCACCACTTTTCAATTAGAAACAATTAGCAAAAAGTATGATAAGACTTATGAAGAAACATTGGAGATACACATATAGAAAGTTTATATTTACTTTAACGCTTAACCTGAGAAAAATTTATAATTACAAACTTCAAAAAACATCCAAAGCAAATAAATCATAAATTTTCAATTAGTTAAATGGTGCCATATTTCTAGAATATACATAAACCTGCTTATCACTCCGCATCAAGGCACTTGTAAACTGTCTTTTTCTATTATTCAACACGACCTCAATTTGTGCTTGAAAAAAGTTCGACTTCACATCTAAAAGGCTACTAACTTCAGTTTTCTTTTGTGGATCAACTGTTGAAAAAGCATTCAATTGCCATAATTCATCAATATTTTGAAAGAACTTTAAATTCTGTTGGCGTAATTGAAGTTCTTTTTCTATAGTCCCTAAATCTAATTTTTGATCAATACTCGCTAATACTAATGGTGCTGCGGTATTAATATTCACTTTTGTATTTTCAGGTAATGCAGAAATGTATGGTGCAATTAAATCATATTTCTTACCTTCAAAACCTCTTACCAATTTCAACTCTTCTATACGATGAAATTTAGCATTTGAAACTAAATAACCAGGATCAAGACCTTCATAATAATTACTTTCTGCCCCCATAGGTCCAGATGGTTCATCATCTGGGTCTTGCCAATCAATAACTGCTTGACTTAACTCTGCTGGCAATCCTACACGCACAAGCAATCGCTCAAACCAATTTTTAGCAGCTTCGTTTACCTTGCCTTCATTGGTCGTTAAATTGTTTAGATTAAATTTTCCTGACTCATCTAGTAAACGCCCCGATACAGCTCCATCTTCTATTGGAAAAGGTGGCATTGGCTGCGCCCAGCTTTCCTTTAAATGATCGATACCACCAGCATTATTTGCATCTTGAATTAATAATTCAGAAAAAAAAGCTTCTGCACTTTTTGCATAAAGTAATGACTGATTTTGACGCATCAAATAACCCGTATTTTCCATTGTACTAGTTTGATGCTTTGCAATTGAGGCAGCTAAAATTGTAGCCAAAGCAACCATTATCAAAATTGTGAGTAACGCTACACCTTGCTGATTTTTTTTATAGAGTAACATTTATTGACCTCCCTGTTTGGAGAGCGATAAGTCACCTTGGTTTAAGCTATAAATCCACTCATAACTTACACCTGCAACCGTGAGTTGCATTTTTATTCCTTTTGGCAACTTCCTAAACTCATCAGGTTTTGTGGGATCAATATTAACTTCTGGCCACTTTGTCACTTCTTGAGGTGCCAACACCATAATTTGAAATTGTTCAACTTGGCTCAACAGCGTACTGGATAAAGGTTGCTCTCTATTTGAAGTATTTAAGTTACTATATTTAAGACGATAAAGCTTTTTTTGATCAGGATCATATCGATATTCGATACGCTCAAAAGGTGATAATCCTTGCTTTAATGGATCAGTAACACCCGCCTTACTAAAGCGAAGAACTTGATTATCAACTTCTAAAGCTGGACGTAATTGCCCGCCTTGATTGGCTGATAAAGGTATAATTTGCAATGTATCACGCAAAACTTGTTGATAAGCATCTTGCAATTCAAATAACTGCACTTCATGTTGAGTATTACGATCACGAACTTTTAATAAATAGTCAAAAACCTTCCACCCCAACAAAGATAAAATAGCAAAAATTGCAATTGAAACTAAAAGCTCAACTAAAGTAAACCCTGAGGCACGAGTTAATCGAGCACTGCTCGATCGTACCGTAAGATGAGAAACTGTGTTTCGAGTGTGAGAGTCTTTAAAGCGACGCTTTGTCTGAGCGCAAGACGAAGAGCTTTGCTCGGAGTAACCCCTCATCATCTGCTCCGATCGTACCGCAAGACGTGAAGCTGAGCCTGGAGAGCGAAAACTTTTATTCTTTATCATTATTTTGCTTTCATTGGATAATTAAAAAATACCAAGTGAGTAATACCATTTTGAACTTTGCCCTTATCAGAATCATATAAGCTAATTTGTAAATCTACTTTCTGAACATTCGGGCTAATTGTAGATTGTGCAGATTTGTCAATCTGCCAAGTTTCGCCTTGAGAAGTAATTTGCTTACTTTGAGTACCTTCAAGCCATTCCTGATTTATCTCCATTAAAGCAACTTCATTCATTGCCACAAACTGCGCTTTTGTTCTAAGAATTGCATTTGAGGTAGATTGAGTATATTGCATGGCTACTTTAGTTAACGCGACAGCCGCCACTGCAAAAATTGCTAAAGCAACCATTACTTCTAATAGAGTAAAGCCTTTAGATTTCATTTATTTTACCCAAATGATCAATTTGTATTTCTGAACCAATTGGCTTTTGTTCAAAGTAAAACTGTATTTTCACAGTTTTAGCTTCACCGTTACCGAACCAGATTAACTGTGGAGCCTGCCCTCCAATTAAATCGGTATTCGTAGCTTTTGAATAGTTTTGCTCATCTAAAGGTTGTATTGTAAACGATACATGTTTAGGCAACTGGCGTGTATTAAACTCAGAATATTTCTGCCAGCGATTTTTTAAATCTTGGACCTGTAATTTACTCTGGTCATGATACTCATACAATTCATAAGAAAATGGTGAAACATCTGTTTCACTCAGAGTAGATAAAGCTAAAACACGAGACTGATCAAGCGACTCTTTACCAATTTTATGAATATCAAGCAAAAATAACTCTCTTGCTTGCATCGCTTTCTTTTGGTCAACCCCACCTATGTTGAGTACAACTAGAGAGGTCATAATCGTCATAATAACAATCACCACCATCACTTCTATGAGAGTAAAACCTTTTTGGAATACAAGTGGTGATTGAGATTTCATATCGACCTAAGCATACTGCTCAACGGCTTGTTTAGGTAGGGCCAAAGCCTGATCAATATAAGCCACCCTTAAAGTGTCTCTTGAACCTAAATATCGTTGATAAAAACTTGAGTTGAGAATAGCAGCCGCGCCATGAGTTAATGACCAAATAGAAGCAAGATAATCTCGCGTAGGCATATTGCTTTGAATAGATTCCAAATAATGGTCTGTCATGCGAATGATAATTCGCAATCTCTGTTTACGTACCTGATAAAGTTCGTGAAAAAGATGATGTACGCCTTGAGCAGTGATTGAGAGTTTTTCCTCGATTTGATGGAATAAAACTGTTCGCTCAGGATGATGTAAATGATGCAACATGAAAAAGGCTAAATGTTCCGGAAAGGCCTTTTCAGTATCTTGAACCATTTCAAGTAACATACGCTCATTACGAATGATCAACAGCATGTACAACTCATCTTTACTTTGAAAGTGTTTGTACAAAGTTCCTTTTGCTAGATCAAGCTCAGCAGCCAAGACATCAAGTGTCATTCCGGCTTCGCCATTTTCTAGCAATAATTGTTCCGCAACCTGAAATATTAATACTTCTCTTGCTCGGAACTGAGCCTGACGATCCATCTTCACGCAATTACTCTCTTATATAGTTTCTATGACCTAAATCGCTTTTAGCAAGTTCTCAAAATTTTGTGAGGTGATCATTGCAATTTCCTCAACCGATTTATCATATACATCACTGAGCGCTTTGGCTACATAAGGCACATATTTTGGTTCATTTGTTTTACCACGATATGGAACGGGTGCTAAATACGGGCTATCTGTTTCAATTAAAAGGCGATCTAGTGGGACCTGTTTAGCTACATCCCTTAAATCTTGCGCATTTTTAAATGACACAATACCGGAAAAAGAAATGTAATAACCACAATCAAGCACAGCTTTAGCAGTTTCCCAATCTTCAGTAAAACAATGCAGAATTCCATGTGTTGAGTGTTCAGCACGGATAATATCTACCGTATCATGCTTTGCTGATCGTGTATGAACGACAACTGGTTTTTTTACAATTTTTGAAGCTTGGATATGTCTTGCAAAACATGCCTTTTGCTCCTCAATAAAATCTGTACTGTGATAATAATCTAGTCCAGTTTCACCTAAAGCCCATACTTTTTTTGATTGAGCCAATTCAATCAAATGTTCTGTTGTTGCACGTGCCATTGTGTCTACATCCTCACAAGGATGTACACCTACCGTATAACCGACATCTTCATGTCTTTTTGCAATTTCTGCTAGTGCAATATGATCATCAAGATCAACGGAAATTGCCATAAATTTGGACACCCCTTCGGCTCGCGCCGCTGCAAGCGCAAGGTCCAGATCACCGTTATAAGGTGTCAAATCTAACATCGTTAAATGGCAATGCGTATCAACAAACACTTTTATTTCCTATCTAATTACATGGTATAACTTGGACGATCTAGAGACATACTACCAGCCAAAACTCGTTCTGCCTCAGTTTTATAGTAAATTCCCTTATCTCCGCTTAATTGAATAGCAAAACCCTGAGGTTTAAATCCACTTTGCTTATGTGATATCCAAATCACTTTACCAGTTAAAGGAATTTTCTGAGACTGCTCAGGTAAAGTAGCCAAAATGAAAATTTCTTGTCCCATTTTCACCTTTTGTTTTGACGGCACAAAAAGGCCTCCACCTTGCACATATCCCATATAACTTGCTTGCAAAGTAGCTCTATCAGGAATATTTACCTGAATAATTCCCCCCATTTGCGTTTGCATAATTTTCCCCTTAAATATTCATTAATGTTACAAATAATTGATCTATAATAAGTTGAGTTTGAACATTTTGTTCAACAAGTTTTTTTGCCTGTTGCAATTCATTATAAATATTAAATAAGCTTTCTAAATCATAATATGGACTTAACTGCTCAAAATCTATATCAGTATTTTTTTGTGGTTGATTAAGCTTGATACAAATTAAATCACCCAACAAGTATTCAAAAAGTACGATAAAATCATTAAAACTTAACTCTTTTTGCCACTTTCCCGAGAAAAATAGAGGCATATTTTTTTGAGCAACAATTTTAAGCCAATCATTTAAGAAAATCTGTCGTTTAGCAAACCAATCACTTTTAGCAATTTCCATTGCTTGTAAAGGCATATCATTAGATAAGGCAAGCAATAAATCAGGCTGTACTTCGGCGAGTTCAGATAAATGCTCATTCAAGTATGATGTAGCTTGCTCATATGAGATACGATCTAAAGCAAAATGTTGCAATCGGCTACGAATAGTAGCTGGTAATTTAAGATAGTGATCTGCCAATAAAATTAAAACAACACGTTCACCTGGTTCTTCTAATGTCTTTAGCAAAGCATTTGATGACGCCAAGTTAAGCGCTTCAGCAGGCTCAATCAAAATAACGCGCCAACCTTCTCCAGTTTGTTGCACAAAAGGCAGTAGGTCACGAATCTTTTCAATTTTGATTTTTGCATTCTGCTTTTTATTTTCTTCATCCGTTGTGATATGGACATAATTGGGATGAGTATCTGATTTTAACCATTGGCAACTGCTGCACTCACCACAAGGGCCCTGCGGCTGCTTATTTAAACAAAGGACCCAAGCAAAAAAATGTTTTGCGAAAGCATGCTTTCCACACCCTTGCTTGCCGTAAAATAGTAAGCCGTGTCCAATATTGGGAAACCTTGTTGTTAAAGTCTCCCATGTTGTTTGCTGCCAAGGATAAACCTTTGAAGTTACATTCGGATTCATTAAAAATTAACGCTTATTCAAAAGATTCAACAGGCATATTATTTAAGCGATCAAGATCAGTTTGAGTATCCACACCTGGTGGCAAATTGGCTTCGGCTACAGCAATTGCAATTCGATGACCATTTTCCAAAACACGCAATTGTTCAAGGCTCTCTAGCTTTTCAAGCTTCCCCATATCCCATGTTACATATTCTTGTAATAAGTTCACTCGATAAGCATATAAACCTAAATGGCGAAATGCTTGTGAATGTAAAGTCTGTTCATCATGCTTAGCCCCATCTCGATCATAAGGAATGGTAGCCCGACTAAAATATAAAGCTTCATTTTGTTTAGACATGACTACTTTTACAATACTGTCACGCTGAAACTCATCTAAGGTATAAATCGGCTCACACAATGTAGACATTGAACAATTCGGTTTATCAACCAAAAGTTTTGCAACTTGCTGAACAAGTTGAGCTGGTAATAAAGGCTCATCACCTTGAACATTTACAATAATATCATCTGCATCCCAGCCCTTAATGCGAGCCACCTCACTTAAACGGTCTGTACCTGAAGGATGATCAACGCTAGTAAGAACTACATCAATTCCATCTGCGCGGCAGATCTCAGCAATACGTTCATCATCTGTTGCCACGCACAAATCATCAAAACCTTCGACTTTTTTTGCCTGATCTACTACACGTAAAATCATAGGGCGATTATGAATAAGCAACAATGGTTTACCTGGCAAACGCGAACTTGAGAAGCGTGCTGGAATGACGATGTGTTTCATATTTTCTTCCTAAGATAATTGAATATCAAGTTCTTGCAATTGCTGTTTTAAAACCTGATAACACTGTACAGACAGGACAGCTTTAACTGGAACTACCCAAATAGGTTGTTTAAATTCTGGATGTTTTTCAAGTAATGATAATAATTTAACCGCATCTTTTTCAGTTGTAATAAGTGGCAGTTCATCATCAAAAATTAAATCATCAATTGTGTAATCATGATGATCGCGAAATGCATGCTCATGAAATTGCTTCAACCCTAGATCTTTAAGTGTTTGATAAAACCGTTGAGGAAAACCAATACCAACTACAGCATGATAATTATTCTCAAGATTAAAGCTTGGTTTAGAATTAGATAAAGAGTTAAGTAAATATGGCTGTCCTGTCTCGAGATGCATGTTTAATTCTGTAGCAGGTTTATGAGTATGCTCAATCACTGTTCCAGTTTCTAAACGCGCAACAGGTTCCCGCAGATAGCCTTCAGGTAATAGTTTTTTATTTCCTAAACCACGATTTTGATCCAGTACAATCCATTCGATCTGTCGATCTAATGCCCAATGCTGCAACCCATCATCACTAATAATCAAATCTATTTCTGATGACTCAAGCAATAACTCTATTGCAGCCTGTCTATTAGGACCTACCGCCATTGGTACACTTGTAGCCTGAACAATTAATGCTGGCTCATCCCCAGCCTGAGCCACTTGGGCACCCGCGGTAACCAGCATTGGAAAAGGACCACTACCGCCATACCCCCGACTAATTACACCTACTTTTACATTATGCTGACGTAGATAATTCACCAATTGTATTAGCAATGGCGTTTTTCCACTTCCACCTACCGTGATATTACCTATAACCATCACAGGCACGGGTGCTTTATAAACTTGCTTAAAACCTGAATTATAAAGATTACGATTTAGTAAAAACCCAGCCCGATATAAACAAGACAATGGACGTAAAGCAATCAACCAACTCGACTGCTTACTCCATGCATTTTGGATCAGCTGGGCTAATGACATGCTTAGTTATCCTCGAAATTACGCTGATGTAATTGATAATAAGCACCATGTTTTGCGAGGAGTTCTTGATGAGTCCCCTGTTCAACAATTTGTCCTTGATCCATCACTACAATACGGTCAGCATTCTCAATTGTTGATAAACGGTGAGCAATGACAATGGTAGTGCGGTCTTGCATCGCTTCATCAAATGCTTGCTGAATAAAATGTTCAGATTCATTATCAAGAGCACTTGTAGCTTCATCTAAAATTAAAATTGGAGCATTTTTTAAAATTGCTCGAGCAATAGCAATTCGCTGACGCTGACCACCGGATAAGTTTAGGCCCTGTGCCCCTAAAACAGTATCATAACCATTTGGTAAGTTCATAATGAAGTCATGGGCATACGCAGCTTTTGCAGCAGCATGAATTTCCTCATCTGAGGCATCTTGCAACTGACCATACGCAATGTTTTCACGAACAGTACGGTTAAATAATACAACTTGCTGATTTACCATTGCGATTTGTGTACGCAGACAAGAAAGATCAATGTCATTAATTGGCAAGCCATCTAAATAAATTTGCCCACTTGATACTTCTTGGAAACGTACCAACATATTAACTAATGAGCTTTTACCAGCGCCTGAACGCCCAACTAATGCTACAGTTTGACCAGGAAGAATATCTAAAGAGAAATCTTTAATAGCCTGTACGCCATCAGCATAATTTAATGCCACATGATCAAAACGAATCGCACCATGTAGTTTAGGTTTCAACTGACCGTTATTTTGCTCTTCAGGCAAATCTAATAGTTCAAAAACAGAATGAGCTGCCGCTAAACCACGTTGTAACTTTTCATTAACATCAGTCAAGTTTTTTACCGGTTTTGCTAATAAACCAGCAGCTGTAATGTAAGCCACAAACTCACCAGCACTTGTATTACCTAAAATCTGTGGTCGCAGAGCTAACCATACAATAAGGGCCATTGCACAAGCCATCACCACCTGAACCACAGGGCTATTCAGGTTTTGTACAATCACCATTTTTAAACCACGTTTTAAGTTTTCTTCCGATGACTTATAGAATCGTTCTTGTTCAGACTCTTCGCCAGCAAAAGTTTTTACTACAGCATTACCATTGATACTCTCTTGGACAACGTGGTTTACATCACCCATCGTGTCTTGAACCTGCAACGAGAGTTTTCGCATACGTTTTGAAGCTTTACGTACCAATACACCAATTACAGGTAAAAATACAAAAATACATAGAGTAAGACGCCAATTGGTATAAAACAAATAACCTAATAATCCCAGAGTAATCATCCCATCTCTAACGATGGTTCTTAATGACTCAGAAGAAGCTGCAGTTAACTGCTCAACGTTATACATAATTTTAGCAGTAATATGGCCAGATGAATTATCTAGGTAATATTGTGCCGGTAGTCTTAAAAGTTTGGCATAAACTTCTTGGCGAATACTAAAAACCAAACTACGTGAAATCACCGCAGTATAGTAACCGCCCATAAAAAGGCCTAAACCACGGAAAAAAACCAATAAAATGATTAATAATGGGAACCAATCCAAATCAGCTCTACTGCTATTTTGGATTGCATCAATAATAAATTTAATCAATTTAGCAACGGAGACTTCTGTTGCTGAGTTAATACCGAACCCGATAAGAACTAATAAGGCCACGCCCCAATAAGGTTTTAAATAGGCTATGAGACGCAAATAAACCTTAAAATCTTGATTCACTCAGAAAAACCTCTAGAAGGAACTTTGGTACTAATATTGATGTTAACAAAACCGAGTTGTCCTGCTACATCCATAACGCGAATTACATCCTGATGAGATGCTTTGGCATCCGCAGCAATGATGAACATAAAATCACGGCGCTCTTGAGCAACTTGCTTAATCGCAGTACTCAGATCAGCAACCTCTTTAGACGAAAGTGCCTGACCATTTACAGCATAATGACCACTAGAGTCTACCACGACTTCAATTTTATGATCGTACTGTTTTGGTGGAACACCTTGTGCATCTGGTAATGTTAAATTGATGCGACTTGGCTGATTAAAAGTGGTCGATAGTAATAAAAAAACCAAAATGAACAACAAACAGTCGATCATCGGCGTTAAATTGATATGAATATCTTCAACCTGAGAACGTTTAAATTTCATCTGGCTATTCACCCATTATCCAACACGACGACGCTCTGCTATAGACGAGGAATGTTTATAGAACAATGAGGCATGAAATAAAGTCGATTGCTGCTCTAGTTCAGCAATATAATCTTGTACTAATCTTTGGAAATAGCGATAAGCAATTAAGGCTGGAATAGCAATTAGCATTCCCACAGCTGTAGTAATAAGCGCTTTAGAAATACCGGGAATCATTAAACTAGGACTGCCAGCCGATCCAAAATCAATTACAAGGAATGATTCAATAATCCCAACTACTGTACCAAGCAATCCTAATAAAGGCGCTACAGCACTCAAAGTCCCCAAGAAATTAATATTTTTCTCTAAATAAGAAATTTCTTGAGAAGCTGCCACTTCCATTTGCGCACGTGCAAATTGCTCACCATGCTCACGATGATCGAAACCTGCTTTTAAAATATGAGCCAATGCGCTGTTTTGCACTTCTACATTTTGTTCCAAATTTTCCACAATATCTTCAGTTCTTAAGGAACTATTATCAATTAATGCTTTGGGTAGAACTTGTGAACGTCTTAACCGAACAAAACGCTCAATACTGATCGCAACAGTTAAAATTGAGCATAGAATTAAAGGCAGCATCAACCAGCCACCCGCTCTCACAAGTTCCCACATATCTTCTTCCCCAAGAATATAAAATTAGAAATATATGACCCAAATACAAATTAATCAGGTAAACAAATATTTAAGATACCATCTAACTCATCTAAGGTATGGTAATGAATAACAAGCTTACCCTTACCTTTTTGATTATGATCAATTTTCACATTAGCGCCAAAACGCTCTGATAGTTTTTGCGTCAATTGCTCAATATCTGGTGCTACAGGTGTTTTTTCCTTCTCCTGTTTAGGCTCACTTCTATCACGCACCAATTGCTCTGTTTGACGAACAGACAGTCCTTTTTCAATTACGATTTTAGCAACGTCTAATTGATCTTTACCCTTTAATGTCAAGATAGCTCGAGCATGCCCCATATCAAGCTGGCCTTGCTGCATGAAATCTTTAATTTCATCCGCCAAACTCAACAAACGAAGTAAATTACTTACTGTTGTACGTGCTTTCCCTACTGTGTCAGCAATTTCTTGATGGCTCAAACCGAATTCATCATGAAAACGCTGCAAGGCTATAGCCTGATCAATCGGATTTAAATCTTGACGCTGAATATTCTCAATAAGCGCCAGTGCAATAGCAACCTGATCATTTAAATCACGAACAATTGCAGGAATTTCAGTTAAACCCGCAAGTTGTGCTGCACGCCAGCGTCGTTCACCAGCAATGATTTCGTATGGATGTGCGTCATCATCAACTGGACGAATTACAATAGGTTGCATCACTCCATGTTTTTCAATAGAAGATGCTAACTCTTGCAAATCATGCTCATGAATAAAGCGACGTGGTTGATATTCACCACGTTTCAATAAATTTACATCAATTTGCTTCAACTGACCGTGGTCAAGTGCCTGTGCTTCCAGTTGTAATTTTTCTTTTTGAATTGAACCAAGTAATGCATCCAAACCACGTCCTTTAGCCAATCCGCGTTTTTTGATGCTCATACTTTACTTCCTTTCTTCACTTTACTTTTCTTCAACATCTCAGCTGCAAGATTTAAATATGCAACTGCACCTTTGGAACTTTTCTCAAAATAAATAACAGGCAAACCATGTGCTGGAGCTTCAGCCAAACGAACATTACGTGGAACGACAGTATCATAAAGCTTTTTACCGAAATACTGTTCTAACTCAGCAGATACATCACGTGTTAAAGCATTTCGTGCATCGTACATTGTACGCAATACACCAATGATTTCTAAATCAGGATTTAATGCTTTTTGAATACGATCAATGGTCTGGGTTAAATCAGCCAAACCTTCTAATGCATAATATTCACACTGCATGGGAATAATTACGCTATCCACTGCTGCTAAAGCATTTACAGTAATCAAACTTAAGCTTGGAGCACAATCCACAATGATATAGTCAAATGAGTTTCTAATTTCATTTAAAGCATTCTTTAAAATGAATTCACGACCCTCTTGCTCTGCAATAGCAAGCTCAACGCCTGAAAGTTCACGATTAGAACCTAAAACCTTATATCCAACTTCTGCTTTTTGAATTGCCGTTTCAATTGGTACTTCGCCAAGTAGAACATCTGTAATTGAATACAAAAGATCATTCTTTTGAATACCAGACCCCATCGTAGCATTACCCTGTGAATCCATATCTACAAGTAATACACGTTTCTTTAATACAGCTAGAGACGCTGCAAGATTTACTGCAGTCGTTGTTTTACCAACACCACCCTTTTGGTTTGCAATCGCAATAATTTGAGCCATGGTAACCCTAATACTTTTTATTTAAATACGTTGAAGTAAAAGTAAATGACGTTGTTCATCAAGTCTTGGTACATGCAGTTCAATCACTTTACATGAAAATTCCTGCTTAAGCTCTTCCATTTCTTCAACTGGAATCAGTCCTTTCATTGCAGCAATTATACTCTGCTCATGCAAATATGGACGCGCAGCATCAACAAAATCAGTTAATGATGCGAATGCACGGCTTGTAATCACATCAAATTGACCAAGCTCATCAATTGTATCTTGATTTTCAACGCGTGTTTGCACAGCTACTATGTTTTTAAGCTTAAGGTCAGCAATAAACTGTTTCAAAAAACGAATTTTCTTACCGTTTGAATCAAGCAATACACAAGAGCGTTCAGGCTGACATAAAGCAATGATCATGCCCGGCATACCACCACCTGTACCTACATCGAGCAAACGGCCTGCTGGCAAATCTTTCAAAATACTTAGGCTATCTAACAAATGCTTCACTAACATTTCTTTCGGATCACGAATTGCTGTTAGATTATAAGCTTTGTTCCAAAGTACCAAAGCATCTTGATACTTCAACAACAATGTCAAAGCTTCATCGCTAAGCGATAAGCCTAATTTTTGACTACCCTGTTGTAACTCTTGAAAAAATGGATGCATAAACAGATAACATCTAGGTAAAATTTAAAACAAAGTATACCCATTTATGCATCGTGGAACACTAGTTAACGATTAGGGATTACACACTTAATCGTAGAAGCCCTCACGAATTTGCAAATCTAGCTCCATTAAACGCTCTGGCGTCCCCACATCTACCCATGCACCTTTAAGTTTTTCACCGGATATTTTTTGATTGCCCATCGCTTGCTTTAACAGTGGGGCTAAAGGACGTTTACCAGCTTCCAATCCATCAAAAAGCTTAGGATGAATAACAGATACACCACTAAAAGTAAGATTCTCACCCTTCACGTCTTGATCGAATGCAAAAGCGCGTCCATCCAATAATGTAAAGTCGCCTTCAGGATGTTGTTTCGGATTATCAACTAACACAAGATGTGCCAAATCATCATTTAGCTTAATATGGCGTAGAGATTCAAAATCCATTGTGGTCCATACATCTCCGTTCACCAGAATAAACGGATCTGTTCCAAGCAGTGGTAAAGCATTAATAATTCCACCAGCTGTTTCCAGACCTTCTTCCTCTCGTGTCCAACGGATATCCACACCAAATTGAGAGCCATCGCCCAAACTACTGATGAGTTTATCGGCCAACCATGCAGAATTGATGACTATTTCAGTCACACCAATTTTCTTAAGTTTTTCAATATGCCACACAATAAGCGGTTTACCACCCACCTCAAGCAGAGGCTTTGGTGTATATAGCGTAAGTGGACGCATACGATTGCCCAAGCCAGCAGCAAGAATCATTGCTTTCATTATGCTGCCACCTCATAGCTACCATATTTCTCGATAAATTTAGGCATCACGATGTTATTCATAAATACCATAAACTCTTCAAGCTCAGCGTAACCACGGCTTTCTTCAAGTAAATACCACATGACACGTGGTAAATCCTTCAAATAACCCGACTTCCCATCACGTTCAAACAAGCGAACAAAAATACCTAGAATTTTAATATGGCGTTGAATCGCCATTAAATCTGCATCACGTTTAAATTGATCAAAGCTACGGTTTTGTTTAGTCAACGCTGGCAACAGGTCATAAAACACTTTAAACCATTGATAAACACGATCAGCGTTCCATTGAACATATGCATCACGAGTAATCGAAATTAGGTCATATGTATCAGCACCAATAACAGCATCTTGGAAGTCGATTACCCCTAACTCTTGCTCATCGGTAATTTTCATCAAATTTCGACTATGAAAATCTCGATGTACAATAACTTGAGGTTGGGCTAATGCAGCATGAGCCAAGAAATCAAATGCATTATCAATCGTTTTTTTCTGTTCAGCAGTCGGCTGGATAGAAAGCGACGGTAACATCCAGTCTGTGAGTAGCTGCATTTCCGACATTAATTTTTCGTAAGAATAAACTGGGAACTGATTAGTCCCGTCAATAGACTGCAATTGAATAAGCTGTTTAAAACTTTGTTCGTAGTATTTATCAACAGTTTCATTAGTTAATAATGTCGACAAAAGCACATCACCAAAGTCCTCTAACAATAGAAAACCTTGAGCCAAATCCTTCGCAACGATCTGAGGCACACGCACGCCATGGCTCGCAAAAAACTCGTCAATGGTCACAAACGGAACACAGTCTTCTTTTTCTGGAGGGGCATCCATGAGCATATACGTTTTATTTTGTAACTCGATACGCGCATAACGGCGGAAGCTTGCATCACCTGCCAAAAAAGCGATCTTAAATTGATCATTTTCAAGAACAGATGTAAGCCATGTATATATCAATTGTTCACGTTGTGTATTCATTTGCAATAAAATCTAAAACAAGCTGAGATTTTTGAAGGGTTAAGTGTAGCCACTTATAAACTTTTTCTCTATGATGCGACAATAATTAATTGTGAATTAGCATACTTGGTTAATGAGACAATGAAGCATCAGTTTAAATTTAATCCTTTAGCGACAGCTATTTTTACGCTCTTATGTGGCTCCATACAATCAAGTTATGCTGAGTCAACTGATGTTGTCTCCAATATAGACAATAATCAACTTAAAGCGAGCATCAAGGAAGCTTACCCAGGTCAAGAATTCTTTCAGCAATATTATGTTGATAAATCTGCACCTGAAGCTCAGCTTCGTGACAATAAATATTTAAGCTCGGCATTTTGCCAAGGCACATGGGTTACACCGATTAACCCTGAGACCAAAGCTTTAGATGCCGACAAAGCGACTTCTGTCGTTACGGCTAACTACGGACATTACAATCCAGCGGGTGATTCTGTTTTAGAAGGTGATGTCGTTATTGATCAGGAAGGACGCACAGTTCGTGCTGACAAAGTAACGATTGATAAGACCCAAACCTTTGCGCATGCACAAGGTCGAGTACAGTTAGCTCAAGGCGGGTTACTTTCACAGAGTGATGAAATTAATTACAACCTAAAAACCCAAACCGGGAATTTAGACAATAGTTTTTATATTTCTGAACAGCAACATGCTCATGGTCACGCAGGAAAAATCGAAAGAACCTCACCAAACGTTATGGTTCTTAATGATGCAACCTATACGACTTGCCCACCAGGCCAAAAACCCGGTTGGAAAATCCAAGCCAATAAAATTGAGTTAAATCAGGAAACTGGACGCGGCGTAACTCGTGGAACAAAATTATATGTTAAGGACGTTCCTGTTCTAGCTGTTCCCTATTTTAACTTCCCGATTGATGACCGCCGTACTACAGGTATCCTCAACCCACAATTTGGTTTCTCAAACGATGGTGGTGTTGAGCTTTCAGTTCCGGTTTATTTAAACCTTGCACCTAACTACGATCTGACACTTACTCCGCGATATTTAGCAGACCGTGGTGCAATGCTAAAAGGTGAGTTTAGATATTTAACCGATGGCTTTGGTGCTGGTGAAATGTGGGGTGGCATCTTGCCATCTGACAAAGGTTATAATGACAAAGATCGTAAAGATTTCCATTTTTTACATAATTGGGATATCAACGACCAGTGGTCTACTAACCTCGAATATAACTATGCATCAGATAAAGATTACTTCTCTGACTTAGATAGCAGTCCTAACTCTAAAACAGATCTTAATTTACGTAGAGCTTGGGAACTTAACTATAAACATGGTATTCCAGGTTTAAAAGCACAGCTTAAAGTCGAAGATTTCCAGACACTTGACCCAGAAGTTGCAGATGCAGATAAACCTTATGCACGATTGCCGCAATTCTTATTAAATTACGTCACTGGCAATCCATTAGGCTTACAATACGAATTTAATAACGATACTGCTTACTTTAAGAAATCGATTAATGATGGCTCTGCTCAAGAAAGTAGTGGTACACGTATTTATAACCAGTTCGCAACACGTTATAACTACCGTACACCAGCAGCATTTGTAATCCCTGAAGTTTCTGTACGTTCTATTCAAACATTTTATGATAAGGACAGTATCGCATCTCAAGGTTTAGATGGCGGTTCTGAAAATAAATCAGTCGTTGTACCTCAGTTTACTTTAGACACTGGGCTAAACTTTGAACGTGATGGTAAGTATTTACAAACACTTACACCACGTGCTTTCTACGCATATGCACCATACAAAAATCAAGATGGTTATCCTAACTTTGACTCAACCACTGCATCAGTAAGTTATGATCAATTATTTAACCCTTACCGTTTTTATGGTCATGACCGCCTAGAAGACAATAACTTTTTATCATTGGGTGTAAGTTATAGCCTCTTTGACACAGTAGGTTTAGAACGTTTACGAGCAAGTGTAGGCCAAAGTTACTATTTCGAAGACCGTCGTGTCACTTTAAAACAAGGTCAAGATGAATTTGACACCGAGCGTAACACTGGCCCTGTTATAAGCCTATCAAGCCAACTTAATCAAAACTTTACTATTGCTGCCAACTCTGCCTGGATGTCGAATGGTGACAATGCTCAACGTGACTTCCAAGTTTACTATACTGGTGATAAAGGAAATCTATATAACTTAGGCTATTTCTATCGTAAAGATATTCCTGGTCGTCAAGATACTTATGACCAAGTTGTTGCATCGTTTATACAACCAATTAAAGATAATTGGCGTATTATGGGCCACGTACAATATGACATGGACAGTGATGTTGCCCGTGAACTCTTGCTAGGAGTTAACTATGAGTCATGTTGCTGGGGTATTTCCGTCTATGGCCGTTCATACTATAACGATCTAGATGATCCGAAAACTTCAGATGTTAGTGAAAAGCGCGCGATCATGGCCGAAATTACACTAAAAGGTTTAGGTGGTTTAAACAATAAACTCGCGTCTTTACTTGAAAATCGCGTTTTAGGTTTTAACAAAATTAATCAATCTTGGACACAACGTTAATGAAGACAAAGCATCTTAAACAGTTTTTTAAAGCAACTACACTTGCTGCCCTAATCTCTTCATCAATGCATAGTTTTGCCCAACCCGCTGATGAAGTTGTGGCAATTGTGGACAATAGCGTAATTTTAAAAAGCGATCTTCAACAAGGTATGGCTGAAGCAGCTCATGAACTGCAAGCTCAAAAGAAAGAAGTGCCACCTCAGCAATATTTACAGTTTCAGGTATTGGATCAGTTAATTTTGCGTCAAGCTCAACTTGAACAAGTTAAAAAGTATGGCATTAAACCTGATGAAAAGAGCTTAAATGAAGCTGTACTTAAAGTAGCAAGTCAATCTGGCTCTAAAAGTTTAGAAGCTTTCCAGCAAAAATTAGATGCTATGGCTCCGGGAACTTATGAAAGTTTGCGCAATAGAATCGCTGAAGATTTAGCGATTAGCCGTTTGCGCCAACAACAAGTGATGTCTCGTATTAAAATTAGTGATCAAGATGTAGAAAACTTCTTAAAATCACCTCAGGGACAAGCTGCGCTAGGTAATCAAGCACATGTAATTCATATGCGCATTTCTGGTGACAATGCACAGGAAGTTCAATCTGTAGCTCAAGAAGTACGTTCAAAGCTTGCACAAAGTAATGATATAAATGCTTTGAAAAAACTTTCAACTGCAAATGTAAAAGTTGAAGGTGCTGACATGGGTTTCCGCCCACTGTCTGATATTCCTGCTGAACTTGCGGCTCGTATTACACCATTACAAGATGGTCAAACGACTGACTTAGTTTCAGTACGTGATGGTGTACATGTTTTAAAGCTTCTTGAACGCAAACAAAATGAGCAAAAAGCTTTAGTACCTCAATTTCAAACTCGCCACATTCTCATTCAGCCATCTGAAGTAGTTACTCTTGAGAATGCCAAGCAAATTATTGATAACATCTATAAACGCTTAAAAGCTGGTGCAGATTTTGCAACACTTGCAGCGACTTATTCTAACGACACAGGTTCAGCGCGTGATGGCGGAAGTCTAGGTTGGGTAACCCCTGGAATGATGGTGCCTGAATTTGACAAAAAAATGCAGGAAATTCCTGTAGGTGAAATAAGCGAACCTTTCCAAACTCAATTCGGCTGGCATATCTTACAAGTGACTGAGAAACGTGAAAAAGATATGACGCATGAATATCAAGAGCGTATGGCACGTCAAATTTTAGGTGAACGCCAATTTAACACCGAGATTGATAGCTGGTTGCGTGAAGTGCGTGCAAATGCCTATGTAGAAATCAAAGATCCAAGTCTAGACAAAAAGAACTTACAAAAGTAAGTCTTTTTCTCTTTATCAAAACCTGTGTTTATCACAGGTTTTTTTATGAATGAAATTTACCTAATAAAAAAACCGGTTATATAAATAACCGGTTTCTATAAATTAAACCCTAGCGGGAATTATTTATAACGATCAACCATTTTCTCTAAAGAAATTGGACGGATCTTGTCAGCATTACCAGCTGTACCAAACGCTTCATAACGATCAATACAAATTTGCTTCATTGAATCTACAGTTTTAGCAAAGTATTTACGTGGATCGAACTCAGATGGGTTTTCAGCCATAAACTGACGAATTGCACCAGTAGATGCTAAACGCAAGTCTGTATCGATATTAATCTTACGTACACCATGTTTGATTGCTTCTACAAGCTGTTCAACAGGTACACCATAAGTCTCTTTAATATCACCGCCAAACTCATTGATTACTTTCAACCACTCTTGCGGCACAGAACTTGAGCCATGCATAACAAGATGAGTATTTGGTAACGCCGCATGAATTTCTTTAATACGGTCAATCGCCAAGATATCGCCTGTAGGTGGACGAGTGAATTTGTAAGCACCATGTGAAGTACCTACAGCAATCGCCAATGCATCTACATTAGTATCGGCAACAAACTGAGTCGCTTCTTCAACAGAAGTAAGAAGTTGTGAGTGATCAAGGACACCTTCAGCACCAACACCGTCTTCTTCGCCAGCCATACCAGTTTCAAGGCTACCTAAACAGCCAATCTCACCTTCGACAGAAACACCGCACGCATGCGCTAAAGCAACAACATTACGAGTTACATCAACGTTGTATTCGTAAGAAGTAGGCGTTTTACCATCTGTACCTAATGAACCGTCCATCATTACTGAGCTAAAGCCAAGCTGAATTGAACGCTGACAGATATCAGGGCTTGTTCCATGGTCTTGATGCATTACCACTGGAATATGCGGCCATTCTTCAATTGCAGCCAAAATAAGATGGCGTAAGAATGGAGCGCCTGCATATTTGCGAGCTCCAGCTGATGCTTGAACAATTACAGGTGAATTGGTTGCATCCGCGGCAAGCATAATTGCACGCATTTGTTCTAAGTTATTTACGTTAAATGCTGGTACGCCGTAGTTATGTTCAGCAGCGTGATCCAAGAGCTGGCGCATTGAAATGAGTGCCATAATATCCTCCCAGGTAGTGCGGCTTATTCTACCCTGTCATTTATTTCAATTCAGCAACAAATCACAGTATTTCAAAAAAAATCCCCGCATTTGCAGGGATTTTTTAACAAAAAACAACAAATTAATGTGTTTCTGAAGCAGCAGCTTCACTTGAGGTACTACCTTCAACCACATCTGTATTCTTTTCATCTAGTACTGGCTTATCAATCGCATCAATTGCTGCTTGTTGCTCAGGCGTCACTTTTTCAGAAACAGCAGTAGATGCAGCTGATTCTTGGCCCGCTTGAGATGCTTCATCTTTTTTAGCACAAGCAGTCAACATCATCGGCACAATTAATACAGCAGCAAGTGTAAGCTTTAAATTCATCACTATTGTCCACAGTTGGTGATTTAATGCTCATTATTTTATTTCAGATATATGACAGTTTCATGACTTATCAATGAAAAAGGGATTGGTTGCCCAATCCCTTCTCATTTCTATATAACAGTATTAAGCACGTTCAAGCAAAACAGCAACTGCTGGTAATGTTTTTCCTTCAACAAACTCAAGGAATGCGCCACCACCTGTAGAAATATAACCAATTTGATCAGCTACGTTATATTTATCAATCGCAGCTAATGTATCTCCACCACCAGCGATCGAGAATCCTTCAGACTGAGCAACAGCAAGAGAAAGCGCTTTGGTACCCTCACCAAATTGATCTACTTCAAATACGCCTACTGGACCATTCCAAAGGATCGTTTTTGATGTTGTTAAAATATCAGCAAATGCTTTAGCTGTTTCCGGACCAACATCTAAAATCATATCATTTGCAGTCACATCTTCTACTTTCTTCACAACAGCTTGAGCTGCTGCTAAAGAACCTAAGAAATCTTCAAAATTAATTTGCGATGCATCAGCAACTACAACATCTGTTGGAAGTGGAACACTTACTTTAGCAGCAATTTGTTTAGCAGTTTCAACCAAGTCAGCTTCATATAATGATTTACCAACGTTAAAACCAGCAGCTGCCAAGAATGTATTTGCAATACCGCCACCAACGATCAGTTGATCACAGATACTAGAAAGTGAGTTTAAAACATCGAGTTTAGTTGAAACTTTAGAACCAGCAACAATTGCAACCATTGGTTTTTCAGGAGTTTGCATTGCACGGCCTAGCGCATCTAACTCAGCAGCCAACAAAGGACCAGCAGCAGCAACTGGAGCAAAACGAGCTACACCTTCAGTAGATGCTTCTGCACGATGAGCAGTACCAAATGCATCCATAACAAATACGTCACATAATGCAGCATATTTTTGCGCAAGCTCTGGATTATTTTTCTTTTCGCCATGGTTAAAGCGTACATTTTCAAGTAATACAACTTGACCAGCTTCAACTTCAACGCCTTCTAAATAGTCTGTTAATAATTTAACTTCTTGGCCCAATACTTCTGTTAAATAAGCAGCGACTGGTGCAAGTGATTGTTCTGGCTTTGGTTCACCTTCAACAGGACGACCTAGATGTGAACATACCATCACTGCTGCGCCTTTATCTAAAGCAGCTTTAATGGTTGGTAATGCTGCACGTAAGCGAGCATCGCTAGTAATCACACCATTTTTGACAGGAACGTTTAAATCTTCACGAATAAGGACACGTTTGCCTGTTAAGTTAAGGTCAGTCATACGCTGAAAATTCATGTAAAGCTCTCTTTATGATTTTAAAAACGCGCCAATTTTAAATGATTACATCAAAAAAGGTTAGTTTTTTTGCATAAAAGCTGTAGAAAGCCCCAGTTTTGATTATGATAGAGGTAGTTATTTGATATTTCACCCATTATGTCTATTCATCCAGATCCACAAATCAATCGCTTAAATGTTTTAGGTGAACCTTTAGCAAGTTGTTGCTTTGACCCTATTACAGGCTATTTTAGAAATGGTTTCTGCCACACCGCAGTAACAGACCTTGGTCAACACACCGTATGTGCACAAATGACCTCTGATTTCTTAAATTTCTCTCAGAAAATTGGTAATGATCTTATTACTCCTTTGCCAGAAGTAGGTTTCCCTGGTCTGAAACCGGGTGATTTCTGGTGTATCTGCGTAACTCGCTGGGTAGAGGCTTATCAAGCTGGTGAAGCCCCTCCGATTAAAATACATGCATGTCATCAAGCTGTATTAAGCTATGTACCCTTAGATGTATTAATGGAATTTGCAGTGTAATGGTTCAGCCACAAATTATTTTGGCTTCGAGTAGTCAAACTCGCAAAGACTTAATGGACCGTCTTGGAATTAATTATATTTGTATTAGTCCCGATATTGATGAAAGTCCTCACGATGAAACCCATGCCGATGAACTTGCAAAAAGGCTCGCTTTCACAAAAGCTCAGGTGATTGCTGAACAGAACCCATCAGCCATCGTTATTGGTTCAGATCAAGTTGCTTGGCGAGAACACGCTCCGCATGACTTTATTGGCAAACCGATCACTATTGAAAATGCTAAAGCACAACTAGCAGATAATTCTGGTCGAACTGTTTTTTTTAGTACAGCTCTTAGCGTGCAATGGCTCGATAGAAACTTTGAACAAACGCTCGTTGAACATTATCAAGTTAAATTTCGAAACCTGAATCAAGCTGAAATTGAACGATACGTTTTATTAGATAAGCCACTACATTGCGCAGGTAGCTTTAAGTGTGAAAGTTTAGGAATTAGCTTGTTTGAAAAAATGATAGGCCAAGACCAGACCACACTTATGGGTCTTCCTATGATTCAACTTTGCCATATTTTAAGGCAACTTGATCTACAAATTCCTTAATTCTAGATATTTTATAAATAGGTTATTTCCATGACAGAACCTTTAGCAGTTTTAGGCGGTATTACTGCCGAGCAATTTTTAGCAGAGTATTGGCAGAAAAAACCTTTACTGGTGCGTAACGGATTGCCAGAGATTATAAGCCTTTTACAACCCCAAGATGTACAAGAACTTGCCTTGGAAGAACATGCAAGTGCCAGACTGATTCGCCAAAAAGATAAAAATCCAAACGAATGGCACGTAAAATCTTCACCTTTAACCAAAGGTGATTTTCAAAAGCTACCAAAATTATGGTCGATTTTAGTACAGGCAGTGGATCACTACTCTTTTGATCTTTCTGAACTTTGGAAAAAATTTCCTTTTATTCCTCAATGGCGCCGCGACGATATTATGGTGTCTTATGCGCCTAAAGGTGGTTCAGTTGGGAAGCATTTCGATTTCTATGATGTGTTTCTAGTTCAGGGGCATGGTCATCGTCGCTGGCAGTTAGGTCAAATGTGCGATGTCAATACTGCATTTGTACCCAATCAACCATTAAAACTTTTGCCAGAAATAGATGTGCAATTTGATGAAGTTTTAGCACCAGGCGATTTACTCTATGTTCCTCCTGGAATGGCACATTACGGTGTTGCCGAAGATGACTGCTTAACATTCTCATTTGGCTTTCGCATGCCAAACGTTGCAGGAATGATGGAACGTATTAGCGATCAATTTTCAGCTAATACTTTACTTCAAAATCCTGTTGTAGATATCGCACGCAAACAAATGAGTCAAATTGGTGAAATTAACTCAACTGAACTAAGTTATCTAAAAAACCTAGTTTTAGCCCAGTTGCAAGATTCTGCAGCACTTGATGCCGCAATCATGTCATATATGAGCGAACCTAAATATCCAGATAATATCCCAGAACCTGATGAGATCGAAGCTGATGATCTTCAAGAGATCTTACATGAAGGTTATGAAGTTTTATTAGAACCTGCCTCTCGCCTACTTTATACAGAAAATAACGGAATTCTAAACTTCTGGGGAAATGGCGAAGCGCTATGTATAGCTGAAGCTTTTGTACCAAAATTAAAAGCTATTGCTGATGGAGAAAGCTTAGCTTTCGATAGCGAATTTAATGAGCTTGAAATCCTTGAAAATGTTGCGTACTTACTCAACGAATCTATTTTGATGCTTTTACCTCCTTCAGAGTAAGAACTTTAATAAAAGTGGACTTTTCAAAGCAATGGGAAGTCCACTTTTAAATTGGCCGACAAACTCAAAAATAGATTCGTTTTTTGTTTATTAATTCCCCCTTTTAAATTTTAAAATCGACTTATCGCAAAAATATTGAAGTTAAAAGATTTTGAAAACGGAAGTATAATTATTTGAATATATAGCCTAAAACTCTTTACCATTCTCTTAAAAGTAAAACTTCAGCGTTTAAAAAAATAATATCTTTTTTCTATCAATAACAAACAATACCTTGTAAAATTAAATTATCTAGATTCTCATTGATAAAGATCACCGTTCAAGCTAATAGCAATTCATTTGTGAGAGGCTAAAATATGTCGAAAAAAGATGACATTATTAACACCGCATTAAGACTTTTTAACTCGTATAGCTATAATTCTATAGGTGTAGATCGCATCATTAATGAATCTGGCGTTGCAAAAATGACTTTCTATAAGCATTTTCCATCAAAAGAAAAATTAATTGAAGAGTGTCTACTTCTTCGAAATACGCTTCTACAAAATTCTCTTACTTCTGCCTTATCAAAACATGATGAGTTAGACCCTCTTGCGCGAATTAAAGCAGTATTTTTATGGTATTCGGACTGGTTTAATAGCGAAGATTTTAATGGCTGTATGTTTCAAAAAGCTTTGGAAGAGGTTTTAAAACAATATCCTTCAACACATCAACCTGCTACTTTGTATAAAGCTTGGTTGACCCAACTCATGCAAAATCTTCTTAACCAATATGATGTAAAAGAGCCAGTTCCCCTATCTTTACTACTCGTTAATATTTTGGAAGGTATGACCATACAGGCTCAGGTCGAACATGGTTCAATAAAAATCAATGATTATTGGACTCGAGTAGAAAAATTAATCGATTTTGAAAGAGCTGCATAAAAATAAAGCGTGATATTCTTCTTCTTATATTTAATGATTCTTCTTATGTATCACGCTGCGTCTGAAAGTGATTTTGGTTCAAAATTAGACGTTTTTTTCGACCTTACCAAACCAAAATATACAGACCTGTCTGTACAGAACAGATTATATATTTAAAAAATAAAAACTCAATCTTTTTTTATGTTTTACTTGAAGATAAATTGGATTTAACTATTTATAGGGATTAGATCACACTTATTTTCTGTTGACTTCGATTCACTTATACTTAACAATTACACTTATAACACAATGCAACACTTTAGACACAAAAGAAATACAAATAATTGTTTTTCATTGGAAAGACTACTTATTTATCAATTCCCCTTATATTGCTTTTCAACAAAAACAATTGGATTGATTAGTTTTGCTACATTCATTTCTTTAAGATCAATCTATACTATGCCCGCTATATTGATATAGGTATAAAGTATGAAAGATGGACTCCAAATTGAAGAAATGAAAAATGCGGCTGATTCAGTCGTTGGAATTCTCAAATCTTTGGCTAATACAGATCGTTTATTAATTTTATGTCACTTAGCTTATGAGGAGTTAAATGTCTCGCAAATAGAAGAGAAGACCCAAATTACCCAGCCCACTCTTTCACAACAACTGATGATGTTACGTAAAAGTGATGTTGTCTCAACTCGTCGTGATGGTAAGCAAATTTTTTATTCTATTAAGGATGACAATATGCATTCGATTTTAAACACGCTTTATCAGCTGTACTGTGCAAGTAAATAATATCTTCAAATTATAAATTTATAATAATAGTAGTAATTTCCTGAAATATGCGATTTTTCAGCTTGAAAGCTTAGAGTCCAATCCAAGCACAAAGTTTTGAAAATTCGCGTAGCTTTTCCAAATGCTCCACCATATTTAACCTTTTTGCCAATTTATTTTTCCTTAGTCTATTTGATGCTTCTACAGCTTTTTGATATACCTAGTTTTTTAATGAGCAATTAACAAGCAAAATCACCAACTATAAAATTTAAAACACAGAATTAACCACAATAAAAACAACTATTTAATATTACCATTAATTATAAATACTTATAGGTGCTATAAAAAAGCTTAAGATTCACATCACTTAAGTATAAAATACTCCGCTTGTTCAACCTTTAGCCATGATTAGGTTAATAAGGCCTTTATATGCTTGCATTCTTTTCTCGATTAAGCTTAGTCACTAAGATTATTATCGCCATTATTCTAGGGATAGGCGTTGCATTACTATTTCCGAACGTTACGCCTTACTTAAGTTTATTTGGTGAGCTTTTCATTAAAGCCTTAAAGTCGGTTGCGCCTATTTTAGTTTTTGTATTGGTGCTTTCTTCTATTGCCAACTTCCAAGTGGGTCATAGCGCCAATTTACGCCCTATTATGATTCTATATGTGGCAGGTATGTTGCTTGCAGCTTTCACAGCTGTGATTGTCAGTCTTTCTTTTCCAAGCACATTATTTCTCAATACAGTTTCACATAATGATTTACAAGCGCCTGGTAGTCTCGCAGATATATTAAAAAACTTGCTCTTAAGCTTTATTGCGAACCCTGTTCAAGCAATTAGTGAGGCTAATTTTATTGGTATTTTAGCGTGGGCAATTGGCCTAGGTTTAGCTATGCGCCACAGCTCAGACACCACAAAACAAGTGATGCAGGATGTCTCACATGCTGTAAGTGCTATTATTCATAAAGTAATTGCTTTTGCACCAGTCGGTATTTTCGGATTAGTTGCAGTGACTTTTGCCGATGCTGGACTTGCAACACTTGAGAGCTATGCACAATTATTAGTGGTATTGTTAGGCACCATGTTCTTTGTTGCTTTAGTTATCAACCCTATTCTTGTTGCCCTTACTATACGTGGAAATCCATACCCTCTCGTATTTAAATGCTTAAAAGAAAGTGGTATTACAGCTTTCTTTACACGAAGCTCAGCGGCCAACATTCCAGTTAACTTAGATTTAGCAGAGCGTTTAGGTGTTAATCCGTCTACAGCAAGTGTGTCTATTCCGTTAGGCGCAACAGTAAATATGGCAGGTGCAGCAGTCACGATTACTGTACTTACATTAGCTACTGTACATACTCTTGGCATTCATGTTGATTTTGCAACAATGGTTATTTTATCAGTTGTTGCTACTATTTCAGCTTGTGGTGCTTCTGGTGTTGCTGGTGGTTCTTTACTACTCATTCCTGTAGCTTGTAGTCTATTTGGTATTTCAACAGAAATTGCGATGCAAGTTGTAGCGGTTGGTATGATTATCAGTGTATTGCAAGACTCTACTGAAACAGCCCTTAACTCATCTACAGATGTATTATTTACTGCAGCTGTAGATATTCGATCCAAGCAAACGTCTTAAACAAAATGCCATTTCAACGTCTACCAAACTGGTTCCAACTTGGAGCCTTTTTACTGGCTTTTAATGCCGGAATGATTAATGTATTAGGGTTAATTACTCTTTTGCATCAATCTATTTCACATATGACTGGCAACGTTAGTATGCTGGCTATGAGTTTGATAGAGTGGCAACCCGAACATATCATTTTTTTACTTTTAGTGATTATTTGCTATGTTTGCGGTTCATTTTATAGTGGTTTTATTTTAGGTAGCAGTCATTTTCGACTAGGTCGTCGTTATGGCTTACCTTTGAGCCTTGTTGCCTTATTCATTTTCCTTTGCTGGCTATTGCTTCCTTATTTTCCACGCTATGGATTATTATGGGCTTGTACGGCAATGGGTTTACAAAATGCAATGGTAAGCCACTATAAAGGAACAATCATCCGCACTACCCATCTATCAGGTGTTTTAACTGATATTGGTTTAGCACTTGGGTATAAAGCCAGAGGCTTAATTGTAGAAAATCGACGTATTGTTTTACATCTACTTATTTTTATCGGCTTTCTGCTGGGTGGAATTCTTGCCGCTTCAGTACATCCATATTTAAAGCTACAATCATTTTTATTGCCGGCAACTTTAAGCTTAGCCTTAAGTATTTCTTACTGGGTAGTTTATCTCTATAGCACTTTAACTTCACACAAGGACTAAGACATGGTTAAAAATGCCTTACAAGCACAGCTATTAAAAGCTGGTTTAGTTGATAATAAAAAAGCAAAAAAATTAACAAAGCAAGCTCATCACGAACAGCGTCTTGGACTAAGTAATGAGGCTGAAATCAAAGCAAATATTGAAAAAGCTCAACAAGAAAAGTTAGCTAAAGATCAAGCTTTAAATTTAGAAAAACAGAAACAGCTTGAAGAAAAAGCACTTAAAGCATCAATCATTCAGATGATTAAGCAGCACAAGATTACTGATTTTGCAGGGGATGTGGCTTATCAATTTATTGATGAAAATAAAATCAAAAAAGTGTATCTATCTCAGCAAGTTTATAATGCACTTGTTGCAGGTAGCCTAGTTATTGCTAAAGATCAAGAGCAATACGCCTACCTTCCAAAAGCTTTAGGTGAAAAAATTGATCAAAAAATGCAAGGCTTCATTTTGATTAATAATGCTGAGAAAAACGAACAAGCCACTGATGAGGAAGATCCATATGCAGCATATGTTATTCCAGATGACTTAATGTGGTAATACAATACTTAGGCCTTTATGATATAGATCTAAAGGTCTTTCTAATTAATGTGTAGCTGTAACAATTTAACAAATGTTCAAAATACTAAGAAAAAATACTTAAAGAATAAATTCCTTCACCCTTTATCTATTAATCTCGATATAATGAATAATATTTTTAGTCCTCGCGACGTTCTTGAAGATTTCTTCAAGTCTCCTTTTTACGTCATGTATTAATTTAAGACGTACAACATTATCAGTTCATGTGTATTTGCATATATTCACAAGATCGAAACCCTAAGTGATATTGATCTAACTGACTTTTTGCAAATTAAATTGCAAAGATTTAATTAAGTGGCTTTTGTGTCAAAGGTAGTAATTCATGCTGAAGTGGTTTGAAAAACTTGTAGACCCCTACCCAACTAAAGGTTTAGATGAACCTTTACCAACTCGTTTTTTCCCATTTGTTTGGCAAGCTACGGAAGGCCTACGCCCTTACTTATTCTTACTTATTCTTTTTACAGCAGGTGCTGCAAGCTTTGAAGCCTTACTTTTTTCAAAGATTGGACAACTCGTAGACTGGTTAAGTAAAAGTCATCCGGAAAGCTTTTTAAGTCAGCATGCTACTGATTTACTCATTTTGATTGCGGTCTTATTTACCAACATCTTTTTTGTAAATATTCAATCTATTATCAAACATCAAATTTTATATAGTACATTCCCAATGCGTTTGCGCTGGCGTTTCCATAATCTTTTATTGAAACAAAGCTTAGACTTTTTCCATAATGACTTTGCTGGACGACTTTCTGCGAAGGTTATGCAAACAGCATTAGCAATCCGTGAGTTCTGGATTATTTTGGGTGACATGTTGGCATACGTCAGCATTTACTTTATTACAGTCAGCATTGTTCTTGGCTCAATTTCACCAATTTTACTTATTCCACTTTTAGTTTGGTTAAGCCTATTTTTATTAAGCGCATGGTTCTTCATCCCCCGCTTAAGTAAAGTTTCTCAGCAACAAGCCGATGCTAGAGCGATTATGACGGGCCGTGTAACAGATGCATATACCAACATCCAAACGGTAAAACTATTTGCCCATGCGGGTCGTGAAAGCCAATACGCAAAAGCATCTATGAAAGAGTTTATGACTACAGTCTATGCTCAAATGCGTTTAGGCACCCTCTTTGAAGTCAGCATCAATATGTTGTCTGCTGTTTTGTTTGTAGGTGTAATTGGTACTTCTGTTTGGCTATGGACCCAAGGTTTAGCAGCATTAGGTGTAATCGCAGCAACTACTGCAATGATTTTAAAACTTAATAGTATGGCTGAATTTATGATGTGGCATATGTCAGCCTTATTTGAAAATGTTGGAACCATTCAAGATGGTATGCAAACATTAGGTAAAAAAATCAATATTCAAGACAAACCAGATGCGAAACCACTTGCAGTGACCAAAGGTGAGATTGTATTTAAAGATGTAAGCTTTGCTTATAACAATAAAAATGTAATTGATCACTTCAACTTGCATATTAGAGCAGGTGAAAAAATAGGTATTGTGGGTCGTTCTGGCGCAGGAAAGTCGACACTGATTCAGTTGCTTTTACATTTTTACCATCTTAAGCAAGGTGCTATTTTAATTGATGGCCAAAACATCGAAGATGTAACTCAAGATAGTCTAAGAGCTAATATTGCTTTAGTTACTCAAGATACGTCTTTATTGCATCGCTCAGTTGCAGAAAATATTAAATATGGTCGCCCTGATGCATCTGATTCAGACATGGAGAATGCAGTAAATAAAGCCAAAGCTGCTGAATTTATTCCGCAATTAGTTGATTTAAAAGGACGTAGTGGTTATAACGCTCAAGTAGGTGAACGTGGTGTTAAACTTTCTGGTGGTCAGAGACAGCGTATTGCTATTGCACGTGTATTCTTAAAAGATGCTCCTATTCTTATTTTAGATGAAGCAACTAGTGCATTAGACTCGGAAGTTGAAGCAGCAATCCAGTCAAGTTTAAATGACCTAATGGTTGATAAAACCGTTATTGCAATTGCACATCGTTTATCTACTATTGCACAAATGGACCGTTTAATCGTTCTTGATGAAGGTCGAATTGCTGAGCAAGGAACTCATGAAGAGTTAATTGCGCAAAATGGTATATACGCACAGTTATGGAAACGTCAAACAGGTGGCTTCCTAATTGAACAAAAAGTATTACAGGGTCAAGATTAATGCTTTATTTAGAAGATTTGAAAATTGGTGATCGCTTCATTAGCCGTGAATATGAAATTACCTTAGATGAAATCAAAAAATTCGCAAACTCCTATGACCCTCAGCCCTTCCATATAGATGAAGAACAAGCTAAGCATGATCCAATTTTTCAGGGAATTGCTGCTAGCGGTTGGCATACTTCTGCAATTACTATGCGGTTATGGACGGAATGTATGCCGATTCATGGCGGCCTGATTGGTTCAGAGTCCAGCTTACGGTGGCCACGCCCTACTCGACCAGGTGATAAAATTCATGTTGAAGCAGAAATTTCAGCGATCACACCATCCAAAACAAAATTAGATCGTGGTATTGTAAGTTACGTTACGCAAGCCTTAAATCAAAATGGCGACGTATTACTTATTTCAACAACAAAAATTGTTGTCTTTAAAAAGAATGTTTAAAACATGGTTGATATGATTGTCTAACAGTTTTTATAAACTCAGATTATATTTCATGACAAGATGTGTAAGAAATGCATGTGACAAATTGATGAGAGCAATGGAACGCATATGAAAATTACCTCAGCTCGTCAAGATCAGGGTATTCCGGGAGTCTATGGCTTATTGCTATTAGATGTTGTTTCACGTTGGGGATATAACGATGAAACATTATTTGCTCCATTTCATCTTACTAGTGAACAACTGGCCGACCCTGATTATCGTATTTCTACACCTGTAGCAAATGAATTGGTTAAACACGCTCTTAATTTAACTGGTGAAACCACGTTGGGCTATCATCTTGGTACTCAAATGCGTATTTCAATTCATGGCTTCATTGGCTATGCGATTATGACAGCCAAAGATATTACAGAAGCAATTGCCCTTGCAGCACGTTTTATTCAATTACGCTTACCTTTCTTACAACTCTATTTTTCAACGTTTGGGCCCAAAGCCACCTTACAATTACAGTGTGATATCGAACTTGAACCTCTAAGAACAGAAATCGTTTTAGGCTTGACCATTGGTATCATGAGTATGGCCAAAGCGATTACGGGTATCGAAGATTTAGCTGGTGAGGTAGATTTGGATTTTCCTGAACCAGAAGGTTTTGAAAAGTATAGAAATAAATTAAGTAGCACAATTCGATTCAATCAGCCACATTTGATCTCAAGTTTTGATAAGAAATACTTAGGAATTAAATTAGTTAATGCAGATCCTATTGCAAGTCAGGTTGCCATTAATCAATGCGAAGCTGAACTTTCCGCTTTGGGTGAGCGCCGTCGTTTAGCAATGCGTGTTCGTGATATTTTAAGTAATTCCGAACAACATTATTTAAGCATCGAAAATGTAGCCGAATGTCTACATATGTCAGATCGGACACTCAAACGTCAATTAGCCGCTGAAGGAACTTCATTTTCTACATTGGTTGATGAAGTTCGCTATCGACATGCAACATCTCTACTTTCACGTACAGATTATAGTCTTGAACAAATTGCAGATGAACTTGGCTATTCGGACGTTGCAAATTTTAGCCGTGCCTTTAAACGCTGGAGCGGCCGCAGTCCGAGTAATTGGCGTAAAGACCCATACTTATAATGTTTAAAACTATTGGACACAAGCTTAAGGAGTTATCATGAATCATCCTTCGGAACTGAAGTATGCACGTACACATGAGTGGGTAAAGATTGAGGGTGATCTAGTTATTACCGGGATTACCGATCATGCACAAGATGAACTTGGCGATTTGGTATACGTTGAAACTCCAGAAGTTGGAAACCAAGTTACCGCTGGTGAACAAGCTGGTGTAGTAGAGTCAGTAAAAACAGCATCTGATATTCACGCCCCTGTCTCAGGTACTGTAGTAGAAGTGAATACTGATCTTGAAGATGATCCTGACTTTGTAAATGAAGACCCATATGGTAAAGGCTGGATTTATAAAATTAAACCAGACAACATTGCAGATGTTGAAAAACTTTTAACAAATTCAGAATATGAAGCTGGCTTATAAAAGATAGGCATCGCTTTCAATATTTGATAAAACCAGTTTAGTTTTAAACTGGTTTTTTATTATCTATTTAAAATTAGCTTTCCGAATAGGTGAATTCTATGACAAAACTTGTTGTATTTTCAGGTGCGGGCATGAGTGCCGAAAGTGGAATCAGCACTTTTCGTGACAGTAATGGCTTATGGGAAAATTACGACATCCAACAAGTTGCCACACCTGAGGCATGGCAAAGGGATCCTGCCTTAGTTCAACGCTTTTATAATGAGCGTCGTAAAAATATTTTAGAGGCTAAACCTAACGAAGCTCATCAATATATTGCCAAACTACAAGACTACTTTGACGTACAAGTGATTACTCAAAATATTGATGATTTACATGAACGGGCTGGAAGTTCCAACGTTTTACATTTGCATGGCAATATTCGTTTGGCGAAAAGCTCTGGCCCGAATGCACAATTTACAACACAGTTTTACGATATTAACGGATGGAAGCTAGATTTAGAACAAGACTTTTGCCCAGATGGCTATCCCCTGCGGCCACATGTAGTCTGGTTTGGTGAAGCTGTACCAGCTTATGATGAAGCAATTCAATTAGTACAAAGTGCAGATATTTTTATTGTGATCGGCTCGACATTAAGCGTATATCCAGTTGCGGCTTTAGTTCATGAAATTTCAGATCAATGTAAAGCCTATTATATAGATCTAAATGCGGATCATCTGCGTGTTCCTCACCGATATGAATTATTAAAGATGTCAGCGACTCAAGGAATGCATAAACTTTTTGAAAATTTAATCGGCTAATTGCTATTTTTAGACACTAAATAAGCCCAACGTACATAAAAAAAATTATTAAATGAACAAAAAAAAGTCGTTTTTTTTAACTTTATTCTCAATTTCTATAAATTTTTTTTGACTAATAGCCTATTTATAACTCTATATCGATTTAGTTTTTTGCAGAATGGCGTTTTTTTGCTGAAAAATTTAAAAAAAAATAAATATTAAAAAATTATAAGTTAATGATTAATATTATAATTTTACATCTATAAAATCAATTTATTTCAATTTACACAATGATACAAAAGTACAATATAAAAATAACAGTGCAAAAAAAATCTTTTGTGGTTGAATCTCAACCTCTTGGATGCCGTACAAGAAAACAGCGACCTGGATTAGGTTACAATCACGGATTATGGATATAAGGACACACATCCATTATGAGTTATTTTGATCCCACCCTCATCATGTTTATGGTGTACATCGTAGCAATGGTTCTTATCGGCTTATTTGCCTACCGTGCTACAAGCGACTTCTCAGATTATATTCTCGGTGGTCGTAGTTTAGGCAGTTTCGTAACTGCATTATCCGCAGGCGCATCAGACATGAGTGGTTGGCTGCTCATGGGTTTACCAGGCGCGATTTATCTTTCTGGTTTATCTGAAGCGTGGATTGCAATTGGTCTTATTATCGGTGCTTGGCTTAACTGGCTACTGGTTGCTGGTCGATTACGCGTTCATACTGAAGTCCAAAATAATGCACTCACGTTGCCAGATTATTTTACAAGTCGTTTTGACGATCAGAAAAAAGTACTTCGTATTTTCTCTGCCGTTATCATCTTGGTTTTCTTTGCAATTTATTGTGCTTCAGGCATGGTAGCAGGCGCCCGCTTATTTGAAAATTTATTCGGAATGTCATACACCACTGCTATTTGGCTCAGCGCAATTGCAACCATCAGTTATGTTTGTATTGGTGGATTCTTAGCGATTAGCTGGACAGATACATTCCAAGCTGGCCTAATGATTTTTGCTTTGTTATTAACACCAATCGTAACTTATCTTGCAATTGGCGATACAACACAATTTGTGACACTCATTGAAACTGCTCGTCCACATGCATTTAATATTATTTCAGATTTAAGTGTAGTGGCAGTTTTATCTTCCATGGCATGGGGTTTGGGTTACTTTGGTCAACCACATATCCTTGTACGTTTCATGGCTGCTGACTCTGTAAAATCAATTCCTGCTGCGCGCCGTATTGGTATGACTTGGATGATCTTGTGTTTAGCTGGTGCAGTCGGTGCTGGTTTCTTCGGTATTGCTTACTTTGAGCAACACCCTGAACTAGCAGCAGTTGTAAGCAAAAACCCTGAAACAGTATTTATGGAATTGACTAAAATCTTATTCAATCCATGGGTTGTAGGTATCATCTTAGCTGCGATTTTAGCTGCTGTAATGAGTACATTGAGCTGCCAGCTTTTGGTATGTTCAAGTGCGTTAACCGAAGATTTGTACAAAGGCTTCATTCGTAAGAATGCATCTCAAAAAGAACTTGTATGGGTTGGCCGTATCATGGTTCTTGCGATTGCTGTTCTTGCAATTGCTCTTGCTGGTAATCCAGACAGTAAAGTTCTTGGTCTTGTTGCTTATGCATGGGCTGGTTTCGGCGCTGCATTTGGTCCGCTTATCATCTTATCATTGTTCTGGAAACGTATGAATTTACAGGGTGCTCTAGCGGGTATGATCGTTGGTGCAGTTGTAGTGATTGGCTGGAAAAATCTTTTCGCAGACACTGGTGTTTACGAAATCATTCCAGGCTTTATCCTTGCATTTATCAGCATCATTGTAGTGAGTCTCTTAACTAAAGCGCCAAATACGACAGTAACTGGCCGCTTTGAAAAAGCAGATGAACTCTACAAAGAAAGTGTATAAGTTATTGAAATAAATCAAAGGGGCTTCGGCCCCTTTATTTATTTTTAGTTTTGATTTTAATTTTTGAAGTATCTTTTACAACTTGCATGACAGGATAACTACGAGTCTCTTTTACCCCTGGTAATTGCCACAGTACCTGCCCCGCAATTCGTCTAAACTCTTCCATGCTGCCACTTCGTAATTTAATTAAAAAATCAAACCCACCACTCACCATATGGCACTCAACAATTTCAGGATAGTGAACCACAGCATCAATAAACTCATCTAAAACATTGGGGGTAGTCTTATCTAATAGCACCTCTACGAACACCAAAAAATTTGCGTTTAATTTGATTGGATTCAATTTCGCTTCATATCCCAAAATGAAATCATCCTTTGTCAACTTCTGCACTCGGGCCATCACTGCTGTTGGCGACAAGTTAACAAGTTCCGCCAATTTACTATTAGAAATTCGCCCATCTGTTTGAAGAATATCCAAAATTTTTAAATCAGTGCGGTCAAGGCTTAAAATTGGGCCATTCATCTGAATTTTCCTCTAAAAAATGGGCTAAATATAGTGAGTTATTCGGTGTTTCTTCTGTAATGATAAATTATCTAAACCTCTCTACTCAAGATGAGTTTACGAGAGCTGGTTGGCGGAAACAGATATGAACACAATGGATACTTTTCATCAAATGGATAAATCTCACCAAGGCTATATCACCGAATTTAACGATAAAAGTGAGTTTGAACAACGCATTAATACAGCTTGGCGACGTGCTGAACCAGAAGCTGTAGAAGAGCTATTACAAGCTGCTGCGGTATCTGATGATTTAGATCATAAAATTTATGACCTAGCTTTTAATCTTGCTAATAATTTACGTGAACGCAAGACCTCTTCGGGTAAAGCAGGTATTGTTCAAGGGTTATTACAAGAATTCTCTCTTTCTTCACAAGAAGGCGTGGCGCTCATGTGTCTTGCCGAAGCTTTGCTTCGTATTCCAGACTCAGCAACACGTGATTTGCTTATTCGAGATAAGATCAATCAAGGTAACTGGAAAGAACACGTTGGCCAAAGCAGCTTAATGTTTGTAAATGCTGCGGCATGGGGCCTCATGTTAACTGGTAAGCTCATGGAAACTCCTAAGCAAACCAGTCTTTCAAGTGTACTTACTGGCCTTTTAGCACGCAGTGGACGTGGCATCATTCGTAAAGCTGTTGACGTTGCAATGCGTATGATGGGTGAACAGTTTGTGACTGGTGAAACCATTGAAGAAGCTGTAGATCATGCGAAAGTACTCGAAGACAAAGGTTTCCGCTATTCTTACGATATGTTAGGTGAAGCAGCTTTAACCGAACATGATGCTGAACGCTACTTTAACGATTACACACAAGCCATTCATGCAATTGGTAAAGCATCTAATGGTAAAGGCGTTTATGATGGCCCAGGTATTTCAATTAAGCTTTCTGCTTTACACCCTCGTTATCAACGCGCACAAATTGAACGTGTTCATCAAGAACTTTACGGCAAAGTATTTGAACTCGCTCGTTTGGCTAAAAAGTACAATATTGGCTTAAATATCGATGCTGAAGAATCAGAACGTTTAGAAATTTCTCTTGAGTTACTTGAACGTCTTTGCTTCGAGCCAGAACTTGCAAACTGGAAAGGTATTGGCTTCGTTATTCAAGCTTATCAAAAACGCTGTTTCTTCGTGGTTGATTATATTATTGACCTTGCTAAACGCAGCCAAAAGCGTCTCATGATTCGTCTTGTGAAAGGTGCATATTGGGATAGCGAAATTAAGAAAGCGCAAATCGAAGGTATGGATGACTACCCTGTCTTTACCCGTAAAGTACATACAGACTTATCTTATATCGCGTGTGCTAAAAAATTACTTACAGCACCTGAGTTCATCTATCCTCAATTTGCAACCCATAATGCTCAAACATTGGCAACGATCTATCATTTAGCTGATCCAAGCAAATATTATGCTGGTCAATATGAATTCCAATGCTTACATGGCATGGGCGAACCGCTTTATGAACAAGTTGTTGGTCCACGTGAGCAAAATAAATTAGGCGTACCATGCCGTATTTATGCACCCGTTGGCAACCATGAAACGTTGTTAGCTTATTTAGTACGTCGTTTACTCGAAAATGGTGCGAATACTTCATTCGTTAACCGTATTGCCGATAAGACACTTAAAGTTGAAGACCTTATCCAGTCTCCAATTTACGATATTCGCCATGCAGCTAAGCTTGAAGGTTCAGTTGGCTTAAAACATCCATCTATTCCTCTACCTTTAGATATGTACGGAACACTTCGTAAAAACTCTAAAGGTTATGATTTAGCAAACGACACTCCACTTGCAGCTTTAGATCGTACAGCTCAAGAATTACGTAATCGTATTTGGCAAAGTCATCCATTATTGGCAAATAATGAGTCGTTAGAGCAAGGTCATTCTGTTGCAATTACAAACCCTGCACAAAATGATGAAATTGTTGGTTATGTGCAAGAAGCTGATCTTAAGCATGTTGAAATTGCGCTTAATGCAGCTGAACAAGCTCAATCAGAATGGTCAAATACGCCTAAAGAACAGCGTGCTCAACACTTAAAACGTGCAGCTGACATAATGGAAAGCCGCATTCAAGAATTGATGGTTTTGCTTTGCCGTGAAAGTGGGAAAACTTATGCCAATGCGATTGCAGAAGTTCGTGAAGCTGTAGATTTCTTACGTTATTACGCAACTCAAGTTGAGAATCTTCCTGCAAATACAGCTATTCAGCCTTTAGGTACTGTGCTTTGTATTAGCCCGTGGAACTTCCCTCTTGCAATTTTCTCTGGCCAAATTGCTGCAGCATTAGTCAGTGGTAACTGCGTTATTGCTAAACCTGCTGAACAAACCCCATTAATCGCAGCTCAAGCAGTTCAGATTTTATGGGAAGCTGGTATTCCACATGGTGCTGTACAGCTACTTCCTGGCCGCGGTGAAACAGTAGGTGCTCAGCTTAGCCAAGATAGCCGTATTGATGGCATCATGTTTACTGGCTCGACTGAAGTTGCAAAAATTTTACAGAAGACCGTTGCAAAACGTTTATCTGAAAATGGTCAATCTATTCCGCTCATTGCAGAGACTGGCGGTCAAAATGCAATGATTGTTGACTCATCTGCTTTAACTGAACAAGTTGTATTAGATGTTGTAAGTTCTGCTTTTGATAGCGCGGGTCAACGTTGCTCTGCTTTACGTATTTTATGTGTGCAAGAAGACAGTGCTGCAACCGTTATTAAAATGCTTAAGGGCGCAATGCAGCAGTTGATTGTAGGTAACCCTGCGATTTTAAAAACTGACATTGGTCCTGTTATTGATGACGAAGCAAAACAGACGATTGATCAACACATCCAAAAAATGAAGTCGAAAGGCTATCCAGTACATCAGTTGATGTTTGGTTCAACAAGCCAGAATGAACTAGATAAAGGAACCTTTGTTGTACCAACAGCAATTGAACTCCCTAATCTTGATGACTTGCAGCGCGAAGTTTTTGGTCCAGTTCTACACATCATTACCTATAAGTATGGTGAGCTTGAGCAATTGATCTCACGTATTAATGCCAAAGGTTATGGTTTAACAATGGGTCTGCATACCCGTATTGATGAAACCATCCAAACGGTCATTCAACATGCTGAAGTTGGTAACCTTTATATCAACCGTAATATTGTTGGTGCTGTCGTTGGTGTACAACCATTCGGTGGTGAAGGTCTATCTGGTACAGGCCCGAAAGCTGGTGGTCCGCTTTATATGTACCGCTTAATGCAGCAGTGTTCAAACAAAGTATTGGCAACACCATTTGCTATGAAGAATGAGCAAACTGCTTTTGAAGGCTTTAACCGAGAGGTTTATCAGAGCTTACAAAATTGGGCGACACAACATTTACCACAAGCAAATCGTGAAATTGAACCATTTGGTGTTGGTAAATTCTATGAGTTACAAGGTCCTACTGGGGAAAGTAACCAATATATTATTTTGCCACGTCATCGTGTTCTTTCTATCGCTGATACAGAACAAAATCAGTTGCATCAGTTGCTCGCAATTTTTGCAGTGGGTAGCCAAGCGGCCGTATTGCCAAATAGTCCGTTATTGGCAAAATACAAACAAACATTGCCAAAAGATGTGCTTGCAGCAATTACTACTGTTAAAAACATCACATCAGATGATTTTGATGCAGTTTTACACCATGGTAACCGTGAAGAAATCTTCTCATTACAACAAGAAGTTGCTACGCGTTCTGGCGCAATTGTTGGTATTACTCACGTTGAGCCGAATGAGAATATTCCACTTGAGCGTTTAGTGATTGAACGTGCAATTAGTGTGAATACAGCTGCAGCTGGTGGTAACGCAAGCTTAATGACAATGACTGATTAATATATAACTTTCTAAAAAGCCCAAATCTCAGTATTTGGGCTTTTTTATTTAATAAAGTAATCTACTCTTAAATATATAGATTTTATCAATTCGAGATTTTAATAATGATCTTTTTAGAACCAGAACAATATCAAGAAAGATGCGCTCAGCTTTTTAATTCATATCAAAAAGACATTTCCACACTTCTACCATTTGCCAAAATTGAGCATATTGGTTCATCTGCTATACCGAATGCAATCTCAAAAGGTGATTTAGATATTTATATTGAAGTTATGCCTGAACAATTTGAATTCGCAATAGAACAATTAAAAACACTTAACTTTATCGAAAAACAAAATACGCTAAGGACACATGAGCTTTGCATGCTCGAATCACTCAACAATGATGATGTTGCATTTCAAATTGTAGTATCTGGTTCAATATTCACTTTTTTCTTAGCCTTTAAAAATAAGCTTATAAACTCACCCACGCTGGTTAATGAATATAATGAATTAAAATTACAGTGTAGCCATTTAGACCCCGATCAATATAGAACAATAAAATCAGATTTTATTAATCGTGTTTTAAATTAGTTCCAGTTTAGATACCTCCTTTCTCTTATGAATATCTGGTTAAAATTGGCTCCTGTAAGTTCAATTTTTTTGATACCATTCATTATTTGATTCTGTCTAAATTTTCTTTGTCTATGACCTCTTCTTATCGTCAACAACTTCAATCTAAAATTGAACGCATTACTACTCAATTTTCTGAATTTACACCACCTACATTAGAAGTGTTTGAATCACCTGAACAACATTTCCGTATGCGTGCTGAATTTCGTATCTGGCATACAGAAAATGATATGTTCTATGCCATGTTTGAGCGTAACGATGACGACAAGCAAAAAACCGTTGTACGCATTGATGAGTTTCCAATTGCAGATCAAAGCATCAATGATTTAATGCCAAAACTTTTGGAAGAACTCAAGGCTGAGCCTAAGCTTTCTAATCGTGTATTTGAAGCTGATTTCCTCGCGACACTTAGCGGAGAAATGTTGGTTACCCTAATTTATCACCGTAAACTGGATCAAGAATGGGAACAAGCCGCTAAAGCGCTTGCCAATAAATTAGATATTAAGATTATGGGCCGTAGTCGTGGCCAGAAAATTGTTATTGGCGATGATTTCGTCGTTGAAGAATTCGAACTTTTAAATCGTTCATTTAAATACAAGCAAATCGAAAGTAGCTTTACCCAGCCTAATGCACAAGTTTGCAAAAAAATGCTGCAATGGGCATGTGATGCAGCTGAAGGATCAAAGAAACACTTGTTAGAACTCTATTGTGGTAATGGTAATTTTACGCTTCCACTCTCTTTAAAGTTCGAACGAGTGCTTGCTACTGAGCTTGCAAAATCATCTGTTTATGCAGCTCAATGGAACATAGAACAAAACCAAATTGATAATATTCAAGTAGCACGTCTCTCGGCTGAAGAGTTTACTCAAGCTTATCAAGGTGAGCGCGAATTCCGCCGTCTACATGAAGCGAATATTGATATTCAGAGCTATGACTTTGACACTGTATTTGTAGATCCACCACGTGCAGGAATTGATGATGAGACTTTAAAACTTTTACAAGGTTTTGAACGTATTATCTACATTTCATGTAACCCTGAGACGTTATATGAAAACTTAAAAACACTCAGTCAAACTCATCGAGTGACTAAATTCGCCTTATTTGATCAGTTCCCTTATACGCATCATGTCGAGTCTGGTGTTTTACTTGAGAAGATTTAAACAAAATCTTTCATTGTAAAGTTTTAAATAAGGAGGTTACATACCTCCTTATTTTTTAACGTTTTATTAGTTAAGTATTTAAATTTTCAAAAAATATCAAGTCATCTATTCGTCATAATTTCGTTTAACTCAAGCATTCCCATCGAAAATTCTCGAGTTCAATTGGTGGATTTATCACTTATGGAGTCTTGTATTTTATTTTAAATTGGCTATATTTCGAGCTATGTTAGGTTGTATATGAAGGCTCTATGAGTTTTTGGCAAAAGCTGTTCTTGGCAGATCAACAGCATAACGAGCATAAAAACCAAACTGCTTGTGTTGAAAATGACTGCTCATGTAAAACTAATGAACAACTTCTAAGTGCACTTGCACAAGCAACAGATGAAGATGTCATTAAGGGAATTAAGAAAGTTCTTATTTCCCGTGGTTATAGCCGAAAAGAGTTAAATGAACTCACTCAAAAACCATCTATTCATTAATTAAAAAGCCAGTCTTGTACTGGCTTTTTTATATTTCACTTTAATGCACAACTGGACTCGCCTACCCAACCGACCATTGGTCCCATTTGAAATTGCTGATCATTCCGTCTGTTCTTTTGCAGATATAAACTAGAAATAGAACCATCGAGATATAAAGCTTGCTCTACTTTAAGGTTTCTTTGAAAAAACTCGGCAAAATTATAGAAATTCACCCTATTTTTCGATATTACAAAGTAAAGTTTATTATCTCGAATACCAACTCCATTACGAATTTTCTTTGATTGAGAGTCTGGTAAAAAAAGGGAATTTATCTTTCCATCAATAACTAACATTGGCCCAGATTGGGTTGCATAATAAACTTTCAAATTTTGTCGGCTATATTGTTGCGTAGTTAAAACAAAGGCCTGTTTTTTATTCCAAGCTAATACACCATTCGGCTGTAAAAAGAAATTTCCCAATCCTTTATGCTCATTTAAGGGTTGAATTATCTTAGCCTTTTCAACATATAGCCCTACGGGAGAAAATCCTATATGAAACATCCCTGCATTCATTGCAAAGTTAAGTTGCTCGCACTGCTTTAATTGCTCCTGAACATTGTTAAAGCTTTTGTAATATTGTTGATTATGAGGATTTCTTAAAAACAGGCGCAATGCTTTAAAATCGCTGATAGAGACCACATCGTATTGATCACCTTCTACTGTTTTAACTTGCTGATGTTCTATAGCATATGCAGACTGAAATAAAAACCAATACAAAGCTAAGCACCCGACGACCCATTTCATTTAACATCACCTGACATGACATTTTTCCTTCATATTAAATTCTTAAATTATATACAAGAAATATGAATAGATTGGATATGCATCAAACTCATTCATCCGACGTAATCAATACACTCCAAATTGCTGATATTGGTTATAATGTTTAGCAGCTTTTCAATAAAAGCCATTTACACTTTATTGGATCAGCGTAAGCATGCAACAACCGAATAAACACTACCCTTTAGGGGCTCACCTCATCGTAAAGCATCTCGGCTATAGCCATCATGGTATATATGCAGGGAGAGGTCGAGTTATCCATTATTCCGGCTTAGCTCATTTCATCAAAAAACACCCGATTGAAATCACCTCAATAGATGCGTTCTCACATGGCAAAAAAATACACGTTCGTTCTTATGACAGACCTCGTTATAAAGGAAAGATTGTCGTTCGCCGAATGCGCTCACGTATGCATGAAAATCACTATCATTTGATTATTAATAATTGCGAACATCTATGTAGTTGGGCAATTACTGGTATTGAAAGTAGCACCCAAGTTGAACGTATGATGCACCGCTTAACGACTATTGGTTATGTAAGCTCAATCATGAGCTATATGAATGGTATGATGCTGACCGTTGCAACTACATGTTTTGCTCTGGTTCTTTATATTAAAAAGAAACTGCGGGATCAGGCAAAAAGAAAAGTTCCTACTTACCAGTTCCTAAGAGAAAAATCTCAGAAAAGAAATATCGATCCTTCAGCACCCCTAGTATTTATAGATCCAGATAAAAAAGAGCCTGTCTAAATAAAAAAGCCCTCATTTTTGAGGACTTTTTTAGAAAACTTATAACTTATTTTTTAGCTGCATTAGCGGCAGTTGCTTCAGTCGTAATGTTTACAGTGATCTTATCACCAACGTTCGGCACATAGTTACCTAAACCAAAGTCAGAACGCTTGAATGAAGTTGTAGCATTAAAACCAATCGCTGGAACTTTAGCCATTGGATGCTCGCCTTGCTTGTTTAAAACAGCGTCAAGTACAACAGGTTTAGTTACACCTTTGACAGTTAAGTCACCAGTAATTTTAAAGTGCTTTTTGTCTTTGGTTTCAACTTTAGTACTTTTAAACGTAATATTTGGATATTTAGCAGCATTAAACCAAGCTTCTTCTTGGAACTCTTTATCTAAAGCAGGTACGTTTGTATTTACACTGCTTAAAGGAATAGTCACATTTACAGATGAGTTTGCTGGTTTAGCATTATCAACTTTAATTACACCTTGGATATCCGAGAAGTTAGCGCTTGGAGTAGAGAAACCAAAGTGATTCCATGAGAAAACAGTAGCTGTATGTGTTGGGTCAATTTTGTAGTCTACTGGCGCAGCTAAAGTAACTGAACTAGCCAATGCTACTGCCAAACCGAAGCTTAATGTTTTAAGATGCATTTTTCGTATCCTTTATTGATATAGTCGTTAGTGTATACATCAAGTAATTTAATTCACCATTCTTTATAAAACGATATGTTTCATCCATGCAACAATAAAAGCGTTACAGTTATTATTTAAAACCCATATTATAAAGTATCGGTACTATCATCCGTGTCCGAATTCTAAAATTTCGTTTTTACTTCAAATTTATTGATGAATAATAAGGTAAAACATGGCTAATACTGCTCAAGCACAAAGTACTTCTACCCCATATCGAGTAACTCTCACCGATCCTTCGGGTCATCAATGGTTTGCAGATGAACCAACTGATAAAGGTGGTCTAGATACTGCCCCAAACCCAGTGCAAATTTTATTATCGGCTTTAGGTGCTTGTACCACCATTACATTAGAGATGTATGCGAATCTTAAAGATATTAAGCTTGATCATGTTCAAGTAGATTTAGCATTAAACCCAAATGGCGAACCTGAAAAAGGCCAAAACAATATTGAACGGAAAATTACACTCAAAGGTGAATTTAGTGAAGACCAGCATAAGCGATTATTAAAAGTTGCAGAGAATTGCCCTATTCATAAGTTATTAACCTCTCAGATTAATATCCAAACAGAACTCACCATCTAACTTCTCAAATAAAAAAGCGCTCTAGATAGAGCGCTTTTTACACTACTTTAATATTTAAGCAGTTAATTCTTTTACTGCTGCAACAACAGCTTCAGTGGTAATACCAAAGAATTGGAACAAATCTTTTGCTGGTGCAGACTCACCATAAGTTGTCATACCAATTACTTTGCCATCAAGACCAACAAACTTCCACCAGTAATCAACATGAGCCGCTTCAACAGCAACACGCGCACGGATATGAGCTGGTAATACTGCTTCACGGTATGCGGCATCTTGCTTCATAAATTCTTCTGCACATGGCATAGAAACTACACGCACACCTTCAAGTTGTGCATAAGCTTCCATTGCTAAAGAAATTTCAGAACCTGTTGCAATAATAATTGCTTTTAATTCGCCTTTTTCTTGAGCAAGTACATAACCACCTTTTGCAGCATTTTGAATTTGCTCTTCAGAACGTGTTTGGAATGGTAAGTTTTGACGAGAGAAAATAAGTGCTGTAGGGCCATCTTTGCGTTCTAGAGCAGATTTCCAAGCAATTGCAGTTTCTACAGTATCCGCAGGACGCCATGTATTTAAATTCGGTGTACCACGCAATGAAGCAATTTGTTCAATCGGTTGGTGAGTTGGACCATCTTCACCCAGACCGATTGAGTCATGTGTATAAACATGAATTACACGTTGTTTCATTAATGCAGACATACGTACTGCATTACGTGCATATTCCATAAACATTAAGAATGTTGCAACGTAAGGAACGAAACCGCCATGTAATGCAACGCCATTAGCGATCGCAGTCATACCGAATTCACGTACGCCATAATATACGTAGTTACCAGCTGGGTTTTCTTGAACACCTTGGCAACCTTTCCAAAGTGTTAAGTTAGAACCTGCTAAGTCAGCAGAACCACCTAACAATTCAGGTAATAAAGGACCAAATGCTTGTAATGTATTTTGGCTTGCTTTACGTGTTGCAATTGTCTCGCCTTTCGCGTTTGTTTCACGAATGAAAGCATCGGCTTGGGCTGCAAATTCTGTTGGTAAATCACCACTGATACGACGAAGTAATTCAGCTGCTTCAGTTGGATATTTTGCTTGATATTGTGCAAATATCGCATTCCAAGCTGCTTCAGATTCACTACCTTTTGCTTTTGCATCCCATGCAGCATATACGTCAGCAGGAATAATAAATGCGTCTTCGTTCCAGCCTAATGCTTCACGAGTTAAAGTAATCTCATCTTTACCTAATGGCGCACCATGACAGTCTTCTTTACCCTGCTTATTTGGTGAACCTAAACCAATAATCGTTTTACACATAATGATTGTTGGTTTTTGAGTTTCAGCTTTTGCTTCAATTGTCGCTTGACGAATCGCATCGGCATCATGACCATCTACACGAAGAACTTGCCAACCATAGGCTTTGAAACGCTCTTCTGTATCGTCGCTGAACCAGCCTTCTACTTCACCATCAATTGAAATGCCATTATCATCATAATAAGCAATCAATTTACCAAGTTGTAATGTGCCAGCTAAAGAACATACTTCGTGAGAAATACCTTCCATTAAGCAGCCATCACCTAAGAAACAGTAAGTGAAATGGTCAACAACTTTTAAATCATCTTTATTAAATTGAGCAGCCAATGTTTTTTCTGCTAAAGCAAAACCAACAGCATTAGCAATACCTTGACCTAAAGGACCAGTTGTCGTCTCTACACCCGGTGCATAGCCATATTCAGGATGGCCAGGAGTTCTAGAATGCAATTGACGGAACTGTTTTAAATCTTCAATTGAAAGATCATAACCTGTTAAATGAAGCAAAGCATATTGCAACATTGAGCCATGGCCATTTGATAAAACGAAACGGTCACGGTTTGCCCATTGTGGATTTGTTGGGTTGTGATTTAAAAACTCACGCCAGACGACGTCAGCAATATCTGCCATCCCCATTGGAGCACCTGGATGCCCTGAGTTTGCTTGTTGCACAGCATCCATTGCCAATACACGAATTGCATTTGCAATACGACGTTCGTTTAAAGGGGTCGTCATAGATCAGAATCCAATTTTAATAGATTGATGAAAAGAAGAAGATGAATAACCATTCAATGCCGCTATATTGTCTTAAAAAAAAGGCTTAGGGTAAACCCCAACACGGTATATTTCTTTATTTTTAACCGTTTCTTGGTTACACAAAAAACATTTGAATCTTTTAGTTATACAAAACAGTGTTTATTTTTCTGCACAATGACTAAATGTAAGAGCATTTATCTGGTTAGCTTTTGATATATCGATAAAATCTTTAGCCAATCCTGTATGCGTTGATCATGTTTCTTTACTTTAAAATTCAAATTCTGATATTTAAGATTTTTATTAAGTTATATGTTTAAAAAACACACTAGCAACAAGTTGTTAAAATATAAATACTTTAAATTAAAGCTTTCTATATCAATTTTGCTAATACACTTATCAATTAAAACACACTATAAATGAAATAAATTCATGCTTTTTAGTCAGTATGAACTGGTCCTTAAGCTCAAGTCGATGTAACATATTATGTCTTTTGAAATAACCAAGATAGGACTTTCATGCGCGAGTACGCTGTTTTTACCTCGGAATCTGTAAGCGAAGGTCATCCCGATAAAATGGCCGACCAAATTAGCGACGCTATTTTGGATGCAATCTTAAAAGAAGACCCATACGCACGTGTTGCTTGTGAAACACTGGTAAAAACAGGCGCTGTTGTACTTGCTGGTGAAGTAACAACGACTGCTAATATTGATGTTGAAGCTGTTGTTCGTAATACTGTTAACGGTATTGGTTATCACCACTCTGATCTTGGCTTTGATGGATCAACGTGTGCTGTAATCAATATGATTGGTAAACAATCACCTGAAATTGCTCAAGGTGTAGACCGTCAAAAACCAGAAGATCAAGGTGCTGGTGACCAAGGCCTAATGTTCGGTTATGCAAGCCGTGAAACAGACGTGCTTATGCCTGCGCCGATTTCTTATGCTCACCGCTTAATGGAGCGTCAAGCTGAACTTCGTCGTTCAGGTGCCCTTCCATGGTTACGTCCAGATGCAAAGAGCCAAGTTACTTTTGCCTATGAAAATGGCAAGCCTGTACGTCTAGACGCTGTTGTTTTATCTACTCAGCACGATCCTGAAATTTCTCAAAGCCAGCTTAAAGAAGCAGTTATTGAAGAAATTATTAAACCGATCATTCCTGCTGAAATGTTCCATGCAGCTACTAAGTTCCACATTAACCCAACAGGTATGTTCGTTATTGGTGGCCCTGTAGGTGACTGTGGTTTAACAGGCCGTAAAATTATTGTTGATACCTACGGTGGTATGGCTCGTCACGGCGGTGGTGCCTTCTCTGGTAAAGATCCATCTAAAGTTGACCGTTCTGCTGCTTATGCTGGTCGTTATGTTGCAAAAAATATTGTAGCTGCTGGCCTTGCTGATAAATGTGAAATTCAAGTGAGTTACGCAATTGGTGTAGCAGAACCTACTTCGATTTCAATTAATACCTTTGGTACAGCAAAAGTTTCTGATGAGTTGATTATTCAACTTGTACGTGACCATTTCGATTTAAGACCGTTTGGTATTACTCGTATGTTGGATCTTCTTCAACCAATGTACAAACAAACTGCGGCTTATGGTCACTTTGGTCGCGAAGGTTCAGACTCTGCATTTACTTGGGAAAAAACTGATAAAGTTGATGCCCTTAAAGATGCTGCTGGCCTCTAAAACAAAATCGTAAAAAGCCCGCCATTGAGCGGGCTTTTTTATTTATAGTTCAAATTTTATGGTATGTGGGGTTTAATCTTCTAGCAATCATCCTTGACGCCATATCATTTTTAGCTGTAATCAGAATCTATTGTCTTGTCGTTTTATCATCCTGATTTAATACATCCAGTAAAGTTGACTGCGTTGGAGTATCTTGATGATTCTGGATATAAATATGGACAACTTTAAATACAACGACAACCGCCAAACAAGCCATCACACAAAACATCCATAAGCCATACGGGCTTCGAATATGTTGTGAACCACAATATGGACATGATTTATCAGTCGATGCCACAACTTTGTCGCAACACGCACAATGGTATTGATATAGCATAGGTAACCCTCCTTCCCTCATTTCAACCGTTGTTGTTTTAATAGGTTTGCTACATTTTTTAATTTATACATCCTTTATATTTATCCTATGTGAAATGAATAGATAATTCAATCTGGATGAACAATTGAGTCAATTAAAAAATATTAATTAAAAACATATATATAAGTTAAATATTATTTTTATAGGACTATTTTTCTTATTTTGATATTTTGCCAAATTTGTTAAAATAAGCGAATAATCTCACATTTTAGGCAAATGCATGTCACATACAAAGCTCATTAATAAAGGTGGCTTTCGCGAACGAGCCAACCGAAGCCGAGGTTATCAACAATCTGAAAATAAGCAAACAGCCTTAGCTTCAAACAAATACCAACCTCAAACAAAACCACAAGAAAGCCCAACTGAATTGGCTCAACCAGATTCTGCTGCGACTGAATCTCTAACTAAATAATTTATATCTTCTTAAAAAATAAAAAAGGCCTAAACTTTGGAGGTTTAGGCCTTTAGATAAGGTCTTTATTAATCCTTATTTTTATGTTCAATTTTCTTATGGTCTGGAGTGACTTCTCGTGCTTCTCCATCAATAATGCTTGAATCACGGTATTGACCTTGACTACCACCACCTTGTTGATTCTGCATATCTTGCATTTGGCGCATTAGATCAGCAAATGGGTTTTGCCCCCCCATATTACCGCCCATACCACCCATCATTTTTTCCATCATAGCTTGTTGGCGTTTTGCGAGAGTTCTCATCGCTATATTACGGAAAGCAGTTTGAACACCAGGGATCAAAATTAAAACCGCTAAAACATCAGAAACAAGACCTGGCAACATTAATAAGAAACCTGCAAAAGCATAAGCAAGTTTTTTAGTTACTGCCGGATCATTACCGAGTTGGCCAGTCATCTGCATTTGCTGTAATTGAGGCATAATACCAGCAGTACTTCTGCGAATAAGTCCTAAACCAATAAAGAAAGCAAGAATGAACCAAAAGAATACATACCATCCACTGATGAACTGTGCTACGCCAATCCATACAGCAATTTCAACAATCGCGCCCAGAACTACAATAAGAAGTAAATTCATGTAAAACTTTATCTATCTCAAAAAGAAAATTCATTGCAGTTTATTTGCCCCAACCCTATCGAAACAGCCAGAGTCTGCAATACTAGAGTACATTTGATTTTAACTCGATAAAAACAAACATGCTTTATTATTAATGAGTGCTGTATCAAGTTTATCAAGTGCAACTTTAATCAGATTTTAATTTTTTTTACTCTAGTTAAACGGAAAGCCCTCAAAAAAGCAGTTTTTAGCACAACAAAAACTTAGGTTCTTAGAAAATTTGGACGTATTTCTTTGTTTGTATAGTTTTTTATGAAATTTAAAAAGTAGCTATGGGTATAGAGTTTCCTAAATAACTTACATTTTTTCTATCTAAAAGTACCTCTATTCAAGTTAAATTAAAGAATAACTCTTTTAAAGCTACATAGACTCATGACTAAAAAAGCTCTTTTCTTTGCCATTGGTACGATGTTTTTATCGGCGTGTTCTTTTAATACCGTAGAACAACATCAAATACAGTCAATTTCTACCAATAAAAACTCAGAGAAAATTCAATCATTGTTTGATCAAGCACAAACTACAGGTGTTTTAATTATAAAACGTGGCCAAACAGAGGAAGTCTATGGTAATGATCTTAAAAGAGCATCAACCGAATATGTTCCTGCCTCTACCTTTAAAATGTTAAATGCTTTGATCGGCCTTGAGCATCATAAAGCAACACCAACTGAAGTGTTTAAATGGGATGGGCAAAAGCGTTTATTTCCCGATTGGGAAAAAGACATGACATTAGGCGATGCTATGAAAGCTTCTGCTATTCCAGTTTATCAGGAACTAGCTCGACGAATTGGCCTTGATCTTATGTCTAAAGAGGTAAAGCGTATTGATTTCGGTAATGCTGATATTGGTTCAAAAATAGATAATTTTTGGCTTGTTGGCCCACTTAAAATTACACCTCAACAAGAAGTACAGTTTGCTTATAAATTAGCCCACAAAACTCTTCCCTTTAGCAAAAATGTGCAAGAACAAGTTCAATCTATGGTGTTCATAGAAGAAAAAAATGGACGAAAAATTTATGCTAAAAGTGGTTGGGGATGGGATGTTGAACCACAAGTTGGTTGGTTTACAGGCTGGGTGGTTCAACCACAAGGAGAAATTGTAGCGTTCGCACTTAATTTAGAAATGAAAAAAGGAATACCTAGTTCTATTCGAAAAGAAATTGCTTATAAAGGATTAGAACAATTAGGTATTTTATAATTTAGACCCTATAGCCCAATTTAATTTCATCATCATGAACTGGGCTATTTTAAAACTTGAAAATTGAAAACCTTATTATTTATCCGTCAACTGGCGTATGCGGTGTATTTAAATTTAACTGATAGAAAGCAGCATCGAGCCACTGGCCAAACTTAAAACCGACTTGCTTAAAAGTACCTGCATGGATAAAGCCCATTTTTTCATGTAAACCAATACTTGCTTGATTGGTTGCATCGATACAGCCTATCAATACATGCAAATCTGCCTCTTGAGCACGCTTAATCAATTCATGCATTAGAATTTTGCTTAATCCGCCACCACGATGTTCATGATGAATGTAAATACTATGTTCGACCGTATATTTAAAGGCAGGAAAAGCTCTAAAGGTTCCCCAGCTTGCAAAACCTAATAACTTATTTGTCTCATCTACAATACCAATCACAGGAAAACCATTTTCTCTTTTAACTGCAAACCAACTTTTCATTGACTCTTCAGAGCGCGGCAAATAGTCATACAAAGCGGTAGAATTGATAATTGCTTCATTCAAAATATCTAATATAGCCTTTGCATGTGTAGCTTCATGACAATCAATTAAACGTAAATTTGGATTAAGATTTTTAATCATGAAGATTCCTTAAGAACAGAGACGAGCTCATTACATACAACTAAAATATAGCGAGCGGTTTTAGAAGAAGGATTGCTGTATATGATCGGTTGACCTAATTGCATCGCCAAACAATCACCCTCATGTAAAGCATAAAAGTTTTCACCCAATTGAATATCGATTTGCCCCTCAATTACCCAAATCTGCTGTAATACAACCTTAGAATTTACACTTGTTTCATACGTAACTCGAGACTGAGCAGGAAATTCAATTTCAACGATTTGAAATGGAGATTTCCAATTTGGAGGGGAAACTTGACGACGAATATACCCTGTTTCTGGATCTTTCCATTGTGATTGTTGATTACGTCGCACCATAGGTTGAGGCGATTGAGTATTCTGTAGGCAATCAAATAGCTGAGTCAAAGGCACTCCTAAACCATTTGCCAGCTTTTCAAGGACAACAGCTGTAGGACTCGCTTCTCCTCTTTCAATGAGTGAAATTGCAGAACGGCTTACCTGACATCGACTAGCAAGAACATCTAGAGTATATCCACGCGCTAGACGTATTTCACGCACTTGCTGCGCAATGCGAATATTAATATCTTCCATCTACCGATAAAATTTAATTCCAAAATTATAGATAAGTATTCCACTAAAATAGAATTACATCAAATTATTTTAAAGATATAAATTAGTCCCATAAAAACCGAAAAATAACCATTCATCGCAGCATTCTTTAAATTACGCATGCAGAACCTTTTTGGCTATGTAACAATACTCTCTAAACTATTTATATAAGTCTTCACATGGCACTGATTATTGGTATTGACCCAGGTTCACGCTTAACAGGTTATGGAATCATTGAAAAAGATGGTAGTAAACTGCGTTTTGTTGATGCCGGTACAATCCGAACAGAAACTCAAGAAATGCCAGAACGCTTAAAACGTATTTTTGCAGGCGTTGAGCGAATTGTGAAATTTCATGGTCCAACTGAAGCTGCGGTTGAGCAAGTCTTTATGGCTCAAAACCCAGACTCTGCCTTAAAACTAGGACAAGCGCGTGGTGCTGCCATAGCCGCATTAGTGAATTTAGATTTACAAGTTGCAGAATATACTGCCCGTCAAATTAAACAGTCTGTGGTTGGTTATGGCGCTGCCGATAAAGAACAAGTCCAAATGATGGTGATGCGATTACTTAATTTGACCATTAAACCTCAATCCGACGCAGCCGATGCACTTGCTGCTGCTATCTGCCATGCTCATGCATCGGGAAGTATGAGCAAATTGTCTGTTTTAAACGCCTTAGGTGGTATGGCACGTGGACGAAGCCGCTCTAGCAGTCGTAGACGTTAAAAAAACTTATTAATTTACAAACTGAGTAATGGCTTGATTCATTTGGTAGGCCTGTAAACCACGCATACCACTTTTTGCTAAGAGGTCTCCAGCTTGAGCATGAAGGGCAACAATCTCATGTAATGTAATACCTTTGTGGAACTGGGCTTTTAAGCTCGCAATCATTCCTGCTAATACATCCCCCATTCCACCAGTTCCCATACCAGCATTACCTTGCGTACAGATATACAATTTATCTTCTAAAATTAAGCTACCCGCTCCTTTAAGCACCCAATGGCCTGCATATTTTTGTTGTAAAGCATAAATTGCAGCAATTCGGTCATTTTCAATTTGCGCTGTTGAGCAACCAAGTAAAGTAGCAGCTTCTCCAGGATGAGGTGTGGCATAAATATGTGTATTTAACTTTTCAGGCTGTTTAGCCAGAAACCATAAAGCATCTGCATCTAAAACAACTTCTAGGCGTTTACTATGACTTAACAATTTAAACCATAGTTGGTAAATCTGCTTTGCCCAATCGTCACGGCCTAATCCCATTCCAAAGCATATTGCATCGACCTGAGATAGAATCTCTTTAATACTGTTTTCATCTAAGGCATTAATATCACGAAGCATAATATTAGGCGCCCGTGACAAAATAGCATGATGATGATTACGGTGACAAACCACCGTCACTTTGCCTGCTCCTGCATGAAAGGCCGCTTCAGCAGCCATAATAACTGCACCGCCCATTTGCTCATGTCCCCCCACCACTAAAACATGCCCGTAACTTCCCTTATGACCAAATGCCATACGCTGAGGAAGTTTAATATTTGTGGGTGACAAATAAGCTAAGGGTTTCAACTCGTGGTCTGTAGGAATTAAATTAATTAAATGAACTTGTCCGGCGTACTCTTTACCTTGTCCAGTAAATAGCCCTGCTTTAAGACCTAAAACAGTAAAGGTATGATTAGCTCTTACTGCACAGGGTAAGACTCGTCCTGTATTTGCTTGTAAGCCACTAGGTATATCAATCGAAATTTTTAGGCCCAGTTGTTCATTAAATATTTGTATCACTTGTTGCCAATCTATATTTAATTCTCTGTTTAAACCTATGCCAAATAAAGCATCAATATGACAATCAAATGTTCTTTTAATCTGAAAATTTGAGTGAATTGGGACTTTTATTTCTCTAGCAAATTGCGCTGCACAATGTAAATCGGCTGACTCACCCAATTGAGCAGCAAAGATTTCAACATTAAATCCAGCTTGTTTAAGGTAACTTGCTATAAAGTAACCATCACCTGCGTTATTACCCTGTCCACACCAGACCGCGATATTCTTAGTGGCATGATTTTCAAAAAGTACGATGAGCTGTTGAGTGATTGACCAAGCTGCTTGTTGCATTAAGCCTAATGATGAGTTTTGCGCAGCAAACCAGCGCCGCTCCCATGCTCGAATATCATCGCTATGGTAAACTACCGCCTGCATATTATTATCCTCTTGCATTTTGATTTATGACATCTTCCGACACATCACGCATTACAGTGCAACAAATTGATCCACATGAATTAAAAGCATGGATCAAAGCTCAAGCATTAGACTTGGGTTTTGCTGATTGTGTCATCGCAAAACCTGATGCTCAAGAGCAAATGCCACGTTTTTTGGAGTACATTGAACGTGGTTATCATGCAGATATGACCTATTTAGAAGAAAATCTAGAAAAGCGAGCTGATCCAACACTATTAGTGCCTGGCACAAAAAGTATTATTTGTGTCCGCATGAATTATCTTGTGGAATCTCCAAAACCCCGATATGTACCTTTGGAACCTAACTCTGCCATTATCGCCCGCTATGCACGTGGGCGTGATTACCATAAAGTCATGCGTGGCCGATTGAAAACTTTAGCAACACGAATTCGTGAAAAAGTTGGTGACTTTGAATCTCGTCCTTTTGCAGATTCGGCGCCTATTTTTGAGAAATCATTAGCTGAAAGTGCTGGAATGGGTTGGACAGGTAAACATACTTTGCTCATTCATAAAAAGTCTGGTTCTTTTTTCGTATTAGGTGAGCTATTTACTTCACTCGACCTACCTTTTGACGAGCCAGCCACAGCACATTGTGGTTCTTGTAGCGCTTGTATTGATATATGTCCAACACAAGCGATTGTCGAGCCCTATATGTTAGATGCAAGACGTTGTATTGCTTATTTAACTATCGAATATAAAGGAATTATTGCTGAAGAATTACGTACAGGTATTGGAAACCGAATATTTGGCTGTGATGACTGTCAGTTAATTTGTCCTTGGAATAGCTTTGCCAAAACAGCTTCTATTTCTGATTTTAATCCTAGACATGGATTAGATAATATTAGTCTACTTGACATCTGGCAGTGGGATGAAGCAACTTTTTTAGCCAATACGGAAGGTAGCCCTATCCGCCGCACAGGTTATCAATCATTTAAACGTAATATTGCAATCGGATTAGGAAATGCTCCTTATTCAAAAGAAATTGTAGATCAACTACAAAATGGCAAAAATTTACATGACGAGATCGTCAATGTGCATATTGATTGGGCAATTGAACAGCAACTTAATCAACTTCAGCTATCAAATTAAAAAAATGATGTTTTTTGCCCTATAGCTTTAATACGAATTCTGTATGATTATGTATAGTGAATTAATGCCATCATCATGGATATGACAATGACTCTACGTAATGATTGGAATCGTGAAGAAATCCAAGCTTTATATGAACAACCTTTTTTGGATTTAGTTTTCAAGGCTCAACAAGTACATCGTGAGCACTTCACTGCCAATTCAATTCAGGTCAGTACCCTTTTATCTATTAAAACGGGTAAATGTCCTGAAGATTGCAAATACTGCTCACAATCGGCACATTACGAATCAAAACTAGAAGCAGAAAAACGTATTGCTGTAGAAAAAGTGATTAGTGAAGCGAAAGCTGCAAAAGATTCCGGTTCTTCACGTTTTTGTATGGGTGCTGCTTGGCGTAACCCACATGAGCGCGATATGCCTTATGTTTTAGAAATGGTACGTGAAGTTAAAGCATTAGGTATGGAAACCTGTATGACTTTAGGCATGCTTAACCAATCTCAAGCAGAACGCCTAAAAGTTGCTGGTTTAGATTACTACAACCACAATTTAGATACATCTCGTGAGTATTACTCTCACATTATTAGTACTCGTACTTTTGATGATCGTTTAAATACCCTTGATTATGTTCGTCAAGCTGGTATGAAAGTTTGTAGTGGCGGTATTGTAGGTTTAGGCGAAACTCGTGAAGACCGAATTGGTTTATTACATGAACTAGCTACCCTACCAATTCATCCTGAATCTGTGCCAATCAATATGCTTGTTCCAATTGAAGGAACACCTTTAGCTGATGTTGAAAAGCTTGATGTTATTGAGTGGATTCGTACTATTGCTGTGGCGCGTATTATCATGCCGCATAGCTATATTCGTTTGTCTGCTGGTCGTGAGTCATTAAGTGATTCAGATCAAGCATTAGCATTTATGGCAGGTGCAAACTCATTATTCTCTGGTGATAAACTACTGACCACACCAAATGCCGGTGAAGGTAAAGACCAAGCTTTATTTAATAAACTAGGTTTAACGGCTGAAAAACCAAAGCCAACAGTTGCTGATTTATCAGTAGATGCAATGAGTGCTTAACTCAAGTTAAAAATTTAAAAGCCCTGATCATTCAGGGCTTTTTTTTATTTATATAGAAGTTACTAATATTCCGTAATTAGCATTCAGAAAGGTTCCGACTCGAATAATATCCTTTCCTGCTGCATGCGTTACTGTGAATTCTTGGCTCAACACATCAAAATTAAAAGAATCAAAAACATCTTGATGGTGTAAAAGCCAAGTCACTGTATCTGCTACATTCTCATCCGCAATATAAGTTAAGGCCTTAAAGTCTTTACTCATAAATAACTCTTAAAAATAAATTTTATGAATTTTATATGAGTTCACTCTACCTTAAAAGAAAATCTAAGCTGCTTTAGGATTTACTAACGAATGACCTGACAATAGACTTGCCAAGGCTTGAGGTGTAAATTCTAAAGAAAGTACATGATTTTTGAGATTGACTGAGTGCTTACTAATTAATGGAAGTAAGCCATCTTCTGTTTCAAAGACGTATTCATCTGCAATATTTAAAATACCTTCAAGGTTTGTCGTACTTGAAGCAAGATCATGACTAAAGATGTCATAAATCGTTTGCAAGTTAAATGTTGTTTGCTGCTCCGTCGGATGCTTGATGAGATAATCCTTTAAAAATAAAACCAATTTATGAGCAAAGAAAAAGTAATTAGGTTTATAGCTATACTTCATAGTATTCATGGAACTGAACTCCAGATTATCTTTTATTGAATTACAACTAAAACAGTAGGAATTGAACCTTAAAAAATTCTTAAAAAATTAAATATATTTATAAGATACACACAAAACAATTTTATCATTCAAAAACAATTACTTAATCAAAAATATTAGATATATATTATCTTTAATATTTTAAAATTTCATTAATTCAATAGAATACAATTACTTAGATATTACTATTTTTTAAAATCTATTTTAAATAAAAACTAATTAATTACTCTACCAAATAATAAAAAATAAATTTTTTAATTTTTATTAATAAAAATAATTTATCAAAATATATATAAATATAATGTTTTTCTTGTTTTTTGATTGAAAAGTGATATATTTCCTTCGCCTTACTTAATCAGAATAAACTTACTGAAAAGTAATGGATTTTATTTTAAAAAGCTATTCTGGGGATTTTATGAAAAAATTTATTTTGGTGGCGACAGTTTCTCTCTTAAATATAACAAATGCACAAGCAGCAGATGGCACAATTACTATTAATGGTCTTGTCACGGATAATACTTGTACTATTGATACTGGAGATAAAAATTTAACAATCAATTTGCCTACTGTTTCATCTCAAACCTTAAAAAATGCTGGTGATGTAGCTGGTCGCACACCTTTTCAAATTAACTTAACGAACTGTGCTGCTGCAGGTAAAGTCGCAACTTATTTTGAACCAGGCGCAACCGTGGACTTTAATACGGGTCGTTTATTAAACCAAGCAACTTCTGGTGCAGCAACAAATGTGAATATTCAGTTACTTGGCAGCAATAACACTGTAATTCCAGTACTTTCTACAGGCACAAATGAAACTCAAACGAATTCCCAATGGGTAAATGTTTCAACAGGCGGTAGTGCCGATCTTAACTATTATGCTGAATATTATGCTACAGGTGCTTCTACTGCTGGTACGGTAACATCGCAAGTAAAATACACGATTATTTATCAATAAAATTAAAATTGAAGCTTCTATTCATGAATAGAAGCTATTTCCTACCTATTATTTGTTATTGAGAATATGACTGATGCTTTTTCGTGGTCGTAAATTTTTTTGGGGATTAGTTTGTCTGCAAGTAGCGCTCACTACTACAGGTCATGCTGAGATTGTTTTACATGGTACTCGTGTCATTTATCCTTCAAATGCCCGTGAGATCACATTACAACTGAGTAATAACGGCACGGCCCCGTCTCTTGTTCAAGCATGGATCGATGATGGAAATGCAAAGTCAACACCAGATGAAACAAATGTACCTTTCATTATTACTCCACCAATTTCAAGAGTAGAAGCAACTAAGGGGCAAACTTTAAGAATTACAGCGTTGCCTACTACATCTCAACTAAGCCAACAACAAGAATCTATTTTTTGGCTTAATGTTTTAGATATCCCTCCTAAACCTGAAGGGAGAACTCAACAAGGTCAAACCACAACAACCTCTAACAATTTTTTGCAACTCGCTGTTCGTTCGCGAATTAAATTTTTTTACCGCCCTATAGATCTAAAAGAAAATATTGATCAACTAAGTGACAAAGTCGAGTGGAAAATAAATGATCAATATCTAATGATAAAAAATCCGACACCTTTTTTTCTTACTATTACCTCCATTTTTCAAGGAAGTGAAAGCCATAAAACAGACTTATTGCAACAAGGCTTAATGATTGCCCCTTATTCAGAGGATAAAATTAAACTAAAAAATAAAAACTTAGCAGATATGAGCTTTGTGTATATCAATGATTACGGTGGACGAGTTGAGCACCCAATAAAATTCTAACCTCATTGTATTTCTTAAGAAAATTTAAAACCTATCATGAGTAGGCTCTAGAACTATGTCTAAATGGTTTATACCTTATATATGTTTAAAAAGCCCCTTTACTTGTTATGTCGTCTCAAGTATTACGCTATTCATGCCTATGGCTATATATGCTGAAAATAATACTGACATTCCACATTTTACAAAGGCTGAATTTGATAGCAACTTCTTAGTCGGTAATGCACAAAAAATTGATATAGCTCGTTTCAAATATGGCAATCCTATCCTACCTGGTGAATATAGCTTAGATGTCTACGTTAATGGTCAATGGCTGGGTAAACGGCGTATGCGATTTACTGCCTCAGCTCCTAACACAAATGCTGAAACATGTTTTACAGAGGCGATGCTCCTTGAATATGGTGTAAAAGCTGATGTTCTAAGTCAACATGACTCTAATTCATCTCTTTCATGTAAAGCTCTCGCTTCATGGATAGATAGTGCTTTTTATGTATTTGATAGTTCCCGTTTAAGAATTGATATTTCGATCCCGCAAGTCGTCTTAGAAAAAAATCCGCAAGGTTATATCGATCCACATCTGTGGGATAGAGGTATTAATGCAGCATTTTTAACCTACAACGCAACAGCATATCGAATAGTCAATCAACAACATGAAAATAGTTATGCTTTTATGGGAACGAATCTAGGAGCGAATTTAGCAAGTTGGCAGTTTCGCCATAATGGACAATGGAAATGGCAAAGCCAATCTAATTCTCAATCTAATAATTCTTCTTATACTTCGACAAATACATATGTGCAAAAGGCATTTCCCGATATTCACGGTGTTGTGACTTTAGGAGATTATTTTACTAATAGCGATTTTATTGACTCTTTGCCATATCGTGGAATGAATATTTCAAGTGATGACCGAATGCTTCCAAATAGTATGCTCGGTTATGCTCCAAGAGTTCGAGGTTATGCAAAAACCAATGCAAAAGTCGAAGTTAGACAACAAGGTAATTTAATTTACCAGACTACAGTCCCACCAGGAAACTTTGAGATTAATGATCTTTATCCCACAGGATTTGGAGGTGAGTTACAAGTTTCGGTACTTGAATCTAATGGAGTAGTTCAAAAATATTCTATTCCATATGCTTCTGTCATTGAAATGCTGCGTCCTCAAATGAGTCGGTATTCATTCACCTTAGGACAATTTCGAGACCCAAACATTAAATTAACTCCATGGTTAATACAGGGTAAATATCAACGTGGAATCAACAATTACCTTACAACTTATAGCGCAATTCAAGGAACACAGCAGTATTTCTCTGTATTGTTAGGTACAGCTTTTTCAATACCTGTTGGTGCTATTTCTTTTGATGCAACTCAATCAAATGCCAATTTTTCCCATCAAGCTAAAATGACAGGGCAAAGTTATCGTCTAAGTTACAATAAGTTATTTTCTCCAACGCATACTAACCTAACACTAGCAACTTATAGATATTCAACAGAAAACTATCTCAAGCTACGGGATGCAATTTTAATTCAAGACTTACAAAAGCAAAATATTGATAGTTTTTCGGTAGGTAAGCAAAAAAGTGAATTCCAGCTTAATTTAAATCAAGCTCTTCCAAATCAATGGGGAAATTTCTATTTAGTAGGTTCGTGGACAAACTATTGGAACCAGTCTAGTACTAATAAGCAATTCCAATTAGGTTATAGCAATCAATTTAAAGATTTAACTTATAGTTTTTCTGCAATTAATAGTGAAACTATTGAAGCTGGCGGGCGAACTGACCAAGATACTCAATACCTCATTTCTCTATCCTTTCCCTTAGATTTTAAGAAAAGCTCTTTAAATTTTAATAGTCTTCTAAATGAAGATAGCCAAATTTTGAGCTTTAGCGGTTTTACAGGAAGCCGTTTGAATTATGGTGCATCAATTTCCAATCAAGACCATGGTCAAACGAATCTTAATATCAATGCCAACTATAAGACAAACTACACAACATTAGGTGCTTCATTCAGTTACGCTGACTCATATCAACAAGAAATGCTTAACTTGAGTGGCAATATCGTTGCCCACTCCCAAGGAATTATGTTTGGGCCAGATCAAGCTCAAACAATGGTTTTAGTTTATGCACCAGATGCAACAGGAGCACAAGTCGGTAATACACCAGGACTCAGCATAAACAAAAAAGGATATGCGGTTATCCCCTATGTTACACCTTACCATATGAATGACATTAGCCTTGATCCACAAAATATGTCTACACAGGTTGAGCTAGCGGAAAGTAGCTTACGTATTGCTCCCTATGCAGGCTCGATTACTAAAGTTCAATTCTCCACAAAAAAAGGTTATGCACTTTTTATTAGTGCCACAAGATTAGATAGCTCACATTTACCTTTTGCCGCACAGGTTTATAACCAAAATAACGAAGTAATAGGCATTGTTGCGCAAGGCAGCCGTATTTATTTAAGAACCCAGTTAACCCGTAACCACTTATATGTGAAATGGGGAGATAAGAGTACTGAAAAATGCGAAATTAAATATGACCTAACGGACCAAATAAAGCACAACAACCAATCAATTATTATGACAAAGGCAGTCTGTATATGAATAAGTTTTTAATAAAAATTAGCTTTTTTGCATTGAGCCTATTTGCTTATAGCCACACAAATGCAAATTGTAATTTAAGTAAGGGATTCACTACAGTCGATATTCCGATGAACATAGGTAAAATCGTCGTAAAACCAACTGACCCTATAGGGACTATATTACAAAGAAATACTTTTACAATATCCCCTAATAATTCAACTGCCACTTGTAATCGTGCTAGTGATCAAATTATTGCAGCTCTCCCTTTAAACTATCCTGTTAGTACTATAGGCAATAATGTCTATGCAACCAATATTCCTGGTATTGGCATTCGCCTTTATCGAGAGGCTGCAGATGCTTCAGATTTTTCTGGATATTATCCATATAGACGTACATTAACACCAAATACAGCATATACGCTTTCACCAGGGTATTTTGTTATGGAAGTCATTAAAACTGCTATGACCACAGGTTCAGGAGCATTAGTAGCAGGACGTTACAGTACCTATTATGTATCAGGTCAACAAAATCGCCCATTTTTAACAACTACCGTATTGAGTAACGCCCCTATTCTCATCGCCTCCTCCTCATGTGAAATTCAAAATGGTGTAGATACACCAGTTCAACTTCCAACCGTGATGAAATCAGGCTTTCGAGCGATTGGGTCAACCCAAGGGGAACAGAATTTTAATCTATCGATCTTATGTAATGGGGGCGAAAACAACTCTGGTATCGCTACGAGCAATACGATCAGCTTAAGTTTTGATTATAATTCTGATACCTCCAATAATCAGGTGATTAACAACAGTGCTGCGAACTCAATCAAAGCTAACGGTGTGGGTGTTGAACTGTTATGGAATATGAATGGAGCAAATAAGCCGATTCAAAAAGCAACCAAACTCAATATAGGTAACGTGAGTTCCAACCAAACTGTTGAATATGATATTCCTTTAACTGCCCGTTATTATCAGACCGCCACCAATGTGTCCGCAGGTGAGGTTAAAGCCACAGCGACGGTGACTATTCAATATGATTAACTAATCCCGATACGATTTATGAAAAATACATAAGCTTAAACCTGCTAAAAAGTTTAATCCTAATATTTTTAACAACTTTGTAGTTAAATTAAAAAATTCCATAAAAAAATGCTCATAAGCGAAAATAGCAAATGAGCATTAGTGATAACCACTTAACCTGAAATACAAATTGTGGGAAATAGATCACAATTTGCATAACTATAATTCCAAAATTTAGCTTAAAAATCAAGTCTTTTTTTTAACAAAAATTTAAATAACTTTACTAAGACTTTGTTTTAAATAAATTAAAAAATGAATTTATTTTTTAAAGTCCTATTTTATAGTGTTTCTAAAGAATTATCATTCTATTAATTAATAAAAACTTAATTCTAAAAAAAGAAATAATTAGGTTACATATCTTAAATAAAATTTTATTTATTTCAAATACTTAAACAAAATCAATAAAACTGTAATTTTAAAAAATTATAAAGAATTACATAATCTATAATAAAAAAAACATAAATAAATTTAGAAATCCCCTTCAATGACAAACAACATTCTTAGGCTTTATTAGAACGTAACATGCTCATTTTTTGGAAAATATTATGTATTATATTATTGAGTCTAGGAGCTACAAGTATAGGTTACGCAATCAGTAAAGTTGATCTTTTCCTTTTATTTATAGGCCTACTTTTATTACTATCATTTATCTTAGCTTTAAAGCAAGCACGTGAAGATGCAGGCTTTTTTTCCGATAACTAGATGATATCACCTTGATGAGTAAGCCTCCATCTATTTGTTTATTAATCAAAATTTATATTTTAAAAGGTTCAAAACAGCTCACAAGGAAATCCATTACTACTCGTATGGCAGGACTATGTCGTAAATCTTCGTGTGTGACCAACCATATTTCAGCACTCATCGGATAATCATCGGGTAATTTAACTAAATTATTGAGCGTTCCCAAAAAATCAGGTAAGACGGCTAAACCCACTGCTCCACATGCAGCTCTCCACTGTAACTCTGGATGGTTGGTAACCATTATAGGTTCTTTATGATTTAATCTTTCTTTCAACTTCTGCTGTTTTTGACCATGTACCCCTCCTACTTCCACACTAATCCATTCATAATTTTCAGGTCGTGTTGAAGCCAGATAATCTGATGCCGCATATATTCCAAAAGGCACTTCTCCAACTTTGCGAGCAACTAAATTTTCATCTTTAGGACGTCCAAATCGTACCGCAATATCAGCCTCACTATGTTGTAAAGAAACATAATGAACATCGCCCAGCACCCGCAATTTTAATTGAGGATAATGACGATAAAATTTACCAAGATGAGGCATGATGAGATGTGCAGCAGTTAAGGGAGGCATACTAATAGAAACCATCCCCGTTACTTCTTGCTGACCAGCCTGAGTTAAACGCTCAATAGAAAAAGTTTCTTCCATCATACGAGCAACTACCTGTGCAAGGCGTTGCCCATCAGGGGTTAGAATGTATGTACGGGGCCTACGATCAACTAATTTAAGTTTTAAATTTTGTTCTAGCTGAGCAATTCTTCTAGACACAGTTGCATGATCTACGCCCAATTTTCTGGCAGCAGCGGAAAGTGACTTTTCTTCGGTAAAAACTGAAAAGTAATGCAAATTTTCCCAATCAATCATTGTGCAAATTTTCACATTAGAAGTGTATTAATATGGAATTGTACACCTTTATAGATTTGCCGAGAATAAAACCTTTCTTAATGGGAGCCTGTCCATGAACAGAACGGTGGCTTATGCCTATGTTGGTGTTGTCTTAACAATGTTTTTTTGGGGATCAGCATTTAATGCAATGTCTTATATTATTCAACATATGCCCCCGTTATCCGCTGCGTCTGAACGCTTTTTAATTGCGAGTCTAGGCTTGCTAGTAATTTTTTCAATAACGGGTCAGCTTAGATGGACAGCCTTAAGGGAAAATCTTGTTATCTATCTTATTATTGGCGTTATCGGAATTGCGGGTTTCAACATTGGCTGTTTTTATGGCCTTCAAACCACATCAGCTGTTAACGGTGCTTTGATTATGGCAACTACGCCATTAATGACTCTATTAATGACAATCCTTTTAGATGGTGAAAAACTTACTACTAATAAATTCTTAGGCGTTTTATTTGGCTTAAGTGGCGTGTTACTGGTGATTAGTCAGGGACATATAACGACTTTACTGCACCTCAAAATAGACATTGGAGATCTATTTATATTATTGGGCGCATTTGGATTTTGTCTAGCAAATGTACTGTCTCGCCGTTATGTAAAAAATGCCACCCCCCTAGAAACAACAACTTTCTCTATGATGTTCGGGGCAATAACACTTGGTTTGTTGAGTGTTATATTTGAAGATCCTCTTACAGCAATTGCATCTGCCCCTATTAATGCGCACTTAGCCATGGGATATGTTGTTATCTGTTCTACCATGATTGCTTATTTATTCTGGTTTAATGGTATACAAAAGTTAGGTGCTGGTCGTGCTTCTGTCTTTTTTAACTTTGTGCCAGTGTTCAGTATGATAATTGCTCTACTTACTGGCCAAACCCTCAATATCTGGCAGTTGCTAGGAACAGTTTTAGTGATGCTTGGTGTTATGAGTAGCGGAGGATTTTTTAAAATTAAAAGCACTCCACTTATGATAAAACATTGTACAAAATAAGAAATATGCTGCTACATTAAAAATCTATTATTAATATGTAGCAGCATTTCCAAATGTAAAGATTATCTCTCAACATTTTTTTTAAATTCTTATATTTTCAAAATATTTTTTATATTTGTGATGATTCATACAAAAGCTCATCTTAATTATTCCGTTGTAACAAATACTGTATGTTTCTTTAAAACTTAATAAAAGATTGCCATATATAGTTTTAAAACTACCAAAGGAGATATTAAAATGAAGCTGGATTTTACAACAATTGAAAAGCAAGCCAAATTGCTACAAGAAGAGCAAGAAAAGATCGAGCAACGAGATCATGAATTTCAAGTTGCCTTAGATAAGCACAGAGAATCCCTAAAGAATTTATTTAAAGATCTTTTCTCCGACCGAGAAATTAAGACTGAAAATGGAGGTCACTTCTGTGTAACCTTCGGAGATTTCAAAATTTCCTTATTGATTGAAACTGCTAAATTTGAAAATGGTGTTCCTGTAAAATTAAACTCCGTAAATCCTGTTATTATTAAATGCAAGAAAGATAAGCCGATTGCAAAAGCACAGTTTACAGATGCAACCCAATATCTAGATAACCATTTAGACACGCCAAATTATCAGTATTATTTTAAGCAAGAAGATAAGACCCAACTGGTACAATTTTCTGAACTTCCAACTTATTTCCAACTAGTTTTGGACGCAAATGTATAAAATCGAGCCCTCTGCTGAGGGCTTTTTCATATATTATTTTTTATCATTTAAATTTTAAAAAATAAAATCAGTCAAATACTTTTTCTACTTATCTATGAATTATTTAACTCAATTTTAACGTCCAATACTTCAAAAATATTTGATTCTTCTTAAAATTACTTGTATATACATGTTTATATTTGCTTATACAAATATGAATAAATAAGAATAGGATGGCTCTTAAAGGATAAGGAGAGTGAAATGGACTCATCGGCTGGGAAACCTAATAGTAGTTTTATAGAAAATCGAAGTATTGATTTTATTCCTGAAAATGAAAGACATGGCGGAGTATTTGCTCAATTCACCCTATGGTTCGGTGCCAACTTACAAATCACAGCCATTGTGACAGGCGCGCTAGCCGTTGTGTTAGGCGGAGATGTTTTTTGGTCTATTATCGGCTTATTAGTAGGACAATGTTTTGGTGCTGCCGTCATGGCACTGCATGCTGCCCAAGGTCCTAAACTTGGTCTCCCTCAAATGATTTCAAGCCGTGTGCAATTTGGGGTTTATGGCGCTTGTATTCCAATCATACTCGTTTGCCTTATGTATATTGGTTTTACCGCAACTGGAGAGGTATTAGCGGGTAAAGCAATTGCACATTTGGCACATGTCAGCAATACAACTGGTATCTTAATTTATGCAAGTTTAATCATTTTATTCGCAACGATTGGATACCGTTTAATCCATTTGGTAGGCAAAGTAGCCAGTATTATTGGTTTGATTGCTTTTGTGATTATTTTGACTCAGATCTTCGCACTTTCTGATTTTTCTGAACTCTTAGCAGTACGTCATTTCAGCTGGTCTTCATTCTTGTTAGCAGTTTCCCTTTCAGCTTCTTGGCAAATCTCTTTTGGTCCCTATGTTGCAGATTATTCTCGGTATCTTCCAACTAAAACATCTTCATCTCGTGTTTTTTGGGCAGTCGGCTTAGGTTCTTTAATTGGCTCACAAATTTCTATGAGCTTAGGCGTTTTAATCGCTCAGGTTGCAAACGGCAATTTTGTCGGAAATGAAGTTCAATATGTTGTGGGTATGAACCCAATTGCCCTTGTCGTAACCTTTCTATATTTTAGTATCGCTTTTGGGAAAGTTACTCTGACAACCTTAAATGCCTATGGCAGTTTTATGTGTATTGCTACGATTTGGAATAGTTTCAAATCGACAAATCACATCTCAAAAATAACAAGATTACTGATTGTCCTTGCTATGGTTGTAGTCTCAACCTTTATTGCAATTATAGGTGAACATACTTTTTTAAGCGCCTTTAAAGCATTTATTTTGTTTTTACTCACCTTTTTTATTCCGTGGAGTGCCATTAATCTTGTTGATTACTACTTTATCTCTAAAGAAGAATGTGATGTAGATGCACTGTATGATCCAAATGGTAAGTATGGCCGTTGGAATCGGATTGGAATTACCTGCTACTTTCTAGGTATTTTGATTCAACTGCCATTTATTGATAGTAAATTTTATACGGGTCAAATTGCGGCAATGCTAGGAGGAATCGATTTATCGTGGCTCGTAGGTCTTATCTCTACTGCTTTGATTTATTATATTTTCGCCAAGAAAGCTCAATTAAAGTTTTCAAAACAGTTAGTCATTAATCAAACCAAATAATGAAACTAGATAAGCTATCAAAGTCGATCACCTTGATAGCTTATAAAATAATTTTACGGTTATTCTGCTAGCGCTTTAGCCTGTGCCGAAATAGGCAATCCAAATAACTTATCAAAACTCCAATTAAATATAAAAGTATAGACAGGAATAATGATAATAAAGGCCACATCTAACCAAAAAGCAGCAATCAGGGAAATATCCATCCACCACGAAATAAGAGGAATTAAAAACAGCACCAAAGTAAGCTGAAAACCGATGGCATGTCCAACTCTACGCTTAACTGTACGGATATGACTGTTTTGTTTAGCTTCCCATTTCTCATATAAAATATTGTAGATAAAATTCCAAGTTACAGCGATGGTCGTAATCATGACAGATAGTGGTCCAGTATGTTCAACACTATCACCTGCCAAAATCGCTAACCCTACTGATGAAATAACCATTCCGATTATTTCATAGGAAGAAACATATACAATTCGACGCTTTATACCTTGCATAATCAATAAACTCTGCTTCATTCCTTATATTTTAATTTCAGTCAAAATCATATATAAAGTTAATAGCTTTCAGTTCAGCTGATATCAAAATGAATTTTAACAGTGAAAATATTGAACTTTTCATAACCGTACTCGATACGGGTTCTTTCTCTGCGGCTGCTCGTAAACTAAATCGAGTCCCCTCAGCAGTAAGTATGGCCGTTGCTAATTTAGAAGCAGAATTGGGTTATATATTATTTGAACGGACTCCTCGAAAAGTCATTCCTACAGCTACAGCATTAGCCTTGGAACCTCAAGCACGGATCATTTCTGAACAACTTAGGCTATTTAGCACTCATGCACATGAACTTTCTTTAGGACTTGAAAGCAAATTGCGTATTGGCGTTGTTTCCGATGTAAATACAAAATTATTATTCCATTCAATAAAGAAACTAGCCGATAAATTCCCTTTACTGAACATAGAAGTGATTACTGCTCCCCAAGACGACATTGTCAATTTACTTTATACGGAGCAAATCAGTCTTTGCTTAGCAGGTTCAGACCTCAATATAAAAATGCGTGAGAATCTACAATTGGTAATGACTGAAACAGTGGCGGCTACGATTTCTTCTAACCACGCTCTTCTACAAGATAGAACAAAACAGTTTTCTATTGAGGAATTAATTAATATTAGACAAATTGTTGTGGCGAGTAGTGAGCATGAAATGACAGATTCCCGTTCAATTATTGGTACAATGTACTGGAAAACCAATAGTCTACAAACAGCAATTAATATGGTTGAAGCTGGACTTGGTTGGGGAAATTTTCCCTTATCACTAGTACAAGATAAAATTGATCAAGGTCACTTAGTCCTTTTAGATTTTAAAAATACGAAAAACCATCTACCCTTATCTATTTATTTAATTTGGCTCCAAGACCGCCCTTTACCTAAAGCAGCTAGAGAGTTAATTCAAATTATTCAAGAAAATTTATAAAACTTTATAGGTTAGTTCTGAAAGTCTAAGGATTTTTTATAATTTTGATTCTTGTTACATCTAGTTTATTTAAAGCTTAAGCTTATTACTCTGTACCATATCTCTAAATAATACTAAAAACAAAAAGCCTACTTAGAAAGTAGGCCTCTTGTTGTATTTCAGGATTAAGCAATAATATTTTGTTTTGTAAAAAATACACTTATACTTTATTAAAACCAAGTGTTTTAGTCAAGAATAAAGTTTATAAGATACAAACATTTGTATTGTTGTGAAGACAATCACAATTTAGGTTTCATATAGAAAATACTTTAAAGAAGGAAAGATATTTTAATGATAAAAATTTCTATTACCACCCTTAACAGCTTTTTTTAGAAAAACACAACAACACCTTAAGAAAAAGTATTATATTTTAATTAAATTTATTTGCATCAAAAAAATTGAATCCGTTTTTCGTTACTTTTATATTTCATTATTAAAGTTGCTAACTTTATATATTAATGTTTACTTTTTTAAGTTGAGTTTAAATTTCAAGCTAATCTAAAAATTAATAATATTATTTTCTTCAGTAATTTGGCCTAATAGGCTATATTTTTTACTACACATAGGCTAGAATATTATTAAGAGAATTATTGTAACTATTATTTTTCGAAATATATAATTAAAAAGGTAATCTACCATATATCTAAAGCTTAATTAAAATATATAATATTTTTAATCACCATTTATATTTATCTTAAATAAGTTTTTTCTAATTCTATAATTTCACAACACAAACAGCATATCTACAATTCATGCTTATATTTTAAACAAAATTTATTTTATATAAATTAATGTCTCAAACTACAAATACAATTAAGTCATCGTCACAATAGATTGTTGGAATAAATTCTAATTGATCGATAAATAACTTCTCCCACTTTACTCTTGAAGTACACATAAGCTAGAATCACTATCGCTTGAAATATTAACCAATAAGACACAATATTTTTGGGTTTAGTTTGCGTCTACTTCAGAAAATGACTTGTGTTTAATTAAAAAATTGATTAGTATTGCACGCACTGAAAAGCATTGAGATTAAAAGCTTTTCTGACTTATAGGGCCTATAGCTCAGTTGGTTAGAGCAGCGGACTCATAATCCGTTGGTCCACAGTTCAAGTCTGTGTGGGCCCACCAAATACCGAACCTCATAAACAAAAAGTTTATGGGGTTTTTTAATATATATCTAAATAGAATATGCTTTACTCTTATAAAAAATACTCAAAATTTAAATTTATTTTATCCCTAAATTTTAGATGTTTTAAAATACACTTACGTTCCGTACTAAATATCCATCTTTCATCTATTAAGCTAAGATTTGCTTTCGCATGGGCTCCGAATTCTCTAATTGTGTATCCCAAAACTTTTCCCATAAATCACAATACTCTAAGCATAATTTTTCAATATAGTTATAGTCTTCTTCTGTACAAGCTTGCATCAAGACATACCATAAATCTTCTTCATGATCATCATCTGCTGCTTCAGCACTTTCATCCTCAGAGATACCATGTACATGATAATAACCACCACCCTCCACATCTAGACCAACTGCTTTAGTTGCTCTACGTAAAGGTGGACTATATAGAATGACTTCTTCCTCTGCGACTGCTAATAAGGCTGAAACAGCTTTATAGTCATCATAAGCATTTTCTAAAAATACTCTAACCTGATCTGCAATTTCAGTCGGATGATAAGTTAGACGATCTTGTTCTGTAATACCAAAATCATTCAATATATCTTCAAATAAGGGATAATGAGCATATTCAGGATTTCCCTGATAGTAGCCGTTTTTATCTAATCCTGGCCGAAATCCAAATTCATCAAAAATATTTAAACTTAAAAGAAAACGCGGGAACATTTTTGCACCAGCATGCAATCTCGGCTCTAATTGTTTAGTTTGAAATTGAGCCATGAGCAATGCATCAGTAAAAGTTTGCACAATTGCATGGCGATACTCTAAGTGAATTTTTTTTAAGTCTTCTTTATTAATTTCGCCGTTATTTAAAGTATCAATTGCCGGATGATGGGATACTGGATGTTTAGCAATTTTTGCTCTTAAGTGGGTTAAAAAGTTTAAATTTTTTTCCCATAGTTCTACTGAAATGCTTTGCTTCATCCCTGCGAGTGCTTTCTTTCTAGGATTATTAAAATTCTCAAATTTCTTAGGCATATCCGCTCTCATTAAACTTATTGAAGCATGATCGATTTTTACATATTTTATTATAAAAACAATGACTTAAATTAATATTTAAATATGTTCCTTCATTGATTAATATTAGAATTAAAATCGTACGAAATCAAATAAAAAATTTAAAAAAACTCCAATTAATGATAATCATTATCACAATCTCAACTTGAATCAAAATCAGTTTTTTATTATCATAATTTGTATTAAAAATTTAATATTTTAGATTAAGTTATAATTAGTTTTAACTATATGGAATAGTAATGTCAAAAAAAGAAGATATTATAAATACTGCTTTAAATTTATTTAATCAGATTGGGTACAATGCTACTGGTGTTGACCGTATTATTGCTGAATCAAATGTTGCAAAAATGACTTTTTATAAATATTTTCCGTCAAAGGAAAATTTAATTATGGAATGCTTGCAACATCGAAATATAAATATTCAAAACTCAATCAATGAACAATTAATTTTACATCAAGATGCTAGTCCTCTTGAGCAAATTCATATTATTTTTAATTGGTATATTGAATGGATCAATAGCGAAACATTTAATGGCTGTTTATTTAAAAAGGCATTTATTGAAGTATCTAAACAATATACTTCAATTCGTGAACCATTTTATGAATATACAAAATGGTTGACTAATCTGTTACATGAAAAGCTTACTCAGTTAGGTATAGAAAACCCAACTCCCCTTGTTCATATCATTATTTCTATTATTGATGGGATGATTATTGATGGAACGACAGATAAAAACCTTATTAACCCTGAAAAAATTTGGAAATATATTGAATATTTAATTAATGAAGAGATACCACAGCCAGTATCTTAATTTTAAAATTATCTAGGTTTATTACTTTCAGACGAAGTTTGAGAAAAATAAAAAAAGAACTTTTAAAGTATTTTAGAACTTAGATAATCCTTAACTTTTGTGCTCTACTTTAGCTTTCATAATTTTTCTAGGCTTTTTTACAAACTCATATTAGAATCCTGAAAATTTATCAATTTGCACTGATGTATGAAAAAATTTCTAGGTAACTCTATCTTTAAAGCCGTTGGTTGGACCTACAATGTAGACCCACAAATTCTTGAGAAAAAACAAGTTATTATTGGCTTTGAACATACCTCAAATCTAGATGCAGTGCTCTCGATTGCCCTCTTCCAAATGTTAGACATCAAAATTCATACTCTAATAAAGAAAGAACTTTTCAAAGGCCCCCTTAAGCCAATTTTAGAAAAATTGGGTGGCATTCCTGTTGATCGTAAAGCAAGTAAAGATATCGTTTCGCAAATGGTTGAACAGTTTCAAACTCATGAAACTTTTAACTTGGTGATTGCTCCTGAAGCTACACGTGCCAAAGATGGCTCTGAACGTAAACCTATCCGCACAGGTTTTTGGCATATTGCAAAAGCAGCCAATGTTCCTATTGTTTTAATGTATGCGAATGCTCGAAGTAAACAAGGTGGGATTTTAGGTAAAATTTACCCGACTGATTTACAAAAAGACTTGGAAACAATTAAAGAGTTATATGCTCAATTTGACATAGATGTCAAAATTAGCTAAATCAAATTGGACTTGATTTGACCTAATCTCAATCATTAGGTTTTAAGCTTATTGTTGTTATTCAATTGGCTAACAAAACGCAGGGCAACAGTTTTCAACAAAACCAAGCCTATGCTAATATTCTAGCACTTTTGCATTTTCTTTTTTTGGAGTTCACGTCCATGGCGGGTCATTCTAAATGGGCCAATATTAAGCATCGTAAAGCTAAACAAGATGCAAGTCGCGGTAAAGTTTTTACTAAATATATTCGTGAAATTGTGACTGCTGCCAAACTTGGTGGTGGAGATCCTGCTAGCAACCCTCGTCTGCGTGCAGTAGTTGAAAAAGCTCTCTCAGTTAATATGACACGTGACACCATTAACCGTGCAATCCAACGTGGTGCTGGTGGTGAAGATAATGATGATTTAAAAGAAGTAACTTACGAAGGTTATGGGGTTGGCGGTGTTGCTGTTCTTGTTGAAACAATGACAGATAACTTGAACCGTACAGTTCCCGATGTACGTCACTGTTTCAGTAAAACAAATGGTAACTTAGGAACTGCGGGTTCTGTATCTTATCTATTTACTAAACGTGGTGAGATTACTTTTGAAGATGTTTCTTTAGAAGATAAAATCATGGAAGTTGCTTTAGAAGCTGGGGCTGAAGATATTGAAGTTTCAGAAGATGAAATTTTAGTAATCACCTCACCTGAGACTTTCGGTGAAGTTCAGGATGCTCTTGCTGCTGCTGGTTTAAAATCTGATAACGCAGAAGTTGTGATGAGTCCCTCCACAAAAGCTGAAATTACAGATGTTGATCAAGCAAAACAAATTCTTAAAATGATTGATATGTTTGAAGATCTTGACGATGTACAAAACGTTTATACTAACGTTGAATTCTCGGATGAGGTTTTGGCTCAACTTGATGCTTAAATCAAACATTTGAATCAAAGAAAACGCACCATTTGGTGCGTTTTTTTATAGCTTGTTGAGCAAGTTATAGCAATTAAATACATTATACTCTTTAATGACAAAACTAGAATGTAAAGCAACGACATTGTCGATTTTTCCAATACGTCTTAATAAAATTTCACTGTAGTCATCCATGTTGCGTGCTACAAGCTCCAAAATAAAATCTGCACTTTGACCTGTGACTAAGAATGCGTTTGTTACTTCTGGAATTGCCTCTATTTCAGACAAAAACTTATCAAATGTTTCGCTATCATGTTTGCTCAATGAAACTTGCAATAAAATATGTAAAGTAAAACCAAGCTTACTAAAATTAATTTCCCTTTTGAGCTGCCCCATGATGTTGGCTTCAATCAGGTGCTTAATACGGCGATGTACAGAACTGACTGACAGATTGATCCGTTCTGAAAGTTCATTCAAATTTAAGTCTTCATGAGACAAAATTTCTAGAATTTGTTTATCAAAACGATCTAACTCCACTCTTATCTCCAGCCAGAATTTCACAGTAAAGACAGTATAACCCTATACCATCACCTCTGCATTGAAAATACAGAGGTTTATAGACAGCAAAACTCTTTTTCTTTTATAGAGCTTAATTCTTTTATGCCTTTTAAACGTGCAAGTAGTGTCAGGGACGGTTCATTTTAGAGAGTCAGTTTATGCTTAAATCTGATTTATCTATTCAGAATCCTTATTCTCACTACCATTTAAGGCTAAAAAGGGAGTAATCATCAAAAATTGACTATTTTTAAAGCTTCGTAAAGTTGGCATCATTTTTGTTATGTATTTGCAGGAAAATTTTTATCCATGTCGGGGGAGTTCCTGTGAATAAGATCAAAACACTAGTGTTAGCAATGAGTTCTTTAGGTGTAATGAGCGTGACGATGCCTGTGCATGCCGCTACAGATGCTGAAGTTAACGCCTTACGTGATGAAGTAAAGGAGTTAAAACAACTCGTTCAGAAACTATCTGATCAACAAAAAACAGCTTTAACTGTCACTGCTCCAGCAACAAGTCCCGCAGTACCTGCCACCCCTACACCACCTGCATCAAAACCAGGTTGGATGGCTATGGTCGATGGACAAACTCAAGTCAAGCTTTATGGTAGTGTTCGCGCAGATGCAACCTATGACTTTAAAGGTTCAAATGGCAGTATTTCAAATGGTGCCAATTATCCACTGAATAAAGATGACCCTAAACAAGACTCACTAAATGTATCTGCAGCAACTTCACGAATTGGCTTAGATATTACTCGTCCAACTCAATATGGAGATTTAACAGGTAAAATTGAAGCCGATTTCATGGGTGGCAATGGAGATAATAGCCATGGTACTTTCCGTGTTCGCCATGCCTATATGTCCTTAGGAAAATGGTTAGCTGGTCAAACAACCTCACCGTTTGTAAACACAGATACCTCACCAGAAACTGTAGATTTTAATGGTGCTATTGGTACAGGCACTACACGGACAGTACAGGTTAGGTACACTCAGCCAATTAATGCACAACAGAAAATATTAGTTGCCTTAGAAGGTGGGGATGTTGAAAAAGCTGGTAATGCTGCCGGTGGAAGCCGTTTTCCTGCTTTAACAGCTCGATATGATTTCAAAACTACGAATAACAAAGGCCTATTACAGTTGCATGGTCTTGCCCATGAAAACCGTGTAGCTCCAAAAGATAGTGCTTCAGAAGAAAAATTTGGTTGGGGTGTCGGTGTTGGTGGTAAATATGATTTAACGCCTCAAGATAGTGTGGTTGCTAATTACTATCATGTTAAAGGTGATGGTCGTTATTTACTTTATAGCAATTCGGCTTATAACTATGACACAACAACACAAGATATTAATTTAGGAGAATTCGATAGCGCAGTAATTGGATATCAACGTAAATGGAGCCCTATTCTACGTTCTACTTTTGCTGTAGGTGGTATTCAATATAAAGATGATAATGTCTATGCAAATAGCAATTTAACCAATACTAGCTATAACAAAGAAATTTATAACGCTTTAGTCAATTTAATCTGGAACCCAGTTAAAAATATTGATTTAGGAGCCGAATATACTTACGGTCAACGTGAAACTTTTGCGGGTGACAAGGGGGATTATTCACGTATCAACCTGCTAGCAAAGTATAGTTTCTAAAAATTAGATATAAAAAAAGAGCCTTTAATGGCTCTTTTTTTATTAGGGTTATTAGTGCATCGCCTGAATTTTTTCTAAGAAAAGTTTAGCACGCTCATGACGAGCTTCTAAATTATCAAAGAATTCATGGGTTGGGCAGTCTTCTAAAATTTTACCTTCATCCATAAAAATTAAACGGTTAGATACTCTTTTAGCAAAGCCCATTTCATGAGTAACACACATCATGGTCATGCCTTCATGTGCGAGCTGTACCATAACTTCAAGAACCTCACCGACCATTTCAGGATCAAGTGCAGAAGTCGGTTCATCAAACAACATACAGATTGGGTCCATAGACAAACCACGTGCAATCGCTACACGTTGCTGCTGACCACCCGATAACTGACCTGGAAATTTATCTTTATGAGCAAGCAAGCCTACACGCTCTAAATATTTCAGACCTTTTGCACGAGCATCTGCAACTGAACGCTTTAACACTTTAACTTGAGCAATCGTCAAATTTTCCAAAACAGTCATGTGCGGAAAAAGCTCAAAGTGCTGAAAGACCATTCCTACTCTTGAACGGAATTTAGCAAGATCTGTTTTTGGATCTTTAAGCGAAATTCCATCAACAATAATGTCACCTTGTTGAAATGGTTCCAAAGCATTTACTGTTTTGATGAGTGTTGATTTTCCTGAACCAGATGGTCCGCAAACAACAACGACATCACCTTTTTCAATACTCGTCGTGCAATCTGTTAAAACTTGAAAATCACCATACCATTTAGAGATATGTTGGATGTCTATCATTGGCATTTAAAATCTCCAATTAGCGAATGATGGCAATTTTTTGCTGTAAGCGTTTGACTAAATGCGACAGCACAAACGAGCTACAGAAATACACTACAGCGACGATTAAATAGAATGTTGCTTTTGTTTCAGGTCCATATGTATTAGCCAATGTATCTGCACGGCCTAAAAAGTCTGGTGCACTAATCACATAAACTAAAGAGATGTCCTGAAATAGAATGATTGTTTGAGTTAACAATACTGGGAGCATATTACGGAAGGCTTGAGGTAATACCACGTAGCGCATTGATTGACCGTAGGTAAAACCTAGCGCATAGCCTGCATGTACCTGACCTTTTGAAATAGACTGAATTCCAGAACGTACAATTTCCGAGAAAAAAGCTGCTTCAAAAATGGCAAAAGTTACAACACTCGAAAACAACGGTCCCCAATAAGTATCAGATTGAAACTCAAATATTTTCGGCAACAAAAAGTAGAAGATAAAGATCACTTGAATCAGTGGAATACCACGAAACAGATCAACATAAAATTTTGCAAAATTACTTGCGATGGCATTGCTAGATAAACGCATCATTGCCAATGGGGTTCCAATTAGGATACCGCCCATCATTGCTAATACCGTTACGGTAAGCGTAAAAATGAAACCTTCTTTGAGTGCCGCGATCACATCAGGGTTTTGTAATAAAGAAAAATCCATGATTACTTCCCTCCTGAACCTAAGCCAGGTACAGCCATTCGTTTCTCAATCCATGCCATCACAAACTTAATGCTATAAGTGATAATCAAATAAACAGGTGTAGAGAGAATAAGAATGATAATGTCCTGAGAAGTTTCTTCACGCATGGTTTTAGTGTAAGCAAAGAAATTCAACACACTCAACGCATATAAAACAGCTGAATTTTTAAAAACGTTCATTGCTTCAGATGTAATCGTTGGCCATACGGTACGATATGCAACCGGTAAAATGACATAACGATAGCTTTGTGCAGTAGTAAAACCCATAGCGGAAGCTGCGAACTTCTGTCCACGAGAAACGGTATTAATTCCGGCACGTATGTGCTCAGATACACGGGCAGCCGTGTAGAGACCTAATGCAAAAACACCAATAACCGCAGGTTGCTGATTTAAAATATTTTTCCACCAACCACCAGCAACTACATCCCCACTACCTGCACTTAAGCTGTCCGGTAAAAACTCGGGAAAAACAAAAGCCCAGAAGAATAGTTGCACAATAAGTGGAATATTACGGAAAATTTCAACGTAACAATTGCCGATAAATGCGAGAGGTTTGTTGGGTAATGTACGAATTACCCCTAGGAGAGAACCTAATAAAAATGCGATAAGAAAGGCTATAATAGCTGTCCAAACCATAGTGAACACGCCTGAACCTAACATTTGTAACCATGTGGGTGCCTCAGCATAAGCATTGTAGCTTGAGCTACCAATAGCTTTACAAACTGATTCTGCCCATGCGGCTTTATCGACACCATATTCATTAGACTCCGCACAGAATATAGTCCAGTTTAGCGAGCCGACTGACATGTTTGCCCCTTAAATTAATATCTTTAGAAAATAGACCACTTGTGCAAATGAATCTTTACACTTACACAAGTAAATTTAGGACAAAAAGATCCAGTTAGATTCCTGCATCTGTTGGGTTAGCTTTTAATTTCTTATAAGATGAACTTTGTTGCATGTTCAAATTCGTATTCTTTGGTGGAATTGGAGATAAGAACCACTTCTTATATAAAGCGTCCATTTGACCAGTTTTCCACAAGTTCTTTACAGTACGGTCTGCAACCGCTTTAAATTTTGGATCATCTTTAGCAAGCATAATTCCATAAGGTTCAGATGAAAGTACTGGACCTACAATTGCAAAAGCTTTAGGTGTAGAAGATTTAGCAATCAAGCCTGCTAAAATATTATCATCCATTACAAATGCAGCAGCACGGCCAGATGCCATCATGGCAAAAGAGTCAGCATGATCCTTACCATAAATATTTTGAACATTAATTGCCTGACCTTTCTCATTCATCTTGATGTATTTGTCAGATGTGGTGCCTTGAGTGGTAACAACAGCTTTACCATTTAAGTCTGCCAAACTTTTAATGCCTGAATTTGCTTTAACAGCCATGCGCACTTCAGTTGCATAGTAGTTAGTTGAGAAACCAACTTGTTGCTGACGTTGTTTAGAGTTTGTAGTAGTACCACATTCCATATCGATATTGCCTGCCAAAAGCTCAGGAATACGTGTTGATGAAGTTACAGCCTTGTACTCAACTTTTAAGCTAGGCATTTTCAGTTCTTTTTTAATGTCATTTGCAAACTGGTTACAGATATCGACTGCATAACCTACTGGTTTACCTGCAACAACATATGAAATTGGATCTGAGGATTCTCGATGACCAATTACGATCTTTCCGGTACTTTTAATTTTAGCTAATGTATCTGCTGCTTGAATTTGAGAAGTAGCGCCAACCGTACAAAGCATAACTGTTGAAATAATGAGAGAGGTTGCAGAACGTTTCATAAGAACTCCTTGATGATCATTCTCTCTATTTATCTATAGAATCATTCATATAGAGCAATAGAGTGATTTTTTATTAAATTGCAATTATCGAGCCAACTTTTCCAAGTCGGATCCATCCATTTGCTTCACTTATTCTATTCAATCTGTTTTGCAGAATTAATATCTTTAAAACTGCTCACATGTTTCTACTTTAATCTATGTTTTAATCTTCTGTCTATTATTAAGCTCATCTAATTACACTTAAATGTGGCAATTATTGATTACAATGTAAACACATGCACAATAAAGTGGCTTAACTTTGGCTAAAAATAGTATTTAGAAAAATTGTATTTTCTAAAAAAATCACAAAAATTAAAGTTATTAGTCATTTAGATAAAATAGAATTTATATTGTAAAAAGTAATTTTGGCAACAAAATAATATAAACAAATGGCTTAATAAAAATCATTTAGAAAATTGATAGTAATGTCTAACATTAATAAAATAACTAGCAGAGATAAAAATAAGCCCCGATTTTCTCAGGGCATTTTATAATTTTAAATTCCGCGCCAATCTACACGCGCATTACGCTCAGTTTGATATATTCTTAAAACATACTGACCTAGAGGTAAATCGAGTAAATTTTGCTGATAGTTATTCCATTCTTCTGAAACACCTTCAGCTTCTTCCCGCTCCCACGGCGTACCCTTTATTTCTAATAAAGGAGCAAGCATAGAACATACAGAAATATCAGCAAGACTTAAGCGATCACCCACCATATAACGTGCCTGATTTTCGATTAAGCAGTTATTTAATTCATTTATGAGCTCATCCATGTGCTGTTTTGACTGGTTCACTAGCTCTTCTTCAAGTTTATAATTCTTCTTTACCAGTGTTTTGAGGAAGGGCTTCGATATTTTTTCAAACTGACGTAAATAGCCTTGTTCACCCATCATAATTTCTAAAGCATGGTCTCCTTGTGCCAACGTATGAGCTAAAGCCCAACGGCGGACATGAATACCCAGCTCATCAGCCAAGCTATCTATTTTTAATGTTTGTTGCCTTAATTGTTCATCACGACGTAACAGTGAATGCTCTGGATAAGTATCATCCAGATAAAGTGCAATTTTAGTCGACTCAGCGATCCATTGATGATCATCTTTCAAAATAGGCAGTAAATTTTGGCCTGTCTTGAGTTGTGCAAAAGCACGATGAAACCCTGGAATTAAGTTATGAGCCACATAATCAAGTTCTTTATGGTCTAACAACCAGCGAGCTTTTTCACAATAATGGGACAAAGGAAACTGATACAAAACCCGCATAAAATCTCCACGTTTATTTTTATTTGACTATTTGTACAAAAATGGTCGATGGTAAGTAGATACTTTAGAAGCTATTTTTAGTTAAAACAATGGATATTGTGCTCATTTTTCACTGACAGTTAGGTCTATATTTTTTATATCTTTTTTTACCGTACTTATAGATGTTTTTCATATTAAAATCTTTTTAGTTATTCATTTTACAAATAAAAATCACAATTTATTGATTTTTAATATATTTCTATATCTAAATTTATCTATTAAAAAGCAAAAAAATTGCTTTGCACTTTATTTCATAAGCTGAGCATAAGTCCTCGTTTAGTGGAAAAATATTTCTTTTGTAAGGTAATGACAGCAATACAAGGTGTCATTATGTCTAATTCTCTATCTAAAACGACGGCGTACGTCCAAATCATTCAAAATGATCAACAAGCCATTAATGCTGCTTATCAAGTGGCTGATTTTGCTTTAGAGGGTCGTAATACACGTGATCAACAACGCTTACTTCCTTATGAGCAAATTGAAAGCTTTAGTCAAAAAGGCTTAGGCGGAATTCGCATTGCAAAAAAATACGGCGGTGCTTTTGTTTCCAATAAAACACTGGCACAAGTTTTCCGTATTCTAAGTAAAGGCGATGCGAATGTTGGTCAGATTCCACAAAATCAGATTAGCTTGTTAAACCTGATTGAAATCATGGGTACAGAACAACAAAAACAATTTATCTTTTCAGAAATATTGGCAGGAAAGCGTCTTGCTAACGGTGGACCAGAACGTAATACCCATGATTCAAAAACCTTAAAAACCACTCTTACTGTTGAAAACGGCAAATATATTTTAAACGGCGAAAAGTTTTATTCGACGGGAACAAGTTTTGCGCATTGGCTTGCAATTAAAGCGATTCATCCCGAAGGCCATGTGGTTTTAGTGATTGTTAACCGAGAGGCTCAAGGTATTGAAGTCATTAATGACTGGAATGGATTTGGGCAACGTACGACAGCGAGCGGTACAGTTAAATTAAATCATGTTGAAGTTAATCCAGAACTCATTTTTGATGAACGCTTATTAACTAAAGCCCCTACTTATCGCGGTGCTTATTCTCAGTTATTACAAGTGGCAATTGATGTAGGGATTGCTGAAGCCGCATTTGACGATACTTTATCGACTATACACAAAGCACGTCCAATTATTGATGCAAATGTTGAAAAAGCCAGCTTTGAACATTACACCCTGCAAGAGGTAGGTAAGTTAAATATTTTGCTCGATGCTGCAATTTTATTATTGGATGAAGCTGCTGAATATTTAGATGAACTTGACCAACTTCAAACTGTGACTGATGAGCAAGTAGCTAAAGCTTCAATTTTGGTTGCTGAAGCGAAAGTCTATGCCAATGATGCTGCCCTACAAATTTCTGAAAAACTACTAGAGCTGGGCGGTAGTCGTTCAAGCTTAAGCCAACATAATTTAGATCAACATTGGCGAAATGCCCGTGTACATACCTTACACGACCCTGTTCGCTGGAAATTACATGCCATTGGCAATTATTACCTTAATGGTCATTTCCCTGCCCGCCATGCTTGGATTTAAGGAGAAATTGTCATGACTTCATATCAATCGGTACAAACCAAACAAACATCGGCATCTGGTCAAGCATATATTATTCAAAATGATGCTGAAGCTTTAGAAATTGCCAAACAATTTGCTGAGCAATTTAAAAAAACTGCTGTTGAACGAGACTCTAAGCGAATTTTACCGTATACCGAAATTGATGCATTGAGCCAGTCTGGACTTTGGGCAATTACAGTACCTAAGCAATATGGCGGTGCCGAAGTTTCAAGTCATACCGTTGCTAAAGTGATTGCTCTTTTAAGCGGTGCAGATGGTTCAATTGGACAAATTCCACAAAACCATTTTTATGCTTTAGAAGTATTGCGCAATACAGGTACAGAAGCTCAAAAACAACGGTTATATGGCGAAGTTTTAAATGGCACTCGCTTTGGTAATGCACTTGCTGAGTTTAAGACCAAAACTTCAACTCATAAGCAAACCAATATCCGTCCACACGAAAATGGCTACCTGATTCAAGGAGAAAAGTTTTACTGCACAGGAAGTTTATTTGCTCACCGTATTCCAACCTTAGTTTTAGACGATACAGGTCGAGAATATCTAGCCTTTGTAAAAAGTGGTTCACAAGGATTGAAACTTGTTGATGACTGGTCTGGCTTTGGGCAAAAAACCACAGGTAGCGGCACGGTTAAATTTGATCAGGTTTTTGTAGATGCAGATGATGTTATTCCTTTTGATACTGCATTTTTGCAACCAACCTTAGTGGGCCCTTTTGCTCAAATCATGCATGCATCGATTGAAGTAGGCATTGCACGTGCAGCCTTTGAAGAAAGTTTGCAAAGAGTGCATCAAGCTCGCCCATGGATTGATTCAAATGTAGAAACAGCCAATCAAGATCCTTTAACGATTTATGAGCTAGGACGCATTGCTGTAGATGTACGAGCAAGTGAAGTTTTATTAAAACAAGCTGCGCAATCAATCGATGCCGCAAAAATTGAGACCACACCTGAAAGTATTGCTAAAGCATCCATCGATGTTGCCAAAGTACGTGCTCATAGTAGTGATACGGCGCTAAAAGCTTCGTCTAAGCTGATTGAACTTGCTGGTAGCCGTGGTAGTCAATCACAAGATGGTCTAGACCGTTTCTGGCGCAATGCGCGTGTGCATACCTTACATGATGCTGCACGATGGAAATATTACTTTATTGGGAACTATGTTCTTAACGGTGTTCTGCCACCTCGACGGGGGACATTGTAATGGCAGATTTCAAAGCAAAAGAGATTTTATTAAACGCCTTTGACATGAACTGTGTTGGACATATCAATCATGGCTTATGGACACATCCACGTGATGAATCACACCGCTTTAATGAACTGAGCTATTGGACAGAACAAGCTAAAACCTTAGAAAGTGGTTTATTTGACGGCTTGTTTATAGCCGATATTACAGGTGTGTATGACGTCTATCAAAATGGTATTGATCTGACTTTAAAAGAGTCCATTCAACTTCCAAGCCATGATCCATCTACACTCATTTCAGCAATGGCGGCAGTCACTGAAAACCTGAGTTTTGGGGTCACTGTGAACTTAAGCTATGAACATCCGTATCAATTTGCACGCCGCTTTGCGAGTCTCGACCATTTAACACAAGGTCGTATTGGCTGGAATATCGTGACGGGTTATTTAGATAGTGCCGAACGCTTGATTGGTCAAAAAGGTTTAAAAGACCACGATGCCCGCTATGAACAAGCCGAAGAGTTTTTAGAACTCTGCTACAAATATTGGGAAGCTTCATGGGAAAACGACGCCGTTAAAAAAGATAAAGCACGACGTGTTTTTACAGACCCGTCTAAAGTTCACACCATTCACCACCACGGAAAATATTACCAAAGTGAAGGTGTGTTTCAGGTGTCTCCTTCTGTACAACGCACCCCGACACTGTTTCAAGCAGGTGCTTCCCCCAAAGGTATGCAGTTTGCGACGCGTCATGCTGAGTGTGTATTTATTGGCGGCGACAAACCCGAAAAAATACGAGAACAAGTGAAAAAGATTCGTGCTCTTGCAGAACAGCAAGGCCGTTCAGCGGATGACATTAAAGTCTTCGTTGGCATCACCGTTGTTGTTGCCGAAACACATGATCTCGCTGTACACAAACTTAATGAATATCGTCAATATGCAAGTCCTGAAGCTGGCCTCGCGCATTATGCAAGTTCAACAGGCATTGACTTAAGTAAATTTGCCGACGATGAAGCGATTCCTTACCAAAAAAGTAACAGTATTGTTTCGATTACCGAAAAATTTAAAGAGCAACAAATCACGAAAAATGACTTAAAAGCTCAGCATGTTTTGGGTGGTCGTTATCCACTCATTGTAGGTAGTGGCGAAGAAGTTTCTGAATACCTAATTCATCTTTTAGATGAAACAGATATTGATGGCTTTAATTTGACACGTACTGTTGCACCTGAGTCTCACCACGACTTTATTCGCTTGGTCATTCCTGAGCTACAACAACGTGGTCGCTATAAAACTGCATATAAAGCGGGTTCATTACGGAACAAAATTTTTAATCGGGGTGACCAATTACCAGAACAACACCCTGTTCAAGCGTTCCGATGTAGTCCCTATAACAACAGCAAAAACTTAACAACAATTGAAGAAATAACCGCCTAAATTTGGAGATAGACATGGCTCAAACAGCCTCAAAAAAATGGCTAGGCATAGGCTTAGTCGTTGTAGTCCTTATTATTGCTTTATTCTTTTGGAATAAACATCGTCAAAGTGGCTCAAATGAACTTGTGATTGGGATTAGTCCTCCATTTGCAAAAACTTTACAAGCTGCTGCCGATGAAGCAAAGAAACAGGGTTTAAATGTAAAACTAGTCGAATTTTCTGACTGGAATACACCAAACATTACTTTAAATCATGGGGATATTGATGCGAACTTTTTCCAGCACCAACCTTTCTTAGACAATGCAATTAAAGAAACAGGCTTTAAATTAAAGGCATTTGCAGTGGGTGCAGCATCACATGTGGGACTTTATTCAAAGAAGTACAAAAGCTTAGATGAATTGCCACAAAACGCACGCGTAGTCATTCCAAATGATCCAGTAAACCAAGGTCGTGCCCTACTACTTTTACAGCAAGCTAAATTAATTACGCTTAAAGATTCAAACAATCATTTATCTGCACTTAAAGATGTAGTTTCAAACCCTAAAAATTTGCAATTCGTAGAGGTTGAAGGACCACAAACTGCTCGTGCAATTGATGATGTTGACTTGGCTTTTGGCTATCCACATTACTTGCGCTTAGCAAAAACAGCTGACCCTGAAAGTGCACTTTTACTTGATGACAATACCAATAAACGTTATGCAATTTTGTTTGTAGTGCGTGATGACTACCAAGATAAGGGCGACAAATTAAAGAAATTTGTTGAGATCTATCAAAACTCACCAAAAGTTAAAGCTGTGTTAGATGCTGAGATTGGGCCAACACTTTGGTTCCCTGGCTGGAAGTAATAACGGAAAGATTATGGCAATTCAGTTCAAACAGCATAAGCATTGGTTACTCGGAATTACGATTTTAATCATAGTTCTGGGCCTCATCGGTTACCGTTATATTAAAAATAAAGAAGCCGATGATGTTTTAACGATTGGCATTAGCCCACCTTATGCTGAGCTACTACAAAGCGTGGCCAATGAAGTAGAAAAGCAAGGCGTTCATGTCAAACTCGTTGAATTTTCTGATTGGCGAGCACCCAATGTTGCCGTACAAAACGGTGATATTGATGCAAACTTTTTCCAGCAAAGCGTATTTCTACGTAATGCTGTTAAAGAAACGGGTTATGACTTACACGCATTTGGTGTGGGTTCAGGAAGTCATGTAGGTTTATATTCAAAAAAATATAAATCACTTGAAGACTTACCGTCAAAAGCACGTGTGGCTATTCCAAATGATCCGGTTAACTTAGCCCGTGCTTTAATTTTATTACATCGCGCTGGCTTAATTCAGCTTAAAGACATTAATAATGAACTTTCAACCACTCAAGACATTATTGCTAATCCCAAACAGCTGAGCTTCGTTGAAGTTGAAGGCCCCCAAACAGCACATGCATATAATGATGTCGATTTAATTTTCGGCTTCCCCCACTACCTAAAAATGGCAAAGGTAACCGACCCACATAGCGCATTATTTTTAGATCCAATCGATAAAAAATATGCAATTTTGTTTGTGACTCGTCGCGATTACCAAGATAAAAACCAAAAACTTGCAACCTTTGTTAAAGCATTCCAGAACTCAAAACAAGCACAAGACATTCTGGATAAAGACTTTGGCCAAGGGATGTGGTTTCAAGGCTGGAAATAAGGAGAATGACAATGGTGAGTTTTGGATCACAAGTTGATTTTTCTCTACCTCATATCAAAATTCGCGGTTTAAATAAGTTTTACCAATCGCAAGGTCAAAAACTGCATGCTTTAAAAGAGATTAACCTTGATATTCCTCAAGGTAAGATTTTAGGCATTATTGGTAAAAGTGGTGCGGGAAAATCTTCCCTACTCCGCACTTTAAATGGCTTAGAACAAGTGAATACAGGCAGCATTCATATTCATCAACAAAACATTGCTGAATTGAGCCATGCTGAACTCATTCAAACCCGTCAACGAATTGGAATGATTTTTCAACATTTCAATTTAATGTCTGCAAAAACAGTTTGGGAAAATGTGGCATTGCCCTTAAAAGTTTCCAATTACAACAAAGCAGATATCGATCAACGTGTAAATGAAGTTCTGGCACTCGTAGGTCTTGCAGATAAGTCTGGTCATTATCCATCACAACTTTCAGGCGGACAAAAGCAACGTGTCGGTATTGCACGTGCACTTGTTCACCACCCAGAAATTTTACTTTGTGATGAAGCCACCTCGGCACTTGACCCTGAAAGTACCGCCACTATTTTGGCTTTACTTAAAAAGATTAATCAGGAACTGGGTCTAACGATTGTACTCATCACTCATGAAATGCAGGTCATTCGAGAAATTTGTGATCAAGTGGTGGTGATTGATCAAGGTGAGATAGTAGAGGCTGGACAAGTCTGGTCTGTATTTTCACGACCAGAGCAACAAATTACTCAGGAATTGTTGAACCTTGAGCAGATCACTCCGCCTTTTAAAATCACTCCTCTACCCGATGAAAATTCGACACATATTATTGTAAAACTGAAATATGAGGCTGAAGCACATCAGGTTCCCGATATTCAAGAATTACTTGCCAAATTTAAAGCGCCCGTCAATTTATATCAAAGTCAGGTCGATACCATTCAAGGGCATATTATTGGTTCACTTTTAGTTGGTATTCCTAACGTAGAAATTGATATTTCATCTATACGACAAGATGCATTAACTGCAATTGCACAATTTGAGGTACTTGGCTATGCACGACCAGCTCATTGATTTATTAATTACTGGAACTATAGATACCTTGCTCATGGTAGGTGCATCTGCGTTTATTGCTTTTTTAATTGGCTTACCTATTGCTGTTGTTTTAGTTAGCACTTCTGAGCATGGCATTCATCCGTCACAAAAGATTAATCAGGCTTTGGGTTGGGTCATTAATATTACTCGTTCTGTGCCCTTTCTTATTTTAATGGTCGCACTTATTCCGCTTACTCGCTGGATTGTAGGTACAAGTTATGGCGTTTGGGCAGCCGTTGTTCCATTGACGATTGCGGCAATTCCCTTTTTTGCTCGTATTGCAGAAGTCAGCTTACGTGAAGTCGACCAAGGCTTAATTGAAGCTGCTCAAGCCATGGGTTGTAACCGTAAACAAATTATTTGGCATGTGCTTTTACCAGAGGCTTTGCCGGGTATTGTGGCAGGCTTTACCGTGACTATTGTGACTATGATTAACTCTTCTGCAATTGCCGGTGCTATCGGTGCAGGTGGATTAGGAGACATTGCTTATCGTTATGGTTATCAACGTTTTGATATGCAAATTATGGTGGCTGTCATTTTAGTCTTAATTGTTTTAGTCATGTTGGTACAAGCGACTGGCGATGCATTAGCCCAGCAACTTGATAAACGTAAAGTTTAAACGCAATACAACCCTGCTCTAGCCATGACTTTGTCATGGCTTTCATGTAAAATCAGCGACAATTTTTAATTTACACATTTGTGAGTGGTTTTCATGGGTTTTAATTGCGGTATTGTTGGTCTGCCAAACGTAGGGAAATCTACCCTTTTCAATGCATTAACGAAAGCAGCGATTGCAGCGGAAAACTTCCCTTTCTGTACCATTGAACCAAACACAGGTATTGTTCCTGTACCAGATCCACGTTTAGACAAACTTGCTGCGATTGTTAAACCACAGCGTATTTTGCCAACTACAATGGAATTTGTAGACATTGCTGGTCTTGTTGCTGGTGCGTCAAAAGGTGAAGGCTTAGGTAACCAATTCCTTGCTAACATTCGTGAAACTGATGCAATCGCTCATGTTGTACGTTGTTTCGAAGACGAAAACGTGATTCACGTAAATGGTAAAATTGATCCATTAGACGACATCGCAACTATCAATACTGAACTTGCACTTGCCGATCTTGAAACTGTTGCAAAAGCAATTTTACGTTTAACTAAAGTTGCTAAAGGCGGTGATAAAGAAGCTGTAGCAACTAAAGCAGTTTTAGAAAAAATCCAACCGTTACTTGACGAAGGTAAACCAGCGCGTGCAGCTGATTTATCTGATGACGAACGCAAATTAGTTCGTGGTTTTGGTTTAATGACTTTAAAACCAACTATGTATATTGCAAACGTTGCAGAAGATGGTTTTGAAAACAACCCACACTTAGACTCAGTTAAAAAACTTGCTGCTGAGGAAAACGCAATTGTTGTTCCTCTTTGCAACCAAATCGAAGCTGAAATTTCATTATTAGAAGATGAAGATCGTGCTGAGTTTTTAGAAGCAATGGGCATGGAAGAACCAGGTTTAAATGTGGTTATTCGTGCAGGTTATGCGCTTTTAGGTTTACAGACTTATTTCACTGCTGGTGTACAAGAAGTTCGTGCATGGACAGTAAAAGTTGGCGCAACCGCTCCTCAAGCTGCTGGTGTGATTCATACCGACTTCGAAAAAGGCTTCATCCGTGCTGAAGTTGTTGCATATGATGACTTCGTACAATACAACGGTGAAAACGGCGCTAAAGAAGCTGGTAAATGGCGTTTAGAAGGTAAAACTTACGTTGTTCAAGACGGCGATGTAATGCACTTCCGTTTTAACGTTTAAGTTAAAGCTAAAAAAGCCCCAATATGTTGGGGCTTTTTTTATATTTAATGACTTAAATCCATCATCTCTCGTTTACTACGCGCCTCTTGTAAAATACGCTCATGCAGTGACTTTCTAAAACCTAGCATAAATATAAATTCTGCCAATACAAATAATGGTCCTATCGCAAGTCCTATCACATCATCAACAAAAGCAGGTTTTTTCTTTTCAAAATAATGTCCCACAAACTGAAAGACCCAACCCACCACAAAGAAACCAATACTCACAGCCAACCATTCTCCAAAAGATAACTGTGCAATTTGGCTCGCCAGTGGATACAAAGCAGCTAAAATAACGAGCATGAGCAAGCCAAATACTTTATCTAAAATAAAATAATAGATCGTACTAGCTGCAATCAGGACTATAGCTAAAGTCAGTTTAAAACTACCAATATCGATGCCAGCTCTTGCGGTTAAACTTAAAATTGAAAACACGATAAGCGGAATACCAATAAAATGCGTCAAAATATTTTTATGATTTAAATGATAAGCCGCATATTTGCTAAGCTGTTGCTCCAGATTTAACATGAGTTATTCCCTATTCATCAACATATAGTCATACTGTACAAATAAGGAAAACTTAAAGTTGTCAGCTATTTGACAAAGTAAAGAATTTTTTCATGGATGACCGAATTTTGGATCTAATTTATATTAACCGACTAAAAGAGAACACTTGGTTTAATGTGCTTCCAGAAACATTCCAAAATTTTATTTTAGAACATGGCAAGCAAATTATTTTTGATAAAAATAGCTACGTTTTCCACGCTCAAGATCTATTTGATGGCATTTATACTGTGCTTGAAGGCTCGATTAGCTTGGGTTATGTCGATGTAAATGGTAATGAAGCTCTTTCTGCTATTGCTGAGCCAATCATGTGGTTTGGTGAAATATCGTTGATTGATCATGAACCGCGCTCACACGATGCCATTGCCTTGAAAAAAAGTACAGTTCTACATATTCCTGCAAAACCATTAAATGATCTACTCAAGGACAATCCATATTATTGGTATTTTTTCGCACGTTTAACCAGTCAAAAACTCAGGTATGTTTTCTTAGAACAGATTGCTATCCAAACACGTAGTATTTCTCAACGGCTAGCTCAACGTCTTCTGTTCATTTTAGAGGGATACGGCAACCATATTCTTATTCAAGATCATCAAATTCATATTTCTCAAGAACAGTTGGCAAATATGCTGACCACATCTAGACAGACGATCAATCATGAGCTGAGCCTGCTCGAAAAACAGAAAATCATCAAAATTGCTTTTAGAAAAATTGAGATTCTAGATATTGAGAAATTGAAAGTAGTTGCTCAAGCACAATGCTAATTTTTTAAAAGCGGCTAAATAATAAAAACTTAAAATTAAATTAAAAAATTAGATAACACTGCAAAACAAAACATTGTTCAAACTCTATTTCCACAAAATAAATGTGTTAAAGCAGATATTTTCACCCTACACTCAAGCTGAGCAATAATACTCAACAAGGCACTGATTAACATGAAAAAATTATCAACAATTCTTACAGCAGGCGTATTGGCTATGTTAAGTGTTTCGGCATTTGCATGTCCAAAAGGAACTCAACTACAAGGTGGTACAGGACCGAATCACAAAGGTGGAAAATGTGTAGCGGTACATGGAAAAACTACAGCCCAAAAAGCCAAGAAAGAGGTAACTAAAACTAAACAGGATGCAATGACCAGCGCGACACATGCTCAACATGAATCACAGCAAATGACTCATCAAATGAAACAAGATGCTCTGAAAACTGCCAACACCGCTAAAGCTGCCACAAAACCGTAATTCACATTCACTCAATATCGTTTAAAAGCAAAAAAAGCGAGATTGATCATCTCGCTTTTTTATATTCATTAGTTTTATTTTGGCGAAGTATTTCCAAGATTTGGCGTATCGATCGCATCCTTACATTGAGCCTTATCTCGCTCATAGTCCGCTTGTTTTTGGGCAACTGAACTATTGTTTTCTAGTGTTTCGCGTGCCCATATATCTAAACTTGTCAAGGCCTTACGGCAAAGCGCATATTTTCCTTCAGTGACCGAATCTGTCATTTTTACATTAATGCGCCAGTCTGTACTCAATTGGCGTAAAGGTTTACGAACTTTGTCATCAATTTGGCTGAGTTGTTTTTCATAAACTAAATGCTCAACCGTGTTAATCAATGTCCATGCTTTTTGAGCATAAACAGTTGCATCATTGGTTAGTTTCGGTGCTGGCTTAATTTCTACTTTTTTTTCTGCACCCTGATTACCATTATCACAGCCCTGCAATGTAAAAATACCTGCACTTATCATGGCGATATAAACTAAACGAATCTTTGCCTTGAACATATCAAACTGCCGATTAAACATTTCGGCACTATGCTATTAAATTCGGCTACAATACTCAATCTTTCAAGTATTTTTATCATTTGGTTTATTGCCAAGGTGTATTGTGTCCGAACAACAATTGATGCCTGCCCAAACAGCAACTTTTTGGCAAGGCGCCAAAGATAGCCAAGCTATCGTACTCACCTATTTACCCGTTTCTTTTGCCTTTGGCGTTTCAGCATCTCAGTTTGGTTTTACACCATGGGAAGCTTTTTTTCTATCTTGTTCAATGTATGCCGGCGCTAGCCAATTTTTGGTTGTTGCGCTTTTAGCTAGCGGTTCATCCATTTGGCTAACAGCATTAACAGTCATTGCACTAGATATTCGCCATGTCCTTTATGGACCTGCTCTATACAACCTGATTCCAAACAAATTAAATCTTAAGAAAACGGCAGTATGGGCTTGGGGCTTAACGGATGAAGTTTTTGCCAGTGGAATGATCCAACTTTCACAGCGCAGACAACAATGGTCCGAGTCTTGGATGCTTGGCCTAAGTCTATTTAGTTGGATGGCTTGGGCAAGTGGCTCTTTGTTAGGTGGATTATTCGCCGATCAAGTTGCTCATTTACCAAAGTTTTTACAAGCAGCTTTAGACTTCTTATTACCTGCTTTATTTTTAAGTTTTTTATTAGCGGCATTTGAACGAAAGCATAGCCTTGTTGTTGCTGTATCGTTAGTAGTTTCAGCTTTGGCATGTTATTGGATTAACTTATCAGCCGCTATCTTTATTGGTATTTTTTCAGGCATTTTAGCTGGTCTATTTAAACATTATGTGCTGAAACAGCATGATGAGGTTGATGCTTAATATGAACCTAGAAATTATTCTGGTCGGCATTATTGTGGGTATAGCCAATTTTGCTTCACGCTTTGGACCTTTTTTCGTAATACAAAAACTACAGGGCAACCAACAAAGACGCGGCTCAATCTGGATCAAAATTGCCTTAGGGAGTATTGGAATATCTGCAATTAGTGCCATGCTTGTAGTTGCTACCCTTCCACCTCTCCTTGAAACTCCCAATAAGAGTTTCGCAATGCTTATCGGTTTTTTAGTTTTAGCAGGTCTTTATTTTAAATTTAAGAAAATCGTACCAGCAACTTTAACTGCCGCAATTATTTATGGTCTTATCTATACTTATTTACCTTTATAAATAGATAAACTTATCTTCCTTATATAAAATAAAATCTGGCCAGAGGCGTTTAAGATTGAAACTTCTGGCTTGGAAAATTTAATTTTTGAATTGATTAAAAAGATAACCTTAGCTACTTAATAGAGATAAAAATGTCACAAGTTAAAATTTATGCAAATGAACAAACCATTATGCAGTACCGAGAATTACTTTCTCATGCAATCCATCAAGCGCTTATTGAAGAATTGAAATATCCTGTTGAGAAAAGATTTCAACGTTTTATTAGCCTTAAACCAGGAAATTTCATTTACCCTTCTGACAGAAGCCAGCATTACATTATTATTGAACTTTCAATGTTTGCAGGCCGCAGTCCAGCCACTAAAAAGCAGCTTATTCAAACCTTATTCCGTAATATTCAAGAACAATGTAGGATTTCTCCACAAGATATTGAAATTACTATTTTTGAAACACCAAAAGAAAATTGGGGCATCCGTGGTAAAAATGCGGATGAATTGCTTTTAAACTATCAGGTTAATATCTAAAAACCACTTTTTTAATTGTCCGACAAAATTACTTTTTTTATGCATGATAAGGCTTAACTCCACCATAAGTTCTGCTATGCTTAAAAAATAATTTTGTCAGGATGATTCGCATGAGCGTGACACTCGGTACCCCACTTCAATCTTCTGCATTTAAAGTTTTATTGTTAGGTTCAGGAGAGCTTGGCAAAGAAGTTGTAATTTCCTTACAACGCCTTGGTGTAGAAGTACATGCAGCCGACCGTTATGATCATGCACCAGCAATGCAAGTTGCACATTTTTCTTATGTGTTAAACATGGCAGATCCTACCCAATTAAAACAACTCATCGAGAAAATTAAACCAAATTTAATTGTTCCAGAAATTGAAGCAATTGCGACAGAAGTTTTACTTGAAATTGAAGCGAGCAAAGTAGCAACTGTCATCCCTTCGGCTAAAGCTGTAAACCTGACCATGAACCGTGAAGGCATCCGCCGTCTTGCGGCTGAAGAACTTGGCCTACCTACTTCTGCGTATCGCTTTGCTGATACGCTCGAAAGCTTCCGTGCTGCTTGCGATGACATTGGTTATCCAAACTTTGTAAAACCGGTCATGTCTTCTTCTGGTAAAGGACAGTCTCGTGTAAAAAGTTTCGATGAAGTCGATGCAGCTTGGGAATATGCAATGCAAGGTGGCCGTGTTAACCAAGGCACGGTCATTATTGAATCTCAAATTGATTTTGATTTTGAAATTACATTACTTACCGTTCGCGCTAAAAACCCTGAAACTGGTGAAATTGAAACTCATTACTGTGACCCAATTGGTCACCGCCAAGATGCCGGTGATTATGTAGAAAGCTGGCAACCTCAACCAATGACTGCGGCAGCACTCGAAGAAGCAAAACGTATTGCGAATAAAGTGACAACTGCACTTGGTGGCTGTGGTATTTTTGGTGTAGAACTGTTTATTAAAGGTGACAAGGTTTGGTTCAGTGAAGTTTCACCTCGTCCACACGACACAGGACTCGTAACTTTAGCATCACAATTTCAAAGTGAATTTGAACTGCATGCACGTGCAATTTTAGGTTTACCTGTAAACACAGCACGCCACAGTGTTGCAGCAAGTGCTGTAATTTATGCTGGAGTTGATGCTAACAATTTAAGTTACAGCAACCTCAATGTAGCTTTAGCACACCCAGACACCGATTTACGCCTGTTTGGTAAACCAGAAGGTTTCAAACGTCGTCGTATGGGTGTAGCAACCGCTCGTGCTGAAAATACTGATCTTGCTCGTACTTTAGCGAAAGAAACCGCTGATCAAGTAAGCGTTCAAACAAACTCTTAATTTTTACTTATTGGTAGACCCATTTTCATGATCAATATATCGCCATTGTTGAACTATGTCTCAAGTCATCATGATATTAAAGCCATTAATCAATGGCGAACGGATGTAGAAAAGCAGTTGCAAGATTCATATGAAAATGGGCAATCTATTCGTGAAATCATTAAAGCCCGTTCAGATTTAGTAGATGAAGCACTGATCTTTTTATGGAAACATGCTGAACTCGATCAGACAGAACTGGGCCTTTTTGCTGTAGGCGGTTATGGACGCCGTGAAATGTTGCCCTATTCTGACGTCGATATCATGATCCTATCGGAGCATGAAATTAATGAAGAAAACGAAAAACGTATCTCTACATTTATTTCGTCTTTATGGGACGTTGGCAATTTCAAACCCGGCATTAGTGTTCGCACGATTCAAAGCTGTGTTGAACAGGCCGCTACCGATTTAACCGTTGCAACAACTTTAATTGAGGCGCGGTTAATTACTGGTAATAGTCAGCTTGCGAAATGGCCTCGCCGTATTGTTTCGCAGACATGGACAGATAAAACATTTTATGACGCAAAGATGGCCGAACAAGCCAAGCGTTACCATCAACACAACAATACTGAAAGTAATTTAGAACCCGATATTAAAAATGCACCAGGCGGTATCCGTGACATTAATCAAATTGGCTGGATTGCCAAACGCCACTTCCGCGTAAACCGCATTTATGACTTAGTGCATTTAGGTTTCATTTCAGAGTTTGAATTGGCAGTTTTAGAAGAAGCTGAAAGTTTTCTTTGGGAAATTCGACATCATTTACACCGTTTAGCTAAACGTGATGAAAACCGTTTACTCTTTGACCACCAAAGGGAAATTGCCGCCAAATTTGGATATGTGCGTCAAGAAGGCCAACCTGTAAATTATGGTGTTGAGCAGTTCATGAAACGCTACTATCGTACGGCGCAGCAAGTTTCAACACTCAATGAAATGTTGCTGGCGTATTTTAGCGAGTCAGTGATTACTCCTCGACTCCCCAACTATGAACGCAAAATTGAAGTTGTTAACGATCACTTTAAAATAGTCGACAATAAACTTGCCGTACAACATCACAAAATATTCGCAGAGCATCCAAGCGCGATTTTAGAGTTGTTCTATATTTTAGCCAATCGACCAGATATTGAAGGTATTCGCGCTCGAACTTTACGCTTACTTATTCTTGCTGCGAAACGAATCAACCAAAGTTATCGCGATAATCCAGAACATCAAGCACTGTTTATGTCGATTATTCGCTCACCATATCGTTTATACGATACCTTGGTTGCGATGAAACGATATGGTGTTTTAGGAAACTATATTCCTGCTTTTGGCCAAATTATGGGCCTTATGCAATATGACTTGTTCCATATCTATACGGTCGATGCTCACACATTATTATTGCTGCGTAATTTAAATCGTTTTAGAGAACCTGAATTTGCCAAAGAATTCCCTGTAGTAAGTTCAGTTTTCCAACGTCTTGCTCGTCAAGATATTGTCTTTATTGCTGCTTTATTCCATGACATCGCAAAAGGTCGCGGTGGTGACCACAGCGAACTCGGCGCAGAAGACGCGATTGAGTTTGGCCGTGCACATGGCTTTACAGAACGTGAATGCAAATTAATTGCATGGCTCATTCAAAATCATTTGCTCATGTCACTCACAGCTCAGAAAAAAGATATTTCTGATCCTGATGTCGTGAAAGATTTCGCTGAAAAACTTGGCGATATGGAGCATCTTGATTATCTATATACCTTAACGGTTGCCGATATTAACGCGACAAATCCAAAACTATGGAACACATGGCGCGCTTCTCTCATGCGTCAGCTTTATACGCATGCTCGTGATGTAATCCGTACAGGTTTAGGCCGTCCTGTTGACTACCAAATGCTGATTGAAGATACCAAATTTGCGGCAAGTGAATTATTGGTAAATAACTTCGCATTGGCAGATGTAGAAAAGGTATGGCAAGAACTTGGTGATGAATACTTCATTAAAGAATCAGCAGACGAAATTGCATGGCACACACAAGCAATTTTAAAACATGGTGATAATCCAGAACCATTAGTGCTCTTGCGTGCTCACCGTAAAGCAGCTCAAGATGCGGTGCAAATCTTTATTTATACTCGCGATCAACCTAACCTATTTGCGACCACTGTTGCCGTTTTAGACCGAATGAACCTAGATGTTCAAGACGCAAAAATTATCACAGCAAGTACAGCATTTAGCTTAGACACTTATGTTGTACTTGATCGTTTCGGTACATTGCTTACAGATCCAGAGCGTGAAGAAACCGTTAAGAATGCATTAGTGAAAGCGCTTAGCCAACCAGACCAATATCCGGGACTCATGCAACGTCGTATTCCACGACAGTTACGTCACTTCGATATTGAAAATACAGTTGACGTAACATTAAATGAAGCCTTACAACAAAATATGGTCGAAATTTCAACACTCGATCATCCCGGCCTACTTGCACGCGTGGGTGGTTTATTTATGATGCAAGGCTTAGACATCCATTCAGCCCGAATCGCAACTTTAGGTGAACGTGCCGAAGATATTTTCTTTGTCACCAAAAAAGATGGAAAACCACTGAATAACGAAGAGGTCAAACTCTTCTCTGAAAAACTGAAAGCTGCATTAGATGAAGCATCTAATCAAATTTGTCAGCACTGAAACTCAACTACTTGGTAACTGTTTAATGAACTCTAGCTTGTCGTTATTACATCCGTATCCATTTGAAAAGTTAAACCAACTTTTTAAGGATACTACTCCTGCTAACCTTCCCTTGATTCCTCTATCAATTGGCGAACCTAAGCATCCAGCACCAGAGTTTGTTAAACAGGCTATTATTGATAACTTTAACCACCTATCAACTTATCCAAACAGCAAAGGCTTACCAGAGCTTCGCCAAAGCATTGCAGATTGGTTAACTAAGCGCTTTAAACTTAACAGCATCAGTGCTGAAAACCACATCTTGCCTGTCTCTGGTACTCGTGAAGGGATTTTCTCTTTTGTACAGGCATTAATTAATCGTGAAGATGCACCTTATGTGGTGATGCCAAACCCATTTTATCAAATTTATGAAGGTGCTGCTTTACTTGCAGGTGCAAAGCCATACTTCATTAATTGCACAGAAGAAAATGGTTATTTAGGTGATTTTGATGCAGTACCAGCAGAAGTTTGGGAAAAGACAGCCCTACTTTTTGTATGTACACCGGGTAACCCAACAGGTACTGTGCTTTCCAAAGAACAATTTAAAAAGCTAATTGCCTTATCTGATCAATATAATTTTGTTATTGCTTCTGATGAATGCTATTCAGAGCTTTGGTTTGACCAAGCACCTACTGGTCTATTAGAAGTTTGTGCTGAGCTTGGCCGTGATGACTACAAAAACTGTATCGTCTTCCATTCACTTTCAAAGCGTTCAAACTTACCGGGTTTGCGCTCAGGTTTTGTAGCGGGTGATGCCGATCTTTTAAAGCCATATTTGCAATACCGCACCTATCACGGCGCTGCAATGCCAGTACAACACCAGCTTGCTTCAATCGCAGCGTGGAACGATGAAAATCATGTTGAAGAAAACCGTAAGCAATATCGTGCAAAATTTGATTTATTCCAATCTGAGCTAGGCCATCTGCTCCCATTACAAAAACCTGATGCCGGTTTTTATTACTGGTTAAAAGTAGATAATGATAAAACTTTTGCCAAAATGCTGATGGAAAAAGCACATATTAAGGTTTTACCAGGTCGTTATCTATCTCGTGATACCGAACAAGGTAACCCTGGTGCCAACCATGTGCGTATGGCTTTAGTAGCAGATTTGGCACAATGCGAAGAAGTCGTTAAACGCTTAAAAGCGATTCTTTAAATCCAGCAAAGTTGTATAGCCTTCAGTCTTATTTAGAAGGCTATGCAATCTATATTACCTATAGACAATCAATAACACTGCGAAAAAAATGAAAGCCAGACTAGAGCAATAATATATTCCTCTGGCAAAACGTTTAATCTGAGCTAATACCTGCTCTTGACGTAATAGATGAACCAATAATAAATTCCATCCAAGAACCACTCCTGTCATCCATATACTCATTAGTAATTTTTGAAATAAGCTAAATTCCTGTTGAATAAGCAGCATTAAACTACTATAAAACATAATATTTTTAGGATTAAGAAGACTGGATTGCAAACCCACAGCTAAGCTTTTAACTTTACTTTTATAACTAGACTCTTGTTCAACCGAACTATTTTCAGCAACTGTAATATTCAAGTTTGTTCCTTGAGTGGCTCTAAAACAAAGAAAACTCAAATAAGCTAAATATCCAGCCCCCAGCCATTTAAGTACTAAAAGAATCGTTGTACTTAAATTGCCAAGCACCATAAATCCAAATATACATACCATTAAGATAAGAGCATTACCCAAAGTAATTCCCAGAATAACGCCATAGGTATAACGCGCTCCTTTTTGCAAAAGACTGGTCAGAATAAGAAAAAAATCTGGTCCCGGAGATAGGAGTGCTAAAAAGTGAGTAAAGGCGATAACCCAAAAAACTTCCATAACGATTTCATCTTTAAAACTGTATGGAGTAGCTTAAAAATAGAGAAAAATAATTTCTTGTAAATTATTGCGCTGCTGCAAGTTGAAACTGTCGAGGAGTAATTCCTGTATGTGCTTTAAAAGCTTTATGAAAATGACTTTGATCACTAAAGCCTAAATTGACAGCTAACTCTGCGAGTGAAATCCCTTGTTTTAATTGAGCTCTGGCTTGATTAATCTTTAAATTAATTTGAAATGCATGTGGGGTTAAACCAACATTGGCCTTGAATAAACGAATGATTGCATATCGACTAAGACCAACCTGCTCTGCAAGCTCTTCAAGAGAAATAAATTGTTCTGACGATTTAATGATATGAATTAAGTCCAAAAAATCTTCATACAAATATTCAGTTTTTTGTATTTCTTCTAATACGAAATGAGGGAGTAATAGCTGGGTAAGGCAATAGATCAGTGACTGTTCTTTTTCAATAATTAATTTTTCAGGATCAAATAAAGTTTCATTCATATCAGAAAAAGCCTGATATAAAGTTTCTTCTTTTATTATGAGCGGCTTATGCTGAGGCAGAAGCAAATCCAAACCATGTTGTCGAAATTCTGAATACAGCTGATTTAACCACCTTATGTCCAAATGTAGCATCTGGTAGCTCCAAGCCTGATCTGGCAAAGGGTTACATGAATGCTCAATATGTGCGGGTACGATCACCAAAGTACCAGCATCAATTTTTTGGGCCGTACCAAATGAACTTTGAAAAACGCTATTCCCCTCGTCTATAGCCCCGATAGAAAACGTTGGATGACTATGAGATTTATAACATGTTCGGCTAAAACAAGATCTTCTGGTTTCAACATACGGCATTCGCACATCTTGCCAAAACTCAAAAGGTTGAGGAATAGCGTTCATTTAAACAATTAACTCGCTAAAGCTTTTTCAATATCAGCTTCTAAAGCTTCAGGTTTAGTTGTAGGCGCATATCGGTTTAAAACAGCGCCATCCTTACCTACCAAGAATTTAGTAAAGTTCCATTTAATGCTACTGCTGCCCAAAATACCTTTAGCTTCACGTGTTAAATATCTAAAAATTACATGGGCTTCCGGACCTTTTACATCAACTTTAGCAAACATAGGAAATTTCACCCCATAGTTACGCTGACAAAAGCTACCAATTTCTTTATTGCTTCCTGGATCTTGCCCACCAAACTGGTTGCAGGGAAAACCTAAAACTTCCAACCCTTGATCTTTATATTTTTCATAAAGTTTTTCGAGACCAGCAAATTGTGGGGTAAAACCACATTTACTCGCAGTGTTTACAATTAATAAAACTTTACCTTTGTAATCAGCGAACTGCTTAACTTCACCCTCTAACAGCTCAGCTTCAAACTGATAAATATTACTCATGGATAGGTTTCCTCATCATTTTTTTCTTCTGTTTTAAGTTGTAATGATGCCGAGTTTACGCAATAGCGCAAACCAGTCGGCTGTGGTCCATCTTCAAATACATGCCCTAAATGAGCCTCGCAATCATGACAAACAATTTCAGTTCTGACCATACCATGCGTTAAATCTTCATGTTCATCAATGACTGCACCATTGATAGGACGGAAGAAACTTGGCCAACCACAACCGCTATCATATTTGGTATCTGATGAGAACAACTCTGCGCCGCAGCAACGGCAAACATAGGTACCATGTTGCTTAGTATTCCAGTATTGCCCCGTAAATGCAGGTTCAGTGCCTTTTTGTCGTGTAATCCGATACTCTTCTGGTGATAACTCTCTTTGCCATTCCCGGTCTGTTTTATTGACTTTTCCCATGACATACACCTTTTATTCTGAAGTAAACATTTCTGATGATCGAGTTTTATATTTACGCCATTCATCACAAAAACACTAGTCTCTGAACGTAAAATTTGTTGGAATTTAAACATATAAAGAACAAAAAGCAAAAAGTAAGCAAAACACAAAATCAAAAGTAAGCAAATTTATTACTAATTAGCTTTAAAGCAAGCAAACATAGTGCTATTCTAAGTGCGCACGGTTGTATAGGACAGAACATGTCTCAGAAAAAAAGTGTGGTTTTCCAACAACTACTACCAATTATTAAACAATATCAACAATCGGGTTTTACCCATGAAAAAATTGTTGAACTATTGAAAGATCAACATGATCTAAATTTGGTAACAGTTAAAACATTTAAAAGTTATTTATACCGATATGCAAAAGTGAATCCCGTTATGTCTAAAAATACTGCTACCCTCCATTCCATGCCATCTACTCGAGAAATCAAAAAATCATCGAAGCTTGAGCATGTTTGTTATGACATCCGTGGGCCAGTTTTAAGAGCCGCCAATGAAATGGAAGAGCAAGGACATAAGATTATCAAGTTGAATATTGGTAACCCAGCTCCCTTTGGATTTGAAGCACCACAAGAAATTATTAATGATGTTGCTTTAAACTTACCAAATGCAATTGGTTATGTTGACTCAAAAGGTATCTTCCCTGCTCGTAAAGCAATTTGTCAGTATTACCAGCAAAAAGGAATTCTCAATATGCATGTCAATGACGTGTATATTGGTAATGGCGTATCTGAACTCATCGTAATGGCTATGCAAGGCTTATTAGATGACGGAGACGAAATGCTGATTCCAATGCCGGATTATCCGCTTTGGACAGCAGCAGTTAATCTTTCAGGCGGCACGGCAATTCATTATAAATGTGATGAAGAAAATAGCTGGTACCCAGATATTGCTGATATTGAAAGTAAGATTACTCCGAATACTCGCGGTATTGTCATCATTAACCCAAACAATCCTACGGGTTCGGTATATCCACGCCACATTCTTGAACAGATTGTAGCGATTGCAAAAAAATATGATCTAATTTTATTTGCTGATGAAATTTACGACAAAATTATTTATGACGGTATTGAACATGTTTCAGTGGCATCATTAGCTGGCGACCAGCTTTGTGTATCTTTTAATGGTTTATCAAAAGCTTATCGTATTGCAGGCTTCCGTTCAGGTTGGATGGCAATTACGGGTGATAAAAGCCGTGCTGCTGACTATATCGAAGGATTAGACATGTTGGCATCAATGCGTCTATGTGCAAACGTTCAAGCTCAATATGCGATTCAAACTGCCCTAGGCGGTTATCAATCAATTAATGACTTGATTCGTCCTGGTGGCCGTTTATACGAACAGCGCAATATTGCTTGGGAAATGCTTAATGAAATTCCAGGTGTAAGCTGTGTAAAACCAGATGGAGCAATGTACTGTTTCCCTCGCCTTGACCCGAACATCTACCCAATTGAAGATGATGAAAAGTTAATGCTTGATTTGCTACGTGCAGAAAAAGTGTTATTGGTGCAAGGTACAGGCTTTAACTGGCCAACACCTGATCATTTCCGCGTGGTTTTCTTACCTGCTGAAAATGAATTACGTGAAGCAATTACACGACTAGGACGTTTCTTAGCCAATCGTCGTTAAAAAAATGCATAACAAAAAAGGCATCTCTAAATAGGTGCCTTTTTTATAATTCTATTTTATTCATTTTTATAAGAGAAGAATCTCCTAACCACATAACAATTTTATGAACACAAAATAAACCATTGTATTTAAATAATTTTTATAAAATTTATGATTCTTTTAACTTTAAAAATTAGTTAATTTTTTGATTTATATATTTTTTACCATACGTTTAAAATCACTTGATTTTCCTCAATCTACTTAACCTTTATTATGCAAAAAATGCATGGATCAATATTTTTTTGCATTTCACACTGCTTCAAAATCGAGCAACAATCCATCTCCATAACAACATCGCCATATTCGATTCGGTTAAAACAGATACAGATCTAGGAAGATAACATCGTTAGAACAACCGAACTGAACTAACAAGGAAAGCTTTCAATCATTCAAATCCCATCAAAGGATGATTGAATCAAATGGATAGAGGTTCACATGAAGCAAAAGAAATTGCTCAAGTATATTGTTGTTGCTATTTTACTTGGCATACTGACAGGTTGGATTTGTCACCACTTCTTTAATGAGGGTGAACAATTGAAGCAAATCGCTTCTTATCTCAACATACCTACAGATATCTTTTTACGCCTTATCAAAATGATTATTGCTCCATTGGTATTTGCCACTATTGTTTCAGGCATTGTATCAATGGGGAAATCGACATCAATCGGCAGTATCACCCTTAAATCAATGACTTGGTTTATTACTGCTTCGTTCGTATCGCTTGCTATCGGTATGGGTCTGGCAAACTTTTTCCAACCAGGTGCAGCTTTAGATTTAGTATTACCAACTGCGCAACAATTGAGTAGCTCTTCTGCTCCAGCGACTACAGGCTTCACTCTACAATCATTTTTAAGCCATGTTTTCCCACGCAGTATTGCCGAAGCAATGGCAAATAACGATATTTTGCAAGTCCTTGTTTTCTCTATTTTCTTTGGCTCAGCCCTTGCTTTTGTAAATCAAGGCAAAGAAAAAGATTCAGTTATCATTCGTTTGACTGATGAACTCAGCAAAATCATGTTCCGTATTACTGATTACGTCATGATGTTTGCACCTGTTGCAGTATTTGCAGCAATCGCTTCAGCAATTACAGTACAAGGTTTAGGCTTGATTGTTGACTATGGCATTTTAATCGCGGAGTTCTACTTTGGTCTTTTATTACTGTGGATCATCTTATTCTCCGTAGGTGCAATCGTACTTAAAAAAGATATTTTCCGTTTAGGTAAATTAATTCGTGAACCTGTAACGCTTGCTTTTGCTACAGCTTCAAGTGAATCAGCCTATCCTAAAGTAATGGATGCACTAAATAAATTTGGTGTGCCTAAAAAAGTAACGAGCTTTGTATTACCTTTAGGTTATTCATTCAACCTTGATGGTTCAATGATGTACACCACGTTTGCAGTACTCTTTATTGCTCAAGCTTACAATATTGATCTTAGCTTCACTCAGCAAGTCTTAATTTTGTTAACCCTAATGGTGACAAGTAAAGGTATTGCTGGTGTTTCACGAGCTTCAATTGTGGTTATTTCAGCAACACTCACTATGTTCCATTTACCTGAAGCCGGAATTCTCTTATTACTCGGTATCGACCAATTCCTTGATATGGGCCGTACCGCAACAAACGTAGTAGGTAACAGTATTGCTACCGCAGTTGTTGCCAAGCTTGAAGGCGATAAAGTGGCTGATACTGAAGAACTACCAGAGCCAGTATTAATTAAATCAACTCAAGAACAAACGACCGCTTAAGTTTCTCTTTTCTCCCACTCTCCCAACTTAAGAGCAATTTTATATGACCTTATAAAATTGCTCTTTTTTTATTTTAAAATTACTGGCAGAAATTCACCTATATTTTTATATTAAATAATGACTTTAAACTGCTATTAAATTTTCTTAAATCAAACCTTAAAAATAGAATAAAAATTATTCAAACAAATTTTATATTTTTAAAAATAAATACCAAGTGATTAAATTTTAATTCAATTTACAACAATTAAATTATATTAAATTAATGGAATTATTTTTCAATTCATACTGAAAAATTTAAAATCATCTTAATATTAAATTATAACAATAAAAATCAACAATATAAAAATATCAAATGGCAAAAAATTACTTAAACACATCTATTATTTTTTAATTTTATACAGATAAAAAAATCATTTGTTTTATTTATATTAAAAAGTAAACAAATCAAGATAAATTAGAAAAACTTAATAGATTTTTTATTTTATTCATGTTATTTATTAGCGCTAAATAAAAGCAATGATTAAGCAGTTGTTGGTGAAACAAAATGCTATTCAAGGATGCTTCTTATTCAAACAAGTTATGAATATGTTTTACATGGTATGTATTTTGCTTAGGAAAAGCAGTCATATTCAACAAACTTTTACTTCGTCACTTCATAAGGATATTTTCGATGTTGACTAAAACTGTTAAATCTTTAGGTTTAGCGATGGGCTTATTAGCCTGCTCTCTCCCACTTTATGCAAAAAATAATGTTGTCGTAGTTGCCACTGGCGGTACTATCGCTGGTGCTGGCGCAAGCTCGGCAAATAGTGCAACTTATACTGCTGCAAAAGTTCCTGTTGATACCCTAATTAACGCAGTTCCACAAATCAAAGATTTGGCAAATGTAACTGGTATTCAAGCTTTACAAATCGCTTCTGAGAGTATTACTGACAAGGAATTATTAGAAATTGCTCGTCAAGTGAATGAGCTTGTTAAAAAGCCATCTGTTAATGGTGTCGTAATTACACACGGTACAGATACTTTAGAAGAAACAGCATTTTTCTTAAATTTGGTTATTCATACTGATAAACCGATTGTACTTGTTGGCTCAATGCGTCCTTCAACTGCTCTTTCAGCTGATGGTCCACTTAACCTTTATAGTGCAGTTGCTTTAGCAGCTTCTGATGATGCAAAAAATAAAGGCGTTATGGTTCTTATGAACGACTCTATTTTTGCTGCACGTGATGTAACTAAAGGTATTAATATTCATACAAATGCTTTTGTTAGCCAATGGGGCGCTTTAGGTACATTAGTTGAAGGCAAACCATACTGGTTCAGACAGTCTGTAAAACGTCATACAAATGCTTCAGAGTTTAATATTGAAAATATTAAAGGCGATGCACTTCCAACTGTACAGATCGTTTATGGTTCGGACTCTATGCTTCCAGATGCATATGAAGCGTATGCAAAAGCTGGTGCTAAAGCGATCATTAATGCAGGTACTGGTAACGGTTCTGTACCAAAATATATCGTACCAACCTTACAAAATCTTCACGACAAAAACGGTATTCAAATTATCCGTTCATCACGTGTCGCACAAGGCTTCGTATTACGTGATGCAGAACAACCTGACTCTAAATATGGTTGGGTAGCAGCACATGATTTAAACCCTCAAAAAGCGCGTCTTCTTGCAGCTTTAGCTCTTACTAAGACGAATGACACGAAAGAAATTCAGCGCATGTTCTGGCAGTACTAAGTTTTTCAACCAGCCCAAACACAAAGTTTGGGTTGGTCCTATTTCTTAAAAATAGGCTCTTTTATATTCAATCTGTACAATAGATATTCAAATCATTCTTCTTAAATAATAAAATCCTTAACAGTTTGCCAAAATATTAAGCATTTCGTTTTAACTTTGCGTGCTAAACTATGCTGCAGTCGTATTAAGGATTGGTTTATGCAGTTTGTTCATCTCGGTATTTATACAGAATTTTCGATTACAGAGTCGATAGTTCGCATACCTGACTTGGTCAACGCTGCGGTTAAAGACCAAATGCCTGCGCTGGCATTAACCGATCTATCAAACCTTCATGCCGCCGTAAAATTCTATAATTCCTGTTTAAAAAAAGGAATTAAACCGCTTTTAGGTAGCACAATCCGCCTTGACGATGCTCAACATCGTGCAACTTTACTTGCAATGAGTAATGTAGGCTGGAAAAGTCTAACCGAAATCGTTTCACGCGGTTTTATTGAAGGTCAACAACTTAGTATTCCATGTGTAAAAAAAGAATGGGTACTTGAACAGCATCAAGATATTATTGTTTTACTTGGCCAACATAGTGATGTGGGTCAGATGCTTTGCTCATCTAACCCTCAAAAAGCCGCTCCCCTTTTGGAAGCATGGATCGAAAAATTTGGTAACCGTATTTATCTGGCTTTAACACGTACCGATCGTCCCGGTGAAGAAGACTTTATTCAAGAAGCCGCTAAACTTGCTGCTCAATATAATGTGGGTGTAGTTGCGCATAATGATGTGCACTTTGTAGAAAAAGAAGATTTTGAAGCTCACGAAGCCCGTGTTTGTATTGCTGATGGCTATGTATTAGCAGATGACCGTCGTCCACGATTATATAGTCCTGAGCAACATTTTAAAACCTCGGACGAAATGATTGAGTTGTTTTCAGATATCCCAAGTGCTATCGAAAACACCTATAACATTGCAAAACGCTGTAATGTTAGCCTACAACTTGGCACCTACTTTTTACCTGACTATCCAATTCCAGATGGTTTCACCATCGACACTTACTTTGAGCATTTGTCTAAAGTAGGTTTAGAAGAACGTTTAGATTATCTCTACCCTGTCGAAAAACGTGGCGAAGATTGGCCTGAAATTCGTAAACCTTACGATGAACGAATTGATTACGAAGTCGGCATTATCCTCAAAATGGGTTTTCCTGGTTACTTCCTTATCGTCATGGACTTCATCCAGTGGGCAAAAAATAATGGCGTTCCTGTCGGACCTGGCCGTGGTTCAGGTGCGGGTTCACTCGTTGCCTATAGCTTAAAAATTACTGACCTTGATCCTCTTCGTTACGATCTACTTTTCGAACGTTTCTTAAACCCAGAACGTGTCTCGATGCCCGACTTTGATGTCGACTTCTGTATTGCTGGACGTGACCGCGTTATTGATTATGTTTCACGTACTTATGGCCGTGAAGCCGTGTCGCAAATTGCAACTTTCGGTACGATGGCGGCAAAAGGTGCAATTCGCGACGTTGCCCGTGTATTAGGTAAATCTTACGGTTTAGCTGACCGTATCTCAAAAATGGTACCTACTAAACCGCTCGGTGTGGACTTAGCCACTGCTATCGAGATGGAACCTCAGCTTAAAGATATCGTTACCAACCCATCTAACCCAGATAATGATGACGCGAGTGAAATCTGGGAAATGGCCTTAAAATTGGAAGGTATCACCCGAAATACCGGTAAACATGCCGGTGGGGTTGTTATTGCACCTGGTAAGATTACTGATTTCTCGGCTGTGCTTTGTGATGAAGATGGAACTAGCCGTGTTGCTCAATATGATAAAGACGATGTAGAAGCAGCAGGTCTCGTCAAATTCGACTTTTTGGGTTTACGTAACTTAACCGTTATTGAAGACGCAATTCAAAATATTAATAAAAATCGCGATAGTAATGATCCGCTCATAATTTCGCATGTTCCACTTGATGATGCTAAAGCATATTCTGTCTTTGCCGATGCAAATACAACCGCGGTATTCCAGTTTGAATCCGTCGGCATGAAACGAATGCTTAAAGAAGCACGTCCAAGTAAATTTGAAGAGATTATTGCGTTCGTATCATTGTACCGTCCTGGTCCAATGGATCTTATTCCTGACTTTATTCACCGTATGCATGGTGGAGATTTTGAATATCTTCACCCACTTCTTGAAGGTGTATTAGAGCCAACTTACGGGATTATGGTTTACCAAGAACAGGTGATGCAGACTGCACAGATCTGTGCGGGTTATACGCTCGGTGGCGCGGACTTACTACGTCGTGCAATGGGTAAAAAGAAACCTGAGGAGATGGTTAAGCAGCGCCAAATTTTCTTGGCAGGTGCTGCAGAAAAAGGGATTGATGAAAGTACAGCCAACCATATCTTTGACTATATGGAAAAGTTCGCAGGCTATGGTTTCAACAAATCTCACGCTGCAGCTTATGCCCTAGTTGCTTACCATACTGCATGGTTAAAAGCACATTATCCTGCTGAGTTTATGGCAGCGGTAATGTCATCGGAAATGCAGAACACCGACAGTGTTGTATTTTTAATCGATGACTGCCGAAATAATGGCCTAGAAGTTTTACCACCATCCGTCAATATGTCGACTTATCATTTCCATGCGAGCGATGATAAAACTATTGTGTATGGTTTAGGTGCAATTAAAGGCGTTGGCGAACAAGCGATGCAGTCAGTTATTGACTCTCGTCGACAATTTGGTCCTTATACAGATCTATTCGATTTTTGCCATCGTATTGATTTGAAGAAAATCAATAAGCGTACTCTTGAAGCTTTAATTCGTGCAGGTGCACTCGATTGCTTAGGAATTGAACGCGCAAGCTTAATGGCGCAATTACCTGAAGCTGTTCAAGCTGCCGAACAAGCGCGCAGTAACCGTGAAAGCGGTATTATGGATTTATTTGGTGAGGTTGAAGAAGTTCAGCGTAAGCCAGCTAAACCTGTTAAACCGTGGAGTGACGAGGTTCGTCTAAAAGGCGAAAAAGACACGCTTGGTCTATATCTCACTGGTCACCCAATTGATGTTTACCGACAAGAACTTAAAGCTTTTATCCCTGTGAAACTTAATGAAATTACGGCTACACGTCGTGGTGTTACAACAGTCTATGCAGGTTTAGTCATTGACGTCGCAAACTTCCCAAATCGCGTAGTTATTGTACTAGATGATGGTACAGCTCGTATTGAAGTAAGTTGCAACCATGAACGTTTCCAACGTTTTAAAGATATTATCCAAGTTGAGCGTGTTGTCGTCTTTGAAGGCGAAATTTATGAAAGAGAAGGCTTTGAACGTCCGATGGGCCGTTTAACTAAGGCTTTTACTTTAAATGAAATACGACAAAAACGTGCTAACAGTATTCAGATCAAATTAACAGAAGAGTTTATGCAAGCCACTTTGGCAAAAGATTTACAAAACATAATCTTGCCATTTTGCAATGTAGATATGCATCAACATATCACTCTACAGCTACAGATTGATCAACCTTATGCTCAAGCCGAGCTTCAACTTGGTCCGCAATGGAAAGTTGCTCCTCTCGATGAATTACTTGCTAAACTCAGAGATTATTTTGGTAAAGATAATATTTACATTGAATATCAAGTAAAGTCGAAAGCAGCTAAAGCAGCAGAACCTACTCGTCCGCAAACCGTTGCTTCCCCTCCCGCGGACATGACTATGGACGATGCATTGGATTTATACCAAAGCGAAGTTTCTCAATATTCGTAATTTCTGGAAATCTTATGAGTTCGTTTGATCATAACACTGTGTCAAAACAATTAGCACAAGTGCGTATTGTCATGGTAAATACTACGTTGCCAGCTAATATTGGCAGTGCTTTACGTGCCATGAAAACGATGGGGCTAATTAAATTAGTTCTTGTTGCACCAAAAACATATCCCCACCCAGACATACAAGCGCTTGCTGCTGGTGCCCAAGATTTATTTGAACATCTTGAGATTGTCGATACTTTAGAAGATGCTATTAAAGATTGCCATTTAGTATTTGGAACAAGTGCACGTAGCCGTACTATTCCTTGGCCTTTACTTGACGTGCGACCTGCTGCCAAAGAAGCTATTAAGGCCACTACTCAAGGGCAACAGATTGCGATTGTTTTTGGACGCGAAGACCGTGGTTTAACCAACGAAGAATTAGCGCTGGCAAATTATCATTTGACGATTCCTGTCAATCCTGACTATGGCGTATTAAATGTTGCGCAAGCGATTCAAGTTGTATGTTACGAACTTCGCATGTCTGCTCTCGAGCAAGAGCAAGTCGATCAGAATGTAGATGAAATGCCATTAGTGCAAGGCCAAAGCATGCAATGGGATGAACCTTTGGTGACTCAGCAACAAATGGAAGAATTTTATCCTCATCTAGAAAAAATGCTGACTGAAATCGAATTTTTAGATCCAGAAAATCCACGTTTATTACCTTTACGCTTGCGTCGTTTATTTGGTCGTATACAATTAGATCGTATGGAATATCATTTACTTCGCGGTATTTTTAGTCGCGTACAAGCTTTAACAAGTGGTAAATGGAAAAAAGCATTATCTGACAAGGAGGATCAACCCAATGCTTAAGCAGCTTAAAGAAGATATAAAAGCTGTATTTGCGCGAGATCCTGCTGCCCGCAATACACTAGAAGTTCTTACGACTTACCCAGGTATTCATGCAATTATGATGCATCGTGTTGCGCATGAATTATGGCAAAAAGATTGTAAAGGTGCTGCTCGCCTTCTTTCTTCATTTAGTCGTTTTGCAACAGGCATTGAAATTCACCCAGGTGCCAAAATCGGTAAACGTTTTTTTATTGATCATGGCATGGGTGTTGTGATTGGTGAAACTGCTGAAATTGGTGATGATGTTACGCTTTATCATGGTGTGACCTTAGGTGGTACAACATGGAAGACTGGCAAACGTCACCCAACTTTAGAAGATGGTGTGGTTGTTGGTGCTGGTGCAAAAATTTTAGGTCCATTTACTGTTGGTAAAGGCGCTAAAGTCGGTTCAAATGCTGTAGTGACTAAAGCAGTCCCTGCTGGTGTGACCGCTGTAGGAAACCCTGCTCGCTATATTTATAAAGATGCCACCGACAAGAATAAAGATGAAGAACGTCGTCGTGATTATGCACAAAGTATTGGCTTTGCCCCATATGCGACAACTGCTGATCAGTCAGACCCTATTTTAGAAGGTATGCGTGTTTTACTTGATCGTATTCAGCACAACGAAACACGTATGAATAATTTATGCCAGCGTTTATCAGAGCTAGATCCGAGCTTCAAAAAAGAAAGTCAGGATGAACAGCCTTTTAGCGATGAAGAACTAAAAATTATTGAAGAAGTTCGTCGTGAATGCGGTGCGCAAGATAAGACATCAAAAACGTAATATTCTTGATTCATACTGTAACACGCTTACCCTTGCATGTCTGTTTAGCTTTTCCTAGACTTACCTGTACCAAATCTGACTTTACTAAAATGAACGGAAGATCCTATGAATTTTAAGCCTTTGGCATATATAATCCTTGCGACCTCAAGTTTAACTGCTTGTACAATGGCACCCGTAAAAGAACAAAAAATTGAGCCTTTTGTTTTCAAGGAACCAGAGCTTACTCCTCCTTTTTATGCGCTAAACCCTTTTAACTATGATCAGCCGCCGGCATTTGAAGTTGCATTAAAAGAAGCTGCTGCCCAGCCTGTAACGAAAATGGTGGTTAATCGTCAAGATGACCCAACCAAACAGCTTACTCTTGATGTCAATAAACTGATTGTTCCGACTGTTAATAATTCACAACGTTCAATGAAATACGCAGTTTTAGCTGGTGAAAATGAAATTGACGTGACTACTATTGATGACTTTTTACAATTAGTAGAAGGTAAAGCACGTCACTACCCACCTCGCTTTACCGACCGTCAAGAACGTAAAGGCTTTGAAAGTAAACTCAAAGAAGTTACACAGCAACTTGATACACTTGCTGCAAATCCAAATGCATCATTTGATATTCTAATTCGTGCTTTTAAAGCAAGTGTTCTTGCACGTAACCTTGATTTAGGTACTGTTCATACAACTAAATCTTTAGAATATGCTCAAAGACTTTTGAAAATTAGTCCAGATGACGCAGAAACAAATTTCTGGTTCGGTTTTGGTTTATCTGAAGGTGGTGGCCAACGTGAAGCCATTCCATATTTAGACAAAGCCATTAAAGGTAATGTTCAAGAAGCATATTTAGCTGCTGCAAATAATTATATTGCGATGGAGCAGAAGAAAAATGCTATCCAGACGCTCAAGAATTATAAAGTTAAATATCCAGATGAAGCTGAAATTGCGGATCGTTTAATTCAAGAAATTGAAAAACAAGGTCGTTGGAACGTATGGCAAGTTTTAACTAACCCAGCAATGTCAGCAACAACTTCAACAGCTGCACCTAAAAAATAAACTTAATGCTATAAAAAAGGGCTGATTTGACAGCCCTTTTTTATATTTGATCATTTGAAAAATATCTTAAAATTTGTATGATCTACCTACCATTGAGCCACTATATTTTGACCATAATGTTTTCAATAAAAAGAAGCAAAATACAGTTGACGGTCATACTACTCGGTTCAATTCTGAGTGGTTGTCAAGTCGTAAATGTTAAACAGCAAGATTTGAATGTAACTATTGCTAATGAACGTAATAGTATTCTCACGCAAGACAAACTCAGCGAAGCGAGCCTGAATGTTTTATCCATGTCTGGTCAAGAAGCTAAAGTTTGTACAGATAAGCCAGAGATTTGCGTAAATCAACTCAAAAATCTTCCCCAAATTGTAGATGAGCAATTCTTATCAGCTGCAAGTGAAATGTATTTGGCAAAAGCTATGGCTTTATCAAATACATCTGATTGTAAAACAAGTAGATTTACTAAGCATAAGTCTGAAGAAGAACAAAAGAATATCCAGAATAGATATGATGATTGTTTAGATCAGCAATTGAGTTTATTGGATAAAAGTATTCGCTATAGCTACGCGTATTTGTTTTCAACAAAACGTCAGCCTAATGACCGTATTTTTGATAATAGACAAGTTCAAATACGTGACTTCTATAACCAAGCCATAGCAAAAATGGTGAGTATTTATGATTTAAGATACCCACAAAAAAATGTTGTTGAACCGCAAATTCATATTGGTAAAAGTGTTTACTCAATTGATTTTGAATTTCATAAACAACTATCAGGCCAAAAATTAGAAAAATTAATTTCGAGTTATAACTTAAATTTTTCAGGCTTAAGAACCATTAACCGCCGTGATGGTTTTGGATCTGAATTTGTTGCTGTTTTTCCTAGCTCAGGAAAAGAAGATATTAATGAATATATTTTAGATCCACTTAAATACAATTATAAAAATGGTGTTAATCCAAATATTCATCATGCACGCTACTTAGCTGCGACTATTGTCGCTGAACCCAAACATGCGACTACCATCGAAGAAATCATTAATAATCCAGAATTCGTGATCCGAGTTTATGATCCTTATCGAACAGATAATATTAATGTAGCGGGGAAACAATATCCTCTAGCTGCTAACTTTTCTGCGCCTTACGGTCTATGGTTGGCCGAAAATAATTTAGGGGTCGCAGCTTATTTAACTCTGATTGACCGCGATCAGCATTTAACTATGCCGCATCTCTACATGCTTGAACCATACAATCCCAATAAGAAAATTATTGTGTTAGTACATGGCTTAGCCAGTAGTCCCGAAGCGTGGATTGCACTCACCAATGATGTTATGGGCGATACGGTTTTAAGAGATAATTATCAAGTTTGGCAAGTTTTTTATTCGACTAACATGCCAATTTTAGAAAGCCGTTTCCAGATTTATGCTCTGCTTAAACAAGCTTTTAGTTCACTAAACCCAAGTGACCCTGCCGCACATGATGCTGTTCTTGTTGGACATAGCATGGGAGGCATTATCAGCCGTTTACTGGTCAGTGATGGAGATATTACTAAACCTGCCTTAGAGTTAATGACGATCCGTCAGCAAAACCGCTTTAAAAAACATCCAATGGTCACTGAACGATTGCAAATGCATTCGATCAATAATTTTGATCGTGCGATCTTCTTGGCTTCCCCTCATCGCGGTACAGATTATGCTGATCGCTGGTTTACTTTAGCAGCGCGTAAAATTATTCGTTTACCCGGTGCATTTTTGTCGGCTGTTGCCACGTCACTAACAACCGAAAATTTAGATGTTAAGGATTTCTTGAGTAATATTGATAATGGTTTGATTCAAAATGGACCAAGCGATTTAAGTCATCAATCTAAATTTATGGAGCTGACTAAAAATATTAATCCACATCAAGGATTAGTTTTCCATTCAATTATGGGAAATATTACTAAGAGTGACGATCCAAATGTGATTACCGATGGCATCGTCCCGTACAAAAGTGCTCACTTAGACGGAGCAAAGTCTGAGAAAGTTCTTCCAGGTGGTCATTCCATCCAGCTTACACCTCAAGCTGTATTAGAATTGCGCCGTATTTTACGAGAGCATTTAGTCGAACATGGGTTATATAAACCATAAAAAGAAAAGAGCCAAAGGTTACCCTTTGGCTCTTTTCTTTTTGGGATTAAATTTTACTGCCCAGAACGGATGATGTAATCAAACGCAGAGAGTGATGCTTTAGCACCTTCACCTGTAGCAATAATGATTTGCTTGTAAGGTACAGTGGTACAGTCACCCGCCGCAAAGACACCTTGAACATTGGTTTCGTTGCGGTCATTCACAATGATCTCGCCACGGTTGGTTAACTCAACTTCACTGTCTTTCAAGAAGTCAGTATTTGGCAGTAAACCAATCTGGACAAAGATCCCAGCAAGCTCGATCACATGCTCTTCATCAGTCGCACGGTCTTTATATTTAAGACCAGTCACTTGTGATCCGTCACCTAACACTTCTGTACTTAAGGCATTCATAATCACCGTTGTGTTTGGCAAGCTATGCAATTTGTTTTGCAAGACTTGGTCTGCACGAAGTTTGGTATCGAACTCAACCAGAGTTACATGCTCAACAATCCCTGCAAGATCAATTGCAGCTTCTACGCCTGAGTTACCACCACCAATCACAGCAACACGTTTACCTTTGAACAACGGACCATCACAGTGTGGGCAGTAGGCAACACCACGGGTACGGTATTCTTGCTCACCCGGTACATTCATCTCTCTCCAACGTGCACCTGTTGAAAGGATTACAGTTTTTGATTCAAGTTTGGCGCCGTTTTCAAGTTCAACTTCAACCAAGCCATTTGCAGTCTGGTTGGCACCCGTGATTTTGCTGACACGTTGCAGGTTCATGATATCGACATCATATTCACGAACATGTGCTTCCATCTCGGCAGCAAACTTAGGACCTTGAGTCTTTTGCACAGACGTGAAGTTTTCAATGTCCATGGTGTCCATCACCTGACCACCAAAGCGTTCAGCCACGATACCTGTGTTAATGCCTTTACGTGCAGCATAGATTGCAGCTGTTGCACCTGCAGGGCCACCACCAATCACCAACACATCAAAAGCATCTTTGGCATTCAGTGCTGCTGCATCTTTTTCAGCAGAGTTGGTATCAAGTTTTGCCACAATCTCTTCAAGGGTCATACGACCTTGACCAATGTGTTCGTTGTCTTGGAATACCATTGGTACGGCCATGATTTTGCGTTGTTCCACTTCGTCTTGGAAGAATGAACCGTCAATCATGGTTACCGTAGTGTTCGGGTTATAAATCGCGATCAGGTTAAGCGCCTGTACCACATCCGGACAGTTATGACAGCTTAATGATACAAACACATCAAAGTTGGCTTTGAGGTTTAAACCTTTAATCTGGTTGAGCACTTCATCCGACACTTTAGGTGCATATCCAGACACTTGTAACAGCGCCAAGATCAAAGACGTAAACTCATGGCCCATTGGTAAGCCAGCAAAGAACACACGAGGTTGTTCACCTGCTTTAGCCACACCAAAGCTTGGACGACGTGTATTGTTACCGTCAAAACGGGCAGTCACTTTGTCAGAAAGCTCAGCGATTTCACTCACCAGCTCTTTAATTTGAGCAGCTTTATCTGATTCATCTAAGGCAGCAACTAATTCGATTGGACTTTCTAGACGTTCTAAGTAAGCTTTTAATTGAGTTTTAATGTTTTGATCTAACATCTGTTTTTACTCCAATGCATCCAAATTCTTTCAATAGATGCATAGTACGTGAAAACATAAAATAGGTAAAACAGTATGTTTTTATAGATTTGATCGGTTTTTTAGATTCAATTATTTACTTCATTAAAAAAAACCAACCTGAACTCATCCAGCGCAGGTCGGCAAACTGGTTAAACTAAAGTAAGACCACACCAAATACAGCCCCAGCAATCAAGACATGTAAAGGATGAACCTTTTTAATTAAAGATAATAAAGTCGCAATGACTACCATAATAATGAGTAACGTATTTATTGCCGCTGCCTCAGAAATAATCCAAGCACTAGCAAGTACAGTTCCCACAGTGACAGGTTGTAAAGCAAGCTGTAAAACACGTCTCCATTTTTTATCTTTAAATTTTGACCAGCCTCTCATCACAAATACAGTAATAAGAGATGAAGGTAAAAATTTAGCGGTAGACGTTACAAGTAGACCTGACAACCCTGCTACATGCCATCCCACCAACGGTACAATCATCATGTTCGGACCGGGTGCAGCTTGGGCCATGGCGAACAATGCACTGAATTCTTGTGCCGTCATCCAGTGATGAATATCAACTACTTGGCGTTGCATCTCAGGCAAAATGGTATTTCCACCACCAAATGCAATAAGAGACAATTGAGTAAAAATGATCGCTAAAGTAAGTAGAACTGCACCCATTACACACGTCTCCAAATGATTGCCGAGTAAAATGCCAACAAAATCAGCATAGTCACTAGTAAAGAGATTTTTAGAAAAGCAATACTGATAATTGCAGCAACCACTACGCAAATCGCTAATGGATTACGTAACAATGGCTTAAGCATTTTTAAACCTGTTGCAACTAGTAGCCCAGCCGCCGCAGCAGCTAAACCTTCAAAAAGATGCTTAACCATTAAATTATCTTGGAACTGCTCATAAACATAATGTAAAAGTACAACAATTATCGTAGGTGCAAGGATCAGACCAATGAGTGAGCTCACTGCCCCACGAACACCGCGAAACTCCATGCCAATCGCAACCGACAAATTAATAATATTGCCACCTGGTAAAAATTGACACAGACCAAGTAACTCAGTGAATTTTTCAGGGCTTAACCACTGTCTCTGCTCTACAATAACTTTACGGGCTAAAGGCAGCACGCCACCGAATCCAATTAAACCTAATGTTAAAAAACCTAAAAATAACTCTGTGCAGGTCGGGACACTCTCCTTCTGCACAGCAATCTCAACATGGTTCATTTTCGTTACTTTTCACTTTATCTGACCAAGATAGAATGATACTTTTGTGATATATCTACAAATGCTTTTATTTTCATTAACCATACCATAAAGGTATTCCTATGCTCGATTTACATAAGCTCCATGCCTTTGTTGTGGTAGTTGAAGAAAGGAATATTACGCATGCCGCAAACCGATTGTTTATTCAACAACCGCCTCTAACGCGTTTACTTAAAAAACTCGAAGAAGAACTTGGTACACAATTACTTATTCGCCAGCCTCGAGGAATTGAACCAACTGAGGCTGGTTTAGCCTTATTTAAAGAAGCACAACTTTTATTAGAACATGCCAGACATATTCCGAAATTAGTCCAAGATGTTAGCCAAGGTAAAACTGGTCAACTCAATATTGGTTTTACAAGTTCTGCGGGCTTGCATCCGCTCATTTCATTAGTATTGCGCTCATATCGAGAAATATATCCCAAGGTACAAACCAAACTTGAAGAAGCAGGCAGTCAAAAACAATTAGATCGTTTAATCTCTGAGAAACTTGATATTGCTTTTTTAAGAGCACCGATCAGCCGTGACATCGGGTTAAAACATCTTCATATATTAGATGAGCCAATGATGGTGGCATTGCCTATAGGCCATCCACTTACACAAAAAGAAAAAATTAGCTCAAATGACTTATCAAATGAAAATTTTGTTTTATACCGTCGTTCTTCAGGACAAGGTTTATATGACAATATTTTATATAGTTGCTACCAAGCAGGTTTTAGTCCACGCATTATTCAGGAAGCACCTCGGCCAACTGCAACATTAAATTTAGTTGCTGCTGGAATTGGTATAACGATTGTGCCAGCCTCAATGCATAACTTTTGGGAACATGAAATTGTGTATCGCGATTTTGATGATTCAATAAAAATGAATGCGCCTATTTACTTGATTACAAGAGAAAATGAAAGCTCTGCCAAAGTTTCAAATTTTATTGAACTATTACAAAAACTTTTGCCCACAATGGCCTGAGTGTAAAAGCTAAGCAATAAAAAGTGCCCCGAGTGGAGCACTTTTTTATGAAACTGTTTATTTTTGATTTACTCGTTTTGACAGCTCTTCTGCTGATTCTTTGCGCTCAGAATAGCGATCTGTCAAATACTGTTTTTGCCCACGTGTTAATAAGGTGAACTTATACAATTCTTCCATAACATCAACGATTCGGTCATAGTAAGAGGATGGTTTCATACTGCCATCTTCTTCAAACTCTAAAAAAGCTTTAGCAACCGAAGACTGATTTGGGATGGTAATCATGCGCATCCAACGCCCTAAAATACGCATTTGATTGACCGCATTAAATGACTGCGAACCACCACTAACTTGCATGACTGCTAAGGTTTTACCTTGAGTTGCACGGATTGCTCCGGCTGCCAAAGGAATCCAGTCAATCTGGGCTTTTAAAATTGAACTCATTGCACCATGACGTTCAGGTGAGCACCAGACCATACCTTCTGCCCAAGCCAAAAGCGCATGTAATTCTTGAACTTTCGGATGATCAGTTCCTGCATCCTCAGGTAAAGGTAAACCTTTAGGATGAAAGATTTTGACTTCAGCACCTAGGTATTCAAGGATTCGACCAGCAGTCAGCACAGCAAAACGACTATAAGAACGTTCACGATTAGAACCATATAGCAATAAAATGCGAGGTGGATGCTCAAGCTGCTGTGCTTGCACTTGCTCAAATGTAGGCTTATCAAGAAGATCTAATGCTACATTTGATAAATCATTATTAAGACTGTTCATCTGAGAAATACTTTTTCTTTAACCAAAGAGAAACGGTAACGAGTGAAATTAAAACGGGAACTTCAACCAATGGTCCAATCACTGTGGTAAATGCCACAGGTGATGCCAAACCAAATGTTGCAATGGCAACCGCTAAAGCTAACTCAAAATTGTTACCAGCCGCAGTAAACGAAATAGCAGTGGTACGTGGATAGTTATTCCCCATACGTTTACTCATAAAGAAGCTAATGAAGAACATCACCACAAAGTAAATCGTCAGTGGGATTGCAATACGTAATACATCTAAAGGTAAGCTCACTACATCACCACCTTTTAGGCTAAACATCGCCACGATGGTAAAAAGTAAAGCAATTAAACTAATCGGACTAATTTTTGGTAAAAATTTAGTTTGATACCATTCCAAACCTTTCGACTTGACTAAAATCAAACGCGTCAAGAACCCCATCAAAAATGGAATACCCAAGTACACCAAAACCGCATGTGTAATAGTCCAGAAATTCACATCAATGACTTGCCCTGCCACACCAAAATAAGGCGGCAAAAAGGTTAAGAATAACCATGCATAGGTACTGAAAAATAAGATTTGGAAAATACTGTTAAATGCAACCAACGCTGCAACATATTGGTTATCACCACAAGCAAGACCATTCCAAACTAAAACCATTGCAATACAACGTGCCAAACCAATTAAAATAAGACCAGTCATATACTCTGGATAACTATGCAGAAAAACAATCGCAAGTGCGAACATTAAAACTGGAGCTATCAACCAATTTTGAACCAATGACAAAGTTAAAGTTTTCTTATCTTTAAATACTTCTGGTAACGTAGCGTAGTCAACCTTTGCTAAAGGTGGATACATCATCAAAATTAAGCCGATTGCGATTGGGATATTAACGTTATCCACACTCATCTGGTTCAAAGAAACCGAGGCCTGAGGAAAGAAAACTCCAATAGCCAAGCCTAAGGCCATGGCTATAAAAATCCATAGCGTCAGATTTCGGTCTAAAAAGGAAAGCTTTTGCTTAGTCATGTCTGCTCTCTTACTCAATATGAGAGATTTCATTAATCTCAGCAATTAAATGTGAACGGTTTAGATTCGCAACATCAAGTGCAAACAATGCATCTAAACGACGATTAATATGAGCTACGGTCTCTTGGAATGCTTTAAGCTTTTCTTCTTTCGGCAAATCTAAGTGAGATGGGTCACTTAAACCCCAGTGTGCTTTGATCGCACCACCTAAATATAATGGGCATGCTTCTTGTGCAGCGGAGTCACAGACTGTAATAACAACATCCGGTTGATATTGTTCACAGTCATCAATAGTTTTACTCCATAATCCATCTGTGGAAAGGCCTAAATTTTCAAGTGTTTCAATCGTTAATGGATGTACTTGTCCTGATGGTTTACTACCAGCGCTATAAGCTTTCCAACCTTCTGGTGCACGGCTGTTAAATAAAACTTCTGACAAAATGCTACGGCAACTGTTTCCAGTGCATAAAAATAAAAATTTCATGGCCTCACTCACAATAGGTAGAAATAGAAGAAAACTGTGAAGATTGGTGTTTCATCGAATCTTCATCTTGCACGCCTATAATTTTTAAAACGTCGACAGCCCACTCAGGTAAATTGGGATTCAAACTGTAATAAACCCATTGTCCCTGTCGTGCATCAAGTAAGATGCCATGTGTGCGTAGCAATGCTAAATGTCTTGAAATTTTCGGCTGGCTTAAATCAAGCTGTTCGGTCAAATCACAAACACAAATTTTTTGTTGATTTAACACAAGTTTTAGAATGTTTAGTCGTGTTGAATCGGATAGACACTTAAAAAAATCAACTTGGTTGACCATGTCAGCTCCTCATTTAATATCTGTTATTGCAAATATACGCATATCCATATATAAATGCAATATCTCAACTTATTGTGAATTCGTCATGACAAATCCTGTGAAGATTTACCATAACCCTGCTTGCGGAACCTCACGTAATACATTAGCGCTTATTCATCATGCAGGCCTTGAACCTATCGTTATTGAATATTTACAAACGCCTCCAACGAAAGCTGAACTGGTACAACTCATTCAGGATTCAAACTTAACTGTACGTGAAGCAATTCGTAAAAATGTTGATCCATACAAAGATTTAGAGTTGGAACAAGGTCACTGGACTGATGAACAGTTAATTGATTTTATGGTGGAGTATCCAATTTTAATTAATCGTCCTTTCGTGGTTACACCAAAAGGAACACGACTTTGCCGCCCTTCTGAAATTGTCCTTGATATTTTAGATGTAGAAAACTTAGGCTATTTCGCAAAAGAAGATGGCGAAGTGATCATTGATGAGCAAGGTCATCGTATAAAGTAATTAAAGATACTTATTAATATAAAAAGCTAAATGGCATAACACCATTTAGCTTTTTTGAATTAAACAGGTTAAAAATAAGACTTAATGAAAGGAAGAAGTTGCTCTCCTATCACCATGCCCAATAAACCGACTAATGCAACAAGAGGTGGAGCTGGTGACTTAACATTTAGAACATAATATAAGACACCAACAAGCAACCCTACAGCCAAAGATAACAAGTACATTTTCATCGTACATACCTTAGAGAATTAAGCCATTTAATGAAGCAGGTTTCCATACTGTTTTATTTAAAATGCAAAACACGAGCACCCAAGTGCGCCCCAGAAAGATTTTTTGTCCTTATCATTTACAGGAACATCAAGCATCCAAGCATGGCTATGCCCATGCATACCACAACTGCTAGCACATGCACACAAAGCACTTTGTGACTGTAATGATTGATTAGAAGGAGCATTACGGTTTTCAGATAAACGCCACTGACCACCGAAGCGCTTTACTGGTGACCATGTTGGTGAAGCTGGTGGTAACGGCGGATCGTCGTGCTTAAACTCTGCCCCGGCATAGACCACTTTGCCACCTAAGACAGTAAGTACAGACTCAATCCACTGGATATCTTCAGCTTCTACTTTAAAGTAGTCATCGGACAATACCACAAGATCAGCAAGTTCTCCTGCTGTTAATGAGCCTTTAACATCTTTTTCACCAGAGAACCAAGCCGAACCTTTAGTCCAGAGTTTGAGTGCTGTCTGACGGTCTAATAGATTTTTTTCATCATAGAGTGGTAAACCACCGACTGTTTTACCAGTACTTAGCCAATACAAACACACCCAAGGATTGTAAGAGGCAACACGAGTCGCATCTGTCCCCGCACCAACAGGAGCACCAAGTTCTAACATTTTCTTAACTGGTGGCGTTGCCTGAGCAGCCTCGGCACCATAGCGTTTTACGAAAATCTCACCTTGGTAGGCCATACGGTGTTGAATGGCGATACCACCACCCAACGCACCTATACGTTCAATATTACGCTCAGATACAGTTTCGGCATGGTCAATAATAAATCGAGTTGCAAAAGGCTGTTTTGAATTTACTTTCTCAAATACATTGAGCAAACGATTAATACTTTCATCATAGGTTGCATGAATACGGAATGGCCATTTCTTTTCAGCCAAGTGCTCTACAATAGCTTCTAGTTCACCTTCCATTTTTTCTGGTAAATCTGGACGTGGTTCATAGAAATCTTCAAAGTCACCCGCTGACCAAGTCAGGTTCTCACCTGCTCCATTCATTCTAAACAGCTCATCACCATCACCCGGAAATGTCATTTCAGTCCAACGGCGATAGTCATCAAGCTCTTGGCCTGCCTTTTGAGCAAATAGGTTGTAAGCGATTCGCACCGTCATTTGATTTTGATCGTGCAATTGCTTAATCACATCATAATCTTCAGGATAGTTTTGACCGCCACCGCCCGCATCAATTGCTGAAGTAATACCCAACCGATTCAATTCACGCATGAAATGTCGAGTTGAATTGACTTGATCTTCAACTGGCAATTTCGGTGCTTTCCCTAAGGTCGAATACAAAATCATAGCCGATGGCGTAGCGAGCAAAAGACCTGTTGGCTCACCTTTTTCATTTCGTACAATTTTGCCTCCGGGTGGATCTGGAGTGTCTTTGTTAAAGCCCAATACATCAAGCGCAGCTCGGTTCAACAAGGCACTGGCGTATAAATGTAAAACAAATACGGGAGTATTTGGTGCAGCTTTATTAATTTCTTCTAAAGTCGGTAACCGCTTTTCGGCAAACTGGAACTCAGTCCAACCACCGACTACACGGACCCATTGTGGAGCTGGCGTATTATCTGCTTGCTCTTTAAGTAAGCGTAGTGCATCCGCAACGGATGGCACACCTTCCCAGCGCAGTTCCATATTGTAATTTAGGCCACCACGAATAATATGCAGATGACTGTCATTTAGACCCGGTATAACGCGACGGCCATTTAAGTCTACGACTTTGCTTGTTGGTGTTGCGAGTTTCATGACATCATCATTCGTGCCCGTGCATACGACTTTACCGTCTGCTATGGCAATTGCTTGTACTTCTGGATTTTTTGGATCTAAAGTTGTGATTTTACCGTTTTTGAGTATGAGATTTATTTCGGTCATTCTGAACTCCATTCTTGTGAATTATCGTTCTAAAAATAAAGGCATATCTGTATTAATATTACTTAAATATTGAATACTAGACATGCCTTTACCTAAATCAGTACTGTTTTATTTTGCAGGAACTGGTGCAAGTACTTCGTGTTTTGATGTTGTACGTTCAGGGGCCTTATGTACCATCGTATAAGCATAATCAACGCCCATACCATAAGCACCAGAGTGTTCGCGTACAATCGCCATAACTGCATCATACGTATCACGGTGTGCCCAATCACGCTGCCATTCAAGTAATACTTGTTGCCAAGTTACTGGAACAACACCCGCTTGAATCATACGTTGCATGGCATAGTCATGTGCCTCTTTCGATGTACCACCTGAAGCATCTGCAACCATATAAATTTCATAATCCCCTTCAAGCATCGCACCAAAAGCAAAGGTGTTATTGCACACTTCAGTCCACAAACCTGAAACAATCACTTTTTTACGATTATTTTTTGCAAGCGAATCACGTACTTTTTGGTCATCCCATGAATTCATTGAAGTACGTTCTAGTAATGGAGCATCTGGAAATACGTCTAAAAGTTCTGGATAGGTATGACCAGAGAAGCTTTCAGTCTCAACCGTCGTAATGGTGACAGGAATATTGAATGTTTTAGCTGCTTTTGCTAATCCTACAGTATTATTCTTTAATACTTGGCGATCTATTGATTGTACCCCAAAAGCCATTTGTGGCTGATGATCAATAAAAATAACCTGACAATTGGTTGGTGATAGTTGTTCTAAAAGTGATTTATTCATGGGTAAACTCCATTATTCCTTATGAGTAATGCATTAAAATTGCTTACTGGTTATTATGAAAACAGATAAAAATGTAAAAGCATAGACAGTAAATCAGCTCGAATCTGTATTGTGTACGAATACAATCAAAACAATGATTGCTTTTTAATTTTTATAGTTTAATCATTGATATATATTTTTTACCATTCGCTTATCCATGGATCGATTAGACTGTATTTCCACTTTTGTAAGTGTCGTAGAACACGGGAATTTTAGTAGCGCAGCTAGAGCACTTGATATCTCTCGTGACTTGGTTGCAAAACGTGTTTGCTACCTCGAAAATGACCTCAAAACCACATTGTTAACCCGAACTACAAGACAGATGAACCTCACCTCTTGTGGGGAAAAGTTTTATCAACATAGCAAAGTCATTTTAAGTGAGTTCGAATGGGCTGCCTATGAAATTAGCTACAATCAGCAGTACCCAGAAGGCGAACTCAAGCTCAATACGCCAATGTCTTTTAGTAACATTTTTCTTCAACATATCATTTCAGACTTTATTGAGAAATATCCCAGTATAAAAATTGATTTATTCATGACTGATCAGCTGTTAGATATGAATAATAATAAATTTGATTTAACAATCCGTGTAGATGGCTCTCCTCCAAATTTGGCAAATAGTAAAATATTAAATACATATCAACGATATTTATATGCAACCCCTGAGTATTTTAATCAGCATGGATTACCAAATTCATTAGAAGAACTTAAAGAACACAAGTTTCTAATTTACTATCAAGATAGTCGACATAAAAAATTGATTTTCCAAAAAGATCAGAAGGAAGTGTCTTTCAATTGCTTCCCTGTAATGACCTGCAATAATGGTGAATTATTATTAGATATGTGTCTAAAAGATCATGGTATTGTCTTTCTTCCGGAGTTTATTGCAGAGCCTTACTACAAAGAAGGTAAATTACAGAAATGTTTGGAAGACTACACCAGTCAACCGCTTCACTTATATGTCACATGGCCAAACCGTAAGATTTTATCAAAGAAAGTAAAATTATTTATTGATTTTTTAACACGTCAAATCGTTCCTATAAAATAAGTGGTCTGGGCCTTTTCTATCGGAATTGGCCCATGGTTTTCAGTTAGTTTGAATGGTTTCGATCTTCTTATTTTTAAATAAATTTAATAAATTTTGTTCTGCTGACGCTGTGCTGTCTTCTTGAATAAATGTCGTCGCGTAGTGTTCTAAATGCTCTTCCATCAATTGAGTTGCTCGTTTTTCATCACCCTGCTCTATTGCATCTAAAATTGCACGGTGTTCATCTGCAGAACAATTATTATGTTTTGGAATTTCATATAAACCAATTAATAACGAAGTTCTCGCAATAAGTGTCTGCAAATAATTAGTCATGATCGTATTCTGATTTGCTTCAATCAATTTCAAATGAAATTGTCCTGATAGCTTAATCCACTCAGCCCAATTACCAGCTAATCGCTCTTGCGACTCTTGATCGACTAAGGCTCGAAGCTCACTAAAATCTAAGTGATGAGACTTTTGAGCTAACTTTTTTACAGTGACAATTTCAAGCATGCTGCGTGCTTCAAAGACTTCTTTTGTTTCATGAGCACTATGTTTTGCTATGAGTGCCCCACGATTGGGCTGAATTTCGATGACCTTATCATGGGCAAGTTTTACGAAAACACGTCTTAACACTCCCCTCGTTACACCGAATGCCTCACATAGGGGTGCTTCAACCAAACGCGCCCCAGGTGTAAGTTGCCTATTTAAAATGGCATCAACAATAGCGTTATATATATGGTCATCAATTTCATCATTGCTCATTTCTACGGCTTTTTTTAGTGCATTCGATGGCATTGATTTCTCCATTTTTATTAACGCCTCCTCTTTTTAAAAATTTATCTAATAACTGTAGTGTAAGTTTAACTTAACCCTTTGGGAATATTACTCTCATTTCCACAGCATCTATGTGCTACTGAACAATTCAAAAATAAACCTTAAAATATCAGCTTATATAACTAAGTTTATGTACTTTTTATAAAAATTAATCTCTTCTCATTTTATAAAGCTGTCTCTTTATATCCAAATTCCGTACCAGTTTAAACAATCTCATCAATGCTACCCCCGAATTTGGCACAACTTTTGCTCAATAGAATTGTGCACAATCAAAATAACATATTGTGCACAATTTTAACTTCTTTCTTTTAGCCAGAGTTTCAAGCTGCTGAAGAACGTGCCCGCCCAACATAGGGAAGTGAGTGTTCAAGATGAATAATACCGAAGCAATAATTAAACCTTCTTATGATGCAAAGCTAACAAATCAAGACCTAGCTCCTTTAAAAAAGCAAACTTGGGGCGCTTATAATATTTTTGCCTTTTGGATGTCTGATGTTCATAGTGTTGGTGGCTATGTGATGGCCGGAAGTCTCTTTGCTCTTGGGCTAAACAGCTGGCAGGTACTTCTCTCTTTACTCATCGGCATTGCAATAGTTCAGTTTTTTACAAATCTGATTGCCAAGTCTAGCCAACAAACTGGCACGCCCTATCCGGTTATTTGCCGTGCAACCTTTGGTGTGCTTGGTGCAAACATACCTGCCGTTATTCGTGGTCTTATTGCTGTTGCATGGTATGGCATTCAGACCTATTTGGCCTCAAGTGCTTTCTTATTGGTTATTTTAAAATTTTTTCCAGAATGGTCAGCCTATGCCAATGTTTCAAATTACGGCTTTCTCGGGCTTTCCTATTTAGGATGGGTTGGCTTCATGCTGCTTTGGCTGCTGCAAGCGATTGTTTTTTGGTCTGGAATGGACAGCATTCGTAAGTTTATTGATTGGGCAGGTCCGGCTGTCTACGTTGTGATGTTTGCGATGGCAGTCTGGCTCATATGGAAAGCTGGATGGCAGAATATTGATTTAAACCTAAGTGGTGTTCAATACGACGGTTTTGCGGTTGTACCGGTCATGATTGGTGCTATTGCGCTTGTTGTCTCATATTTTTCAGGGCCTATGCTGAATTTTGGTGACTTTTCTCGTTATGGCAAAAGCTTCAACGCCATTAAAATGGGAAACTTTCTTGGCTTACCGATTAACTTCTTAGGCTTTTCTTTACTTACTGTAGTTTGTATTGCAGCAACACTTCCAGTGTACGGCAAGCTCATTACAGACCCTGTCGAGATGGTTGGAAAACTTGATAATACATTTGTGGTGATTTTAGGCAGCTTGACCTTAATGATTGCCACTATTGGAATTAATATTGTCGCTAACTTTGTTTCACCTGCCTTTGATTTTTCTAATGTTTCACCGAGCAAAATTAGTTGGCGTATGGGTGGAATGATTGCAGCAGTAGGTTCAATTTTCATTACCCCATGGAATTTATTTAATAACCCTCAAGTGATCCATTACACCATTGATATTTTAGGTGCATTTATCGGTCCACTTTTCGGTGTATTGCTCGCCGATTTTTACCTCGTTAAGAAACAAAAAATCGAAGTGGATGATCTATATACTTTAGATGCTCAAGGCTTGTATTGGTATAAAAATGGTTATAACCACTCTGCCTTTTATGCCTTAATTCCTGCTTCATTAATTCCTATTCTCTGCGTACTTTTACCACAACTGTCGGGGCTTGCTAATTTCACATGGTTTATTGGGATGGGATTCGGTTTTGTCATTTACCGATTTCTTAACCAACCACTAGCCCATGCTAAATCGGCAATGACTAAGGTAAAAGTACAATGAAAATTAAAATTATTAATCCCAATACTACTCAAAGCATGACTGACAAAATTGCTGCATCAGCAAAGATAGTTGCAAATTCTGATACTCAAATTATTGCTATGAGTCCTCAAATGGGCCCTGCAACAATTGAAAGTTATTATGATGAAGTATTAAGTGCTGTAGGTGTGCTGGAGGAAATTCGCCAAGGTGAACAGCAAAATGTAGATGCCTATATCATTGCCTGTTTTGGTGACCCTGCACTTTATGCTGCCCGTGAAATGACTCCAGCGCCTGTGATTGGGATTGCAGAAGCAGCTATGCGAACTGCAAGTTATGTCAGTACCGGTTTTAGTGTGGTGACAACCTTACAACGCACAGTGAATATGAGCTGGCATCTGGCTCATCGCTATGGGGCTACGCCATTTTGCAAAAATGTTCGAGCTTGTGACATTGCCGTTGAAGAATTGGAGCTTCCTGACTCAGATGCTTATCGAACCATACGAGATGAATGCAAAAAAGCACTCGCTGAAGATAAAAGCGATGCGATTGTTTTAGGATGTGCAGGTATGAGTGATTTGTGTCTAAAGCTACAAAACGAGTTAGGCGTAATCGTTATTGACGGCGTTGCTGCAGCCGTTAAACAAGCTGAAATGCTAGTTCAATTAAATTTAAAAACCAGCAAAGTCGGTGATTGGGCCTCACCTCCTCTAAAGAACTACACAGGTATATTGTCGGGTTTTGGAACACGATAGAGATAACTTACTGTTTCAATTCCAACTCAAAATGCTACGTTGGAATTGAAACAAAGAATAATTAAAGGAATTAAGCCTCTGCTAACTCTGGCTGTTGTTCTTCTTTATAAAATGGCACATCGCCATTAATAGTTGCACGGTGCATGATGCGATGGGCATCGCCATAATCAAATAATGCTTTATGTTGTGTGCAACGGTTATCCCAAATCGCGACGTCACCGTCTTGCCATTTCCAGCGTAAATGAAACTGCTCTTGGGTCGCATGCTCAAACAAGAAATTAAGCAACTGCTCACTTTCTTGTTCAGGTAACTCATTAATTTGTGTGGTAAAGCCCTCGCTTACAAACAACAAAGGCTCGCCTGTGACCGGATGGGTACGCACCACTGGATGAACCACTGGAGGATTACGCTTAAAGGTTTGCAACAGCTTTTCACGCTCTTCTTCGTTATGGGCAAAACGTTCAAGTGGAAAAGACTTACGAATATCGTGGGTTGCAGTTAAGCCACGTAGTTTTTGCTGTAACTCAAGCGTCAGCCCTTTAAAAGCTGCTGTGTTACTCGACCATAATGTATCGCCACCTACAGGTGGAATTTTAATGGCTTGCAATACACAGCCCAATGGTGGAGTTTTACTAAAAGTCACGTCTGTGTGCCAAAGTTCATTATCACGTAAGTCTTGTTTCCAACTATCAAGCACCATGACTTCCGGCACATCTTCAATTGACGGATAAATCGGGTGCACATGTAAGGTGCCAAAACTACGTGCCAAGTCTGCTTGTGCTTGCGGTGCTAATTGTTGCTTTCGAAAAAAAATGACCTGATGATCAAGCAAAGCCTGCTGGATTTGTTGCGTTGTCTGTTCATTTAACGCATTCAAATCAATATCGTGAATAATTGCGCCAATGGTAGGCTTGATCACTTCAATATTTAAGTTTGCTACTACTGTATTCATCTTCTTTACTACAACTGCTGACCATACCAAGGAGAAAACTGTTTTTGTAACCAACGTAAAAACAGCTCAAAACTAACTGCGACAATCGCAATCACAATAATGCCCAGAATCACCGTATCGGTAATTAAGAACTGCGCTGCCGATTGCACCATAAAACCAATACCGCGGTCCGCTGCAACCAACTCTGCTGCAACCAATGTTGACCAACCAACCCCAAGACCAATACGAATACCGGTAATAATATGAGGTAAAGCTGTTGGCAAAATGACATGCCAAAAGACTTGTGACTGACTTGCCCCTAGCGACAATGCAGCACGTTCACGATTCAACTGATGACTTAACACGCCATGCGCACTACTAATAATGACAGGCGCCAAAATCGAGAAGAAAATCAAAAGTACTTTTGTGGTTTCGCCAATACCGAACCAAATTACGAGTAAGGGTAAATAAGCTAACGGCGGAATTGGACGTAATAATTCAACTAAAGGATCTAGAACAGCACGAACCCATTTGTTCAGACCCATCCATAAGCCTAGCGGAACGCCAATCACCACGGCAGCAATCAAAGCTAAAAACACACGCGAGATACTAGCGGCCAAGTGTTGCCACAAAGTCGCCTTCATAAAGCCTTCTTGGCTGACCGATATAAATTTTTGCCAGACTGCCTGTGGGCTAGGTAAAAACAGTTCAGGTACGACATGCAAAGCAGTAATGAGGAACCAGAGTGCAACCACACTTCCCACACTAATTATGCTAACTGCCAAAGTGCGATGCTTCTCAAAGAATGACGATAGAAAAGAAGCACTTTCTGTTTGTACATCTGGCTTAATTTTTAGCTCTGCCTTGTCATATTCATAGACGTTATCTTTAGTATTCATGTAGGTAACGCCTCCTTACCGTTTTGTTTTTGTGCCCTTAAACTTTCAAACAGCTGTTCTCTGAGCTGAATAAATTGAGGGTCCGACTTAATCGAACGAATAGACTCGCCCTGACGATATCGTTTAGCAAAATCGAGATGTAGAGTTTCTACAATTTTGCCCGGATGCGCTGTCATCAGTACTAACTGATTGCTGAGCAATAATGCTTCTTCAATGTCATGAGTAATCAAAAAGAAGCTTTTATTTTGTTGAATCCATAAATCGAGCACTAACTGCTGCATGTTTTCACGCGTAAAAGCATCTAATGCGGCAAAAGGTTCATCTAATAAAATAAACGGCGCATGACTAATCAAAGCTCTGGCAATACCAACACGTTGTTTCATACCGCCGGAAAGTTCCCAGATATTGGCTTTTTCAACGTGACTTAAACCTACAATTTTTAAAATTGCACTCACTTGTTTCTCGATCTCTGCACGTTTTAACCCTTTTAACTGCAAAGCGAAGCCAACATTATCTGCAACATTCAACCAAGGAAGTAAGGCGTGATCCTGAAATACAACAGCGCGAGTTACATCTGGTCCAGTTACCACTTCATGATTTACAAGCACATCACCTGAACTCGGCTTTTGAAAGCCTGCCAAGATATTAAGCAAAGTCGTTTTGCCACAACCTGACTCGCCCAAAATCACGGTTAAAGTACCTTCTTCAATGGTTAGGTTAATGTCTTGTAAAACTGGCTTTTGCTGTTTAGGAAAAGTCAGATGAATATGTTTGGCTTCTAATACACTCATGACAACTCCTTAAGGCTGCAAAAATGAAGAATTCACATTGCCTTTATAATCGGCTTTCAATTGATCGACCTTGCCCTGACCTTTTAAGAATTTCGCTGTATCAAAAATATTTTGTGCGAATTCGCCATCTAACGTTTGTTTTTGCTGAGCGTGGTCAAGGTAAATATTTCCACTTAATAAAAGCGGGATATCTTTTGGATCAGAACCTGTGAGCTGCGCAATTTTTTGCACGTTATCGGCATCTTTAACGTAAGCGGCTGGATCTTGGTTATATTTTTCGAGTTGCTCAAGTGTGGTTTGGACAAAAGCTTTTAGAAAGTCAGGATTTTTCTCTGCAAAGTCTTTACGTACAACCCATAAGTCATAAGTTGGAGCCCCCCATTCACCGACTTGTTTCGAGTCAGTTAAAATCGTACCAGATGCTTTGGCTTTACTTAAAGCAGGTTCCCAAACATAGGCAGCATCAATATCACCACGTTCCCATGCAGCTGAAATTTCAGGTGGACGCAAGTTAATAATTTTTACTTTGTCTTCTGGAATGTTCCAATGTTTAAGTGCAGACAAAAGGCTGTAATGGGTTGTTGAAACAAACGGTACAGCAATGGTTTTGCCAATTAAATCTTGAGGGCTTTTTATGCCTGATTTATTACTTACTACTAATGCTTCAGATCCACCAAGTTTTGAAGTAATTAAGAATACTTCTATCGGTAAATCACGGCTTGCGGCAGCAGCAAGTGGACTTGATCCAATATTGCCAAGTACCACATCACCTGAAGCAAGTGCATTTACAACATCTGAACCCGCATCAAATTTTTTCCATTGAATGGTACGTTGACTATGTTTTTCATAATCTCCATTCGCCTGTGCAACTTTGCTTGGGTCAACTCCGGTTTGATAAGCAATCACGACAGGTTTGTTGTCACGAACTGAAGCACCAGTATTATTATCTTTCTTATTTTGCCATACGATAAATGCAACAATTGCTACAACCACAATTGCCGTGATAATCAACGGTTTGGTCTTTGTGCTCATAATTTCATGATCTTTCAATAATATAAGCTCATGGTATGCAGCTGGCTTTATAATGAAAAATAAAAAAATATGAGTTGCTTATCTAATTTTTATAAATAACTTTTCCTTATAAGTTTTTATCTTTTGGTAAAAAGCAAATTCCAAGTAAACTTACAGATTAAAATAAAAATTAAAATACTTATATATCAATAATTAAAAACCATATTCACAAATCATATGATTAGGCAAGCCTGACAGACGGCCTCTAAGTATTTTATCCTCTCATATTTGATCATTTTTATTTTTGCTTATTGCATCCAGAGTTTTGCATCTAATTAATTTTCATTCTTTTATATAAAGTTCAGATTTTATTATCTTTTTATCTTAAAACCTCTGCAAATATTGAGATTTGGGCAAATCTTTTTCTGGTTTATACATGACGCAAATTTAATTTTTATTTTTAAGAGGAGAAAAATTCTTTTGTTTAAACATTCTCAAATTTTGAAAAAAACATTAATTACAACGTCTTTGATTACATTCAGCCTTTCAAGTCATGCAGCACTTACCTTTGGCAATGCTGAAGAAGGTGAACTTAAAGTAAGTGGTACTGTTCGGGCTAAATATGTTTATGATTTTGACTCTGAACCCACTACCAGTAAGTTTTCCTTTAATGACGCCGTATTATGGCTGGACTATAACTCTCCGAAATGGATTGGTCGTTTAGATTATCGGGTTTATGAATATTATGGGCGTTTAGGCGATGCCAATTGGCTTACCGATGCATGGATGGGTTATAAAATTAATGACAATAGTAAAATTATTGCTGGCTTAAACCCCGTTCCTTTTGGCTTGGGGCGCTTTTGGGGAAATACTTATTATTTAGGCATTGCCAATAGTGCTGGTTGGGAAGATGTACACAACCTTGGGGTGAAATATGATTTCAATGATGGAATCAATGAAGCACAACTCGCTTTTTATCCTACCGATGGTGGCACCTATAGAGGTAAAAGCAAAGACTCGAGTCGATTTAGTATCAACCCTGTCAATGCGGATGACTCTGTACCACAAGGCACCAATACTAAAGAAAAGAACTCGATTGTAGTTCGCGGTGCTCATACCTTTAAAAATGTCTTAGGCCAAGAAAATTTCTCTACTCAACTTGGCGCCTCCGCATGGTACTCCACCATTGAAAATAAGCGTTCAGGGCAAGATGGCGATCGCCAAGTCTATTCAGTTTTTAGCAATACCAATTATAACCAATGGAATTTACAGCTTTTGGCTGGTTATCAAGACATTGATAATGCCGACACCCAATATAAAGATCACCTGACTTTGGGTGGTTTCGATTATTCATTTAACTCTGCAACCAAAGGTCAGATTTACTCAGCCGAACTCAGCTATTTATTTCCTCAGCAGTTTGGCCCTATTACCTCTATTCGTCCTTACCTAAACTATAGTTCTTATAGAAAAGAGCAAGATGGATTTAAAGATTCAACCCGTTTTATTCCAGGTATTGCGTTTAATTATCAAAAATTGACGGTACAAGCCGAGTTACTGATGGGTAAACATGATCCATATCTAGGTGACAGTGAAGGCCTTGCAGCTGGTGGAAGCAATGATAAATGGAATAAAAAAGCGTTTGTGATTTTTGCTTATTACTTCTAACTCCAAAAACAAAGGCCAACAAATGTTGGCCTTTGTTTTCATTTAGATATCTAATTTTACGCTAGTCGATTACTGGTGAATTATTGAGAGGAAGTTCTGTTTTATCTTCATCAATCACATCGACATCTTGGGCGGTAGGCTCAAACTTAATCAGTAGCCCAATCACAATTAAAGGAATAAATGCAAAGATAGAAATAATCAGGTAAACATCGGTTTTATATCCCGCCATCCAAATTGGCAACACAAACAAAGCAATTGCCTGAGCAACACCAGTTACCGCACGGTTAAAGCCAACACCAACGCCACGAATTGAAGCTGGATAAGCCATTGTTGGATAGACCATCATTTGTGCCCCTGGCCCAAAGCCTTCGGCAAAAAGCCATAAACCGAGCATGCCAATAGCGGTGTAGAGTAAAAAGCTGTTACCGGGCTCGCCAATCAATGCCAATGCAATGAGAGCAATAAACTGAAGTAAAAAGCCTGTAAGCAACACATGACGAGATTTAAATCTGCTGGCGACGAACACACCTAATAGTCCACCCGTAAATGCAAACAATAAATTGAGTCCGAGCGTTGTAGTAATGGTCGTCAAAACATCTGTATGAAAGAACCGTGTCAAAATCGAAGGTAAAAAGAAAGCAATGGTGGTGTACTGAAACGCCACCGAAATATGAATTACAATTGCCACAATCGTTCTTGGCAAATAAGTTTTATTAAATAAAACCGCAAAACCCTCACGCTTTTTCTTTTCAGCCGTTCTTTCTACTTTTTCGACTGTGGCGACTGCATTAATTGCATAAGACTCTTGTAGAACTTTAGCTGCCCCTTTTAAATCGCCTTGGTTTGCAAGCCAGATTGGTGATTCAGTTAAATATTTACCGCGAATAAAAATAATGAGTAACGCTGGTACGGCTCCAAATATTAAGGAAGCTCGCCATAACCAGTTGCTATGCTCAGGGGGTAAAAGAAAATAAAGCGCCAGAACTAGACCAAAACATACTGAAGAAGCGGCATACCACATTGGGCACCATGCTGCTAACCGAGCTGCTTTGTTGCTACTACCGTTAAATTTGGAAAACTCAGATAAGTATGACATTGCAACAGGCAGATCAATACCGACACTAATCCCCATAATAAATCTGGCTAAAATCAAAACCCAGACATTCGGTGCAAAGCCTGCGACAATTGCAGCAATGACAAAGAGCACCATGTCCGCCATAAACACTCGATAGCGGCCAATTTTATCTGTCAGCCAACCACCAATCAGGTTACCAACAATGGTTCCACAGACAATTGCTGAAGCCACCACACCAGTCATAACGGGACTTAAAGAAAACTCTGAGATGACTTGCTCAATACCAAAGGACAGCGTTGTTAAATCATAGGCATCAATAAACACCCCAATTAGTGCCAACCAAATAACTTTATTCGATTTACCCTTCCCTGCAAATTTTGAAATTAATTGTGAAACATCATCGGGAGATTTAATTTCATAACGATGGTTATGATCGAGTTCTTGTGTGCTCACTTAATAATTCCTGAATTTTAATAACAGGAACAAAATAATGATTATTCACATAATACAAAAACAAATTAATCTGATGTTTTAATCTAAATTATATAATTATCTTTTCATTATTAACTCAGCAGTAAAATCGATATAAAAAGACAAAATAAAAGCTGATATTTAACCAGCTTTTTATTTAAAGGCTTCCTAAAATATTAACTCGCCTCAGCAAGTTTTAATTCCTTTAGATTACGATATTTTGCACCGCGGTGATTTTCAGGCAAATATGGCCCGGCACCAAATAATTTTTCTCTTAATGTTCCTTGTGCATATGAGGTTTGATATACCCCACGTTTTTGCAACTCTGGCACAATAAATTCGACCACATCGGCAAAGGTTTGATGCGCCAAAATATAGGCAAGGTTAAAGCCATCAATATCGGTATCTTCAACCCATTGCTGTAAAGTATCCGAAACGGTTTCTGCCGAACCCACTAACACAGGCCCATTACCACCTAAGCTGTTCCAGTTTGCAATTTCCTCAATGGTCCAAACACGGTCTGGATCCGCATTTACATAAGAATCTAATAAAGATTGAATCGCGTTGGTTTGAATATATTCAACTTTGTCTGTCGGTTGATATTGTGAAAAATCGACACCCGACCAGCCAGATAGCAATGTTAAAGCGCCATCGTAACTTCCATAGCTTTGATATTCTTTAAACTTAGCCTGTGCTTTTGCATCGGTTTCATCAGTGACAATCGACAAAAGCGCATAAATTTTAACAGAGTACGGATCGCGGCCTTCTTGAGCCAATTTCTGGCGAATGCCTTGTACCACTTTTTTAGTGGCAATTTTAGACGGTGCTGCTATGAATACACACTCGGCATTTTGACTAGCAAACTTCTGTCCGCGTGAAGATGCGCCTGCTTGATAAAGTACGGGTGTTCGCTGCGGTGATGGCTCACAAATATGGATGCCCGGTACAGTAAAGTATTTACCCTCGTGCTGAATTGGATGCACTTTTTTATGGTCAGCAAAGATACCGCTTTCACGGTCACGAAGTACCGAACCTTCCTCCCAAGAACCTTCCCAAAGTTTGTAAAGGACTTCTAAGTATTCATCAGCAATATCATAACGATTGTCATGATTAACCTGAGTTTTTAGGCCCAAGTTTTTCGAACCACTTTCTAAATAAGACGTCACGATATTCCATCCAACTCGCCCTTTGGTTAAATGGTCTAGCGTGCTAATACGTCTAGCAAAAGGATAAGGATGTTCAAAAGAAATAGAGGTCGTGACACCAAAACCCAAGTGCTTTGTGACTGCTGCCATCGCAGGCACAATCTGTAGCGGATCATTGACTGGAACTTGTACTGCACCTGTTAAAGCATGTTCAGCACTTTGATGATAAACGTCATAAATACCAAGCACATCTGCAATAAAAATACCGTCAAAAAAACCACGCTCAAGAATTTGTGCTAAATCTGTCCAATATTCTAAATCTTTATATTCAACAGACCGATCTTGAGGATGTCGCCATAATCCAGGAGATTGGTGGGCAATACAATTCATTTCAAAAGCATTAAAACTAATTTTCTTAGTCATAAAATATCAACCAGCATTTTATTTAATTTTTATACTAAAGCAATTTTTAGGTTTTCTTTATAATATAAACCCCAAACAAAATATGATTTTATTCTAATAGATTTTTATAATTTAATTTAAACAACCAAAATAATATTAAGCCGCTTAAAATAGCAGCTTAACATCTAAAACTATAATTTATTATTTAGCAACATTCCCTATTCGCCATTGATACGGAGGTAATGTGCCGTTTACACTAAAATCACCGATAATTCGATTTTTAAATACTCTCGGGTTGTGTGAAGATAAAGTTCGTACATTACGCCAGTATCGATCTAAGCCTAAATCTTTGTCTGTTGCGGAAGCACCTAAAGCGTCAAATAAAATCGTAGAAGCATTTAAAATCAAATCGGTAATCACCGTTTGAGATTGTGCACTTTCAAGCTCAGCAAGTGCATTTTGCTCTTCTTCAAGCTGCTCATTATTTTGAAATGCAGCTAAGTAAGCACGTTGTAAGCTTTGCGCGACTTTTTCAACAATCGCCCCTGCACTGTAAGCTGCGCCACGGATTTGGCCTACTACTTGTAAAATTTGTGGATCCTGTTTTACAAATTGAGCATTTGCATGCGTATAGTTTCGAGTACGTTTAGCAACAGCTTGAGAAACATCATAGGTTGCAGCACGTCCTAGACCTGTAATGATTGCCAGTTGAACCAGTTGATAGTAAGCCGCTGAATATTTAAAACGATCATCATCAGGTAAAATTTCAGTTTCATCGACCAATACATCATGGAAATATGCTGTACCACTTGCAGTGAGCTGCTGTCCAAAGCCATTCCAGTCATCAACAATTTCGACGCCTTCATCTTCACGGCGAACAACGACCGAGCCAGATTCACCCTTTAAATCTGTTACACCAACGTCAACCCAATCGGCATATAAACTTCCTGTGGTGTAATATTTTTTACCTTTAACGCGAATTTTTCCTTCACTGTCTCGATACAAATGAGTTTCGAACTGATCAATTGACTCTTTCCCGCCTTCAGACCATGCACTACCGACTGTTTCCCCATTTGCAATTCGGCTAAGCCAACGCTGTTGAAACGCTTTGTCTTTACTTACCAAGACATCTTCAGTGAAACCAAAGTGCACACGTAAAGCTTGCGGTAAGTTTGAGTCAGCTTCTGCAAGTTCAATGAGTAATGCAAATAATTCAGGAATAGTTGCATCAAAGCCACCATGAGCTTTGGGAAGCCTTAAGCGCGTAAAACCAACATCTTTGAGCCACTGAAGTTGTTCATACGGCAAAATATGCTGTTGCTCACGGATTAAAGCCCCTTCTTTAATACGGGCAAAAGTTGGTCTGAAATTTTTTGCCAATTCATCATAACGTTCTGAAGGCCCTTCACCCCACACGCGAGAAATAATTGAGGCCTGACTAAGTGCTGCATGCGTTAGTGAACCGAGATGATGCTCAAAATTTAGATTTGTCATGTAAGTAAAACCAATATTGCTTTGCTTTTACCATAAAATATTTATTTCACATGAAAACGATTATTTTTTTATAACTGTATTCATTCTTTATATAAGAACCCAAACACAAAGATAAAAAGCTCATCTCCCAAGCCCTAGGATAGCTCTTTTTGTCTAATGCTCTGCTGGCTTTGCAGAAGTGTTTGTATATATTCTGAATAGACAGATAATTTTTCGAAAATATGCTCTGAATAGAACATATCATCAATTAAATGTGTCATTTGACCAGCAGTAAAGGTGTCGCATAAACCAACCAGCGCTGCGTTCATTTGAGCAAACCTCGCGCATAATTTTACATAAGTTTCATCTTTATTTTTGAATAATAATTTCCGCATTTCTAAGCCATTTAGGTTTTTTAAGTCATCATCTTTTGTAGTTTTAATCCAATAAATTTTGATCTTTAAAAATTGCTCCAGTGCTTTTAAATGCTCGACATCTACGTCTAAACTCGTAATTAAAAAAACGGTAGAGAGATCACTTCGGCACAGTGCCTTGATTAGGCTTAAATAAATAAACTCAACTTCATTAAGCTCTGCAAGTTCCAAATCTATATAAATTTTTAGACTTTCTAAAACGTCATCTACTTTAAAGAGTACTTTCTTCTCAGCTTGGTAATATTTATTCAGAATAGAAAGCACAGGCGTTGTCGCAGGCGTTGTATAAATAGCAGCCTTGTTTAAGTTGGCAAAAATAAATGGTGAAAATAGATAAGCCACACTACTTTGCTGTGGCTCAATATGAGATTGGATTAAATATACAGTTTCAGATTTAGAAAAGTCTCTGAGTACTTTCGCTCTTAATAAGGTAGCTTCAAAATTAACATAGGTCTGCTCTAACTGAGCCAATATAGATACAGGAATAGGCTGATTTTTAATAATTTTATGCAGGACATTGAGTTGAGAAGTAATAAACATTTTTTAACATCCAAGCTATTTTAGAAGAGCTACACTTAAATCAGGTCTTTAATAACCTACGTAACAACCAGACCTCACGCAAAACAACAAAGGAATAAAAGAGAAGAAACTATTCTTCTGCGCTTATTACCCAAAGTCGCATTCGCTGTATTTTGGAGAGTGATTTTGGCCATTCGTAAATCTTGTTCATTTATTTTGGACTTTTGAAGAATGGATACATAGCTACAGATAATTGAAAAAAAACTATAGCACACCTCATGACTGCTCCAGACTGTTATAGTTTTATAAAAAATTTCTGTATCTACATATACAAAATTAGTAAGTGCATGATTAGGGAAACTTCTTAAGGTAGGTAGTTTTCATGAGACGATCTATTGCATATCGCCAGATATTTCATCAATGTTTCAATGCAACATGCATTTTTACAAATGCAACATCAAGCATAAACTTTACTAACAGATTGAGAACAATCAATCAGTCTATTCTCTTGAAATATCAAGCAATTATATTGCTTAACCCTGTTGGCATTTTACTTGCTAAGAAGATCTATCACAGAAGTAAGTTTAATCGCCAAAATACTTTGTTGCCTGAAAATAAGTATTTAACTCATTCAATCATCATCAGCTAGTTCACAGGGGGAAAGTTTATGAGCCTCGGTCTAACCGCTCTAGAATTAGCGCGAATACAATTTGCTTTTACAGTATCCTTCCATATTATTTTTCCGGCCACCTCCATCGGTCTTGCATGCTTTTTAGCAGTGTTAGAGTGGAAATGGTTAAGAACCCAAAACCCGATTTATAAAGATCTATTTAAATACTGGATTAAGATCTTTGCCGTTGCCTTTGGTATGGGTGTGGTCTCGGGCGTGGTTATGAGTTACCAGTTCGGTACGAACTGGAGTGAATTTTCACGCGTTGCCGGAAGTATTACTGGTCCTTTACTTACCTATGAAGTCTTGAGTGCCTTCTTCTTAGAAGCAGGTTTCTTAGGCATTATGTTATTTGGTTGGGGACGTGTTGGTCCTCGCGCCCATTTCTTTGCAACACTTATGGTTGCGATCGGAACATGTATTTCCATGTTCTGGATTTTATCTTCGAATAGCTGGATGCAGACCCCTCAAGGCTTTGCCATCGAAAATGGTATTATTGTGCCAAAAGACTGGTTTGCAATTGTCTTTAACCCATCCTTCCCTTACCGCTTTGCCCACATGGGTGCAGCCGCCTTCTTAGTTTCATCATTATTGGTCGTCGGAACATCTGCATGGCATTTAGTAAAAGGCCGTCGTGATGAATTGGTAAAAAAATCGTTCTCGATGGGTCTCTGGATGGTACTTGTGACTTCATGTTTGCAAGTAGTGATTGGCGATAACCATGGGTTAAACACCCGTGAACATCAACCTGCCAAACTTGCAGCAATGGAAGGACATTGGGAAACTAATCACAATGAACCTATGCCATTATTGCTATTTGCAATTCCAGATATGAAAGAAGAACGTAACCACTTCGAAGTAGGTGTTCCTTATTTGGGTAGCTTAATTTTAACGCATAGCTTAGATGGCCAAGTGACAGGTTTAAAAGATTTCGCACCAGAAGATCGTCCAAATTCAACCATCGTTTTCTGGAGCTTCCGTGTGATGGTGGGTCTTGGTGTACTCATGGTCACTTTGTCTTTAATTGCGCTTTGGTTACGTAAGCGTGGAAAACTCTATGAAACATCTTGGTTCCATAAATTTGCTTTAGTAATGGGGCCTTCTGGTTACGTTGCCATGCTTGCAGGTTGGGTAACAACTGAAGTCGGTCGTCAACCGTGGGTTGTATACGGCATTATGCGAACTAAAGATGGACTTTCACATACGGTTTCCGCAGATCAGGTCGGACTGAGCCTGTTTATTTTTGTGGTGGTCTATACCATCGTTTTTGGTAGCGGTATCTACTACACCTTAAAACTAATTAACAAAGGCCCATCATTCATTGATACACCAAATGTTGAAACTGGTGGTGTAGGACACTTTAAAACACCAATGCGTCCACTTAGTGCAGTCGATGAAAATATTGACAGCAAACAAAACTCTGGGGAGAACCGTCATGATTGATCTTTCTTTAATATGGGTCGGTATTATCGGTTTAGGTGTCATGATTTATGTGGTCATGGATGGCTTCGACTTAGGAATCGGAATTATGTTCCCCTTCATTAAGAACAGCCAAGAACGTGACGTGATGATGAATACCGTGGCCCCTGTCTGGGATGGTAATGAAACGTGGATGGTGCTCGGCGGCGCTGGTCTATATGCTGCATTCCCACTGGTCTATTCAACAGTTTTATCAGCACTATATTTACCGATCATTTTCATGGTGATTGCCCTGATTTTCCGTGGCGTGGCGTTTGAATTCCGCTTTAAAGCTCATCGCACCAAACACCTTTGGGACTTGGCTTTTATTTGGGGTTCAGTTTTAACGAGCTTCCTGCAAGGGATTATTCTGGGTGCCTATATCCAAGGGATTAAAACCGAAAATGGTATTTATGCTGGTGGTCCATTTGACTGGTTATCTCCATTTACGATCTTTACAGGTATTGGTGTAGTTGCGATGTATGCAACTTTGGGCTGTGGCTGGCTCATCTTAAAAACTGAAAAAGGCTTGCAGCAACGTATGTATGAGCTTATGCCAAAGCTGATTATTGCACTGCTCATTATTTTTGGTGGCGTAAGTTTATATACACCTCTGACTCATCCTGAAATTGCAGATCGCTGGTTCTCTTTACCAAATCTGTTCTATTTTAGCCCTGTGCCTATTTTGGTCTTATTGTTTGTTGGTCTGATTTTATCAGCGTGTAAAAAGCAAGATCACGACCTCAAACCATTTGCATATACATTGGCCCTTGTTTTCCTTGCATTTACTGGTTTTGTAATTAGTTTATGGCCTTATATTATTCCGCCATCAATCACCATTTGGCAGGCTGCAGCGCCTCATTCTAGCCAAATGTTTGCTCTGGTCGGTGCGCTTATTTTGATTCCAATCATTATTGCTTACACCATTATGTCTTACTGGGTATTTAGAGACAAAGTCCGTGTAGGTGACGAAGGCTATCATTAAGTATGGAGGGTTTTATGAAAAAGTCATCCGTTAAACTCAATCAAACCCAATGGTTTATTCTGCTATGGCTCGGTGGTTTTTTAGCCTTAGCTGTGATTGCGGGATTGTTTAAAGTTATCTTGATTTATGCAGCTCCTTACTTAAAGTAATTCCATTCTTATAGACAAATGCCGTTTGTAGATTCTGCAAACGGCATTTATTATTGATTCAGTGCATTTTTCATTTTGTTATTTCGTGCAGCTCATACATGTATAAATCAGAACAACTCGCTCATAGCATTCGCCAACTCATTGAGAGTGGTACTTTAAATGCGCATGAAAAATTACCGTCATTGAGAGATCAGGTACAACGTTCTGGTTTTAGTTTAATGACCGTCATGAATGCTTATCAGGAGCTTGAATCACAAGGTCTGATCTATTCAAAAGAAAAATCTGGCTACTTTGTTGCCGAGCAAATTGCACTAAAGCCACTCGAACAATATTCAATTGTTTCACTAAACTCTAAAATTGAAATTAATTCCTTAGTTTTTAAATATCTTAAGTCAATTCAACATGAGTCTGTCGTACCTTTTGGCTCAGCTTTTCCAGACAGTCAGCTTTTAACAGCACCTAAACTTATTCAAATTATGGGGCAACTTGCGCGCAAAAGACAAAGCTATGACCAGACCACAAGCTTGCCTCCTGGTAATTTGGCCTTGAGAAAACTGATTGCTCAGCGCTACTGTATGCAAGGCATACAAACCGATCCAGATGACATTGTCATTACATCTGGAGGTTTAGATGCACTAAACCTTTCGCTACAAGCAGTCGCGCAACCCGGTGATTATATTTTATTACAGCAAACCGTGTTTTATGGGGCTTGGCAAGCCGCTGAGCGTTTAGGACTTAAAGTGATTACCATTCCTGAACATCCTCAACATGGTTTTGACCTAGAGGCTTTCGAACAGGTTATTCAAACATATCCAATCAAGGTGTGTTGGCTGATGCTGAATGCCCACAATCCGATTGGTTTTACAGTCAGTGATGACATTAAATATAAAATTGCCAAGTTGCTTCACGAACATCAAATCTATTTAATTGAAGATGATGTCTATGAAGAGCTTTATTACGGTGGGCAAAAACCACTTTCAATGAAGTATTTTGATCAACAAAATCTGGTACTGCACTGTTCGTCTTTTTCTAAAACATTAGGTGCAGGTTTTCGGGTCGGTTGGGTTTATGCGGGTAAGTTTTCAGACCATATTCAACACTTACAGCTCATGAGTACTATTTCAGTGAATGCACTCATTCAAAATGCATTGGTTGAGTTTTTGTCTCACCATCATTATGAAAAGCACTTGCGTACACTTAGGCTTTCACTTGAGCGTTATAAAAAGCAGTTTTATCATTATTTAAAACAACATTTACCTAACTCTTGTGAAGTGTATTACTACCCAAGTGGTTATTTTCTATGGGTCAAACTTCCTAGTACGCTGGACAGTATGCAAGTTTATGAAGAGTTGATTCATCAAGACATTGGCGTTGCGCCAAGCCCACTGTTTAGTGTTTTACCCTCACAGCAGCATTATTTGCGAATCAATTGCTCTTTTGAATGGAACACTAAAATTCAAAATGCTTTAGATCAAGTCATCAAAACCATTCAACAAAGAGTTGAAGCAAGTTTATAAAGATATGCTTCGACCTAAGCACAATTTTATAGTCTTTATTTTGTGCTAACTTTATAGCTCAAATCTATAGTGTTAAGGGAAACTGGTTCAAGGAATTAATATGGAAATTGATGAAGAACTCACCCTTAAAAAAATACAGATTTTTTTAGCTTTCATGCGCTGCGGAAATTTGTCTAAAACAGCCACAGAAATGCAGTTGAGTAATGTCAGTGTTCATAAAGCCTTACACTCTTTAGAAAGTGCTTTACGTTGCCCTCTTTTTAAAAATGAAGGCCGTAATCTCATTCCTTTAAAAAGTGCTTATGTCTTTGAAGAACGGGCACAAAAAATCGTACAAGACATTTTTATTACCGTAAATAAAACCAGAGAAGCCGCTGGCTTTGCAGCTAAGGTTTTACATTTAGGTTCTCTTTATTCTTTGACTGTAAATACAATTCCAAATGTGATTAGCGGTCTTAAGCTCCGACGTAGTGAGCTTGATATTCAACTATTGCTGAGTTCAAATCAGGATTTGGTGAAAAAGCTGAAAGCCACGGAGCTTGATGCCATTATTGTGGCTTTAAATGAAACTACTCAAGATGATGACTTTGAAATTTTGCCAATGTTTTCAGACGATATCTTTCTGGCAGTCAATAAAGATTCAAAATATGCCGATTTTAAAGATATTGATTTAAGCCTTTTAAAAGAAGAAACTTTTTTAACTTTAACTAAGGGGTTTGCAACTCATAACGACAGCGATATCATTTTTAAAAAAGCTGGTTTTTCACCAAAAGTTGCTTTACAGGTCAATGATATTTTTACCTTAATTAGTATGGTCAGCTCAGGTGTCGGTTTTGCTCTACTACCCGGTCGTATTTCTGCAGTTTATGAAAGTTCAGTAAAACTTATTCCACTAAAACAGCAATATCACATGCAACAAGAAATCGGTCTCGTCTTTTTAAAAAGTAAAGAGCGCGACCCTAACTTACTTGCTCTGATTGCTGAATGTCGAATGTTTGCCTCTAATTTTCAAAGATAAATATCGGCAACTTATTAAAGAATAATGAGTTGCCGTTATAGGATTTTCAAAAATTTATCCAAAAATCGCATTAACCGTTAAGAAAAATACAGAAGGTCCAAGTAAGCACCCTAGTCCTGTATAGAAGGTTGCAACTAAAGCGCCATAAGGTACCAATCGTACATCTGTACCTGCCAATCCAGCAGCCGTACCACTGGTTGTTCCTGCCAAACCGCCAAATACCATCGCTGAGCGTGGACTTTTTAGGTACATAAATTTAGCAAGTAGCGGCGTACCGACCATAAAGAAAACTGACTTGATTAATCCAATTGCAATAGAAAGTGCGATTACATCAGAGCTTGCACCAATTGCGGTTCCTGTAATCGGACCAACAATATAAGTCATTGCCCCTGCACCGATCGTTGTCATCGAAATTGGATCTCGATACCCCATGCTCCATGCAACCAGAACCCCAATTGCAAAAGGCACAACACAACCAAGCATTAATGCAATCAGACCAATTTTGCCTGCTTTCTTCACTTCTTTCACATCAACTTCAAATGCAGTTGAAGCGATAGCTAAATCACGAATCATGGCTCCGCCCAACAGCGCAAAACCAGAAAAAATAGCGATGTCAGAAACGCCTTTGGTTCCTTGCGTATAAACCCCTGCAAAGTAAGCAACAACCAAACCTAAAGTAATCGCGATTGCAGAGCTTTGTAGTTTTCCCTTCGTCAAATATTTTGAGAGTAAATGGGAAACAAACATCATTAAACCCGTTACGGCAAGAGCAGTGACTAATGCATTTTTTGATAACACAGCAATTATAGCGTCCATCATTTAAATCCTTTTTGATTGAACTTTTTATAGTTTATGTTGCTTAGGCTATTTTTTCCTTAGATTCTATTGTCCATTCATATGTTTCATAGTCACCACTAATTCTATTTAAATAACGGATGACTAAAACCGTGCCAATTAACGATGCAATAGAGACAATCAGCCCTAACATGCCACCCGATAAAGCTGCAACGACATTTTGACCTGCCGACATCGCAACAACGATCGGAATATACATACCTGACCAATACAAGACGCCAAATTGTGTGACTTGAGGTAAATAACCTTTTTTTGCCAATAGTTCTTTAGATAAGATCAACAGAATCATTGAAATAGCAACGCCACCGACATTCGCTTTAACACCTAATACCATGCCTAATGTGTTGCCAAGATAGTCGCCTAATAAATGGCAGATCGCTAATATTGCTGTTCCATATATAATCATTGTAAATCCCTCATATCCTTGGGTTATTACTGAATTTTTAATTTATATTGTAATTACAAAGAAGCGTTATTTTCATTTTGCATTGCTAACAGAATGCTGTCTAAACGTGTTCCCTGAAATGACAATACAGTTCCTTCTTTAAATATTCGACGTGCAAGTGTAGTAAGCACCGTTCCCGGTAAAGCTTCGATCTGCAATCTTACACCTCGCTCCCATGCAGCTTGGATGGTACTTTCCCAATCTACAGTTCGACTCATGTTAAAAGCTAAGTCATCACCAATCTGTTCTGGCCTGCCCAGTGTACGAGCAGTTGTACCACTTAAATAACGTATTTTAGGCTGCTTTAAAGTCACTCCCTCCATAGACGCTGCAAGTTGCTTTGCTTGCTGACTTAATAATTCACAGTGCGATGGCACCGATACATCTAATTTTTTTGCTACTACGCCTTGTTGCCTTGCTAAAGCAGCAACTTGGTTCATGGCTGTAAAGCTTCCTGAAATAACGATCTGGTTATGTGCGTTAATATTTGCGACATAAACCTCTGACGTTATTTCATAAATCTGTTTGACCCATGTTTCAACAGCTGCACGGTCTGTACCAATCAGAGCTGTCATGCCATATCCAGTGGGGTAAGCGTTTTGCATAAGTTCACCTCGATAGGCAACGAAACGGACTGCATCCTCAAAGGCTAAAACTCCTGCTACAACCGCCGCCGACCATGCACCAATCGACAAACCCGCAACATAATCTGGTGTTAAGTTTTCAGCAGTTAATAGGGCTGAACTCACCACACCTGAAATAAGTAAACACAGCTGTACTGCACGTGTCGACTGCAATGCAGCCGGACTATCTAGCATCAAGACATCTTCTTTGAGTGCATCCGATGCACGCTCAAGGTATTCTTTAACCAGAGCGGTTTGAGTTAAATCGTGCAACATATTGCTTCGTTGCACCCCTTGCCCCGGATATACCCAAATTGAAGCCATGATATCTATTCCCTAATTCCATGGGTTTTCTACTAAAACAGCACCATCAGGACGTTTCAATAGAACTTTTCTACTGTTCCCAGCCCATTCTTTTAATGCCAAACCGCCTTGTGGAAGTTGAAGCTGTATATCCACATTCAGCCCTGCTTGCTGAAAATTTTCGAGTAGCTCAACCGCCTGCTTTTTGGCAAAAGGCTGTTCAACTCGAATCAACAGATCTATGTCACTTTGCTCGGTTACTGTTTTAATGCTCGTTGCTAGCTCAAACCCAAAACTTCCTGTATATCCCCAACATCCTGAAAAGTTTTTCATAATGCTAGAAATGCTCTGTAAACGTTCTGCCAAGTGCTCAAACTGCTGCGGATTTACATGAGTCAATTCTTCGGGTTTAAGTTGTCTGTTAATAGCAATTCTTGGCATTTGAGCTGCATATCGTTGATGACGAAATTGCCCCCTTATACCCACAGCCACCTGATTTTCAGGAGTAATTGCCCGTCGAACCACAACAGGATCACCTCGTTGCAATACTTCTTTTACCCAATGCGGAGCATCAGCGGCTAAGCAATCGACCGTCATGCCCCACAGTAAATCATGGGCTTCGAGATTAAGTTTCATTACCATTGCTCACGCAATAACTCACGGACCTTTTTAGACATTTGACGGTTTTGGCCATGCAGTCTTTGTTCCAATCCCCTAGATTGATCGGCATTAATTTCGTTAAATGCTTGTGCAATTGCCTGTTTTGCTAATGAAAGATCATCATTTGTCGGTTGTTCAGGGTTTTCGACAGATAACAGTTCAGATAACAGACCAAGCGTGGCATAACTTTCAATGTCATAGGCCATTGGAGGAATGCTTGAGGCCAATTGCTCTAACTCATCAACCGAGCGCAAGGTAACGCGTGCGGCAGATTCTTTACCCATTGCATGCACCATAACACCTGAATCTTTTAAGGCAATAATACGATTGGCTTGGTATCCATGCGCCAAGAAAGCACCCGACATCGACTTACCAACCAACAAGCTAATAATAGGATGGCCTGCTAATCTGGCTCTAGCATAGCTATCTACTGCACCCGCTAAAGCTTGATGAATGCCTAATAATTCTTCACGGCGTCCATAGGCCTGACTTGGAACATCAACCAGACATAAAATACCGCGTTTAGTTTCAGCCTGTGCATCGGCTTGAATCACATCATCGACTGCTTTTGCCAAACTCCAGCCTTCTAATAATCCAACTTCTCCTTGTTTTGCCCGCGGGAACAGATTATTACTGTCTTGCACAACTGCAATCACACGCACCGCTTGCTGCTCAAGCTGACCATCAGCCACCCAAATCGAAGCTGGAAAACCTTCAACTGTCTTAAAGCCTTGCGTGAGTGCTTTAAACCAATGTGCACCACGAGTAGATGCTTTTAATGTATCAACGGCGATATTCATGCTTGCTCTCCTTGATACAAAGCTTGAACTTGTGCTGGGGTAATCTGCTCAGCAGTATCAATTTGTTGCAGCTTTTCTAAATAGAATGTGTAATTTGAACTACGATGCTGATGAGGTACGCCTTGAGTTAAATAATCGATAACTTGCTGGCGAATTTTCTGACGATCATCGTCTACAAAAGCATCTGCCAAACCACTAGTGAAGCGCTGATTACCACCCGTAATACTCCATATAAATGGACGATCTTTGGCGTTATATTCTTGTACACCAGCTTCTTGTTCTATCACTTGCGGGCCATTTAGACCTAAACGTCCTTCTTGTGTCATTACAATATAGCTACATAAACCAGCCGCAATTGACATGCCACCGAAGCACCCTACACTGCCTGCGACCACAGCAATCACGGGTTGATACTGGCGTAAGTTCACAATTGCAGCCTGAATTTCAGCAATTGCAGCCAAACCCAGATTTGCTTCCTGTAAGCGAACGCCGCCCGTCTCTAATAGTAAAATTGCTGCTGTTGGAATGCCTTTCAGATTGTCTCCAACCGCAAGTTCTAAGGCACCTGCAATTTTAGCTCCACCCACCTCGCCTAAACTTCCACCTTGAAATAAGCCTTCAATAGAAATTAAAACTACTGGGTGTTCTTGAATAGATCCTTTTGCAATCACTACACCATCATCGGCTTGCGGCACGATATTTTGCTTAACGAGCCAAGGCGACATAACACGTGCAAATGGGTCGAGTAATTCTCGAAAAGTCCCTTCATCTAATAATGCTTTGGCGCGTTCTCTTGCGCTGAGTTCAATAAAATCTTGTTTATTTAACAAACTCTGAATATCAGTCATGAGCAATCTCCTCCAATGCTTGTTCTAGACGTAAGCGAACGACACCGGGAGTTGCACCAAAGTCATGAATATCAATATTGACGGCAGGTGGTATTTGCGCAGTAAAAATTCGTTCAAAAAGATTGTGCCAACGTGCTCCACTGCCATCTACCGAAGTCACCACGTGAATAGAAGCTTTTCCCGTTTCGCCAGGTTCCATCAAAATTTCTAAATCACCCGAGCCAACACATCCTACTAGTGCTTTTTTTACAGGTGGCTCTGTGGCCACAAATTCAAAATGAAGTGTTTCCATCATCAAAATCCCTCTTTATTTTTTCCAGATGACTGTTCAGCACGATCTATAAACAAGGTTGCTGCCAACAAATCTGCGGCACCACCAGCAGAAGCCTTCATCCGAAGCAGATCAATCTCTAAAAGATGCAAAGCACGTCGACCTTCCAAGCTTGAGCTACCGCCCAAATCAAGTACTTGCTGAGCACCTTGTTGCATACGCTTTAAACCAGATGTACCAGAGCGATAAAGCACACAGGTATCGGTCAGGTCAGTCATCATGGCAAGTAAGGCATCTAAGCAAGCGAACTCTTCTTTCATTGGTTTACTACGGCTTTGATAAAGTTGCTTTAAACCAAAATTCACAATAGTTGGGAAGCCTTGTTGAGCCTGTTCTTTGGCACCTAAGATGCCTAATTTTTTCTGTACTTGTTGGCCATGACTCAAAGTCTGCTCTGGAATAAAACGATCTTCAAGCTGAGCAATCTGACCTGCTAACTGGCATAGCTCAACAGCCGATAAGTACTGTTGATTGGTGCGTGCCAATGCTGCTGCCGTCACCATTAATCCTAAGGCCCAAATTGCACCGCGGTGTGTGTTGACGCCATCTGTCACCAACATCATGGTGTTTTCACCTTGGCGACCAATTTCACCAATGTCTTCGCGTAAGGCCAAACAAACCTCACCATGATGTATGGCTGCTTGAGCCATTGCATCAAACATAGGCCCTAAACTTTTCGCAGAGCGCTCCATTAATTCCAAAGTCAGGTCATCGTGTGCACCACTGCCACGCCGATCAACTAAAGCTGGTTTCGGTGTCAGATTCACTTCATCAATCAAGGCCTCGACCGCCATATCTGCTAAAAGCTGACTATCGCTAAGTGTTTGATATTGAACTTGTGTCATCATTACCAACTCCTGAATTTTGCAGGTGGTTGATATAAACCATCAGACCATGTCACCAAGTCGGCAATATTTTTTGCAGCTAAAAGCTCACGTGTTGCATCGGTGCGGCGAATACCTAAATCTTCAGGAAATACCACCAAACCTTCACGTCTTAAACGTGCTGTTGTTTTCGGGTCTTGGGTTAAACCAATGCTAGTCACACCTGCCACCGCAGCAATCATGGCTTGGCGCTCTTCTTGGCTGCTTGCTTTATATAAATAAGCAATGCCTTCTTCGGTGAGTAAATGGGTGACATCATCGCCATAAATCATGATCGGAGCTAAAGGTAGGCCTGCAGTTTTAGCAACATCAATCGCATCAAGGCGATCTACAAAAGTTGGCTTGCCACCCTCTTGGAAGGTTTCCACCATTTGCACCACCAGCTTTTTACCACGTGCCAAATAGGTTTCTGTTTCATTGGCACCTTGCAAGCGCATATCTAGCCATGCTGGCGTATCGTGACGACGGCCACGCGGATCATGCCCCATGTTTGGTGCACCACCGAAACCAGCCAAACGACCTTTGGTAACAGTCGAAGAATGCCCCATGCCATCAACTTGCAAAGTTGCACCAATAAATAGATCAACAGCGTATTGACCTGCAAGCTGACACATCATGCGGTTGGAACGTAAAGCGCCATCACGACCTGTAAAGAAAACATCTGGACGAGCTGCAACATATTTTTCCATACCGAGTTCGGTACCAAAACAATGTACGCTCTCAACCCAACCTGTTTCAATCGCTGGAATTAAGGTTGGATGCGGATTCAAAGTCCAGTTTCGGCAGATTTTTCCTTTTAAACCTAAAGACTCTCCATAGGTCGGTAAAATCAGTTCAATTGCCGCAGTGTTAAAACCAATACCATGGTTTAACGATTGCACATTATGTTTTTCATAAATTCCGCGAATTGCCATCATGGCCATAAGCACATGCACTGGCTTGATGTGTTTGGGGTCACGAGTAAATAACGGTTCGATATAAAATGGCTGATCTGCCACCACCACATAATCCACCCAAGAAGCAGGAATATCGACACGTGGTAACTCCGAGACATCATCAACCAGTTCATTGACCTGAACAATCACAATACCATCACTAAAAGCCGCGGGTTCAATAAGTGCTGGAGAATCTTCGGTACTTGGACCTGTATAGATATTGCCTTGACGGTCTGCCATAAAGCCCGCTGAGAGCACCACATTTGGAATGAGGTCGACCACCAAACGTGAATACAACTCGATATAGGTATGAATGGCACCAATCTCTAATAGTCCATCTTCAATCAACTGACTAATACGTAAACTTTGTGGGCCAGCAAAAGAAAAATCGAGTTTACGCGCAATGCCTTTTTCAAACAGATCAAGATGTTCTGAACGCCCTACGCTTGGCATGATCATATGCAAATCATGCAAAATATCTGGATTGGTTTGAGCCAAAGAGCGCGATAAAAAATCAGCCTGTTTTTGGTTATTCCCTTCGAGTACAACTTTGTCACCCGGTGTAATTAAGGTTTCCAAAACTTTAATAATGTCTTGAGTTGGAATCACCACACCATCGGTATATCGATTTGCCATCTCTAGTTTTAGTTGTTTGGCATGACGCCGCTTTGTCCATAACCGTTCTTTATTCTGAACTGAGCCTTCCATGTGTTTACCTATAGATCGCAGTTTTGTTCTGAATCTATAAAAACGCTTTATGGAGTTTCGATCAATCAACCTAGATGAGTTGTTATTAACTTCAGGTTAATGATTGCCGCAGCTTCTCTCTTCTGACTAAGCCAAAAAAGAGAAAAACAGCTTGCTTAAAATTCCTTTTAGCGCGGTTTGCTCAATAGCCATTCTAGATTTTGACGGACCGCAGGCCACTCATGTTTCAAAATGCTATAAACATGAGTGTCCCGCAAAATATCATCTTTCACAATTTGATGACTTCTTAGCACACCATCGAGTTTTGCACCTAAGCGTACAATCGCGGCTTGACTTTGAACATTTAAAGAAGATGTGCGTAACTCAACAGCAATACAGTTTAAAGTCTCAAATGCATGAGCCAGCAATAGCTTCTTACATTCAGTATTTACAGGCGTACGCTGTGCAGACTTTCGGTACCACGTCGAACCAATTTCTACACGGCGATGTGCTTCTTCAATATGCATTAGTGTTGTCATGCCCAGCGCTCGTCCCGTTTTTTGGTCTTCAATATAAAATGGCAACATAGAGCCGGATTTTTGCAAATCAAGACGTCTTTCAATTTCAGCAGTCATCTGTTCAGGTCTTGGCACACGGGTATACCAAAGATTATAGAGTTCCCCATCGCAAACGGCCTCTTTGAGCGCTTCAGCTTGAGTTACATCTAGCGGCTTTAAAATAACGTGCTCACCCACTAATTCAACAGGTGTAGTCAAAGACATCTTTTTCTCCTCAATTGATATTAAGCTTTTATATTTTCAAAATTATTTATTTAACTCAGCCACACTGTACATGGCATTCGCTATAGTTTGATGACCAGATTTCGATAGGCCATCTGCCGCGCCCAAAATGTCTCGACGTTCTTTGTTTTGCCCAAGTTTTGATTTTCCTCGTAGCTTGGTAATTTCAATCTCAATACCTACAATGGCTTTTAACATCGGTTCAAGATAGTCCTTTGGTGCATCGGACATTTTCCATGGTTCAGGTTGAGATGCTTCATGAGTACGGGTTAAACGAGCCACAACACCGCGGACGTAACGTTCATCATCTCGAATGGTCACTTTGCCATAAGCATGCACAACCCTATAGTTCCATGTCGGCACTTGTCTGTGCTGTTCATGTTTGGATGGGTACCAGTTTGGTGAAATATACGCATCGCCAGCTTGGAACACGACAAGTACCTCATCTCCATTTTTAATGTCCTGCCAAACAGAATTATTTCGTGACACATGGGCATGTAGCATGCCAAATTCCCCTTCATTTTCCTGCAACTCGAATGGAAGATGATTTGCATCTAAGCCATTACTTCCATGAGTAAAAAGCACTCCAAATGGATGTTCTGCAATAAGAGAATGCAACACATCCAAACGGTTTTCTGCAAAATCATCAGGGATATACATGACTAAAACCTCACTGTAAATATCAGGGTTATTTATATTTTATGTTGTAAATTTTCTGGTTTCTGTGGTTTATTAAAAAGAACCACTTTGTATTTTTTTAAGTAGACCAGAATTATGGCAAGAATGGCAAAAGTTGTTGAACTTCCGTCTATTGCAAAGATTGATAAAAGCCAAGGAAAGATAAGTGCTCAACTGACTCAAGCTTTACGCGAAGCTGTACAAAGTGGTGATTTACAGCCCGGCGATCCATTGCCTTCTTCACGCGAATTGGCTTTAACCCTAGGTGTCGCTCGCGGAACCATTATTGAAGCTTACGATCAGCTTTTAGCTGAAGGTGTGTTTGACTCTCAACCACGAACTGGCACTTATGTGTCTCATTCTTTGGTTAAAACATCTGTAATACAACATTCATCAAAAGAAAATAAACCTAACTCGATATCTTTGACCAAATCGGCACGTTCTTATGCCAAAGTGCTTGATGAATTTAAGCCACTTCCTCATGTTCCTTTTGCGGTATCTGTCCCCGTCGGTCGTACTCAACCGAGCGACATCTGGCGTAAATTTGGTAATAAATATAGATCACGAGGTGCAGGGATTCCTTCGGGTTATGGCGAACCTCAAGGCGTGTTATCACTAAGAATCGCTATAGCAGACTATGTCCGACGGTCACGCTCTGTCCACTGCGAACCTGACCAAATTGTGATTACACCTGGCATTCAACAGTCACTTTATATTTGTAGCCAGATTTTATTTGAAGCAAAAGATGAAGTCTGGATAGAAGATCCAGCTTATCGGGGTACAACGGCTATTTTTGAGCATGCTGTACAAAATATTCGAATGGTGCGTGTTCCTGTCGATGAAGAAGGTATTCAAGTTGAAACCGGAATTAGACTTTCGAAAAATGCACGTGCCGCCTTCGTGACACCCTCTCACCAATATCCACTTGGCATGCCGATGAGTCTAGCAAGACGCACTGCTTTATTGGCTTGGGCAAAACAGCAAAATGCATGGATCATTGAAGATGACTATGACAGCGAACTCCGTTATAACGGTCAGCCCTTCCCATCTTTACAAGGCATGGCACCCGACCAAGTCATTTATCTGGGTACTTTCAGCAAAGTACTATTTCCTTCCCTTAGACTTGGCTATGCAGTATTACCTAAAGAATTGGTAGCTCCTTTTTGTGGGCTTAGAGTCTTAATTGATCGACACCCGCCTGCTGCCGACCAGCACGTTTTGGCAGCTTTTATTCAAGAAGGTTATTTAGAACGGCATATTCGACGGACTCGGAATGTCTATGCAGAAGTCCGTGAATTCATTATTGGCTTGATTGAAAAATACATACCTAAAGAACTGGCTTGGTTACAGCCAGGCGATCAAGGCATGCATATGGTGTTATGGCTTGCTCACCATATTAATGACATCGAAGTTGCAAGCTCGGCAGTCGATGCAGGCATTGCCATTAAAGCAATTTCACCGACATTTTCAAAAGAACAACAACGTCCGGGGTTAATTGTTGGCTTAGGCGATTTTGAACCCGAACTGATGAGACAAGCCATCAAAAAACTATCAAAGATTATTCAACAACATGACAAGCCAACTTAAACCAAGTTTACAGTAGCAACCATAGATGAATGGCAAATGGCCCAATCAGTACCATTAAAATACCTGCAATGACCATGGTTAAACTGGCAATTACACCTTCTTCACTATTACGCTGTTGTGCTCTAACTGTACCAAAACCGTGGGCTGCATTGCCAAAAGCTGCCCCATTGGCCACATTAGAACGGATTTTAGTAATCGCTAAAATCGCATCGCCGCAAATCATACCGACCAAACCAGTAATAACGGTAAATAGTGAAACCAAAGCTGCCGAACCGTGAATATCTTCCGCTAAAATCATGGCAAATGGTGTTGAAATAGAACGGGCCATCAAACTGTTGGTGACTTCAGGGCTAAAGTGGAACCACTGAGCCATCTCATAGGCTGACATCACACCTACACTCATGCCTACAATAATCGCAATTGAGAGTACCCCGAGGTTTTTACGAATCGTTTCCCGATAGCGATAAATCGGTACAGCAAAAGCAACCGTTGCAGGCCCCAATAAATTAACAATCCACTGGGTATCTTCTGCATAAGTTTGATATGAAATTCCAAAAATCGTCATCAAAATAATGGTGAGTACAGGCACACTAATCGCAGGCGACAACCAAAGTTTTGGATTTTTCTGATAGATTCGCTTTGCCACAACATAGGCGGCCAAAGTCCAGATGAGACAAAGAATTGACCAAATATTCATGCCGTTTTCTCTTAGATATGCTTATGTTGAAGACGTTTTCGAGCCTGTAAATAAGCTTTTAAACGATTGTAATAGTGAATCGTCAGGCACGTACTGAGCATGACTGAAATGGTCCCAACCGCAATGCTCAAAACAATTTGCCACCCTTCGGTCATAAACAAGCTTTTATACTGAACTACGGCGACCACAACAGGCACGAAAAACAGTAACAGCTCACCTAAAACAACAGTTGCTCCCATTGCCACCTGATCCATTTTGATAATTTTAAAGAACAGGCATATAAGCAATAAAAACATACCTAAAATACCTGCCGACACAGGCACGCCGAGTTTTTGGTGTAAGAGATATCCAGCCCACCAAAATCCAGCCAAAATCAAAATTTGTTTAACTAAAACTAAAAATGTAGGTTGTGTGGGTGTTCCCGAAGCAGATTCAGTACTCATTTTGCGAAATTAAATGGTTAACTACACCATTATGCTATCTTGGTTAAACCTGCTAAATATGAATTATTCATGTTAATATTATTCAAAAATGGAATAATCTATTCTTTATTATGCTTTCTCTAAAATCATTACAATGCTTCGTTACACTGGTAAAAACTAAAAGCTTTACACGTGCTGCTGACGAGTTATACCTGACTCAGCCCAGCATTAGTAAAATAATACAGCAGCTTGAAGAACAGCTTCAGGTCCAACTTTTGGTTAAGCCCGATCACGGCCGTAAAAGACAAATTGAACTAACTGAAATTGGAGAGCGAATTTATCAACATGCGATTGAGCTTCTTCAGGCAGAACAGAACATCTTTCTTGAAATTGAAAACTATCAACAATTAAAAACAGGAACTTTAAAACTTGGCGTTCCACCCTTAGGTTCGCAGCTTCTAACGACTGCCCTGTTTGATTATCACCAACAGTGGCCAGATATTGAATTGGCTTTTATGGAAGTGGGTTCACGCGGTATTGAACAAGCTTTACTCAATAATGAGCTAGACGTTGGTGTTTTGCTGCAACCTTTTGATACGCAAATTTTCAATAGCATTGAGCTATGTAACTACCCTTTAATGGTCCTTTTACGCCATGATGCGACTTGGGCAACCCGCAAAAAAATAAATCTAGAAGAGCTACAACACCAATCGTTTTTAATGTTCCCAGAAAATTTCTCTTTAAACAGTATTATTCTCGATGCATGTAAGCAGCATGGATTTTACCCAACCATTGCTTGCCGTACCAGCCAATGGCACCTGTTGGCAGATATGGTGTTACAACGCATGGGTATCGCGCTTCTTCCTCAATATTATACTGACATGCTTGACCCTAGTTTATTTGCAGCAGTACCGCTTGAAAAACCAAATATTCAGTGGCACTTAGTGATGGCTTGGAAAAAGAATCTTCCTGTGTCACCAGCGGTACAGGCGTGGCTTAGTATTGTTCGTCAGCATTTTCAGCACATTAAACCTTAATTCAAAAACAGATAAAGCTTTTCCACAAAAAAGCTACCCAATCTTGGCTTAGCTCACTTAGACTAGATCGCATCTGTTTTATGACATGGACAATAACAATGAATAATGAACGTTTTAAGCTGTACACAGATTCACAATTTCTAAGTCCCTATGCGTTTACAGTTTTTGTAGGGCTACATGAAAAACAAATTCCATTTGAAATAGCAACTATCAACTTAGACCAGCAAGGCCAGTTTGAAAAATCTTATGTAGAAAAGTCATTAACTGCCAAAGTGCCTGTACTCGAGCATAATGATTTTGCCTTATCAGAATCTTCTGCCATTTTGGAATATCTTGAAGAGCTTTATCCAAATACAGCTATTTATCCAAAAGATATTCAAACCCGTGCAAGAGCAAGACAAATTCAGGCATGGCTCCGATCAGACTTAGTGGCACTAAGAACTGAGCGTTCAACCGATGTTATTTTTATTCAGCCCACATCTACACCACTTTCTGAACAAGGTTTAAAAGCAGCAGAAAAACTGTTCTTTGTGGTAGAAAAACTTCTTGCGCCTGATGCCGAATTTCTTTTTGGTTCATGGAGCATTGTGGATGCTGAACTTGCCTTGATGTTGCAACGTCTTATTCAAAATGGTGATGCTGTACCCGAACGTTTAAAAAACTATGCATTACAGCAATGGCAACGACCGACCGTACAAAAATGGCTTGCCTTGCGACATCACTAAATCCTTATATTTACACCAAACACGAGATAAAAAATGAGTGATTCAAACTATATTCCTCCACAAGTTTGGCAATGGACTGGAGAAAAAACCGATTTAAATCAACCGACTTCAGGCGCTCGCTACGAACATACACTTCCAGTAGGTAAACATCCGCTCCAGCTCTACTCTTTAGCTACACCTAATGGGCAAAAAGTCACTATTTTGCTAGAAGAGCTTTTAGCATTAGGACATCAAGATGCTGAATATGATGCATGGCTGATTAAAATTGGTGAAGGTCAGCAATTTGGCAGTGGCTTTGTAGAAATTAATCCCAACTCTAAAATTCCAGCATTGGTTGACCATAGCCAAAACCCGCCATTAAGAGTATTTGAGTCTGGCTCAATTTTGCTTTATTTGGCTGAAAAATTTAAAGCGTTCATTCCAACTGATATTGCTGCACGTACTGAATGCCTCAATTGGTTATTCTGGCAAATGGGCAGCGCGCCTTACCTAGGTGGTGGTTTTGGACATTTTTATGCCTATGCCCCTGTTAAAATTGAATATGCGATTAACCGCTTCGCCATGGAAACAAAACGCTTACTTGATGTATTAGATCAACATCTGGCAAAAAACGAATATTTGGCTGGTTCTGAATATTCGATTGCTGATATTGCAGCGTTCCCTTGGTATGGGGGTCTTGTTAAAAACTGGGTGTATAACGGCGCGGAGTTTTTAAGTGTCGACCAATATAAAAATGTTCAGCGTTGGGCAGATGCAATTTTAGCACGCCCTGCGGTTCAACGTGGTCGTATGGTCAACCGTACTTTTGGTGATTTAGAAACGCAGTTACATGAGCGCCATGATGCCAGCGATTTTGAGAACAAAACTCAAGATAAATTGCAGAATCAATCTTAAAATATCATTCAGTTTTTGACTTACCCGCAAAATACCTTATTTTTGCGGGTATTCAAAGTTGGCAAAATACCCCATATATAACTCACTCAACCAAGCGACAAAAACTCGTACGCGTGGCGAGAGCTGCCGATGCTGCGGATATAAAGCAGAAACTGACATCTTCGGGATTTCCCACTCAGACAAAACCTGAACCAGTTGCCCGTCTTCCAACTCATTCGCCACATGATAGCGCGGGACCTGAATTAAACCTGCCCCACGTAAAGCAGATAATACATAGTTTTCAGCATCATTTACCGCGATCCAGCTTTTCAAAAAATAATCTTGTTTTTTGCCACTCACCATTAATTCAAATGGATAATTTCGCCCGCCTGAGGTCGAAAAGAAATTAACACAATAATGTGATAACAAATCCTCTGGTTGCTGAGGTGCTCTATGTTTATTTAAATAGTCAGGACTTGCACAAATGACTTGTGGCATATCAACCAAATGTCTAGCAATTAAAGTAGAATCATCTAAACGCCCCGCTCTCACCACACAGTCTATCCCTTCCCGAATCAGATCAACTAAACGATCTCCCGTACTAATTACGAGTTCAATGTCGGGATACAACTCGTGAAATTGGTCGATATTGGGTAAAACAATTTTAGTCGCATGTGCACCGGATAAATCGACACGTAATAAACCGCGGGGCTGTGCAATTACATTACGTAAAGATGATTCTGCATCATCAAGTTCCGATAATATTTGTGTACAGCGTTCATAAAATGCCTGTCCATCTAGTGATGGTCTTACATGTCGTGTGGTCCGCTCTAGCAAACGGCACTGTAGATTATTTTCTAACTCTTTAATGGCGTTACTTGCTGTTGCACGTGGGATATTCAGCTGATCGGCTGCCTGACTAAAACTACCCAGCTCTACAATGCGGGTAAAAAGTTGCAAGGTATCAAATTTGTCCATAGTGCTCGCTTTTAACCCTATCAATTATTAATGTATATGGAATTATCTTATCCAATTCTGATGATTTATCCCAGATTTCTATATTATTAAAATAAGCCATACTTAATCAAACAGGCAATCTAAAAATGAATATTTCAAGAAAAACAGCTCTGGTTACTGGTGCATCACGTGGTATTGGTCGAGCTATTGCTGAACGTTTAGCTCAAGATGGCTTTTATGTGATTGTTAACTATGCGGGCAATAAAGTGCATGCCCAAGCCACTGTAGATCATATTATTAAGCAAGGTGGTCAAGCCTCTGCTATTCAAGCGGACGTCTCAAATGAACATGAAGTGAGTCGTTTGTTTCAAGAAGCTAAAGCCATTAACGGTCAATTGGATGTGGTGGTTCATAGCGCAGGCATTATGCCTATGGCAAAAATTACACCTGAAGGTCTGCCAGATTTCGATAAAGTAATTCATACCAATTTACGTGGCGCGTTTTTAATTTTGGCGCATGCGGCCGAAACAGTTCCAGATGGTGGCCGAATTATTACGCTTTCAACTAGTGTAATTGCCAAATCTTTTCCTTTATATGGTCCCTATATTGCCTCGAAAGCGGGTGTAGAAGGCTTGGTACATGTGTTAGCCAATGAGTTACGCGGCCGAAATATTACCGTAAACGCCGTTGCGCCCGGCCCGACAGTCACTGACCTTTTTTATAATGGAAAAACTGAAGAGCAAGTGGCAGCTATTGCAAAACTTGCCCCATTAGAAAGAATCGGAACACCTGAAGAAATTGCCAGTGTAGTTGCCATGCTAGCTGGCCCAGATGGACGGTGGGTAAATTCACAAGTCATTCGAGTAAATGGTGGATTTGCTTAATGTTTAAAACCGTGTGGATTATTTTAGTTCACACGGTTTTTACCAACTATTAAAATGATTATTCCATCAATTTTAATTAAAGAATGATATAAGCTTAATTCATACTTTTTTATAAAAATATCCCCCATTCTTATTTATCAAAATAATATATATAAATAGATATTCCTTATTTTTGCTTATATTTAAAAACGCGTAAATTGAACAATAACAATCTGAATCAAAGATAAGGATATATTCAATGAACGCTAAATTAAATACAGAAGCTCCGCAAAGCTTTATCTCAAATGATTCAAATACATCCTTTTCAGCCGAAGAAATTCTTTCTAAAGCACAGCAATATGCAAAAGACCATGAACTTAATTTTAGTGGCAGTTTATCACCTACTGATGCATGGCAGCTCGTACAACAAGGAGAAGCTGTTTTAGTTGATGTGCGTACCAATGAAGAACGTAAATTTGTGGGTTATGTCCCTGAAAGTATCCATGTAGCATGGGCAACAGGCACATCATTTAACCGTAATCCACGCTTTTTAAAAGAACTTGAATCAAAGGTCGGCAAAGATAAAACCATTCTTTTGTTATGCCGTAGTGGCAACCGTTCGGCACAAGCTGCCGAGGCCGCATTTAATGCTGGTTTTGATCACATTTATAACGTTCTTGAAGGCTTTGAAGGCGATCTAAATGATCAGCAACAGCGTAATCAAAAAAATGGCTGGCGCATTCATCAACTTCCTTGGCAACAAGACTAATACTTCAATCAATTTTCAGTGAATCAAGGAAAGCTTGTGACTCAATGGAACATTAATGCGGTTGTACAAGGTTTACAACAAGCAAGGCATGACTGGCGTCAGCAACAGCACAGAACAAAAGAATTTGGGGGCCGTGAACTTCCATCTAAAGAAGCATTAAAAGCCATTTTAGATGACCTATGTGGAATTTTATTTCCAATGCGTTTAGGCCCTGCTGACTTACGTCAAGAAACTGAAGATTCTTATATTGCCTATACTTTAAATCGGGTACTCACAGCCTTACATGCTCAAGTGCAACTGGCTTTAAATTATGAAGCAAAACGTTATTTGAGTCATTCAAGCCCAGTGCAGCAGCCACAAGAACTTGCTCAAACTATTGTGCAGGATTTTGCCAACACTTTGCCCTCTATACGACGTCTTTTAGACGGCGATGTGCGTGCTGCTTATGAAGGCGATCCGGCGGCACATAGTGTGGATGAAGTATTACTTTGCTATCCGGGCATATTTGCGATTATTTATCACCGAATTGCGCATCAACTATATGCCCAAGTGCCTTTATTGTCTCGCATTATTTCCGAGTTAGCACATTCTGCTACGGGTATTGATATTCATCCGGGTGCACAAATTGGCAAAGGATTCTTCATTGACCATGGTACGGGTGTGGTGATTGGTGAGACTTGTGTGATTGGGGAACGTGTCCGTATTTATCAGGCGGTAACACTGGGGGCAAAACGCTTTGAAACCAATGATGATGGTGCTTTGAAAAAAGACTATATACGCCATCCGATTGTTGAAGATGATGTCGTGATCTATGCAGGTGCAACTATTTTAGGCCGTATTACCATTGGTCGAGGGTCAATTATTGGGGGGAATGTTTGGCTAACCCATAGTGTGGCCGCAGGTAGCCAGATTTTACAGTCACCGAATGAGTCTTATCAAAAAAATCATATTGCCGGTTAAAAACTATAGATGTGAAATAAATAGATAAGGAGATAAATAAACAAAGAACATGCAGATTAATAAAATGCTTATTTCTAGTTTAAATATATTTTTATTTAGAAAATAGATAACTCATTAATAAGCTCAGTATTTAAAAAATTTATAACGCGATTTTAATTTTAAAACCAGAACTAATTCTAGTTTATATGCATCCTAGAATTTTTATTTTCAAAAAGCCAATGTAATAAGGAAAAATGATTCATGGCGAAAAATACAGATAAAGCCCAACTTGCACTTGGGGACCACGCAGCTCGCCAACTGGCCAATGCAACCAAGACAGCTCCCCAACTTTCTACAATTACTCCCCGATGGCTGACTCATTTACTGCAATGGCTTCCTGTTGAAGCAGGTATCTATCGCCTAAACCGTGTCAATAATACCGATGATATTCAGGTGGCTTGTACACAACGTGATGAAGCAACTTTACCCCAAACTTTTGTTGATTATGACCCAGAGCCACGCGAATACTTTTTAAATGGTGTATCTACTGTTTTAGATGTACATACACGCGTTGCTGATCTTTACAGCAGCCCACACGACCAAATTAAAGAACAGCTTCGCTTAACCATTGAAACCATTAAAGAACGTCAAGAAAGCGAGCTTATCAATAACCCTGAATATGGTTTACTGGCAAGTGTGACAGATGACCAACGTATTTCGACTTTAAATGGCCCACCTACTCCAGATGATCTTGATGATTTGCTACGTAAAGTCTGGAAAGAACCGGGATTTTTCCTAGCACACCCTGATGCGATTGCAGCATTTGGACGTGAATGTACACGCCGTGGTGTACCGTCTCCAACGGTTAGTCTGTTCGGTTCGCAATTCATTACATGGCGCGGTATTCCACTCATTCCATCAAATAAAATTCCTGTAGAAGATGGCAAAACTAAAATCTTGCTGCTTCGTGTAGGTGAAAAGCGTCAAGGCATTGTTGGTTTATTCCAACCGGGTCTTGCTGGTGAACAGTCACCAGGGCTTTCAGTACGCTTTATGGGAATCAACCGTAACGCGATTGCATCATATCTAATCTCGTTATATTGCTCACTTGCAGTACTCACTGATGATGCGTTGGCAGTATTAGATGATGTGGAGGTGGACAAATATCATGACTACCCAGTTAACTACAAGTAATCTGCAAGGTAGTCCAACGGGGCCTGAAGTGACTGGTGTTAACCCACCAGCCAACTTCCCTGATGAGTCCACCATTGCTCGACTTGCTAATGAGTTTTTTTCAGCATTACCAAGCTCAAGCAGTTCGACTTCTTCATCGGGCCTTAACTTGGATTTACCTGTCGGAGCGCCACCGCACCCACCACAACCGGGTGAACCATTTTCTGCACTCAGTGGTCGTGCGCCCAATATCGCCTTTCAGAAAAGTCTCAATCCGGAATATCCTGAGCATATTCCAAATTTGCCAGACTACCCTGAACGCCGAATTGTAGCGTCTGCGCCTGTGGTTGGTGGAGCTAATTTGCCACGGCCACCATTTGAACCACATTTACCACAAGCTGCCCATAGTGAACCCAATGTGCCACGCATTGAACCAAACTTACCCACTGGTGCAGGTGAATCACCTTATTATTTTTTAAATGATTTTTCTGCTCCTAATGCAGCAGAACCGTCTGTTAAAGGTGTTGAAGATAATTATTCGGTTGCACAGTCTTTTCAGTTACCACATGGTGACCAGCTGAAATCATTGTTGACGGAAGGTCGTTTTGCAACGAACACGCCACCCCAAAGTTCGGCAAGCTCTGCATTTTATTTTTTAGACTTGCCTCAAAGTGGACAAAGTTATAGTCACTATCAACCATCGCAACCCACTTTTGTAGCAAGCAGTGCTCAACCACTCGATGTACATGCCATACGTCGCGATTTTCCAATTTTACAGGAACGCGTCAATGGTCGACCTCTGGTCTGGTTGGATAATGCCGCGACCACACAAAAACCGCAGCGCGTGATTGACCGCATTGCTTATTTTTATCAGTATGAAAACTCGAACATTCACCGTGCTGCACATGAGTTAGCAGCTCGTGCAACCGACGCCTATGAACATGCAAGAAATGTAGTTGCCCGCTTTATTGGTGCGCCCTCTTCTAAAGAAATTATTTTTGTACGCGGAACAACCGAAGGCATTAACCTGATTGCAAAAACATGGGGCGAACAAAATATTGGTGAGGGTGATGAAATTATCGTTTCTCACTTAGAACACCATGCCAATATTGTGCCTTGGTATCAACTCACTAAAAAAACTGGAGCGAAATTACGCGTCATTCCCGTGGATGACACAGGGCAAATTATCTTAGAAGAGTTGCCAAAACTGATTAGTGAGCGCACTAAACTGCTGTCGATTACTCAAGTTTCGAATGCTTTAGGAACAGTCACACCTGTTGCTGAAGTCATTAAAATTGCCCATGCCAAAGGTGTACGTGTTTTAGTTGATGGTGCTCAATCTGTTTCACATATACCGACTGATGTACAAGCTCTTGATGCAGACTTTTTTGTATTTTCTGGACATAAAGTATTTGGGCCAACGGGTATTGGCGCGGTCTATGCAAAACCAGAACTGCTAGAGAGCATGCCTGTTTGGGAAGGTGGCGGTAACATGATTCAAGATGTCACCTTCGAACAAGTAGTTTACCAACCTGCACCCAATAAGTTTGAAGCTGGAACTGGCAACATTGCCGATGCTGTTGGTTTAGGCGCTGCACTTGAATATGTAGAAAGTCTAGGCATTCATAACATTGCCCGCTATGAACATGATCTGCTCGAATATGGTCAAAATGCACTGAGCAGTGTGTCTGGTTTACGCTTGATTGGAACAGCGCATCACAAAGCCAGTGTGATGTCTTTTACCTTACAAGGCTATTCAACTGAACAAGTCGGTAAAGCTTTAAATCAACATGGTATTGCGGTACGTTCTGGGCACCATTGTGCACAGCCAATTTTACGTCGTTTTGGTGTAGAACAGACCGTACGTCCGTCTTTGGCTTTTTATAATACGACTGAAGAAATTGATTTATTGGTGTCGGTGTTACATCAACTGACGCGTAATAGGCGTACGAGTTAAATTTATTTCTAGACTAGAAGAGACTGCTTTTGAGCGGTCTTTTTTATAATTAATTTGCCATCATTAAAATTCAATTTTTCAATAAGGAAACTATTAAAACTCAAATAGTCCTAGCACTACATGTACTCGAGCAAAAGTCGTCTGCAACCTGCGTAGCATCAAAAAGATTCTGTTTCTGTGAAATACTAGTTAAATGAAATAAGTCGGCAGGTTTTGCAGATGACAATGCTTTTGCTTACTTTGAGCGAAACCAAAGTAAGTCCAGCCGAAGGCGACTGAAGAAATTAAAACTTTAAGCGATAATACCCTGTCGTGCTATGCAATAGTTCGCAGATGACTTTAGGTTGAGCTAAAAATTATGAGTGGTTATCACGGCGGAGTCTTACCGTTTTATCTCCAAAGAAAGTAGCTAATTCCGTTACTTTTTTAAAAAAGTAACCAAAAACTTTCTCATCCACAGAACCTGTTCTCTGTTTTCATTTTTCAAATAATATTGCAAATACATTATCTTTATAAATTATGGGCAGGCTGTGGATGAAATTTAGCACTAGCAAATGCAAGTATGGACTCCATTATTGTGCTAGTCTAAAAATTTGCAGATGACTTTAACCAGAGGAAATATTAATAGATATTCAACTTAATTAAACAATCCCCAAATCAATCTCAATGCAATCCCAATCAACAACACTCCCATTACCCGCTCAAAATACACCCCAAACTCCAAAAACCTTTTACGAACAATAGGCTGTGCAAACAGTACACTCACCACCATAAACCAAATGGCATTCACCATACACATCCATACCCCATAAAAAACCTGAACTTTCATTGGTGTAGTTGTACTCACAATTGTCGTAAAAATTGCCAGAAAAAAGATAGTGGCTTTGGGGTTTAACGCATTGGTAAGAAAACCCATTGTAAAAGCTTTAAATAAACTCGGCGTGTCAGTGTCTGATGAGCCATTAATCTCAACATTGGTATTTGGCTGGCTACGTAAACACTGCCATCCTAAATATAGCAAGTAAGCTGCCCCCGCTGTTCTGATCAGTGACATGAGCCATTCGCTTTGCTGAATCAAAAAGCCAATCCCAACAAGTGTATAAAACACATGCACTGAAATCCCGACACCGATACCAATTGCGGTCAGACATCCAATTAAATAGCCATAACGAACACTTTGTCTTACCGTAACTACAAAATCTGGTCCCGGTAAAATCACTGCCATAAAGTGAATAAGCGCTAGCGTTAAAAACTCATGTCCATACAACTGCCACATAACAATTTAGTTTCCTGAAAATCACCTAAACGATTGTATTACGATTTTTTAAACGCGATAATCCAATCAAAATCCAAATAACTTTTGCCTCATGAGCACAAATCAAAGTCTGGTTCTATTAAACGAAATGGCGACTTTCGTTAAGGTTGTCGAGTCGGAAAGCTTTTCTGAAACTGCAAGGCAACTTGGTACAACACCTTCTGCTGTTAGTCGTGCCATTGCCCGTTTAGAACGTGCTTTAGGCACCCGCTTACTCTATCGGACTACACGGAAACTTCGTTTAAGTGAAAGTGGACAACAGGTTTATCAACGTTGTTTAGATATGGTGAATGCGGCACAAGCAGTCATGGAAAGTTCAGGCCAATTTCATGTCGAACCCGAAGGTGTTATTCGCATGAGTGTTCCCAAAGCCGTCGGGCATTTTATGATTCACCCACATTTACCCGAGTTTTTAGAACGCTACCCTAAAATTGATATACAAATGCTTTTAGAAGATCGCTATGTAGATCTCATTGATGATGGCGTCGATTTAGCCCTTCGAATTACCGAGCAACCACCAGGTGGGCTGATGGGTCGAAAACTTATTGATATTGATCACTTGGTTTGTGCAACACCTGAATATTTAGCAAAGCATGGCACACCGAGTCATCCTCATGATTTAAAGCAGCATGAATGTATTTACTTGGGTGAACAAGCCAGTGACTCAAAATGGAAATTTCAACAAGGAAATAAATCGATAAGTGTTGCTGTGCGTGGGCGTTATGCTGCAAACCATACGGGTGTACGTTTGAGTGCTGGATTACAGCACTTAGGTATTGCGAGCTTGCCATACTTCGTTGCACGCCATGCTCTACAACAAGGTACCTTAATTCAGGTTTTACCAGATTGGTATTTTAAAACCTACTATAGCGGTGGGTTGTGGTTACTTTACCCACCGACACGGCATGTTCCACCTAAATTGAGTGTATTAATTCAATATTTGGCAGATAAATTGGCAGCAGAGCCGACTTTATTTAAGTTAAAGTAATATAAATTCAATGAATTAGCACGATGGAATTCTATCTTTGAATCTCTAAAGCAATCAGCTAATACTGTTAACCAAAAAACTTTCTCATCTACAGAACCTGACCACTGTTTCCATCTATAAAAAAATATTGCAAAAACATTATCTTTATAGATTATGGGCAGGCTGTAGATGAATCCTAGCTCAAGCAAATCCTATCTAAAATCCTAGTCATTAGGGGCTATGAGTAAAACTACTCAACCAATAAATCTTTTGGATTAATCGTATCGCCATAGACGGGTTTTAACGTTTTTTCATAAGCCTGATGAATCACACCTTCTTTCGCCAGCTTCTCTAAATCTTGGTTCAACCAGTCCAGTAACTCTTTATCACCTTTTTTTACTGCTGGAGCGATTAAGTCCTGCTCACCTAAATTGGTAATGCCAACGGTGTAATTTGGATTTTCTTTAGCCCAGGCTAAAACTAACAAGTTATCATGGGCAAGCGCAGCGCCACGACCATCTTTTAAAGCATCAAAAGTTTCAGTATTTTGCTCATATTTTTGTAGCTTAATTTCAGGATGAGTCTTGGTGAAGAATGAATCAGCCGTTGTACCTTTGTTCACCAACAAAGTTTTATCTTTCAGTTGAGCCACATCAGTAATCGGATGGCTTTTAGGAGAAACCACGCCCAAAGCAACTTTTAAATAAGGCTTAGCAAAATCGACAACTTCTTTACGTTCTGGTGTAACCGTAAAGTTTGCAAAAATAATATCCACTTTATTGGCTTTTAAATATTCGACACGGTTCGCAGCTTCAGTTAAAACAAACTCTACTTTGTTTTCATCACCGAGCAGATCTTTAGCGACATGTTTGGCAATCTCAACATCAAAGCCTTGGTTTTTACCTTGAGCATCTAAATATCCAAACGGCGGTTTATCACTAAATACGCCAATTCGTACCACACCATTCTTTTTAATTTGCTCGATACTCGACACAGTTTGTGTGGTATCGGCCGTTTTTTCAGTAGACTGAGTCCCTTTGTCACATGCAACTAAACCTAAACTCAGTAAAGACGCAGCTAAAATATGCTTCACGTTTTGAAATGTTAATGTTGTCATTATTTCACCCTCTCGTTCTTGTAAAAGTCTTATTTAGAATCGCAGCGCCTACTTTTAGGCACTGCTCTAGCGATATCGAAAATTATTGGCCTACATCTAAAAACACATTCGGATTGACCGAGTCACCGTAAATTGGTTTCAAGGTTTCATCATAAATTCTCTTGATTTCGCCACTTGTTCTGAGCTGCTTAATTTCAGTATTAAGCCAATTCAATAATTGGGTATTGCCTTTTTTAACTGCTGGTGCAATAAATTCTTGATCACCAATAGACTGAATGCCTGCTACATAACTTGGGTTCTTCGCGGCCCATGCCAAAGCATAAGTACTATCTTGTGAAATCGCGTCACCACGACCGTCGGTTAAGGCTTTAAAGGCATCCGAGTTTCTTTCAAACTTGAGTAAATTCACTTTCGGATAATGCTTGGTAAAGTAGGTATCTGAACTTGTGCCTTTATTTACAATTAAGGTTTTACCTTCTAATTGGGCAATATCTGTAATCGGCTTAGCTTTAGGTGAGACAATACCAAAAGCACCTTTTAAATAAGGCTCGGCAAAATCGACAACCTCTTTGCGTTCAGGGGTTACCGTAAATGTCGCGAACACAACATCAGCACGGTTTGATTTTAAAAACTCCACCCGATTTGAAGCTTCAGTCACAATAAACTCAATTTTTTTTTCATCACCGAGCAAATCTTTAGTCACACGTTTTGCTAAGGCTACATCAAAGCCCTGATTATTACCTGCACTATCTACATAACCAAACGGCGGATCATCTGCAAAAACGGCAACGCGTAGAACCCCATTTTTTTTGACTTGCTCTAAAGAATGGTCTGTTTGAGCATTACTTGCCTGTTCAGTGGATGGCGTTTTACTGCAAGCAGTGAGTAACACCCCAGCAACGGCAAGACTGCTTAATATTTTTATTGAATTACGTTTAAACATTCACTTCCTCATGATTCAAATAATAAAAATTTAGTACGACAAAATATTTAGAAAGGCTTTCGCTCGTTCTGTTTTCGGCTGTTCAAAAAATTCTTCTGGTGAAGCCTGTTCAATAATCTTGCCCTTATCCATAAAAATAATGCGGTCAGCAACCTTACGGGCAAAGGACATCTCATGTGTCACAATCAACATGGTCATTCCTTCATTCGCTAACTTGAGTACGACATCAAGCACTTCTCTGACCATTTCCGGGTCAAGCGCAGCAGTAATTTCATCAAGCAAAATGACTTTAGGTTGCATAACCAGTGAACGCACAATAGCGATACGCTGTTTTTGTCCGCCTGAAAGCTGTCGTGGATAATCAAGTTTTCGCTCAAACAGTCCAACTCGCTTTAACAACTCATCTGCAACTTGTTCTGCTTCATCGCGGTGACGTTTTTGTACTTTGAGTGGTCCAAGCAAAATGTTGTCAATGACGTTCATATGCCCAAATAGCTCATAGTTCTGAAAAACCATGCCAATTTTTTGACGAGCATTAGTCCAGTCCACATCTTTACCTAACACACCCGAACCAGTTAAACGGATTTCACCACCCTGAATCGGTTCTAAGCCGTTAATACAGCGTAATAAGGTACTTTTACCGCAGCCCGATGGACCTAAAATAACAACTACTTCTCCTTGTTCTACATCCAGATCAATGCCCTGTAAAATATGACTTTGTGCAAATGATTTCTGTAATTGTTGTATCGATAACAAAGGCATAATTACTCCCAGACCTTTTCTAAATGTGCTGCCAAACGAGATAAGGGATAGCAAATCAGAAAATACAAAATAAAAATAAAGCCATAAATCCAAAGAGAAGCGCTCGGCACGGTCAACAGCGAATTTTCAATAATTTGCTGGCCCACTTTAATGACCTCAACCACACCAATAAGCACAGCCAAAGAACTGGTTTTCACCATTCGGGTAAATAAATTAATCGCGCCAGGCGTTACTCGTTTTAGACTTTGCGGAAAAATAACGTTGACCAATGCTTGAACATGGGTAAGTCCGAGCGCATAAGCCGAATCGCGTTGGTGCTGATCAATTGAAGTAATGGCTGCACGAACCAAATCGCCCATTTCAGCAGTACCCCATAAAACAAACACGACAACGCACACCCACATTGCGGAAAACTGCCAGTTAAACCATGTCGCAAAGCCGAAATAAAACACAAATAGCAAAACTAAAATTGGAATGATTCGAATGGCTTCTAAATACAGACGACACAGCGCTTTAACGGCTATGTTTTTAGAGGTCATAATGACGCCGAAAACTGTGCCGAAAATCGCAGAGAAAAATACAGAAATGAAAGCAATTTTTGCAGTTGCCCAAAGTCCCCACATTAAACGTTCGAGGTGACTCGCTTGAAATAGATAATCAAGTTCCATGGCTCACCTTCCGACTTCTGTGCTCCAGATAACTGGTTAAAATAGACACGGGCAATAAAATAATCAGATAAGCCATGATGAGTAAGAACAAAGCTTCGGTGGTTTTATAGTCCATGCCAATTAAGTCTTTAGTGACAAAAAGCAGTTCAACAACAGCAATGGCACTGACCACAGAACTTTCTTTAATCAGAAACAGACAATTTGCCCCTATTGCCGGAATTGAAATAGCCAGTGCTTGAGGAAAAATGACATATCTAAAAATTTGAGTCGGTTGCAGACCAATACTTTTTGCCGAGTCAATCTGCCCTTTTGCCACAGACTGCAAACCTGCTCGGAAAGCTTCAGCCATATAGCTTCCGCCTAAAAAGGTCAGTCCGATCACACCACAGGCAAAACCATCGATTTTGATACCTAGTTTTGGCAAACCGTAATACAAAAAGAACAGTTGAATTAATAAAGGGGTATTTCGAGATAACTCAATATAGAACTGGGCAATTCTATTTAGCACCCGCACGCGATATGTGATTAAAATGCTGCAAATCAGCCCTACAATAATCGCCAAAATAATGCTGATGAATGAGATTTTCAGCGTGGTCAACGTTGCAGAGAAAAATTGCGGCAACACACTATGGATATACTGCCAGTTCAAGGAAAATTCCAAAAAATAATATTAAAACGTTATAAATATTTAGCTTTCGTCAGCCATTAAATATTTGTGGAACGAGTTTATTTTTTTCCCAATTGGTCTAAAACTATTTTTATTAGATAAGCTTTTCTATAAGTTTGATAAATTCGATATGGCAATTGAAAACCTTCAAATCAGCTAAATACAACCGCTCAAAACATATTCACTAAAACAAAGATGAATAATAAAACTAATAAAAAATCGGACACCAAGGCCCGATTTTTATTAAATGATTTTCAATCTATTGCTTACTTTCTAAGTACATCACCAATGCTTGGGTCTTTATCAAAAACCGATTTTGCATATGGACAAAGCGGAATTACTTTCACTTCTTTTTCACGAACAAAGGCAACCAAAGCATCAAGTAATTGACGACCTACGCCTTGGCCGCGATAATTTTCATTTACATCTGTGGCATCAATAATCAGCATGCCTTCGCCAGCCCATGTATAAGTCATTTCACCAGCAACCGTTTCACCATCAAGTAAGCTAAAGCTGCCGTGTTTTGTATCATCTTTTTGTTGAATATTCACAATGAATTCCTCGTATTACGACTCATATTTATTTAGAAATGACTTTGTATAATCTTTATCTATAAAAACAAATTTAAGTGTAAAAAAATAGCCTGTTTTTAGCGGCGAGTCTGTATGCTTTTTAAATACAATCGTCAATTAAATTAGTGAAACTCTTGCACCAAACTATTAATGTACGCCACAGCAGCGGTTCGATTTTCAACACAGAGCTTTTCAAAAACATGCTCTAAATGTTTGTTCACAGTCCGCGGGCTCAGCTCCAAAATTTCTGCAATATCTTTATTGGTTTTCCCTAACAACAACCAGTGCATGACTTCTGCCTCACGCTGAGTCAACTGCGGACAGTATTTCAAAATATCAGCTATTTCTAAGGCAGGTGTAGAAGTCTTAATCTGTATCAGATAATTTTTTGCTATGCTCGTTTCAGATTGCCACGGCGTAAGCAATAAAAGCTGTAATTGCTGAGATGGTGTCGAATAAGAACAGCTGGTTAATTTTTTGGGGTCTTTTTCATTTTCCAAGTCTGAAAACCAAGCTTTTAAGCCTGCCTCAAAACCTTCTAATTCAGGTAAATATTGATTCAGTAAATCACTAGCTTTTTCAGTTTTCCACACAATTTTACCGTGAACATCTAGCGCAAGAATGGCTGTTTCCGTTGCATCAATCACCTGTTTTTGTTGCTGTAATAGTTTGGCATGTGCCAAATGTGTTTTTACCCTTGCTAATACTTCTTCAATATTTAATGGTTTAGTAACATAGTCCACCCCACCCACCTGAAAACCACGCACTATATGCTCTGTCTCAGATAAGCCTGTCATAAAAATGACGGGAATAAACTGTGTAATTGGGCTCGCTTTAAGCTGTATACAACTTTCAAAACCGTCCATATGTGGCATATTGCCATCGAGTAAAATCATATCTGGTAAGCATCGGTGTGCTATTTCAATAGCACTTAACCCATCGGTTGTGACAAGCACGCGATAACCTGCCTGATCTAGACTTTCATGTAGCAAGCCCAGATTTTCCGGCACATCATCCACTATCAGAATAACAGCCTGCTCGTTTGGCGAAGCTTGCTGAAAAGAAACATGTTGCGTACTCATTGCTTATCCTGAATTAATCGTTGCGCGTGTTTTAAATCAAATTTTTGGATAGCCTGTTCAAGCTGTTCCCATAACTCATCATGCTCCGGAAAATTTTGACGGCATTGCGTTAAAGTCTGTTGAATTCCTCGAATGTAACCCTGCCCAATCAAATCATTTAATTGCTGCAAGCTTTGCGATAACTCAAGCAGATCATTATTTTCTGGTTGTTGAATTGGCGTATGAACAACGGCTTGCTCTTGCTTAAACACGTTTATATCAAGTGCTTGAACTTTATTATTTTCAAGGAGTGTTTCTGATTTGGAATCGATCCAAACTAAGCCCAACTTGTCTCCAATTTTACTCAGTAACAAATTGAGGTCGATTGGTTTAAGCATAAAATCTTCACTTAAGACCGCATCTTGTGGATTAACTTCACGCTCGCCAGCATTGGCTGAAATAATTAAGATCGGCACATTGGTAATATTATTCTGACGTAATAACCGCGCTGTTTCCCAGCCGCCCATCAAAGGCATATTTAAATCCATCAAAATCAGGTTAGGTTGAAAAATAGGTACTCGTCTTAAACAGTCAATGCCCGACTCGGCTTCTTCAATCATAAATCCCAAAGGTTTGAGAAAATTAGCGACTAAACCTCGATCCACCGCTTCATTATCGACAACTAAAATTCGTTTTCGCTCGCCTTGATAGCCTGTAATTTGGTTGGAGTAAACATTAGAAATCGGATGAACCACTTCTTTTGAAGGTAAATAAAACTTAATCTTAAATTGTGAACCCTGATTGAGCTGACTAGTCACAGATAGCTGGCCACCAAGTAAATCGACTAATAATTTTACAATGGGTAGGCCTAACCCTGTTCCGGTAAATCCACCTTGCACTACATTGCTGCCCCGTTCAAACGGGTTAAAAATTCGCTCTAAATCTGCCTCAGCAATACCGCAGCCCGTATCTCTAATTTCAAAATAAGCCGTTTGAAAACGGTACTCAACTTTCAAAGTAATTGTGCCGCTCGTTGTAAACTTTAAAGCATTGCCCAACAAATTGATGAGCACTTGCTCTAAGCGTTTTTTGTCGGTACGAACATAGTGCGGCATGTTCTCTCCAATTTCATAAACAAACTGCAAATTCTTCTGTTCAAATTGAGGCTGAAACATTTGAATAATTTGTTCTATAAAATTTGGGAAATGGACATCCACCACATTTAAAGAAATTTTGCCTGTTTCAATTCGCGCTAAATCTAGTAAACCGTCAATCAGTGAAGTCAAATGCTGTCCACTACGGCTAATCACCCCGAGCGCCATTTTGCCTTGTTCTGAGAGCTGTTCTTGTTTTTGAAGTAATTGGCTATAGCCCAAAATACTATTTAGAGGTGTTCGTAGTTCGTGGCTAATTCCAATGACATAACGGCTTTTTGCATCATTGGCCCGTTCTGCTGCTATTCTGGCGTCTTGCAGGTCTTTTGAAGTGACTTCATGAGCAGCAATTTCATCAATCAATAATGCCGTTTGCTGATGTGTTTCGATTTCAGCATTACGACGGCTTTCATCGTTTAGTACTAACCACCATGCTGCAACGCTCATCAATAAAAATAAAATAGTGTAAATTTTTACAAATAGCGTGAATAACTGCGGAACGGCTGCCGCATTAATGGTTTCTAAATAGGTTTTTTCTTGGATATAAACCAGACTTAAACTCACTGCCAGAACAATAGACAACCCCAGAGTCAGTAATAAATACAAACTGACCCTGCTATTTAAACGGCTAGCCCAACGTTCTGGTAAATAGTGCCAAATGGCTTTTTTGAGCTGTACTGACCACCGTGCATCGGGTTTACATAAATCGTGACAGCGTGCTTCAAGTGAACAACATAGAGAGCAAATCGTACCGTTATAGGCTGGACAGCCCGCCATATCAGCGAGTTCATAGTCCCTTTCACATACCACACAGTTAGCAACCGAAGTCGCCTGAATTTTTTCAGGTTGGCGTGCAATGTAATATTTGCCTTTGGTTAAGTAAGCAATGACAGGCACGCATAACATTGCACTCCCTAGAGCAATAAAACTCGCCAAGCCTTTCGCCATGAGTCCGAAAAAGCCCAAATAACTCAGCATTGATAACACTGAAGCGATGAGTAACGCGCCTACACCTACGGGATTGATGTCATATAAATAAGCACGGCGAAATTCAATTCCCTTTGGGCTTAAGCCTAAAGGCTTACAGATAATTAAATCGGCAACAACGGCACCAATCCATGCCAAAGCGATATTGCTATATAGCCCCAAAATGCGTTCAACTGCATGGCTAATCCCCATTTCCATCAAAACAATGGCAATAAAAACGTTAAAAAGAAGCCAGACAATTCGCCCCGGATGGCTATGAGTTAAGCGCGCAAAAAAGTTTGACCATGCCAGTGAGCCAGCGTAGGCATTAGTCATATTAATTTTAATTTGTGCCAAGCAAACCAGTGCTAAAGTCAATATTAACGCTAGCTGAGGGTTTGGAATAAATTGTTGATAGGCAACCCAATATAAATAAGTCGGATTATCTAGTTCAGAGACAGGAATAAACAACTGAAAAGCCAACACCATCAGCAGCATGCCCATCAAAACTTTTAGAAATCCAAAAATAATCCAAGATGGACCACCTAGAAAAACGGCAAAACGCCATGCGGTTCTGTTCTTTTCTTTTTGCGGTAAGAAGCGTAAATAGTCAGCTTGCTCACCAATTTGGATCACAAATGAAAAAATAAGAGTGCACGCCGCACCAAAGTAATACAGATTAAAATCAGTCGAGTTTGAAACCGCACCAACAAAATGCAGACTACTACTTAAAATTTGTGGTTGTTTCCAAAGTACAAAAAACCACGGTAATAACAGCAATAAGAGCCAGATTGGCTGTGTGATTGCCTGAACTTTATTAATAAAACCAATACCTTTGACCACTAAAGGCAAAATCACTAATGCCGAAATTAAGTAACCAATGACTTGTGGAATACCTAAAGCCAGCTCAAGTGCCATCGCCATAATTGCGGCTTCAAACGCAAGCAAAATAAAGGTAAAGCTGGCATAAATCAGAGATGTAATGGTTGAGCCAATGTAGCCGAAACCTGCACCACGAGTAAGCAAATCGACGTCTACATTATATTTTGCGGCGTAGTAACTAATCGGCCAACTGGTTAAAAATATGATGGTACATACGACTACTGCTGCCCATACTGCATTACTAAAGCCATACTGCCAAAGCATGGTCGCCCCAATTGCTTCCATCGCCAAAAAGCTAACGGTCGAAATTGCGGTGTTGGTAACGGTCCAAGGTGACCATTTACGTACAGAGGTGGGTGCGTAGCGGAGCGCATAATCTTCGATACTTTCATCTGCCACCCAAATATTATATTCACGGCGTGTTTTGATCACACGTTGTGGGGCTTGTTGGGGGCGTGAAGAATCTGGCATAACACTCATGTTTTGGATGTGGCTGCATTAAACCCAGCAATCCTTATGCCAAAAGTCATTTATCATGGCGATTTTCTCGAATACGCACATATACGCAAAATAACGTATTTTCAATTTTTCCCAAAAATCACACACTCAAATCCATCAAAAAACAATGATCAATATTTGTGTTGATTGACCGAAAATGATTGGGAGATTGATGTTATGAGTGTATCTGAACATCCAAATCTGGACACTGTGCAAGGTACAGATTCACAAAAAGCAGTGAATGAAACCTTAGAAGATTATACTTTACGTTATGCTCCACACAGCTTTCGGCGCTGGAGTCCCAAAGTTGTCGCTATTACTGCACTTGGTGGTATTGCCTATCTTGCTGACTTTTCTATTGGTGCCAGTATTGGTATGTCTTACGGAACAACCAATGCTGTTTTCTCCATTTTATTTGCAGCGATTATTATCTTCTTAACCGGCATTCCTTTAGCCTACTACGCAGCGCGCTATAACATCGATCTTGACTTGATTACCCGCGGCGCAGGTTTTGGTTATATCGGCTCAGTCCTGACCAGTATCATTTTCGCCAGTTTCACGTTTATTTTCTTTGCCCTTGAAGGTTCAATCATGGCGCAAGGGTTACTACTTGGTTTAGGCATTCCGCTTTGGGCAGGTTACCTCATCTCAACAGTTATGGTCATACCGCTGGTAATTTACGGCATGAAAGCCTTAAGCAAATTACAAGTCTGGACTACCCCGCTTTGGCTCGTTCTGATGATTGGTCCTGTGGCCTACCTGATTTATCAAGAACCAACCTTAGTCAGCCAGTTTGCCACTTTTACAGGTAACGAAGGTTTTGCAACCGTAGACATGGCTGCAATCATGCTGGGTGCTGGTATTTGTTTATCGCTCATCATGCAAATTGGTGAGCAAATTGATTACTTACGTTTCATGCCTGCTAAAACAAAAGAAAATAGCAAAGCATGGTGGGCAGCCGTTATTTCAGCGGGTCCGGGTTGGGTGATTTTAGGGGCAATTAAACAAATTATTGGGGCATTTTTAGGTTTCTATTTACTTACTAAAATACCGGGCGTAAACAGTACTGAACCTGTTCAACAGTTTAATGCGGCGTTTCATGACATGCTTCCGGGTTGGGCTGCTTTAACACTTGCAGTGATTTTGGTGGTTATTTCTCAAATTAAAATTAATGTGACCAATGCTTACTCTGGTTCCCTTGCATGGACAAGTGCCTACACACGTATAAGCAAACATTATCCGGGCCGTATTGTCTTTGTAATGGTGAACTTGGCAATTGCACTTGCTTTGATGGAAGGCAATATGTTTGCGGTACTGGGTAAAATCTTAGGATTCTATTCAAACTTTGCAATTGCATGGGTTGTAGTTGTTGCAACAGACATTTCAATCAACAAATATGTTTTAAAACTTTCACCGAAAGAACCAGAATATCGCCGTGACATGCTATACAACGTAAACCCTGTCGGTATGGTTGCATTCCTTGTATCAGCAGGCCTATCAATTGCGGCATTCTTCGGCTTACTCGGTAGTTTCTTGGCACCTTACTCACCGCTTATCGCACTTGTGCTTGCTTTTGTATTAACACCAATCATGGGCTTATTAACCAAAGGAAAATACTACATCAAGTCACACGATGACGGTATTAAAGAACCACGTTATGATGCTGAAGGCACTCCTGTTGCTACCGTCTATCACTGCCGCGTATGTGAGCAAGGCTATGAGCGTCCAGATATTATGTTCTCTCACAAACATAACGGTACGATCTGTTCTTTGTGTAAAACACTCGATGCTTAAATATTCTTAAAACTAAAAAAAGAAGCTTTAAAGCTTCTTTTTTTATATCTGATGATTCTTAGCCAATCGGGAATAAACGTTCAGGCACTACATCTTTCATCACAATGGTTGAGATGAGTCGTTGCACACTTGGAATAGCAGATAATTTTTCATCGTACAAACGCTGAAAAGCAGGTAAATCTTTAGCAACCACATGTAGTAAATAATCTGGCTCACCAAACAAACGCTGTGCCTGAATAATTTGCGGGATGTCAATCACGGCATTTTCAAACTTCTCGACTGCCTGTTTATCGCCCTCTTTAAGCGTAATAAAAACAATCGCTGAAAATTCAAATCCCACTAAGTTTGGGTCGAGTTCTGCCCGATAACCTTTGATAGCTCCTGACTCTTCTAAAGCCTTTACTCGTCTATGACAAGGTGAAATGCTCAAACCGACTTTTTCTGCCAACTCGGTAATAGATAATCGGCCATTTAATTGCAATTCAGCAAGAATCTTTTTATCTGTGCGATCCATTTAGAAAAATTTACCCCAAATGAGTGTGATATGAGCAAACATTTAAAAGCACATTCTAAATATATGAGCATATTATTTTCAACAAGCTCGAATAAATAGGGATTTTTTCTAAACCACGAGCGAAACCTTTGGAAAATAGTTTGCTGAGATAAGCATATGGCTTTTAACATTTTTATTGCATTTTGGAGTGTCTCCATTCTTTTTATTATTACGCCAGGGGCAGACTGGGCCTATGCCATTTCAGCAGGGATTAAAGGCAAAGTCGTCGTACCCGCCGTCGCAGGTATGCTATTTGGACACTTTATTACGATTTTATTGGTAGCGGCTGGTGTTGGTCTGCTTGTAGCAAATAATCCAACTGCTCTAATGATTCTTACTGTTGCGGGTTCTGCTTATTTGTTATGGATGGGTATAAATTTATTACTTACCCCTCCTACTCCGAACGAATCTGGTTCTGAAAAAGCTCAGTCATGGTTGAGCTGGGCAACCAAAGGCGTTTACGTGAGTGGATTAAACCCGAAAGTTTTTTTACTCTTTTTAGCCCTGCTTCCTCAGTTTATTGATACTACTGCTTCATGGTCAGTAACAACACAAATTCTTGCCTTTGGTGTTGTTCACATGATTAGCTGCGCGATAATTTACTTAATGGTGGGTTATGGTTCAGAGGCTATTTTAAAAACCAGACCACAAGCAGCACAGTTAGTTGGTCGTTTTTCAGGTGGTTTGATGATCATTATCGCAACGTGCTTATTGATTGGGCAAATTTAAAAGTCATTCAACAAAAGTTACTGGCCTCCATTTCAGGTCAGTAACTTAAATAATAAATATAAGAAAAAATTATCTCATTCGTTTGAGGTTATAAGTCACCACTCCCCAAATCACCAGTTCTTGCCCCTCTTCAATATAAATATTCTGATAATCAGGGTTCTCTGCTTTCAGCCAAACTTTAGGTGGATGAAATTGACTATCAATCATTAAGCGCTTCACAGTAAAATCATTGTCGATGAGTGCAATCACAATATCACCTGATTTAGCGGGAATGCTACGGTCCACAATAAGCGGATCATTAATATCAATTCCAGCATCTAACATGGATAAAGAGTTGGCTTTAACAATAAACGTGGCATTTTCATTTCTAATTAAATATTCATTTAAATCGAGTGCTTGCTCAATATCATCTTGCGCAGGTGAAGGAAAACCTGCCGCAACACGTTCAGTTGCCAAAGGAATGTGGTAAATTTTATCGTTATTCGGGTGGACCTGTTGGACATTAAGTTTTGATTTAAAGTCGGTCAAGTTATTGGTTTTGACATTATTCAGTAACCAATTTTTGATAAAGTTAACTTGAGACTCGGGAACACGAATGACTTTGGTGGGTTCATTGAACTGTGCTTTACGTCCGGCATTTTCTCGTGCACCGCCATGCTCGAACTCTTTTTTCTTTGGCATATTGCCTCCATTCCACTGTTCAAATCCTACACAAATAATGTAACTTGAAAAAGTTACATTTTCAAGTTGACGAAATATTTTTTTTGCATAACAATAAATCTCATGATCAGATTTTAATCCATTTTGCTTTTAACAGGGATGTTTTAACCAAAATGGCAATTTGAAGAAAATCAAAACCTATTTCGGAATAGTCGTTATCGCTGACTGTTTTTTGATTTTTATCAAATGAGATTCTGAACACTTAACATTCTGGTTAAATTCAGTTTTTTGGTATGGAGACATGCGAAATGAAAAATCAACGTGATGCGGTTTTAGGTTATGCAAATGAGCAACATGCTTACTATATCCGCCTAATTGAAAATGATGCGGTTTTAGGTGAAAGCTACGGATTATTTTGTGAAAATCCAGATAGCGAAGCAGCCGAAAGTATTATGACGACACTTTTTTTGAAAAAATCTTTTTGGTTAAACGGTTCTGAATACCTTGATATTGTAAAAGGCCTACAACCTCTCCCTCAGTAAATAAGTAAGCTAAAAAACAAAGGAGGCAAAAGCCTCCTTTGTTTTTAAAACATTCTGCTTAAGACGTAAAACGTCCGTAGGCATCACGTTTTTGATTACGAGAGTTTTGACCACGGCCATCATAATCATCGTCGTCATCACGGCTGCGACCTCGCCCTCGTCCGCCTGAACGGCCTCCGCGATCATCATCATCGTCGTCATCACGACTACGGCCACGGCCTCGTCCGCCTGAACGGCCTCCGCGATCGTCATCATCATCGTCATCATCGTCGTCATCGCGACTACGGCCACGGCCTCGTCCGCCTGAGCGGCCACGATCGTCATCATCATCGTCATCACGACCGCGACCACGACCTCGTCCGCCTGAACGGCCACCGCGATCGTCGTCATCATCATCGTCATCACGGCTGCGGCCACGACCTCGACCACCTGAACGGCCTCCGCGATCATCATCGTCGTCATCATCACGGCTGCGACCTCGCCCTCGTCCGCCTGAACGGCCGCGATCGTCATCATCATCGTCATCACGGCTGCGACCTCGGCCTCGACCACCTGAGCGGCCTCCGCGATCGTCATCATCATCGTCATCACGGCTGCGACCACGACCCCGACCACCTGAACGGCCTCCGCGATCGTCATCATCGTCGTCATCACGACTGCGGCCTCGGCCACCTGAACGACCACCGCGATCGTCATCATCATCGTCATCACGGCTGCGGCCACGGACTCGACCACCTGAACGGCCTCCGCGATCGTCATCATCATCGTCATCACGGCTGCGGCCACGGCCTCGTCCGCCTGAACGGCCTCCGCGATCGTCATCATCGTCGTCATCACGGCTACGGCCACGACCTCGGCCACCTGAGCGGCCACCACGATCGTCATCATCGTCGTCATCACGACTACGGCCACGGCCTCGACCACCTGAACGGCTACCGCGATCGTCATCATCATCGTCATCACGACTGCGGCCACGACCTCGTCCGCCAGAACGGCCTCCGCGATCATCGTCATCATCATCGTAACGGCTGCGACCTCGATCACCTGAGCGGCCACCACGATCGTCATCATCGTCGTCATCACCACGACCGCGGCCACGACCAGTACGGCCATCATTTTTATGGCTTAATGCACCCGCTTCACGCGCTTCTTCAGAGGTAAATTCATGAGCGTTACCACTTGTATGGGCTGCTCGGCCAGCTTCACGAGCTTCTTCAGAGGTAAACTCATGTGCATTACCACTCGCGTGAGCAGCTCGCCCACCTTTGCTAGCTATTTCTCGTACTCTTTCAGGATCCATACTTGCAAATCCACGATTTGAAGTACCTGATCTATTGTTATCATCATCTTCATATCTAGTATTAGCCATAGTTATATCTTCCTATATTTAATTATAGTCACTACCGCTTTTGGTTAACGGATTTAATAACAATAGAATATCTATAATATTTTCCCACCCAAGTGATGTATCAATCCTTTTAAATGTATATCAAACAAAAAATTAAATTTCTTATAAATGCATTATTTTTAAAATATTTTAAAAATTTTAATTATTAATAATTTTACTCTTTAAATATTGGACATACTCATTATTACCTAAGGGCACACTACAATATATTTTTACAAACATAGTTAAAATAATTTAACTGATAACAAAAAAAATTTAAAATGTACAAAACAGTAAAATAACACAACATCAGGTCTATTGAGAAAATAACAAGCAAACAATTATTTTAATTAAAAAAACAACAACATATATCATTACATTTTCAGAATTAATTTACTTGAGAGATTTATATGAATATTTAAAACTAATTTTAATAAGATGGTTTGAGTAACTTAACTATGCAATTAAAAAATCAACAGTCAGCTCTACAATATATCCATATTTCCATTCCTGAAATTTTACTAGGACATATTAAGTCCAAAAACTCATGGCAGGACTATGACAAAGAATGGAGCTATAGATTAGACCCACCTCATGCAAGTCATCCTTTCCAAAGAGATTTATACATTATTAAGTCAAAAAATATAGAACGTGAAGATATAAAACTGTTGCTAGATAATATAGCTATTAAAAATAATAAAAATTCAGAAAATATAGATGGAGCAAAAGAAATTATTAAAAAAATATTAGACTTATCTAATAATATACCCATAGAAAACTGGTTAGAGGATACAGGAAATAGATCTATTATTGAAAGCATGATTGATAAAAATAAAATCAAGTTAATCGATATTATTTAACCCTTAAATATAAAAATATTTTTTTACATCCTTATAAATAAAATAACAAAGACAACTTATTAAAAAATTCATTTTACTCACATTTACGCGATAAAAGCTCACTATATGAAAATTAGATATTACAACCGAGGTATTTAAAAATGGAAAACTCAACAAACCAGTATCCAACATCTGCCCCCGCACAAGTTCAATCTCATCAACCAGGCGATCAGGAAAAAATGCATCCTGAACCTGAGATTATAAAAAGCTCACATAAAGGTAGCGATAAGCTAAAAGGTAAAGTTGCCGTTATTAGTGGTGGCGATAGCGGTATCGGGCGTTCTGTCGCAGTATTGTTTGCTCGTGAAGGTGCCGATATTGCAATCCTTTATCTTGAAGAAGATCAAGATGCTGAAATCACTAAACAACTCGTTGAAAGAGAAGGACAACATTGTCTTTTATTAAAAGGTGATATTTCTGATCCAGATGTGGCAAAACTCGATATTGATAAAGTTCTACAACATTATGGAAAAATTAATATTTTAGTGAATAATGCTGGCGTGCAATATCAACAAAAGGAAATTGAAAGTATTAGTAATGAGCAATTAGAAAAGACATTTAAAACTAATATTTTTCCAATGTTTTATCTTACTAAAGAAGCTATTCCTTATATGGAAGAAGGCGACAGTATTATTAATACAACCAGTATTACCAGCTATCAAGGCCATGATGAGCTTATTGATTATGCAAGTACCAAAGGTGCGATTACGACTTTCACACGTAGCTTATCAAACAATTTAATGAAGCAGAAAAAAGGAATTCGGGTGAATGGTGTTGCACCAGGTCCGATCTGGACTCCATTAATCCCAAGCAGTTTCGATGCAGAAACGGTTAAGGAATTTGGTAAAGACACACCAATGGGAAGAATGGGACAACCTAGTGAAGTTGCACCTGCTTATCTTTTCCTTGCCTCAGATGATGCAAGTTATATTACAGGTCAGGTGATTCATGTAAACGGTGGTCAAATCGTAAATGGTTAATCCCTAAGATATAAAAAAGCCCTGAAGTTAAAACTTTCAGGGCTTTTTTGTTTGTTAAGCCGGTATCTGAGCAGCTATTTGTTCTCGTGACCAAACACGATGAGCCATAATCAAGTTTTTGAACTTTTCAGCAATCGGCTGGAATTCATCTCCAACAAGAGTGCCTTCATCGGGAACTAAACCTAGTGGTTCAAGTAAATCAGATTTATTACCTAAAAACGCAATTGGTTTTAAATGCTTGTAAGCCTCTAATAGATAATGGCGAGTTACTCCGTCTTGCAGCACGGCATTTAAGTTATCGCCATCAGGAATAATCACTGCATCATACGCAATTGACGGTTCAGCCATCTGCATGCCATCAGCCACAATAATGTTGTCTTTATGGTCTTTTACAGGAGCTAAGCTTGGCGCTAATAAATGAAGAGTCACCCCTTCTTTAATTGCCCAGTTTTTCATCGCTTCTAATGAATCAGATTTGACTAAATTATGGATGAGTACTGCAACTTTTCGACCTTGAATATCTTGGGGCGGGAAAGCCAAGAAAGATAATTTAGCCGATTTTTCAACTGCAGTTTTTCTATAATCTAGCGTTAAATCAGGCACTTCAATTCCTAAATTAGCGCCTACTTGTCGTGCTAAGTCGAGATCAATATTTGCCAAAATTTGTTGAACTTGACGCTCACGAATATGTTTTCGTTGCACTTTACTTAATTCAAAAGTATAGGCATCGACCACATGCTTTTGCTCATGAGGGGCAAGGCTCTTGTAGTAAAGGCGCGGTTGAGAAAAATGATCAGAAAAAGTTTCACTTCTTTGGCGAAGTTTGTGTCCGCTAATCTGTTCAGGATAGCTTTCAAAACCGCCGTTTGAAGCAGCAGGTGGCGTTTCGGCTGGCCAATCATTATCAATTGAGTTTGGTTGATATGAAGCCTGCCCTTTATGAATCGTATGTTGGTGAATACCATCACGTTGATTATTGTGGAATGGGCACACAGGTTTATTGATCGGAATTTGATGGAAGTTTGGTCCACCCAAACGACTTAACTGTGTATCGGTGTATGAAAATAGTCGTGCTTGTAGAAGCGGGTCATTTGTAAAGTCAATTCCTGGCACAATATGTCCCGGACAGAAAGCCACCTGCTCTGTTTCTGCAAAGAAATTATCTATATTTCTGTTCAAAACAAATCGCCCAATTGGTGTCACTGGAACCAACTCTTCAGGAATAATTTTTGTCGGGTCCAATAAGTCGAAGTCAAAGTTCATCTCGTCTTCTTCTTCAACAATTTGTACACCGAGTTCCCATTCAGGATAAACCCCATTTTCAATGGCTTCATAAAGATCGCGACGGTGGAAATCTGGATCTTTACCAGCAAGCTTTTGAGCTTCATCCCAAACTAACGCACTTAAACCTTGTTTAGGGGTCCAGTGGAATTTCACAAAATGTGATTTACCTTGGGCATTAATAAGACGGAATGTATGAACCCCAAACCCTTGGATTGAGCGTAAATTACGAGGAATAGCACGGTCTGACATTGCCCAAATCACCGCGTGTGCTGACTCAGGTACTAAAGACACAAAATCCCAAAAAGTATCGTGTGCAGATGCTCCTGTTGGCATTTCTGTATCTGGTTCAGGTTTTACAGCATGAACGAAGTCTGGAAACTTAATCCCATCTTGCACAAAAAACACAGGCGCATTGTTACCGACTAAATCAAAATTACCCTCTTGGGTATAAAATTTAATGGCAAAACCACGAATATCACGAACCGTATCAGCAGAACCACGTGGTCCCTGCACTGTTGAGAAGCGTACAAAAATTGGAGTTTGAATGGTTGGGTCAGTCAAAAAACCGGCTTTTGTTAAGCGTTCATTTCCTTCATAAGCCTGAAAGTAACCATGAGCACCCACGCCACGTGCATGCACAATACGCTCAGGAATACGTTCATGGTCAAAATGAGTAATCTTTTCTCGTAAAATAAAATCTTCTAATAGTGTCGAACCGCGAATACCTGCTCTTAAACTATTCTGGTTATCAGCAATTTTAACCCCTTGATTTGTGGTTAATGCTTCATTGGTTGCATCGTCTCTGACTGAGTCTAATTGTTCAGTTTTTTGGGTAGTATTGGCTTTATTTGCAGCGTCAGCACCAGCCATTTCACTTGTTTTATTTGTTGATTTAACATTATCAGTCATGTTCATTACCTATGTTTTAAAGTTAAACGTGGGGTGAATTAAAAACTTCAAGAGTTAGTTTTGTTAAAGGAACTTAAATATGGAAAAAGGAGCTCGACATATTTACGTGTGCTCCAAAGCCCAATGCTTTTATGGTGTGAATCTGGAGCCAAAAACGGAGTCAGCTTGCATATTTTTATGGCAAGATCAGGTGTCTGACGTATACGCTCTTGGAGTGCATCTAGTTCGCCATCAGAAATATAGCTAAACAGATAATCTTGAATACGCTGGCTAGTCTTAAGTTCTCTACTGTAGGCCAAGAAGTTAGAAGAATGATCACTACCAGCAATCCAATCATGAATAATTTGACGTTCTACAGGGTTAAATACCCCAAACATTTTTCCATTTTCTTCATTAATCATTCGCCAGAACACGCTCTGTTCAGGGTCGGTGTTCAATTTAATCCACTTATGATCAATGAGATGTGTAACCAAGCCTTTAACGTCTTCTGGGTTTGATAACCATTGGTTAATGGTTTTACATCCAAACTGTCTGGTTTCGTTATGTATTAGCTGACCCACGAGCGCTTTTCTTTTTAAAATTTTAAGAACTAAATCTTCAAGATTTAAATTTTTAATAATTTTTGAAGAAGAGACACCATGGTTATTAAGAGCAAAACCACGTTTTAATTTATTAATGAAAGCTTCTTTATCTCTGTATTTATCGTAAATATTTTCTATAACTTTAATTGCTTTATCTGCGTGTCCGTTATCAATATTGTCGATAGTGATGTGCAAATTAAAATATTTAGAATCAATACCCAGTTCAGCAAGTTCATAATTACTAATGAGTAAATGCAGTGGCAGTTGCTCATAACCTAAATTGAAGCCGACAATTTCGGGAATAAACTCAGGTGGAGCATAACCAAGCGCCAGCTGAATCACGGCATTATGATAGTATTCATCCTCTAAAAGTAGATCAAAACTATCAAGCCCCAGACTACGTAACAAATCATCATAGATACAGACATGGTTTGCTTTCGGCTCACCGAGTCCCAGCTCTTCTAGATAAGTAATAATAAGGTCATGAAAAACCGGATCGTTCCAGTAGTGAACTGAGCTATATAGCCATGCACCGTCTACTTTTTTAGTTGGAGAAACTTTAATTAAAAATTCAAATGCCTGACCGACATTCTGGAAATACTCTCTCTCACCCCCACTTTGTCTACGGTTTAGATAAGCCTGAAATAACTCACAATTTTGTTTATTGTCGTTTTCAAACCATTCTTTAACTGTATTTATAGTTGCAGGAAAATCAATTTCCTTTTGATCTATTTTATCTATTTCTTCATTAAGAAAATCTCTTGCTTTCTTCTCTTTTTCAAAACTAGAAATATCAGGATCAAGGAAAAAAACAAATAATTCGTAATAGTTCTGTTGATTATCTTGTAATAGGTCTAATAATCTTTTTTTCACTACAACAGGCATTTCTATTCTCCTTTAGTGAGATATAAACCACCATACTTTATGAAAACCATAATCCCAGCCCATCTTTGTTATATTACGTTATCAAGAAATAACATATAATTTTTAAATTATTAAAATTCAACAACATAAAACATAACAAAAACTTACATTCTCAACTTTAGAATAATTTAAATATTTGCTTTTATAAAAAAATATATAAATTATAAATTTTAATTACACTTGAGTTACTTTTAAAATTATAAAGACTAAAAACTTAACAAAAACAAATTAAAAATAATCTTATAACTAAATTAAAAACAATTGCAAGGAGAATACAAATGTTTAACTCATGCTGCAAATTACTAGCACAAGAAAAAATTAAAATCGCTTTTTTTGAAAGTGCTTCGGCAGGTTATTTAGCTTACCGCTTTTCTTTGAGTCCCTATTCAGGTGATATTCTTATTGGGAGCTTAGTCAGTTACGACTTACGTGTTAAAGAAAATACACTTCATATTTCACCTGAACTCATTGAAAAATATACACCTGAGTCGATGCAAGTCACTGTAGAAATGATCAAAAAAGGTAAAGAACTCCTGAATGCCGATCTTTATATTGCGTGTACAGGATTATTAAAAAAAGGAGGTTCTGAAAATAAAGAAAAACCTGTAGGCACCTTTTTTTATTGTATTTATTATAAAAATAATTTTTATAATTTTAGACGTATATTTAAAGGATTACCCTATCTTAAACTTAGACAACTGCTCTATTACATTACTCAAGATATAGAATATATAATATTAGATAATAAAAAATAGCTTTCCTTCATAAAAGATAACAAATACATATTTAGAAATGATCATAGCTTTTATTTAACCTCTGTGTACCCAAATGTAATTTTAACTATATTCATATTAATTATGTTTAATCATTAAAATTACATTTTATAGAAATCAAGGTTTTATTTAATTTTTAAATTTACATTTAAATATAGGGTAACACCCCAAAGCTACACATTAAAAAAATTCATGTTTAAATAAACCTATCTGAAGCTCTCAGATAAAACACACATCATAAATGATATGAGGTAACTAAAGATGAGCACTACTAATAATCAAAGCAATCAACGCGATAATCAACAGCAACAACAACAGCAAAACGACAACCGCAACAACCAACAGCAGCAAGGCAATCAACAGCAACAGAACAATCAGCAACAACAGCAAAATGACAACCGCCGCCAACAACAAGGCTCTAATCAAAAAGATTCAGGCCAACAAAACTCAAATAACAATAATCAGCAACGTTAATCCGTTGCTGACTTAAATGTCATTTGATGCGGTCATTCATTTTATTTAGGAAGGTGCTCTCACCTTCCTAAATTTAACACAAGCATAAAATTAAATAAGAGAAGAGGAAAAACTGATGACAGATCAAAATACAGACCATACTCGACTAGTAGCTGGCGACCATAATTATTCTGACTCTCGCTGGCGAGAAAGTTATCTTACTCGACCTTATTATCAAGAAGCTCAATTAACTACGCCAGATCTGGATTATGATCGTGACTTTTCTGCAGCTTATGAACTAGGTCACCGTGCCCGTTCAGAATCTAAAGAAGGAACTCAGTTTGAAGATATGGAAGGTAGCTTGCAACAAAAGTGGGAAGAACTCAAAGCTGAATCCCGATTAAAATGGGAACATGCAAAACAAGCCATTAAAGATGCATGGGATGACATGTGACATCCTTAATTGCTCCAAAGCATATAGCTTATTTCCTATTGGCCCTGGGAAATAAGCTTTTTTTTATGGATGTGTGTATTAAACAATACTAACCAATTGATTAATTTTATATTTTAATTTTTTATTATGTTACATACTTTATAGAAAAAAGTTAAGGAAACCCAAATAACTATGAGTTTCCTTAAATAAAAAATTATGAATTTTTATCTATTTGTTGAGAAGTGGTTGGATCATTAGAGCCATGTGTTCCATCATCATCTGTTGAATTTCGATCTTGGCAAGCGCTCATACCCATGGCGATTGCAACAACCATACTCACTGCACAAAAAATTCTTAACATTGAGGCCACCCTTATAAATCTTAAGATGTAGGCTTATGAATAACATTATCTTATGTTGGCCTACTGCTGTGGTTCTCTTAAGTTTTGTAGATTGTGCAAGCTTTTGTAAAAACTTGAATAAAATAAATGATAAAAAATTACTCTTCTTGCAATTGATATTTTATTTAAAATTTGGCAATAGCTATTTATTTAATTACGCCATATTCATAAAATTAAATTTGGTTACTCTTTTTTGCTTTATGTTTAGTCAAGTCATTGAACACGAACACTATATAAATAAACAATTAATAAATATTTGATATATAAACATTAAAAATTATTTTTATAATCATATTGAACCATTATTCAATAATTCCAATTGTAAATAACTCATTATTTTATTAATGAAAATTTAAAAATATTAATATTTGTTTATATAAACCAATCTTTTATTTTTGCAATTGACCCGCTTTAAGGCTCAGCTTATGATGCTCCGGCTGACCTATTTTGTCAGTCGGTTTTAGCAGACCGTCTACCTAAGCGCACTAAAAACGAGTTTTTTGGTGTGTAGCCCCTCGTGCCTTTGACGGAGGAACGGGAGTGGGACACCTTCGGGTGTGCTGGTTTCTTAGGTATCAGTCTGCTAACCCTCTTTCGTTTCACCACCATAATTAATAGCAGTGATTGGGCGCAACTTCTTTTATCAAGGAGTCTCTAATGACTATTATTTTATATCGTGTTATTTCATCTACTCTTCATTACGTTATCGATTTAGCTGAAACTATTTTCAAGAAAAAGCTCTATTTTTTTATGTTTCTGCTTTCTTCTTTGTTCAGAGTAAATATTTCCATATTTAAAGCTGGATAAAGACTAGAAAATTTCTATAAACAAGACTTAACGATAACAACAACCAATGAAGAGCAATAATGATGTTTTTTTTATATCGTATTGTTTTAGTGTGCACCCTATTAATAAGTTCTATAAATTTATTAGGTTGCAGATCTATTAGTAAAAATGAATTTAATACACATTGTGTTTGGGCTGGTCGTGCACTTTCACAATGCAACTGTATTTATAACTCTTTAGAAAAACATTATTCGCCACAATTTGTTGAGAACTTACCTAAAGTAAGCTTACAAAATATTGATGCGGATATGCACTTTGTGGAAACAATGAATGAAACAATGCACCAATGTCAGTTAAGTGCCAGAAAAAGTTTAATTAACTAATATTCGCATGCTCTACTAAGAAATCCAGAAAGGCCCTTACACGCTTAGGGACATATTTATCATGTCCTATCCAAACAGCATGGAATTCTTCCGAAGCATTGATATTCCAATCTTCAAGGATTCTAACCAACTGTTTTTGTTCTAAAGCTTTTTGGACTTGGAATTCATTAAGCTGTGCAATACCAACTCCTGCAAGCGCTAATTGTAAGATTGCCTCTCCATGATTTACTTTTAAAACTCTGGTGGGTGTAAGTGTGATTTCTTGAACATCTTTTTTAAAGAGCCACGTTTTGTTTTGGCGTTGATAACTCACATCTAAAAGCTGATGTTCGTATAACTCTTCTGGATGCTGCGGACAACCATTCTTTTCAATATATGTAGGTGAACATAAATAATGTTTCTGAGTGCTTCCGAGTGAACGAGCAACCAAATTTGAGCTTTTCAAAGGCCCTGTTCGAATTGCGACATCAATTCTTTGCTCAACTAAATTAATGACTTCATCACTCAAATGAGCCTCTAATTCAATTTGTGGATAGCACTCGTTAAATAGAGAAATACAAGGCAATAAAAAGTGCGTCCAATATGAAAAACTGGTATGGATTCTAATTCGCCCTTTTGGCATGTGATTTGCCGTAACTGATTGTTCTAGTTCATCTAAATTGTTGAGTATTTGAATGCCTTGCTCATAAAACTGACAACCTTCACTGGTAAGTTGAAATTGGCGTGTTGAACGGTTCAGTAGCCTAACTCCAAGCCTTTTTTCTAAACGAGAAACTAACTTACTCACAGCAGACGGCGTCATGTCACAAGCTCTTGCGACTGCTGAAAAGCTTCCTAATTCGACTACTCGAATAAAAATTGCCAACTCACCAGAGCGATTAACATCAAAATATGACATAACGAAATCTATTTATGAATTTATTTCACAAATCTTATTCCGCTTATCTCGCTATAACAAGCCAGCAATTTGTTTCAAGATAACTTTAATTCGTTTTTAAAGAGTTCAAGAGATGAAACTTTATCAATCTGCCCTATTCTCTCTCGTTTTATTTACGAGCTTTGCACAAGCAGAAGTACAAAAGAGCGAATGGATTACCACTTGGGCAGCTAGTCCACAAAAAGTCTGGAATAAAGATTTCGTTTTTCCAACCCTAATCCCAGAGCAAATATCTAATCAGACTATCAAACAAATCAGTCAAATTAGTTTAGGTGGTGAAGCGGTTAGGCTTGTTTTTACAAATCAATATGGGGATCAACCGCTTTATATTGATAAAACTACTGTGGGGTTAGTCAAAGGACAAAGTCTTAAATCAAAAAGTGCTTATCCAGTTTATTTCTCTGGAAAGCTTAAAGCACAAATTTTACCAGGCAAACAACTGATAAGTGATCCAATCCAGCTCCCTGTTCCCGATCATGCGCAGTTAATGGTAAATACCTTTATTCAAAGGCCAACTACATTTAAAACTTTTCATTGGGATGCGAAACAAACCAGTTGGCTCATTACAGGCAACCAGACTGCGAACTTAAATACGCCTAGTAGTGCCAAAACTACAACTGCGCGATTATTATTGTCGGCTGTAGAAGTAAAACCAAAGCGTAAAGCCCATGTTGTTGCTGTCATTGGAGACTCAATTACCGATGGAGCAACTGCAACTTTAGATGCAAATACTCGATGGACCGACTTTTTAGCTAAGCGCTTATCGCCACATCAAGTCGCGGTCATTAATAGTGGAATTTCAGGAAATCGACTACTCACAGACGGTATGGGTGACAGTGCTTTAGATCGTTTGAAAAAAGAAGTATTTCAATATTCAGGTGTGAAAACATTAATTGTTCTGGTTGGTATTAATGATATTTCATGGCCTGGTACTGCTTTTGCACCTAAACAACAAATACCGACTTTTGAAGCACTCACTCAAGGTTATAAACGTGTTGTAGATGAAGCACATCGCCAAGGTATTCAAGTGATTGGGGCAACTTTACTTCCATTTTCAGGTGCCTTACCCAATACACCGTTAGATAATTATTACCAACCGAATAAAGACCAATTACGTCAGCGCATTAATCACTGGATCAGAACCAGTCATACATTTGATGGGGTTCTTGATCTTGAGCAAGGCTTAAAAGACCCTAAACATCCCGATCGATTAAATCCAATTTATGATTCGGGTGATCATTTACATCCGAATGACCGTGGTAATCAACAAATGGCAAATCTGGTTGATGTAAACCAGTTACTCCATAATTAATGTCTAGATACAGGTAGGAATTTGCTTCCTACCTGTATCAATATGAATTAATTCCCCTCTAACTCGACATTAAGTTTTGGTGTAATAGGCTGTTTTTCAGCTGTATATCGTCTTAAAACCATGACGGCGAAAAGCGCTAAAATTGCAGGAATTGCGATCATCACAAAATTCATCTTATGTGGTAATTCCAACCCCAATAACAGGCCTGTTAAGATAGGTCCAACAATAGCCCCAATTCGACCTACACCAGAGGCACAGCCAATCCCAGTAGAACGCACACTTAGTGGATAATATTGTGCAACGTAACTATAAAGAAGAATTGAAGTACCAATCGTTGCTGCTCCTGCAACAGTCACTAAACCATATAAAACATAGGCTGGTGAGTTAAAGCCTAAACCGACTAAAGCGACAACACCTGCCAGTAGCATTCCCATAATTACAGGTTTTAAATGGAATTTATCAGACAAAATACCCCCACCGATTGAACCGATCATTGCGCCAACATTTAGGGCAAGCAAAAATAAAATACTTTTGCCCAATGAATACCCTGCTGCCAGCATGAGTTTTGGTAACCAGCTACTTAAGGCATACACCATGAGTAAGCACATAAAGAATACGAGCCAAAACATGAGTGTATTGAAAGCACGGCCTTGCTGAAATAATCCCTTTACAGAACTACCTGTTGGAACATTATCTTCATTAAGCACTAAGTGCGTAGTGATCGTTAGGTTTTGTTCAGGTGAAATCTTTTGAATAATGCGCTGGGCTTGCTCAGTCTTACCCGTCTTAACTAAAAAGGTTAAAGACTCAGGTAAAAACTTCCAAATGACAGGTAATAAAAATAGTGGGATACCGGCAATTAAAAACATAATTTGCCATCCTTGACTTTCAACCAGATAACTACCGATTAATGCTGAAAGAATCCCGCCAATTGCATAACCACTAAACATACTCCCCACCAGCGTACTTCTTATACGTTTAGGTGCATATTCTGATGTAAGTGCAACTAAATTTGGCATGACCCCACCAATACCTAATCCCGCCAAGAACCGAAGTACCCCAAACTCAAATGGGCTTGATGCAAAAGCACCTAAAAAGGTAAAACCACTAAAAAAAGTCACACAGATTAAAATTACCTTTTTACGGCCTATTTTGTCTGCCAGTGTTCCAAAGAACATCGCCCCAAACATCATTCCGCATAGTGCCGTACTTGCTAACATCCCCGCCTGTACAGCTGTTAACGACCACTCTTGCATTAGCAAAGGCAATACAACGCCATAAATCACCAGATCGTAACCATCAAAAATAATAATTAATAAACACCAAAGTAAAATACTCCAGTGAAAAGGGGTAAATCTGGCCTGATCAATAACTTCATTTACATTTAATTTAGATGTTGTCATTTACTCACCTCCTTTGTGAGATAAATTCATATTCAATTTTTTAAAACGACATACTGCACCCTAAAGAAAAAACAAATTATTCAAGGTTTTATTGAATAAATTAAAAGTCATAACTCGCCATCATATTGAAGCGGTTATCAATCCCGTTACGTCCATCAAAAGTTTCTCGTTCGCCATACACATATTCGACGCCCAAGGTAATTGGTTTGTATGGGTTATACAGTGCATTCACCCAGCTTTGCCAAAGCTCTTTGTTTGGAGTGGTGTTATTACGTTGCAATTCAGCAAAACGGTTATCATCTTTGGCTTTCATATAGCCGTAGCCTAAAGTCGAGCGAATTTGTGGTGTAAATTGATGAGTAATACCTAAAGAAACGGTATCAAATTCATTGCTATGAATATTGTTTTGATCATCTATTGCATAGCCGCTGTTACTCCATAGCAAGAAACGCCCATCTCCTTTGACATGGTAATAATCGGCTTTGAGTAATGTATCGGGCGTAATTTGGTATTTACCGCCCAAGCCTACGCCCCAAGCGACTTCCTCATCATGATTAGTTCTTTTTTCAGCAACAAAGCTACGTCCCGATAACATCGATCCATTAGTAAATTTATGATTTAAGCGCCCTACCAAGGCTGGTAAACGCATTTTATTATCTGGATCTGAGGTCGCAGTATATTTCGGATCTTCAACCGATATTGCAAAGCTTGTATTTGCCGTTAAGTTATCGCTATAGCGAACTAGCGGTGATCTTAATAATGCACTGCCTACAAATGTGCCCGCGTCAATCGTTTCCGGATAATATTCAGGTGCAATAAATGTTGACCACGTTTGGCCGATAAGCCATTTATCAAACGTTAAATAAGCATGGCGTATTCGAAACTGATCACGAGTGGCTGCCCCAAAGAAGTCCATTTCTAACTTTCCGCCCACCTCACCCGCGGCCGTCGGGGTTTTAAAATTCAGCCCGAAACGTGTCACATTAACGGTGCTGTGCAACTGGTCTTTTTGAGCAGATTCTTCTGGCGTATTTTCGAGTGGAACACCGCTAATATTGTTATACATCGTAGATGCCCCTTTCATTTGATAAGAAGCATCTGCCCGTATATAACCATATAAGTTAAATTCTGCACCAGACTTGGTTAAACCTTGCTGTATTGGTGGTACGGGTACGGCTTGAGGAGTCGCTGAATTTGCTAGTTCCACTCGTCCTTGCGATAAAGATTTTTGCGCCTGCATATTGGCTTGTAACATAGCCCGAAGCTCTTTCACTTCTTGGCGAAGTTGTGCTATTTCAGGATCTGTTTGACCTGCAAAAGCAGAAGACACGAACAGGGTCACAGAAACAGCCAACAGGCTTTTTTGAACCGTTGTATTTAAAGCATTTATCATAAAACTTTCCTTTTTTGATCTTTAATTCGACTTAAAGATCTCGACATCCTTTTTGTTATATACCTATCTAAAACAGGCTCTTAAACATCAGACTTTCTTCCTCTAGAAAGTCTTCCTCATATTTTTTAGACAAAACCTCCCTTAAGCAGCATTGAGGCCACTTTTTAATGTGTTATAGGTAAAGCTAGTTCTTCTAATTTTTTTCGTTTTTTATATTCTCATCCTCATTGAGAATATTTAGGTGTTAAGACAACATTCCTTTGTCTCTACTGACATTATTTTTTTGCAATAAAACCCTGATAAGTCAAAATCTGCGTATATGGCTGTACGCTCTCGAAACCAGTCTTTTGCAAAAGTTTGATATATCCTTCAGTGGTTAAGCTAAAAAAGTCTTGTGCCATACGCTCTAACATTTTCTGACATTGGTCTTCCGTTAAACATTGATCCAAGCATAAATAACGTAGTGCTTGAAGCTGCTGTGGGTTTACACACGTCATTAAATCGTAAGTAAGTAAAACCGCTTTTTCCTTTAAGCGATCATAAATATCTTTAAAAAAAACGGGTTTTATGTCATCTGCAATAAAATGAGCCACGAGAATAGAAAGTGCAGCATCAAAGCAATTTTCCAGAGGCAAAGCCGAAGTTTCACCGTGAACAAAGGTTACTTGTGAAGATTTATCTAAAAGTTCAACCTGTTCCTGAGCTTTTTGCAGCATGGTCAAAGATGGATCAACTGCTGTAAATTTCCAGTTCGGATGTCGTTTAAGTAAATATTCGAGTTCATACCCCGTGCCACAACCCACAATTAAAATATGAGCATTTGGTGATAACACTGATTGCAAAATGGCATCCACCTGTTGATGGATCACCTCATAACCCGGAATTAATTTACGAATATGTTCGTCATATCCTTCGACTACCTTTGGGCTATTAAAGTCTTTTGCCATTTTGCTTATCCTCTATTTAAGCTGCCTTTCAACTTATAGTTTGCTGCACTTTGACCAAACTTTTAACCTCTTTAGTCAAAGACATTTCCAGTTAAGTTAAGTTCAGCTCGCATAATTTCCTGCAATTTAAACTTCTGCGCTTTGCCTGAAGCTGTCATTGGAAACTCATTAAAGAATCGGACATAGCGCGGCACTTTATTATGAGAAATATGCTCTTTGCAGAATTGGCGAATGCTGTCTTCATCAATTTGATGATGCTCATGCAAAATAATACAAGCACAGAGTTCTTCGCCATATCTGGCATCTGGCAAGCCAATGACTTGGACATCGCTTACATCTGGATGAGTGTATAAGAAATCTTCAATTTCTTTTGGAAAGAGATTTTCCCCACCACGAATCACCACATCTTTAATACGGCCTTTAATTTTAATAAAACCGTCTTGATCCATTTCGGCAATATCACCTGTATGCATCCAGCCAGCTGAATCAATGACTTCTTTGGTCTTTTCTTCTTCGCCCCAATAGCCAGCCATCACTGAATAACCGCGAACGCATAGCTCACCCAAAGTTCCTTGCGGAACAATCTGCCCTTCTAAATCGACAATTTTAATTTCAACATGCGGATGGACATGCCCAACTGTGCTTACTCGTTTATCAATCGAATCATTTACCGAACTTTGTACACTCACTGGCGAGGTTTCAGTCATACCATAACAAATGGTGATTTCAGACATGTGCATGCGGTCTATAACCCGCTGCATAATTTCTCTTGGACAAGGACTACCTGCCATAATGCCCGTTCTTAAACTCGACAGGTCAAACTCATTAAACTGTTCATGTTCTAAGGTTGCAATGAACATGGTGGGCACGCCATAAGCTGCCGTACAACGCTCTTGATGAATCGCTTTTAAAGTTTCTAAAGGATTAAATACCGCCGATGGATAGACCATGGTTGAACCATGCGTAACGCAGGCTAAATTCCCCATCACCATGCCAAAACAATGAAACAATGGCACAGAAATACACACTTTATCTTGAGGGGTTAAACGAATGCCTTCACCGACAAAATAGCCATTATTTAAAATATTATGGTGGGTCAACATGGTCCCTTTAGGATTACCCGTTGTACCTGAAGTAAATTGAATATTAATGGTTTCATCAAACTGAAGTTGCTTGGTTAATAGTTTTAACTCTTCTAGCTGTTCAGAGGTTGGCGCAGTGACTAAATCACTAAAGCGATGAATACCCGTATGATGCTGATCATCAATTTTAATGACAAATTTTAAATGTGGTAGTCGCGCTGAACTCAGCACTTTATCTGGACTGATGGTTAACTCAGGGGCAATTTTTGTGAGTAGTTCTTGGTAATCCGTTGTTTTGAATTGAGAAGCAATAATCAATCCTTTACATGAGACTTTATTCAACACATATTCAAGTTCATGGCTTTTATAAGCTGTATTTAGATTGACTAAAATAATCCCTGCTTTAAAGGCTGCAAATTGGGTTACTGTCCATTCCACACAATTAGGCGACCAGATGGCTAATCGATCACCTTTTTTTAATCCCAATTTTAAAAGGCTACAAGCAAAAGCATTTACTTCATCCTGTAAAGCTTTATAGGTTAGTCGTCTGTTTTGATGAAAACTAACGATTGCTTCCTTTTCAGCATATTGCCGACAGGCTTGATCAAATTGTTCACCAATGGTCATACCCAATAAGGGCTGTGTGCTTGGTCCCGAGGCGTAGCTTAACCGTTCTTGTTGCATTGAATCATTCTCCTTGATTCTTCTAATTCTCTTCTTACCTGATCTAATTGTTGTTACTGCAACTATTTTTCTAAACTGCCTTCTTTGTGTTGTTTTATCCTTTATATGCCCTATTTCCTCTGCACAGCATCTACACAAAAGTCAGCAATCTGTTTTGAAAAATAGTCTTTATGCGCATGATCAAACTTTGTATTTTGAGCTGGGTCTAGGGGTTCAACCACCACATAGGTCATGGCACCGACAACACAAAGTGCTGCTGTATTTAAATCATCCAAGACAAACTCACCACTTGCATTTCCATCCGCAAGTATTTTTTTAATACTTTGTTTAATCAATTGCTTCACACGAAAACGCTCATGTTCAACCGTTGAATCGACAGGTTCAAACATGAGTGAATATGCAAGCTGAGGACTATTGAGTGCCCGTTTTACAAAGGTTGCCACAGCCTTATGTAATTTCTGCTTTGCCGATAACTCACTTTCGGTAATCGAATCAATCACCAATAGTTCCGTATTAATGGCTTCGGACAAAACCTCAATCAGCACTTGGCTTTTATTATCAAAGTAGCGATAAACCAGACCACTTGATACGCCCGCTTGCTCTGCAATTGTTTGTATTTGTGCGTCTTTAAACCCTCCCTCTGAAATTAACTTTCTGGCTGAACTCAAAATCGACTTACGATTTTGCTCCATCCGCTCTTGCATTAAAGATGATCGTTTATAGCTCATAATTTATTCTCTAACAAATAAAATGAATTGTAAATCATTTTATGAATCAGTATTCACTTTTTTAAAAAATCATTGTATGGTAATTATCAAATACCCACAAAATATTTTATGGACAACAAATATAACCAATAGGATGAAGATATCATGAACCTACGCAGCTTGAATTTCGGTCTAGATGAAACTTTAATTGCGCTTCAAGATTCAGTGGCAGCATTTTGTGCAAAGGAAATTGCACCAATTGCCCAACAAGTTGATCAAGACAACAAATTCCCTGCACATCTCTGGAAAAAATTCGGAGATATGGGCCTTTTAGGCATGACGGTTTCTGAAGAATATGGCGGTGCCAATATGGGTTATTTAGCTCATATTATTGCTATGCAAGAAATTTCTCGTGCTTCGGCAGCCATTGGTCTTTCTTATGGTGCTCATTCTAATTTATGTGTAAACCAGATTAACCGTAACGGTAACGAGCAGCAAAAACAAAAGTATTTACCAAAATTGATTTCTGGTGAATATGTGGGTGCCCTTGCGATGTCTGAACCGAATGCGGGTTCTGATGTCGTCAGCATGAAATTACGTGCTGAACAAAAAGGTGATCACTTCGTTTTAAATGGTTCAAAAATGTGGATCACTAACGGCGGTGATGCAGATGTACTCGTGGTTTACGCTAAAACTGATCCACAAGCTGGCGCGAAAGGTATGACCGCTTTCTTAATTGAAAAAGGCATGAAAGGCTTTAGTCATGGCAACCACTTAGACAAACTCGGTATGCGTGGCTCTAACACTTACCCCCTGTTTTTTGACAATGTAGAAGTACCTGCTGAAAACGTACTCGGCGGTGTTGGTAACGGTACAAAAGTACTCATGAGTGGTTTGGATTATGAACGTGCAGTTTTAAGTGCCGGACCTTTAGGCATTATGGATGCTTGTCTAGATGTGGTAATTCCTTATTTACATCAACGTGAACAGTTTGGTCAGGCATTAGGTGAGTTCCAGCTTATGCAAGGCAAACTTGCCGATATGTATTCGACTTGGTTGGCATGTAAAGCCCTCGTCTACGCTGTTGGTGCTGCCTGTGACAAAGCTGACCATGACCGCAGTCTACGTAAAGATGCTGCAAGTGCCATTTTATATTCTGCCGAAAAAGCAACATGGATGGCTGGAGAAGCAATTCAAAGCTTAGGCGGCAACGGTTATATCAATGAATTCCCTGCTGGCCGTTTATGGCGCGATGCAAAACTTTATGAAATTGGTGCCGGAACTTCTGAAATTCGCCGCATGCTGATTGGTCGCGAACTCTTCAATGAAACCAAATAATAATTATAAATAAGGACGCATCTTATGAACCAATTACAAAGCAAGATTAATGTTCGAAGTGAAGACTTCAAAACAAACCAGCAAGCCATGCAAACATTGGTCACAGATCTCAAACAAGTTGCCCAGCGTATTGCGTTAGGTGGTGGTGAAAATGCCCGTCAAAAACATTTGGCTCGAGGTAAGCTTTTACCCCGCGAACGTATTGATCAACTGATTGATGTCGGCACGGCATTTTTAGAAATTGGTCAATTGGCAGCGTACAACGTTTATGAAGATGATGTACCTGCCGCGGGTGTAATTGCGGGTATTGGTCAAGTCAACGGCATCACTTGCATGATCGTTGCCAACGATGCAACGGTTAAAGGGGGAACGTATTATCCCCTTACGGTTAAAAAGCATTTACGCGCACAAGAAATTGCTGAACAAAACCACTTGCCTTGTATTTACTTGGTGGATTCAGGCGGTGCCTATTTACCAATGCAAGATGAAGTTTTCCCAGACCGTGATCACTTCGGGCGTATTTTCTATAATCAGGCACGCATGTCGAGCCTAGGGATTGCCCAAATTGCTGTGGTGATGGGTAGCTGTACCGCAGGTGGTGCATATGTACCTGCCATGTCTGATGAAACTATTATTGTCCGTAATCAAGGTACGATTTTCTTAGGCGGCCCTCCTCTGGTAAAAGCTGCAACGGGCGAAGTCGTGAGCAGCGAAGATTTAGGCGGTGGTGATGTGCATACACGTCTTTCAGGCGTGGCTGACCATTTAGCTGAAAATGATGAACATGCAATTGCCATTGCACGTAACATTGTTGCGAACTTAAATAAAAAGCCAAATGACTTAAATAAACAAGTTGATGAACCATTGTTTGATGCATCGGAACTCTATGGCGTAGTGCCAAGTGATGCGCGTAAACCTTTCGATGTACGTGAAGTGATTGCCCGTATTGTAGACGGCTCTCGTTTTGATGAATTTAAAGCACGATTTGGTTCAACACTGATTACCGGTTTTGCTTCTCTCTACGGCATGCCAGTCGGGATTATTGCCAATAACGGAATTTTATTTTCCGAGTCTGCACAAAAAGGTGCGCACTTCATTGAGCTATGCACACAGCGCAATATTCCATTGTTATTCCTACAAAACATTACGGGCTTCATGGTCGGTCGCCAGTATGAAAATGAAGGAATTGCAAAAAACGGTGCCAAATTGGTTATGGCAGTTGCCACAGCAAATGTACCAAAACTCACTCTAATTATTGGCGGCTCGTTTGGTGCGGGTAACTACGGTATGTGCGGACGTGCTTATTCACCACGCTTTTTATGGACATGGCCAAACTCTCGTATTTCAGTGATGGGCGGCGAACAAGCAGCAAGCGTACTCTCAACTTTAAAACGTGATCAAATTGAGCAAAAAGGTGCCGAGTGGTCAGCACAAGAAGAAGACGAATTTAAACAACCCATTCGTGAACAATACGAGCGTCAAGGTCATCCATATTATGCTTCTGCCCGACTTTGGGATGATGGTGTCATTGACCCAGCGCAAACTCGCCAAGTACTCGGTTTAAGTCTTGCTGCTGCTATGAATGCCCCAATCCAGCCAACCAAATTTGGCGTGTTCCGCATGTAAGAGGTGTATATGAGCTTTCAATTTTTACAACTCGAACAACAAGGTCAGGTTGCCTATGTTTGGCTGAATCGCCCTGAATTGCACAATGCCTTTAATACTACAGTCATTGAAGAATTGCATGCTTGCTTTAAACAAATCAATACACGTGATGATATACGTGTTGTGGTTCTAGCGGGTCGCGGCAAAAGCTTTTCGGCAGGTGCCGACCTCAACTGGATGAAACAGGCTGGTCAGGCATCTTCAGCAGAAAATGAAGCAGATGCATTAAAACTTGCGCAAATGCTTGATGCACTTGCAACACTTAAACAACCGACTATTGCCCGCGTGCATGGGATTGCCTTTGGCGGCGGTATGGGTTTAGCGTCGGCATGTGATATTTGTATTGCCAGCACGGATGCCAAGTTTGCAACCTCTGAGGTTCGTTTAGGGCTTGCCCCATCTACCATTAGTCCCTATGTGATCCGTGCGATTGGTGCAAGACAAGCTTCCCGTTACTTCTTAACTGCCGAGCGGATTTCAGCACGTGAAGCCAAACAAATTGGCTTGGCCCATGAAGTTGCAGATGCCGAAGACTTAGATAAAAAAGTTCAAGAAATTGTTGATGCTCTATTACTTGGTGGCCCGCATGCTCAAGCGGCCTCAAAACAACTCATTCAAATGGTCAGCAACCAGACCATGAGCAATGACTTGCTGCAACAGACAGCACATCATATTGCTCAAGTTCGTCAAGGCAGCGAGGCAAAAGAAGGTCTGAGTGCCTTTTTAAATAAACAGCAGCCTGCTTGGGTTTCTAACTCGAATAACAACAATTAAGGACGATCATCATGTTTGAAAAGATTTTAATTGCGAACCGTGGCGAGATTGCCTGCCGCGTAATTCGCACAGCTAAAAAATTAGGTATTAGAACGGTTGCCGTTTACTCAGATGCAGACGCAAATTCACAACACGTCAAACTTGCAGATGAAGCAGTTTATATTGGTCAGTCCCCTGCAACTCAAAGTTATTTACAAGCTGACCGCATTATTCAAGCTGCCATTGATACAGGTAGCCAAGCGGTTCATCCAGGTTACGGCTTCCTTTCGGAAAATGACCAGTTTGCACTCGCTTGCCAACAACACAACATTTGCTTTATTGGGCCACCAGTGGATGCCATTTTAGCGATGGGTTTAAAAGCCACCTCGAAAGCTTTAATGGAAAAAGCTGGTGTCCCTTTAACACCGGGTTATCACGGAACCAACCAAGATGCCGACTTTTTAAAACAACAGGCAGACCGAATTGGCTATCCTGTTTTAATTAAAGCCAGTGCTGGCGGTGGTGGTAAAGGCATGAGTCTGGTTGAACGCAGTGAAGATTTTCTGCATGCTTTAGCCTCTTGTAAACGTGAAGCCAAATCGAGCTTTGGTAATGATGATGTCTTGATTGAGCGTTATGTGATTCAGCCTCGCCATATTGAAGTGCAAGTGTTTGGTGATACACATGGCAACTATGTACATTTGTTTGAACGTGATTGTTCGGTACAACGCCGTCACCAAAAAGTGCTAGAAGAAGCTCCTGCTCCACAAATGCCAAGCGAAAAGCTAGATGCAATGCGCCAAGCGGCAATTGATGCTGCGCGTGCGGTAAATTATGTCGGTGCCGGTACAGTTGAGTTTATTGTGGAACAAGACGGTACAGCCTATTTCATGGAAATGAATACGCGCTTACAAGTCGAACACCCTGTCACCGAAATGATTACAGGTGAAGACTTAGTTGAATGGCAACTTCGTGTGGCTTATGGTGAACCTTTACCTAAACTACAAAACGAATTGCAGATTCATGGACATGCGCTTGAAGCGCGGATCTACGCTGAAGAACCAGAAAAAGGCTTTTTACCAGCAATTGGTAGAATTGACTATCTGCACTACCCAACGCAAAATCAATATGTGCGTGTAGACAGCGGTATTGTTGAAGGCGATGAAATCACGACCTATTACGATCCAATGATTGCCAAACTCATCGTATGGGGTAAAAACCGTGAAGCTGCGCTTATTCAAATGCAACATGCCTTAAGCCAATTCCATGTCGACGGCTTAGGTAACAACATTGCTTTTCTTGAGAAAATTGTTCGTAGCGAATCGTTTAAACAAGCCAAACTTGATACCAACCTGATCCAACGTGAACAAAACTTCTTGTTTAGCCCTGAAGAGATTAAACCAGAACTTGTTGTGGCCACAGCATTTATTGAGTTTTTAAGCCAACTTAATAATAACAGCTCAAGCCAAAAACAGCTTTGGCAAGCTCAGCCGCTTTGGCGTTTAAATATTGCCTATCAGTACAGTATTAAACTGAATTATTTAAACCAAAATATTCAAATCAAATTTGCCTCAAATGAACATGGCTTCACCGCAGAATATAATGGTCAAAGCTACCCGATTTCAGGTCAATTGCTTGATGCGCATATGGCATCTGTTCAAATTGGTGGGACTCAGAAAAAGCTATCTTTTAACCAAAGTCAGCAAGGCATTACCTTGTTCCAAAATGGACAAAGCTATAAATTTGCTTATATTCGCCAAGACTTTAATCAAGCAGATAGCCAAGCCGATGAAGGCCACCTAAAAGCACCAATGCCGGGTGTAGTCACTCAAGTTTTGGTAAGCGCAAATCATAGCGTTAAAAAAGATGATATTTTAATGACGCTTGAAGCCATGAAAATGGAATATACCATCCGCGCCCCTAAAGACGGCGTGATTGTAGACTCTTATTTCCAAGTCGGTGATCAGGTCAAAGCTGGCGATGAACTTGTGGAATTTCAGCCTGCTCAGGAGGAAGTTGCATGAGCGAGTTTGTCAAAATTGTGGAGGTCGGTCCCAGAGATGGCCTCCAAAATGAAAAGCAGGCTTTAACCGTTGAACAACGCTTAAACTTTATTAATGACCTAATCAGTGCAGGCCTAAAATCAATTGAAGTCGGTTCATGCGTTTCGGCAAAATGGGTGCCGCAAATGGCTCAAAGTAACGAGCTATTTAAGCAATTACCACAAACAAGCGATGTGCAATTTAGCCTGCTCACCCCCAATATCAAAGGTTTTGAAACTGCTCAAGCAGTAGGATGCAAAGAAGTTGCGGTATTTACCGCAGCTTCTGAAAGCTTTACACGTAAAAATATCAACTGCTCAATTGACGAAAGCTTTGAAAAATTTAGCGATGTTATGAGCGCGGCAAAAGCCCATAACATCCGTGTACGCGGTTATGTCTCTTGTATAGTCGATTGTCCCTATGAAGGCGCAATTGCACCTGAACAAGTGGTGAAAGTTGTGAAACGGCTCTATGACATGGGTTGTTATGAAGTGTCTTTAGGTGAAACTATTGGTACAGCAACACCAGATCGCGTTCAAAAGGTTTGGCAAGCCTGCCTTGCTGAACTCGACAGTAAAGTTTTAGCGGGGCATTTCCACAACACCTATGGCATGGCGATTGCCAATATTTATCAGTCTTTACAGCAAGGTATTCGTGTTTTTGACTCATCTCTTGCAGGACTCGGTGGTTGCCCTTATGCCAAAGGAGCTTCAGGTAATGTATCGACCGAAGATCTGTTTTATTTGCTGTCACACATGGGCTTTGAAACTGGCATTGACTTAAAAAAATTGATGCAAGCCAGCCAAAATATTAGCAACGTATTGAACCGAAAAAGCTTGTCGAATTATGCAAATGCGTATTGGCAAACCAAGTGTGCCTAATCATAAATTAAAATAGCTCAACATCTGGTATAAAGCTTAATATTAGGCGAAGTACCAGATCATCCTATCTAAGCTTTATCTCATTTCATTCAGGAATTGGGACTAATTCCCTCATACTATTTTTTTAAAATTTATCATTTATCTATGTATTAAATGCCTCTTTCACCAGAAGCATTCTCTACCCTATTTTTATTCTAATCCGTATTATTCTTCATCCTTTTTCCATTGTAGTTCTTAAAAAATTTATCTCATTATTTATAAAAATAAGATGCATCCATTTCAATTCTTGGGGAAATATATTCTTCCACCCAATCTAACCATGCACGTGTTTTGGCATCAATAAAATGTCGTGAAGGCAACAAGGTATAAACTCCGATATCGGGCGAACGCCACTCTGGCAAGATATGACATAATCTTCCATTTTGAACCGCATCTAAAGCCGAAAACATCGGCAATAACGCCACACCCATATCTTGTTGCACCACATCTAACAATAACTCAGGGTTATCTGCAATGAGTTGCCCGCCAGTATCAATTTGGTAAGACTCACCCTTTGCATTTAACAAGTGCCAATCTGGTGTAATAGATGGGTTTACTAAGCGTAAACAGGCGTGGTTTTTTAAGTCTTCAGGGGACTCAGGCACACCATGTTTTTCTAGATATGCTGGTGAAGCACATAAAACAGAAAAAATAGTGCCAATTCTGCGTGCAACAAACCGAGAATCTGTTAATGATTCAGTGAGATAAAGACTGACATCGACCCCTTTTGCCAATAGATCTGGAACGTACTGTGAGGTCGTATATTCCACAGTTAATTCAGGGTAATGCTTACAAAATTCGGCCATCACTGGAAAAACATAATGATGCCCAAAGCTTCCCATGCTTAATACACGTAAACGGCCTTTGGGTTTAGATGCTGTTCCTGTTACTTCCGACTCCGCTTCATCCACCATTGAAATGACTTGCCGACACCGCTCAGCATAAGTCGCACCAATATCGGTCAGTGCCTGCTGGCGCGTTGAGCGTTGTATTAATTTTGTACCTAAGCGTGTTTCTAGCTCGCTGATAAGACGTGAAACCTGTGCTGTGGTCAGATCCATCTGCTCAGCTGCTGCTGTGAAACTCCCGCTATCAATCACTTTCAGGAATGCATGCATTGCATGCAATAGTCCACCATCGAGATTTTTGCGCATAACGTAAATATGTTTTCCTAAATTACGGATTGTTGCACCAGTTTAGATCAACCACAATGACTAAATGTACATACATTGGCACTAATTCTTTTTAAGAAGAGGAACCGATCTTTTTTTATTTCGTATGTCACTTGCTCCAAATATTCAACTGGATGTTGAAAAAAGAAAGTAGTCCGAGCTACTAAAAATTCTAAGGAGATATAAATGAATATAGCTACAAAAGTCACTCCAAATATTATTGCAACAAAGGATGTGTCACTTGAAGATAAATATGTAAGTGATAACGGTACAGCATATATGACCGGCATTCAGGCACTTGTTCGGTTGCCTCTTGCCCAAACTCGCCGTGACGCGATGAATGGTTATCATACTGCTGGTTTTATTTCTGGTTATCGCGGTTCTCCTGTTGGTAACTATGATAGTTTCCTTTGGCAAGTTCAAGGATTACTTAAATCCCATAATGTTGTATTTCAACCTGGTGTAAATGAAGACTTGGCTGCTACCGCAATTTGGGGTACCCAACAAGTTAATCTTTCAGGCCAAGGCAAATATGATGGAGTGTCTTCATGGTGGTATGGTAAAGGCCCGGGTGTTGACCGTTCAGGCGATGTACTCCGCCATGCTAACTTAGCTGGTACCTCTGAACGTGGTGGTGTCGTTGCTTTATTTGGTGATGACCACTCATGTAAATCTTCTACAATCCCTCACCAGTCCGAACATGTCATGATTGGTTGTGGTATTCCAATTTTCTACCCAACATCCGTTCAACAAATTTTAGACTTTGGTGTTCACGCCATTGCTGTTTCACGTTTTTCTGGCCTTTGGTCTTCAATGAAGCTGGTGAGTGAAATTGTAGAGACTTCTGCTTCTGTTCATGTCGACCTAGACCGTGTTACTCCGGTTATACCAGAAGATGTTAATTTCCCAGAGGGCGGCGTCAATATTCGCTGGCCAGATCATGGCATTCAGCAAGAAGAACGTCTTTATAAATATCGCTTACCTGCTGTTTTGGCTTATGCCCGTGCCAACAAAATAAACACCGTTACATGGCCTTGTGAAAATGCCCGTATTGGTATTGCCGCAAGTGGTAAAGGTTATTTAGATACCATTGAAGCTTTACGCTTTTTGGGTATTGAAGATGAAAAAGCCCAACAGCTTGGGCTACGTGTTTATCAGGTTGGGATGATTTGGCCTTTAGAACCACAAGGTGTTCGTGAATTTGCCGAAGGTTTAGAAGAGCTAATCGTCATTGAAGAAAAACGTCCAATTATCGAAACACAAATTAAGGATGAGCTGTATTCACTGCCTGATGGCAAACGTCCTCGTGTCATTGGTAAAGCAACTGACGGCAAAGGTGAATGGAGTACCTCTATTGAAGAAGCACCGCTCATTGGTCACTATGAGTATCAGCCTGAACCTATTGCAAAAATGCTGGCTGCTCGCTTCTTAAAACTTGATATTCCAGAAAGCCTAAAAGTACAAATCCAAAGCAGAATCGACTTATTACTAAAAGCAGAGCAAGAATCAAAACGTGTTATTGATCTTGCTGAACGTAAACCATATTTCTGTAGTGGTTGCCCACATAACTCTTCAACCGTAGTTCCTGAAGGTAGTCGCGCGTTAGGCGGTATTGGTTGTCACTATATTGCAGTTTCACTTGACCGCGGTACCGAAACGTTCTCTCAAATGGGTGGTGAAGGTGTAAGTTGGGTGGGTGCATCACCATTTACCAATGAAAAACACATTTTTGCCAACCTTGGTGATGGAACTTACTTCCACTCAGGTTACTTGGCAATTCGTCAGTCTATCGCTGCAAAAACTAATATTACCTACAAAATTCTCTACAACGATGCGGTCGCTATGACAGGCGGTCAGCATGTAGATGGTCATTTGAGCGTTGCGCAGTTAACTCGTCAGCTTGCTGCCGAAGGTATTAAAAAACAAGTCATCGTAACTGATGAAGTTAAACTATTAAACGAAGAAGACGGCATTGCACCGGGTGTAGAAATTCGCCACCGTAATGAACTCGATGCAGTTCAACGTGAGCTTCGTGAAATTACAGGTGTCACCGCTTTAATCTATGTACAAACCTGTGCCAGCGAAAAACGCCGTCGTCGTAAACGTGATGCCTACCCTGATCCGGCTGAGCGTTTATACATTAATAGTGACATTTGCGAAGGTTGTGGCGACTGTTCGAAAAAATCAAACTGCTTATCTATTGAACCTGTAGAAACAGCTTTAGGGACTAAACGACAAATTAACCAAAGTAGCTGTAACAAAGACTTCACTTGTGCCGAAGGGTTCTGCCCTAGTTTCGTGACTGTTCATACACGTGATATGAAACGTCCAGCTAAATTTGAAGGTATTGGTGCAGGCTGGCCAACATCACCTGTTATTCCTCAGTTATATGACGTTCCAAGTCGTATTATGGTTGGCGGTATCGGTGGTACAGGTGTTGTAACTATTGGTGCACTTCTCGGTATGGCAGCTCACCTAGAAGGTAAAGCAACCCGTGTTATGGACATGGCAGGTCTTGCCCAAAAAGGTGGTACGGTTTATTCATATGTACAACTTGCAGCAAGTGATGAGCAAATTTCTTCTACAAAAATTCCCGCGGGCCAATGTGAATTATTGATTGGTGCAGATGCCGTAGTGGCTGGTGGTAGCGCTGCTCTATCTCGCTTAAAAGATGATGCTTTGGTTATTGTGAATGAAGACAGTACCCCTACTTCTGAATTTATCAAATCTCGTGACTGGTATGCACCTATTACTGATTTAATTGATCGTCTTCGTGGTCGTGTTCGTCAAGGTCAACTGGTTTCTCTGCCAGCGGCTCGAATTGCAACTCAGCTCTTAGGTGATTCAATCTATACCAACCAGTTATTACTCGGTATGGCATGGCAATCTGGTCGTATTCCATTACTGCGTGAAAGTATTGAAAAAGCAATTCGTTTAAATGGTACGGCTGTTGAAAAGAACCTCGAAGCTTTCCGTGTGGGTTGTCATCTTGCAAGTGACCCAACTTTAGCTGCTCGTTTACTTGCAGCAATGCCAAAAACCAAAACTCCGCAAACTTTGGCTGAACTTGTTGAAGACCGTTCTGCTCGTCTAACAGACTACTGGAATGAAGCTTATGCAGCTAAATACCGTACACTTGTAGAGCTAGCAGCTAAAAAGTTACCAGAAGAATTAACAGGTACGATTGCAACTCAGCTTTATAGAGTTATGGCGTATAAAGATGAATATGAAGTTGCACGTCTTTTAACAGGTAAAAGCTTCAAAGAATCAATTGAAACCCAGTTCGGTAAAGGCTTACGTTTAACGTATCACCTTGCCCCACCAGCGTTACTTGGTGGCCTGAAAAATGTCCGTAAACGTGCGTTTGGTTACTGGATGCGCTTCCCAATGATGATGCTTGCTCGCTTACAATGGCTTCGTGAAACTTTCCTTGATCCATTTGCACGTCAAGAAGAACGTCAACACGAACAAGCATGGCGTGATCGTTACATCGCATTTGTTGAAGCACTTGTTGAAGCACCAGACAATCATAACTTGGCAGTTGCTGAGCAAATTGCAAAATTACCAGCAGAAGTCCGCGGTTATGGTCATATCAAAATGAAAGCAATGGACGCTGCAAAACAACGTTGGGATGAACTTACTCCAACACTCATTAAAGTACGTAGCTAAGAAACTGCTTAAAATTTAAATCTGAAAATAAAAAAGTCATCCTTAGGGATGACTTTTTTATTGGCTCAAAAATTTATTTAGCCATTTTACGTAAAGTCAAAATCTGCTCGCTTCGTCCAAATGGACCATACACATCATGTAAAACTGCACTGGTTAAACCAATACCATCCGAACCATATTGCTGAACGGTTTCCAAACCTAGCCATTTCCCTTGCGGATAACGGTGCATGTGGATTTGCAAATCAAGATTTGGAAAGCCCCAAGTAAATTCTCCTTCTTGTCTTGGGACAATGCCGTTTGCCGCATCTACCATGCCAATTAAATGCGCAAAATCTGTGGTCGGCTGCCCTTCCACGATTTCTTTATCATTATTCAGCCAAACAATCCCTTTGCCCGCACGATGCTGATCATCCGTTTTAGTGACTAATGTCTGGATAAAACCACCTGGCCATCTTTTCATACCTGTCCACTCTGTAAAGGTATCTGCATGATGAACTGGCTGATCTTCAAGCCCCGCAATCTCGGAACTATCTTGAGTGCACATGCGCCATGCTCTAGCCACAATACAAGTTTTACCTTGTGCTTGCATTTCGGCTTCAATCAATTCAATGGTTTTACCGGCACGAATCACATGCGTCTTAATCGTAAACTCACCAAATGCAATCAATCCAAAAATATCAAAACTAATTCGACCAATTCGCATATCTTGTCGTGGTGAAAATTGCTCTAACTCAGCTGCGATTACGCCACTTGCAGGGGCCATATGCTGTTCATGAGGGTTCCAAGCCCCTTGTGCATGAACAGTTGAGCAATAATGAGCAATAACTTCACCTTGAGGACCAATTGTTCTATTCAGTAATTGATAATAAGCATTCATGATTTTCTTTCCGTAGTCCTTATCCAACATCTATATTTGATGAAAATTCACGTTTTAATGCTTATGTTAACCCTCTATTTATTTGGCTCAACTGGTTTTTCCTACCAAAAACTCATGAGTCTAAAATTACAAATTTAATCACTAGGTAAAATTTTGCATGTCAATTTCACCCAGTGATCTTAAAAATGCCTATTCACTAAAATGCAAAAGCATCTTGATCAAGTTCCATTACAGATTCAGCTCCAGACTCAATAGAAGCAGCGTGGCTCTGTGTACGATGCAAAAGCTTTTGATAGAAAAACTTAGCTGTCGTTAACTTTGCTTTATAAAAAGCTTCTTCTTGTGTACCCGATTCTAATTTTTCATGGGCAACTTGTGCCATTCGAGCCCATAAATAAGCGAACACGACGTAACTGGAAAAATAAAGATAATCCACCGAAGCTGCCCCTATTTCTTCAGGGTTGTGCTTCGCTTTGTCGGCAATAGTTTTGGTCAGTGACAGCCATTGCTGTTTAAGCTCAGCTAATTTTTCTAGATAAGGTTTCAGGGTTTCACTAGATTGCTGTTGACCAATAAATTGATCAATTAAATCAGTCATGTTCTTTAAAAGTTTGCCTTCCGACTTGAGGACTTTACGTGCAAGCAGATCTAAAGACTGAATTTCGGTCGTTCCTTCATACAATGTTGAGATACGCGCATCACGTACAATTTGCTCCATACCATGCTCAACAATAAAGCCATGACCGCCAAATACTTGAACGCCATGCTTGGCAGACTCATTACCTGACTCGGTTAAAAAAGCCTTAGCAATTGGCGTTAAAAAAGCCAGTAATTCATCGGAGTGTTTTTGCTGTTGCTGATCATTTGAGCTTTCCACAATATCGACATGCTGAGCCAAAAAATAAGCCAACGCACGGCCACCTTCAGAAAAAGCTTTTTGTGTCATTAACATCGAACGTACAGCAGGATGCACAATAATTGGATCGGCATTTTTCTCAGGATATTGAGGACCAGATAGCGATCGCATAGCAAGACGCTCTTTGGCATAACTTAATGCGCCTTGAAATGAAATTTCAGAAGCAGCAAGCCCTTGTACTGCCGTTCCAATGCGTGCAGTATTCATGAAGGTAAACATACAATTGAGCCCGCGATTTTCAGGACCAATCAAATAACCTTTAGCTCCATCAAAATTTAGTACACAGGTCGCATTGCCGTGAATCCCCATTTTATGTTCAATCGCACTACAAACAACTTTATTACGGTCCAACACCTGACCGTCATCACTCACATTAAATTTAGGCACAATAAATAAAGAAATACCTTTAGTCCCCGCGGGTGCCTGAGGTAAACGGGCTAAAACAATATGAATAATATTTTCTGAAAGATCGTGTTCACCCGCTGAAATAAAAATCTTTTCGCCTGTAATTGAGTAGCTACCGTCAGGATTTGGTTCTGCTTTAGTTCTAATTAACCCAAGGTCCGAGCCCGCATGTGATTCGGTTAAACACATCGTTCCGGTCCAAACACCACTAATGAGTTTAGTCAAAAACTTTTGTTTTTGTTGCTCGGTACCATGATGCTCAATGGTTCTCATTGCGCCATGAGACAAGCCGGGATACATCGCCCAAGCCCAATTAGAGCCACATAACATTTCAGAAATAGCGATCCGCAGCAATGTCGGCAAGCCTTGTCCACCATATTCCGGATCGGCGGTTAATGAAGTAAAACCTAGCTCGGCATATTTTTGGTAGGCTTCTTTAAAACCTTTCGGCGTTGTGACTACACCTTGATTTAAATGGCACCCTTCCTGATCACCATTTTGGTTAATCGGTGCCAACTCATTTTCACAAAAATCTGCGGCCGCCTCTAAATATTGATCAATTAATTCTCGATTTACGCTTTCCTGATAGTTGCTTAAACCTTGATAGTTCTGTTCTGTTTGAAGCATTTCATGCAGTACAAATTGCATATCGCGTAATGGAGCTTTGTATAAAGGCATAGTTTTTTCCTTTCACTTCACTGCCTGTGTCATGGGGCAGATATCGTTTTTTCCTTGATAGACTTTTATTGTTTCAATCACACCAAAATATCAAAAAATTTCTTATAGCAAAATACATTTTCACTAATTTAATAAAATTATCGTAACTCACAAATAGAGATAAAACACAAATACATGTTTTAAAATAAAAATATATAATAAAAAGTAATTAATATTGCTTAATCAGAATAAATTCATATTTTGTATTGCAAAATATTATTCCGTAAAAATTCAATTTATAGTATCGTGATTAGACTGCTTAATCATCCAAGGACGATTTATGGAAAGCCCGAAATACACAGGTCTTGAGTTTTTAACCGCTTTAAAAAATGGTGAAGTTTCTCCATCCCCTATGGCTCACACCATACCAATGGAACTCGTTGAAGTTTCCGAAGGTAAAGCAACTTATAAAGTTACCCCTCGCAAAGAACATAGAAATATACAAGGCGGTGTACACGGCGGCTTTTGCGCCACAGCTTTAGATACTGCGACAGGCAGCGCAGCTCATACCCTACTTGAACATGGCGTTGGTTATGGAACCATTGATTTAAATGTAAAAATGATTCGCCCTATGCAGGTTGATACGTCTTACTATGCGACAGCCGAGTTAATTAATGCGGGTCGCAATATTATTAGTACCGAAGGTAAAATCGTAGATGAAAACGGCAAAGTGTATGCTTTTGCCTCGGCAACCTTAATGATTATTCGCAAATAATAAAATTTTAAAGCTCCTGTTTATGGAGCTTTTTCTGGCTTTGCAATCTTATTCATTTCATAAAAATCTAAACGATCAATCGTAAAACTCACCAATGCCATCACTAAACCTAAGGCAGCACATGCTTCCCATCCCCAGTGTTTCCAAGCATACACCGCAATAAAAGAACCTAAGGCGGCTCCACCAAAATATAAAGTCATATAAATTGAATTAATACGGGAACGCGCCTCAGCCGAAATTCGATAGACCAAATTTTGGTTGAGTACATGAAATGCCGACAAACCAAAGTACGCCATAATTACACCAACAGCATAGGCAAGCAGAGACTGCTGGGCAAAAAATAGTGGTATCCATGCACTTATTAATAACCCCATGCAAATCACTGCAATTTTATTTTCAAGACCCGCTGCAATTTTCTTACCTGCCCAAGGAGTCGCAAATACACCTGCCAATCCAACAATCCCAAATAAACCAATCTGGAAATCGTTAAAGTGATAAGGCTCATTCGCCAAAATAAAAGTCATAGTGGTAAAAATCAGAGCTAAAATTCCAAAGCCAATTCCACCAGCAAAACCACGGCGTAATAAATGCGGCTGGTGAACAGCTAATGAAAATAGTGAACCATAAATCTGTAAGATATTGAGTTGGTGAGACTTACGCGCAACTGGCAATTTCACCCACATCACCCAAGCAAATACCAAAATGACAATTCCACTAATTAAATAAACCGCATGCCAAGACCAAACTGTAGAAAGTAAGCCTGCAATAGAGCGCGCCAATAATATTCCTAAGAACAAACCACTCATGAGAGTGCCTACAACTTGAGGGCTTTTTTTCGGGCTGGCTAAACCTGCGGCGAAAGGAACCAAAACTTGAGTTGCAATCGAAAAGAATGTAGCTAAAAAGGTAAAGCCATATAAAGCTGGCAAGGTTTGACTTAAAGATAGCCCTACTTGGGCAAGCCCCGTACAACACATGAGCAAGCAAATATAACTGCGCTTTTCAAAAAAGTCGCCTAAGGGAACCAATATAAAAAGGCCAACTGCATAGGACAGTTGGCTAATCACAATAGTTAAGGCGACTTGATCGGCATTGACTTTTAATGCTTCTGCAATGGAATAGATTAAGGGCTGGTTATAATAGTTTGAACCCGCACAAATGCCACATGTCATTGCCATGATAAAAATAAAGCTTTTTGACAGTATATTTTCTGCATTGGGCTCAACTATTTTTTCCATTTTTAACTACGTCCCATTTTAGAATTTATACATCGATACAAAGTTTAAGCGTGACACATCAGCGGTTCTGCCATCAAATACTTCTCGTTTGCCTTGATGATATTCCATACCAATATCCATTTGCTCAATTGGTGAATAGAAAACGTTAGCTGCGTAGTCCGTTAAGCGTTTATTAGCATCTGGGTTAAGTTTGGCATAAGCCGTGTCATCATCATAATCAAACATTGAAGCCGATAAGTTTGCACGCCATTGCTCATTAAATTTATATGAATAACCAATATTGATGCTATTCAACTTATTCATAACCAAATCTGTTTTGTCTTCGTTTAAAGAAAAATCACCCGCGGCATTTAAACTTGCTGAATTTGCCAACCCACTTTGGGTGGTGTATGGCATAAATTTTTGATCACCGACAATATATTGATAATTTGCTTGTACCGATTGTTGTGGCGTGAGTTGATATTTTAAGCCGCCTCCTGCCCCCCAGCTTACTTTCTTCACCGTGGCAGTTGCCACATCTGTAGACTTTTCATTAATAAAGCCTTGAGCAAGTGCCGTTAAAGGACCTTGTTTATAAGTATAGCGACCCGTTAAAGTCGGAAATGCCGAGACTCTCGAACCTGTATATTCCAAGGCTACTTTTAAATCATTATTGGCATCGATTTTCCAGTCATACCGGATTTGAGGAGTACGCGTATAGGAAGTTCCTACAAATTGCGTGTAATCCACAGCTTCTGTACGAGTTTCCATATTAGACATGAGTGACCATGTTTGACCAAAAGTCCAATCCTTATAAGTGAAAAATGCATGACGAATACGGAATTTACCATCTCCTGTGCCCATGTTAGAGCTATCAAAGAAATCAGCTTCAATATTTCCCGTCACAGCTTTATTTGGGCTATTAAAATAAACGCCCAATCGGCTTGCATTAATCATGGCATCGGAACGTGCATGGTTTGAACGTTTTTCACTTTCAAAAGGTGTTCGGTACAGACTGCTAGTTGTTCTACCGCCCGAGTCTGGTGATGATTTAAAATCAACCGCTGCATCAATACGAGCGATACCGTAAACCTTAACATTATCCGTCCAAGTGACCCACGAAGGAGCAACAGGCTTTTCTGTTACCGTTGCTTTAGTTTTTTCGATGTTCTCTTCAATCTTTACCTGTTTGACCTGTAAATTATTTTGAGTTTGTTTCTGAGCAGCAAGTTCTGCTTTTAATTTTTGCAGCTCGGTTTCTAGCAAATTAATTCTTTGTTCTGTGGTATCTGAAGAATTTGCAAAAATAGTCCCTGAGGCCGCAGCGCAAGCTGCAGCTAAAATTAATTTTTTCATCTTTTAATCCTTAAAGAAGCGTTTTTTCCGTGTGTAATTTAGGCTACACGTGCATCTATCAATTCACAGTCTGTGACAGCCTGTAATTCATCAAAAGTTAAGCCTTCGACTATTTCCGTGACATAAGCTTTTTGGTCTTTGAGTTCAATAATGCATAAATCTGTATAAATACGATCTACACACTGCTCACCCGTCATTGGATATGTAATTTCCTTTACAATTTTGGGCTCACCTTTTTTAGTGACATGCTCCATATAGACATAAATCGTTTTTGCGCCGACTGCCAAATCCATAGCACCGCCAACTGCGGGTACATCATCTGCTTTACCGGTATGCCAGTTTGCTAAGTCTCCATTTACCGCAACTTGGAATGCCCCAATTACGCAAATGTCCAGATGGCCGCCACGCATTATGTCAAACGAGTCACCATGATGCATAAAACATCCACCATCTAATAAAGTGACAAGTTCTTTTCCGGCATTTACTAAGTCTTCATCTTCCTCACCCGGTTGTGGTGGTGGCCCAAAAGCCAAAACCCCATTTTCCGAATGTAAAAAGATTTCTTTGTCTTTTGGCAAAAATTTAGCAACGTTGGTCGGTAAGCCAATTCCTAAATTGACATAAGAACCTTCCGGAATGTCATTGGCAATGAGCTTGGCAATATCTTCACGAGAACGCTTTTGAACTGACATTAGATATCTCCTACTTTTACAACGTGCTGAACAAAAATTCCCGGTGTAATAATGCACTCTGGGTCAAGCATTCCTAGTTCTACGGTGTCATTCACTTGAACAATCGTGGTCTTGGCGGCTTTTGCCATGATCGGCCCAAAATTGCGGGCTGCTTTGCGGTAAGTTAAATTGCCCCAGCGGTCGGCTTTATCGGCATAAATCAGTGCAAAATCAGCTTCAAGTGGATATTCAAGCACATAATTTTTACCGTTAATGGTTCGGGTCTCTTTACCCTCGGCAACTTTGGTGCCATAACCAGTCGGCGTAAAAATAGCCCCTAAACCAGCCCCTGCGGCCTGAATCCGACAAGCCAAATTACCTTGTGGAACTAGTTCTAACTCAATTTTTCCCGCTCTATATAAGTCTTGAAAAACGGTTGACCCAGCAGATTTCGGAAATGAACAAATCATTTTCTTTACACAGCCAGCAATAATGAGCTTGGTTAGGCCACGATCACCAGAAGCCGCATTGTTATTTACAACGGTGAGTTCTTTTTTTCCTAAATCTATTAAGGCTTCAATTAATTCAGCAGGTTGCCCCGTCACACCAAACCCGCCTGTCATGATGGTTGCACCATCAGGAATAGCTTTTAAAATCGGTTCAATGTCACTGGTGATTTTATTTATCATCTCACTTGTCCCTTTTCATCCTTAATTTAAGGTGACAGATTGATCTGTCACTCTGCCTTTTGCGGGTTAAATAGTCGGTCTTTAATAAATAACAATGGAATTACACCGCAGATAAAATAAGCCGCAGCCATCACCAAGAGTCCTAAACCAATAGAACCGTTTTGCGATAGAAAACCAATTGTTAATGGAGAGAAAATAGAAAGTACTTTACCAATGTTATAAGCACCGCCCACTGCCGAGCCTCGAATAGAAGTCGGGAAGCTTTCTGTCATATAGGTAGCATTAATTGCGTATGGAATACCGTAAAGGAAACCGAAGAACAGCATCATCCACAAAATATTGGTTGGTGTATTTAAATAGACAATCACTGGAATAAATAAGGCTGTGCCAATGGTTCCGAAAGCAAATACAGCGCGGCGTCCTAGTTTATCGGCAACGATCCCTGCAATCACTTTGGCAAACATCATAATCAGGAAAGTACCGACCATATACATCGCCATTTCTTTAAACTTGATGCCTAGATCAGACTCTAAATAAGCCGGTAACCAGTTACTTACGCCGTAATAACCAAACTGCAATGCACCCGTACTAATAATCCAAAGCACAAACATGGTGCCATGTTTTTTATCTCTTAAAATCTCAAGATATGGATTTTGACGTTTTTTAGGTTGGTTACTTTGAGCGACTTCTAGCGCTTTTAATTGACGGGCTTTTTTCCAAGACTCAGGTTCAGGTACACAAAAGTGCATTAAAACTGACAATACCACAGGCGCAATTGCAATCCAGTAAAGGAAACGCCAGCCATGTTCAGGAATAATATGTCCAGCTAATAATGTCGCGAGCAAAGAACCCAGTGTATAACCAGTCATGAGAGTAGCCAAAACAGTCGAGCGATGTTTGGTTGGCACCATTTCAGACATTAAAATATTACAAGCAATATAGAGCGCACCTAAACCCATCGCTCCAAAAGTTCTTAAAACTGCAAATTGCATATAAGAATCAGTAAAACCCAGTGCGCTGGTTAAAACTGAAGAATAAGCAATAAAAAACACAATAATGCGTACTCGCCCAAAACGGTCACAAGCCCATCCGCCAATCAGACCACCCACAGCCGATCCGAAAAGCGTTAAGCTGCCTAATGTTCCGGCTTGTACACCCGTTAAATGAAATTCTGTTTTAAGACTGGTCAGGCTCAATGCCAAAAAACCTAAGTCTGCCCCATCACACAACAATGTTAAAAAAGCGAATATAAATGCGGTAATCCAAATCTTTTTTGGTGTCTGGATAGCTTCACTGCTAGCCGTATTTTGGGTAACTGTTTCTGTTGTCATGTCCATATCCTCAGAAGGAACATGAGGCATCCAATGCCTCATGGCATTTGATTTTTTATTAGGCTGTAGCTTCCCTAATCATGTTTTTGGCAATAATAATTTGTTGAACTTGCGTGGTTCCTTCATATAAACGGAACAAACGCACATCGCGATAAAAACGCTCGATGGCATATTCACTGATATAGCCTGCACCACCGTGAATCTGTACACAGCGGTCAGCAACGCGTCCGCACATTTCAGTCGCAAACATTTTGGCGCATGATGCTTCTGTGCTAATGTTTTCGCCATTGTCACGACGGCGAGCTGCATCTAAAACCATACATTTAGCTGCATAAATCTCGGCTTTTGAGTCGGCAAGCATGGCTTGAATCAACTGGAAGTTCGCAATAGGTTGACCAAACTGTTTACGCTCAATCGCATAGTGCAATGCGTCGTTTAACATGCGTTCGGCAACACCCACGCTATAGGCACCAATGTGCAAACGACCTTTATCAAGCACTTTCATGGCCGTTTTAAAACCAACACCTTCTATCCCACCAATCAGTGCAGAAGCAGGTACACGGCAATTTTCAAAAATCACATCACAGGTGTGTGAGCCCTTTTGCCCCATTTTTTGGTCAATTTTGCCCAACGTAATGCCCGGCGTATTCGCCTCAACTAAAAAAGCTGAAATGCCACCAGATCCTTTAATTTCAGGATTGGTTCGCGCCATTACGGTAAAAGTTGCAGCATGGGGTGCATTGGTAATAAAGCGTTTAGTGCCGTTTAACACATAAAAGTCACCATCTTTAACTGCGCTGGTTTTTAAAGAGGCAGCATCAGAACCAGATTCAGGCTCGGTTAAACAAAATGAACCAATAATTTCGCCACTTGCGTAACGTGGTAAATATTTCTGCTTCTGCTCTTCTGTACCATCAATCAAAATTGCACTTGAGCCAATCCCGTTATTGGTACCAATTAAAGAACGAAAAGCCGGTGAAGTTTGTCCAAGTTCAAATGCAACTCTGACTTCTTCTTCCATGGTGATGCCTAAGCCACCATATTCTTCGGGAATTGTAAGACCGAACAAACCAAGCTCACGCATTTGCTGCACAATGTCATCTGGAATTTTGTCTTTCTCTACCACTTCGTTTTCACGAGGGATCAATTCATTTTTTACAAAATCTCGAATTGTTGAAAGTAACTGCTCCAACATCCCTTCATCACGGATCATCTGTGATCTCCCTTTTTATGTATTTCCATCGTACCCATCAGCCATCTCTAGCTAGTCTGGATACCATGTTTTAAATCTTGTTTACTGCGGATGTGTTTCATAGTACGAGAACGAAAATATAAATTTCAAGCTTTTTTGAAAATTAATTTCGTTTAACGAAATTTAAAAAATCACCATTATGCAATATCAATAACTTAGCTTATTTAATAAATCATAATTGCTCTAATGGACTAAATAAGACTTGAAATAAATTCCAAAATAAGCATCATAAAAGGAATATAGTTTTGATGTGCGAAACAAGGAATTCAAAAATGAGTGTATCAATAGGGAATAATTTCGTAGAAGTCGACTTTTCTATTCAAAAAATAGCGATTGTAAAAATAAACCGACCTGAAGCAAAAAATGCACTGAATACAGAGGTTCGCAAACAACTAGCACAAGCTTTTACCGAATTAAGTTTTAACGATGAGATCAATGCGGTTGTGCTCACAGGTGGTGAAGAAGTCTTTGCCGCAGGCGCAGATCTAAAAGAAATGGCAACCGCAACTTCAACTGAAATGTTATTGCGTCATACGGAACGTTACTGGAATGCGATTGCCCAGTGCCCTAAACCTGTGATTGCTGCTGTAAATGGCTATGCATTAGGTGGTGGCTGTGAACTTGCAATGCATGCTGACATTATTATTGCAGGTAAAGGCGCGACTTTTGGTCAACCAGAAATTAAAGTCGGTTTAATGCCGGGTGCTGGTGGTACACAACGTTTATTTCGTGCTGTCGGTAAATTCCATGCCATGCGCATGATTATGACGGGTGCCATGATCAAAGCCGAAGAAGCTTATACCATCGGTCTTGTTTCGCAAGTCACCGAAGATGACCAAACTATTCCAACTGCGATTCAAATGGCGCAAAGCCTCGCAAAAATGCCTCCTATTGCCCTGCAACAAATTAAAGAAGTTGCCTTAATGAGCGAAGATGTTCCATTAAATGTAGGCTTAACGCTAGAACGAAAAGCATTCCAGTTGTTGTTTTCTACCGAAGATAAAAATGAAGGCGTTCAAGCTTTTATCGAAAAGCGTAAACCATCTTATCAAGGTAAATAACTTAAAATCATAATAACAAAGGAATGAAAATGGCCAGAAAAGTATTGATTAGTGCAGGTGGCTCAGGGATTGGACGATGCATTGCTGAAGTCTTTTTAAACAATCAGGATGAGGTTTTCGTTTGTGATATTAATGCTAAAAGCCTAGAACAATTTCAAAAAGATTATCCAAAGCTGCACATATATACCTGTGATTTAGCTAATCATGAGCAAATTAAACTCATGTTTGGTCATGCAGTTCAGAAACTTGGCGGTATTGATATTTTAGTTAATAACACAGGCATTTCAGGCCCGACTGTTGCTGCAGATGAGCTAAGTTTTGGAGATTGGAATACAGTTATAAATTTAAACCTGAATAGCACTTTTTTAATTACCCAATTAACAATTCCCTATTTAAAGAAAGCAGAAGCAGGCGTGGTTATTAATATGTCATCTATTGCCGGACGCTTAGGCTATCCATACCGATTAGCTTACTCCACCTCAAAATGGGGGCTGATCGGTTTTACCAAAACCCTTTCTATGGAACTCGGTGCAGACAATATTCGAGTTAACGCTATTCTTCCGGGTGCAGTCGATGGTGATCGGGTTCAACGTGTATTACAGGCCCGCGCCGATGTAGCGCATACCTCACTTGAAGAAGTGACTCAAAATGCACTGAAAAATCAGTCACTCAAATATTTTGTCAATCCAAAACATATTGCAGATTTATGCCTATTTTTAGCGTCAGAAAGTGGTCGCTCAATTTCAGGTCAAATCTTACCCATTGATGGTGATAAACAATGCTTAAGCTAAATCACCCAACCCTATTTTTCCATTTAATTTCAAATATAGATCAATAATCAGGATGATCGACATGACTTATGATATTAAAAGCATGGCTGTGATTGGTGTAGGTGTCATGGGCAGTGGTATTGCTCAAATTGCTGCACAGTCAGGTCATACCACTTATTTATATGATGCCAAAGCAGGTGCAGCAGAACAGGCAAAAGAAAAACTGGCTGCTACATTTCAAAAGTTAGTCGACAAAAATAAAATTACATCTGAGCAAGCGACAGCGGCAAATAACCATTTAATTGTTGCTCATCAAATTGAAGATTTAAAAAATTGCGACCTGATTGTAGAAGCAATTGTTGAACGTCTTGATATCAAACAAAGCTTGATGCAACAACTTGAAGATATTGTTTCGGATAATACTATTTTAGCCTCAAACACCTCTTCTCTTTCTATTACAGCCATTGCGGCAAACTGCAAAAAACCTGAACGTGTGGTGGGCTATCACTTCTTTAACCCAGTTCCACTCATGAAAGTGGTCGAGGTGATTCGTGGTTTAAAAACAGATCCACTTATTATTGATGCCTTAAATGATCTGTCTCGTGCATTTGGTCATCGCCCTGTTGTAGCGAAGGACACCCCTGGATTTATTATTAATCACGCAGGCCGCGCTTATGGCACCGAAGCGCTCAAAATTTTAAATGAAAACGTCTGTGATATTAGTGAAATTGATCGAATTTTACGTGACGGCGTTGGTTTTAGAATGGGTCCTTTTGAATTACTCGATTTAACTGGCCTTGATGTTTCGCATCCAGTTATGGAGTCGATTTATCACCAATACTATGAAGAAGCACGCTACAAACCAAACCCGCTCACCAAACAAATGCTAGATGCCAAGCAACTAGGACGTAAGGTTAATCAAGGTTTTTATAATTATGAAACTGGTTCAAAAACAGGTGAACAACCTGCTCAGTTTGTAGAGCGTTTAGCGCAATATCCAAAAGTTTGGATTGCGGCAGATTTTTTAGACGATAAAAAACAGCTCGAAGATTATTTAACTCAGCAAAATATTACCTTAGACACCAATTCGGAACCACAAACAGATAGCTTATGTTTGCTCGCTTGTTACGGCGAAGACACAACCCAAGCGGCGACCCGCTTAGGAGTTAACCCCGAACAAGCTGTTGCTATAGACATGCTTTATGGCATTGCAAAGCACCGTACCTTAATGCCTTCACTTGTTACCAAACCTGAATACAGTCAGGCAGCTCACTCAATTTTCAATTTAGACGGAAATGTGGTGAGCATGATTGCTGAAAGTATTGGCTTTGTTGCGCAGCGTGTTTTAGCGATGGTCATTAATTTAGGCTGCGATATTGCACAGCAAAATGTTGCCACTGTAGATGACATTAATGCCGCGGTACGTCTTGGCTTAGGCTATCCATTTGGACCAATTGAATGGGGCGATCAAGTCGGTAGCGAAAAAATCTTACTCATTCTTAACCGTATAACAGCACTTACGCATGACCCACGTTACCGCCCTAGCCCGTGGTTACAGCGTCGTGTCGCACTTCGTTTACCTCTCACTTTTACTCACGAGTCTTGAAAAGGAATTTCTCAATGTTAAATGCATATATCTATGATGGTTTGCGTAGCCCATTTGGCCGCCATGCAGGTGAACTTGCCTCAATTCGCCCTGATGATTTAGCCGCAACTGTCATTCAAAAACTATTAGAAAAAACAGGTGTACCAGGCGCGGATATTGAAGATGTGATTTTAGGCGACACCAACCAAGCGGGTGAAGATAGCCGTAATGTGGCACGAAATGCATTATTACTCGCCGGTTTACCTGTTACTGTACCAGGCCAGACAGTAAACCGCCTATGTGCGAGTGGTTTAGGCGCTGTGATTGACTCGGCACGTGCCATTACTTGTGGTGAAGGCGAACTGTATATTGCAGGTGGTGTAGAAAGTATGTCACGTGCACCCTTTGTGATGGGTAAAGCAGAAAGTGCTTATAGCCGTGATGCAAAAATTTATGACACCACCATTGGCTCTCGCTTTCCAAATAAAAAAATTATTGCTCAGTACGGCGGTCATTCAATGCCTGAAACAGGCGATAACGTTGCAGCCGACTTTGGTATTAGCCGTGAGCAAGCTGATTTATTTGCAGCTCAATCACAAGCCAAATATCAAAAAGCCAAAGAAGAAGGTTTCTTTGCCGATGAAATTACTCCAATTGAGGTTTTCCAAGGCAAAAAATTACCGCCCAAACTCGTTTCAGAAGATGAACACCCTCGCCCAAGTTCAACTGTTGAAGCACTCACAAAGTTAAAACCACTCTTTGAAGGTGGCGTGGTTACAGCTGGTAATGCTTCAGGTATTAATGACGGTGCAGCAGCCCTGTTAATTGGTTCAGAAGCAGCAGGTCAAAAATATGACCTAAAACCAATGGCAAAAATTTTATCAGCGGCAGCTGCGGGTATTGAACCACGTATTATGGGTGCAGGCCCGATCGAAGCCATTAAAAAAGCAGTTACTCGTGCTGGCCTTACTTTAGATGACATGGATATTATTGAAATTAATGAAGCCTTTGCCTCACAGGTTTTATCTTGTTTAAAAGGTTTGAATGTTGATTTTAATGACCCACGTGTGAACCCGAACGGTGGTGCGATTGCAGTTGGTCATCCACTTGGTGCATCTGGCGCTCGTCTTGCGTTAACAGTAGCTCGTGAGCTAATACGCCGTAAGAAAAAATATGCCGTGGTGAGCCTATGTATTGGTGTAGGCCAAGGTCTTGCAATGGTGATTGAAAACGTTTCATAACCATTGAACCAGATATCCATTCATCACAACAGCGCAGTGATGAATGGATTTATTTTGCAGAGCGAAATATAATGGCAAAACTATTGCTTTAATTATATTTGAGGATCGAATGTCTCAAAACACGGAAACTGAAAAACCAATAAATTTTGATGAGATACGTTTAGATCCTATTTCGCATATACATCGGGAAAACAACCCGCAATTTATTGCTTCTTTAGCACGCGGTTTAGAACTTTTAAGATGCTTTTCTGCAAACAATCAGGTGCTTGGCAACCAAGAATTAGCAAAAATGACAGGTTTACCTAAACCGACCATTGCACGTATTACCAATACTCTTGTTTCATTAGGTTATTTAAAACAATTGCCTAACTCGACCAAGTACACATTAGATATTGGTGTCTTATCTTTAGGATACGCAGCTTTATCTAACATCTCGATTCGTAATATTGCTCATCAATATATGGAAGAGATGAGCCAGTATGTTCAAGCGCCTGTGGCGATGGCAACACGTGACCGCTTAAATATGGTGTATATCGATGTTGTGCAAATTGAAACAGCCTTATATATGCGCCGTCCAATTGGTTCGACTTTACCACTGCATAGCAGTTCTATGGGACGAGCATGCTTGGCTGCGACTCCTGAACGTGAGCGCAACTTTCTACTTGATGCGTTGAAACAAAAGAACCCCGAAAACTGGCCAGCCATAAAACGCTCATTAGAACGAGCTTTCCGTGATTACCAAGATTATGGATATTGTTTGTCTTTAGGTGAGTGGCATAAAGAAGTGAACTCAGTGGCTGTACCTTTGGTGAGTTCGAAACACGGTCTTTATGTTTTTAACTGTGGTGCGCCAAGTTTTCATTTAAATCCGGAAAAACTTGAAGGTGAAATTGGACCACGTTTAATCCACATGGTGCACAATATTCAAGATGCTTTGAATGAAACGCACTAACAGTCGTGCTTAAAACAGTCATGGTTGTGTTGATTAAAGTTCCACTTTCATTATGACTAAGGCATGATGAAAAACGCACTCTATACCCCAACCATTATTTTAATGGCAATTGCCGCAGGCATTTGTACAGGTGGAAATTATTTTAGTCAGCCACTTATTCATTCAATTAGTGTAAGCCTAGATTTAACTGAAACAACTACAGCGTGGGTGCCAACTCTAGCCCAAATCACCTACGCATGTGGCTTACTCTTTTTAATGCCGTTGGGTGACATATTAGAAAAGCGCAAGCTGCTATTTATCTTTATGTTATTGGCTTCAAGCGGATTAATTATTAGCGGGTTTTCGCACAATATTTATCTTTTACTGCTTGGTACTGTCATTACTGGCCTATTTTCTAGTGCAGCCCAACTGTTGTTACCGCTTGCTGCAAGTCTGGTTCCAATTCAACAAAGCGGCCGTGTCGTTGGCTTTCTACTGAGTGGACTGATGATGGGGGTTTTACTCGCCCGCTCCCTTTCTGGGCTGATGTCTACACTTTTTGCATGGAATATTATTTATCTGGTCAGTGGTTTTCTGTTACTCATCATTGCCATTATTTTGCATCGTAATATTGGGTTATTTCCACCGACTAAATCTGAAAACTATGCAAAAACTATTCGCTCTCTTCCACAGATTTTTATTCAAAATCGACGGTTAAGAACCAGAACTTATATTGGTGGTTTTACATTTGCTTGTGTAAGTTTAACCTTTACCACCATGTCTTTGCTTCTGGCTCCAGCACCCTATTTTTTTAGTGACTTTACCATTGGCCTTTTCGGTTTTGTTGGCGTGTTAGGAACTTTCGTTGCCAATTTTTCAGGCAAATTTATTGACCAAGGCTATGTCCATAAAATTTCAATTTATTGCGGCGTTGGCCTTATTTTAAGTTGGGTTCTATTTTCACTTTTACCCTACCATTTCGCTTTTTATATTATTGCCTTACTTATTCTCTACGCTTCTCTTTCTGCTGTGCATGTCACCAACCAAAGTATCGTATTTAAACTTAATCAAGAACTACGCTCACGTTTTAACGCAATTTATATGACGGGGTATTTTGCTGGCGGCGCTTTAGGCACAACGGCAGGAAGTTATGCTTGGAAACACTTCGGATGGACAGGTGTCTGTATTTTAGGTTTAATTTTTGCCGTGCTATGTCTTTATTATTGTGTGCGTGATGCAAAAAATCAGCACAATTAAAGCTTGTGCTGATGTATATAAATTAGGCTAATAATGAGTTATAGAAGCTAGGATAATTCTATAAAAGTCCTAATAAACGCCCACGAATAATATCTTCTGCATCTTTGACAATTCGAGTTACCAGTTCATCGCATGTCGGAATATCATGAATCAAGCTTGCGACTAAACCGCATGACCATGCACCTGCATTTACATCGCCATCAATCATGACTTTTGGATAAACACCAGCCACTTCTTCAATAATATCTTCAAATTTAATGTTATCGCCTAGCGCTTTTTCTTTTGCTACGATTTTTTCTACGGCCGCATTATTCATGACACGTTCTGTGTTTCGCAAAGCACGCATAATTAACCGCGTATCACGTTCGGTTGCATTCAAAATCGCCTGTTTCACATTTGCATGTACGGGAGCTTCCTGAGTCGCAATAAAACGCGTTCCCATGTTAATTCCATCGGCTCCCATCGCTAATGCAGCAGCAAGTGAGCGCCCATCTGCCATACCACCTGAAGCAACAAACGGAATTTCTAATACATCGGCTGCTAAAGGCAATAAAATCATATTTGGCACGTCATCCTCACCAGGATGCCCACCACACTCGAAACCATCTACAGAAACCGCATCACATCCAATTTGCTGAGCTTTTAAGCTATGTCGAACCGAAGTACATTTGTGAATTACTTTAATACCAGCAGCCTTTAAATATGGCATCACCTGTTCAGGATTACGCCCTGCTGTTTCTACAACCTTGACTCCCCCTTTAATAATTGCCTCTACAAAACCCGGATAATCAGGGGTATTCACCGTAGGCAAAAAGGTTAAATTTACCCCAAAAGGCTTGTCGGTCATTTCACGGCAACGTGCAATTTCTTTTGCTAGATTTTCAGGAGTACGTTGAGTTAGGCCAGTAATAATACCTAACCCGCCTGCGTTAGAAACCGCAGCAGCCAGCTCTGCAAAACCAACATAATGCATACCGCCTTGAATAATTGGATGCTCGATTTCAAATAGTTCTGTAATTTTGGTCTTCATATTCTTTCCACTCACTGTTCTATAGCTAGCTTCTCATTTCCTTAGCAGAGCTAGATGCTTATTTACTCATAAATCCTATCAGCATTTAAAGCAATTTAAGTTAAAAATTTCACAATACAAAATTTTATACCACAATATAAAACAAAATAATTGATAACGGAATTATTTTTCGATAGCATCATTTCAATCAGTTGAAATTTTAAACGGAAAGTTATTTAAAGGAATGAATTATGGAGCAGAACAACAAAACTCAAAACGAGCTTAAAACAGGCACAATTCATGAATCTTTTGATAGAAATATACTAACGCTCACCATGAGTAATCCAACTAAAAAGAATGCAATTAATTACGAAATGTATGCGACCCTAAGTCAGGCATTAGATGAGGCTGCAACTAATCAAGATGTTCATGTGGTTGTGCTTACTGGTGAAGACTCCGCATTTACCAGCGGCAATGATGTCAATGCATTTGAAAAACGCGATACCACCAGTTCAGAACCACCCGCTTCGATTGTTTTCTTAAAAAGCTTAGCAACGTTTCCAAAACCGATTATTGCTAAAGTAAATGGTGTGGCAATTGGTATTGGCAGCACCATGCTTCTACATTGCGACCTTGTATATGCAAGCAAAAACTCTATTTTCCAATTCCCCTTTGTGAATTTGGGACTTGTACCTGAAGCCGGTTCAAGTTACATCTTGCCAAGATTATTGGGTTTTGCTCGAGCTTCTGAGATTATTTTGTTGGGTGAAAAGTTTTCGGCAGACCAAGCAAAGAATTATGGTCTAGTAAACGAAATATTTGATGCAACTGGGCTGAATCAGGCAGTTGAAGAAGTAGCAGTTAAACTCGCTCACAAACCAAGCCAAGCCTTACAGCTCAGTAAAAAGTTACTAAGAGATATGCCAATTGATGATCTACTCAATCGTATTGATCATGAGTCGACTATTTTCTCGCGTTGTTTACAAGGTTCCGAGTTTAAAGAAGCATTAAATGCTTTCAAAGAAAAACGGAAACCGAACTTTCACAGCCAAACAACCTAAAACTCTCCCATTAAAAAGCCAGCCTTGAGAAACAAAGCTGGCTCTTATAAATAAATTAAATACGTTTAACTAATCTCAGTACGAATATTATTCACCATGTGTAAAAGACGCGGTGCAATATCTTCTTCGAGTTTTTCACGGTTCATAATAAAGCTTGGACCACCACAGTTAAATACCAACAAACCATGTTGTTCATGAATGAGTGGAACCGCAACCGAATTGACATCTTTATGCCATTCGCCGATTGAGAAACAATATCCAAAATCTTGGTAGTCTTTAAAAGCTTTGTCTAAATCACGGTTAATTTTGATCCAATCTTCTTTGTGCTTACTACGAATGGCATCAAGTAAAAACTCTCTTTCATCTTCAGGCATTGCGGCTAAACATGCACGTCCCATCGAACTTAGATGAATCGGTAAATAGGTTCCAACTTGACGGCGCATGGTCATATTGCCTTTGCCTTGCACCACATCAAGGTAAATCATATTGAGTCGATCACGTGTTGCCATGGCTACAGCAGCGCCAGCATAGTCTGCCAAATTTTTCATATATGGATGAGCAATAGAGCGAATCGACACGTTAGACAGCATGGAATAACCAAACGCAAGAACACCAACTGAAAGCTGGAATTTACTTGAGTTAGGTACTTGTTTGATATAACCCAAACGCGACAAGGTATGTGTGAGGCGAGTAATGGTTGGTTTTGGTAAACCTGTCATCTGCGCAAGCTCTTGGTTGCCCAAATGCTGATGCTTCGGTGTAAAACAACGTAATAGCTCTAAACCACGTGCTAATGCAGTAATAAATTGGCGATCATTTTCATCCTGCATGTCTTCAATCGGATGTAATAATTCATGCCTTAAAGGCGCTAATAATTTTTCTGTCTGTTCTGCATCTACTGCATCGTTCATTGTCATACCAATCCACATTTTGTTTCGCACTGCGAAAATTATAATCTATTTTTTCTATAAATAGCAAAAGAGCAAACATCCGAGTCTGCATCTAAAAGATAACTTCATTTAACTCATTAAAGCGAAAGATTAAATATTTTATTTTCTGATTTTAAATATAATTTTAACCTTCCGCTTTTAAATCAATTACCCAATTACGCCCTTTTCTTTGAGCTCAGCTAGTTTTTCAGGAGAAACTACTCGACCTAAAACCGCCTGCGTATGTTCACCCAACAGCGGCGGTGCTGTTTTGTATTCAACGGGTGTTCTAGAAAGTTTGATTGGCGAGCCAATTACCTTCAATTTTTTACGTTGAGGATGGTTCATCTCGACTAACATTTCTCGGGCAATGACCTGCGGCTCTTGAAAAGCTTGTTCCAAGTTATTAATCACACCGACGGGAACTTTAGCGGCATAAATTACATCTACCCATTCATCTGCTGTTTTTGTTAAAAAGTGAGTTTGTAAAATTCCGATAATTTCATCGCGATGCTTAATTCGGTCCGCATTTCGAGCAAAACGTGCATCATTTGGTAAATCGGGTAAACCAATACTACGACAGAGTTGAATAAACTGAGTGTCATTTCCACATGCAATAATAAAATCACGGTCAGAAGCTTTGAACACTTGATAAGGCACAATATTGGCGTGTGCATTGCCATAACGCTTAGGGATATTACCCGATGAAAGATAGTTCATTCCCTGATTTGCCATTGTGGCAATTTGAACATCAAGCAAAGCCATATCAATGTATTGGCCTAAACCTGTCACATGGCGGTTGAGTAAAGCAGCCTGTATGGCAATCGTAGAATAAAGACCAGTGGCTAAATCGGAAAATGCGACCCCTACTTTTTGTGGACCACCACCCGGCAAATCATCACGCTCACCTGTAACTGACATGAGTCCGCCCATGCCCTGAATAATAAAGTCATAACCGGGCTCTTCTGCTCTTGGGCCATTTTGACCAAAACCTGTTATCGAGCAATACACTAGTTTAGGGTTAATCTCAGATAAAGACTCATAGTCCAAACCGTACTTTTTCAAAGAACCCGCTTTGTAGTTTTCAATCACGACATCGGTGTCTTGAATGAGGGCTTTAATCAATTCTTGGCCATCAGGACTGGCAATGTCGATGGCAACAGATAGTTTATTACGGTTAGTGGACTGATAATAAGCAGCTTCTTGAGTGTCTTGGCCTGAGTCATCTTTCATCCAAGGTGGCCCCCAAGAACGGGTATCATCACCGACTTTCGGTCGTTCAATCTTGATTACTTCTGCGCCTAAATCGGCAAGAATCTGTCCACACCAAGGCCCAGCCAATACCCGACTTAAGTCAAGTACCCGAATTCCATTTAAAGCACCCATCTTCATCCCACTATATTTTGTGACTTATTTCCTATAGGAAAACTTATCCATTTAAAATTTCGCATAGCGATATATATTTTTAATATACACACCTCTTTTTAAAAATCAAACTTTAATTTTCCACTAAAAATAATGATTTTTTATAAGAAAATATAGCTTAAATAAATCAATAAATTAGCTAAAGATAAATCAACAACAAAGTACCGCATTGCGAAATTAATTTTCAAAATATATTGTTTTGCATTCATCCTTTGATTACTATCGCTTCAAATATTGGTGATTTTACGAACATCACATTGATGTATTTAGTATGTAGTAAAAGGACGAGACTATGATTCGAGATCAGGAAACCTTAAATCAACTTGTTGATATGATTCGACAATTTGTTGAAGGTGTATTAATTCCTCATGAGAATGAAGTCGCTGAAACGGATGAAATTCCTCAAGATATTGTTGAGCAAATGAAAGCTCTCGGCTTATTCGGTTTAACCATTCCTGAAGAGTACGAAGGTCTTGGACTAACAATGGAAGAAGAGGTCTACGTAGCTTTTGAATTGGGTCGTACCTCTCCTGCTTTTCGCTCTCTGATTGGAACCAATAATGGCATTGGCTCAAGTGGCCTGATTATTGATGGGACCGAAGCACAAAAATCATTTTTCTTGCCACGTTTAGCACGTGGTGAAGTGATTAGTTCTTTTTGCTTAACCGAACCAGATGCGGGTTCTGATGCCGCCTCTTTAAAAACCAGCGCAGTAAAAGACGGTGACTTTTATATTTTAAATGGCACCAAACGCTTTATTACCAATGCTCCTCACGCTGGTGTATTTACAGTGATGGCACGTACAAACCCTGATATTAAAGGCGCTGGTGGCATTTCTGCTTTTATTGTCGATAGCCAAACTCCGGGCATTTTTCTTGGCAAACGCGATAAAAAAATGGGACAAAAAGGTGCCCATACCTGTGACGTTATTTTTGAAAATTGTCTCATCCCTGCTTCAGCACTCATTGGTGGTGTTGAAGGTGTCGGTTTTAAAACGGCCATGAAAGTGCTGGATAAAGGCCGTTTGCATATTGCGGCCTTGAGTGTCGGCGCAGCAACACGAATGCTAGATGATTCTTTAATTTACGCCATCGAACGCAAGCAATTTGGACAACCGATTGCTGAATTCCAGCTCATTCAAGCCATGCTTGCCGACTCAAAAGCTGAAATTTATGCCGCTAAATGTATGGTCTTAGACGCTGCACGCCTACGCGATGCAGGACAAAACGTTAGCACTGAAGCCTCATGCGCAAAAATGTTTGCAACCGAAATGTGTGGCCGCGTTGCTGATCGCTGCGTACAAATTCACGGCGGTGCGGGTTACGTCAGTGAATATGCCATTGAACGTTTTTATCGAGATGTTCGTTTGTTCCGTCTCTATGAAGGGACCACTCAAATTCAACAAGTGATTATTGCCCGAAACATGATTCGCGCTGCGTCTTAATCAAATTTTAAGCGCTTCAAAACGACTTGAAGTGCTTTTTATCAAATGTAGGTAATGGATTATGGCTACAAATTACAAAGAAGGTCTTTCTCGTATACAGCCTCATACGTGGAAAATAGCTTTTACTTTTGCTTTTCTAGCACTGTTGGTAGATGGTGCAGATTTGATGATGCTGTCTTATAGCTTAAATAGTATTAAGGCAGATTTTGGATTAAGTTCAGTACAAGCAGGTATGCTTGGCAGTTTCACATTGGCAGGCATGGCTGTTGGTGGAATTTTTGGGGGATGGGCGTGCGATAAATTTGGTCGTGTGCGCATTGTGGTTATTTCTATTTTAACTTTCTCGCTCCTCACCTGTGGCTTAGGTTTCACTCAAAGCTTTCTTCAGTTTGGTATTTTAAGATTTTTTGCATCACTGGGTTTAGGTTCACTTTATATCGCCTGTAATACCCTCATGGCCGAATATGTCCCAACCCGTTATCGCACCACAGTACTGGGCACTTTACAAGCAGGTTGGACGGTTGGCTATATTGTTGCGACTTTGCTTGCAGGTTGGATTATTCCTGATTATGGCTGGCGCATGCTGTTTTATGTTGCGATTATTCCGGTCATTATTGCTGTTCTCATGCATGTGCTTGTACCGGAACCAGAAGCATGGCAAAAGTCTCGACTACAACAACCGGTTGTGCCTCAGAATGCTCAAAAAACTTCAGCATTTAAGCTTATTTTCCAAGATAAACGAAACCGCAATATGTTTATCTTATGGGCATTAACAGCGGGCTTTTTACAGTTTGGCTACTATGGTGTAAACAACTGGATGCCGTCATACCTTGAAAGTGAACTGGGTATGAAATTTAAGGAAATGACTGCCTATATGGTAGGTACATATACCGCCATGATTTTGGGTAAAGTTCTTGCGGGCATGATGGCCGATAAATTAGGACGTCGTTTTACCTATGCCTTTGGTGCAATCGGCACTGCTATTTTCCTACCTTTAATTGTCTTTTATAACTCGCCAAGCAACATTCTATATTTACTGGTGACCTTTGGTTTCCTCTACGGCATCCCGTATGGCGTAAATGCAACCTACATGACCGAAAGCTTTGCGACCGCTATTCGCGGTACAGCCATTGGCGGTGCTTATAACGTTGGACGTTTAGGTGCTGCTTTAGCCCCTGCAACTATTGGTTTCTTAGCCTCTGGCGGGTCAATTGGTTTAGGTTTTGTCGTGATGGGTGCTGCCTATCTGATTTGTGGCGTGATACCGGCCCTATTTATTAAAGAAAAATTATATGACCCTCAAAAGTCGTAAAAGATCCATCACAAAAAATCCTATAGGTCCTGTGTCTATAGGATTGATGGTACTAACGATCTAAACATGTGTTTTAGATGGTTAGCAGGAAATAAGGAATTTACCTCTTAAAGTTACTCCTTATTTCCACATATGTAGAGTGTATCTACTCTTCATTTTAATTTTTTAGGTAAGCTTAGCTCCCGAGGGAGCTAAGCTTAAAAAAGATATAGACCTAAACTTTGTTTAAGGTCGTTCACCCTGCCCCAAACGGCGTTCAATATCATCTAAAACATTTGGCAAATCAGCAACACTATCAATCACATAGTGCGCGCCAGACGCATTCATTTTTTGGTATGCCTTATCTTTTAGAATAATCTGTTCATCGGCCGATAGCGAACTCCACTCTTCATAGCTTAAACCGACTTCATTACCACTAATCGCAAGTCCTACTGTCCAGCACCCTGCGTTTAAACCTTCGTCAATACCCACCACGGTATCATCTACTTTTACAACAGTTTTAATATCAGACACATCGAGTTGAATTAAGTTTTTCCATAACATTTCAGGATATGGACGGCCATATTTCACGTCGCTGGCAGTAACAATACAATCCGGTCGGTAACCCTGATCGGCAGCATCTTTGACCAAGCGGCCAATCATCATGGATGCATAACCCGTGTTACTGCCGATTTTTGCACCACGTTTTTTAATATTTTCAAAAGTCGCCAGTGCACCCGGAATTAAAGCCGAGCATGTTGGAATCGAATCTAATTGATAAGGAATAAAGTCCTTATATAAACGGTCAATATCTGCTTCAGCTGCAGGCTTCCCATAAACTTCCTGCCATGCAGCCGCTACACGCGGCATTTTTAAAACTGCTGCAATATGGTCACGTTTTTCTAAACCCATTGGGGCACGCGCTTCTTCAACCGTAATTTCAACTTTATTGTCTTTAAATAAAGCCATAAAAGCCAAAATCGGTGCACGTGAGCCAAAATCTACAGTTGTGCCAGCCCAGTCAAAAACCACAGCCTGAATTTGTGTATTGTTGGTTGTCATGGTGTATTCCCTTTAATTCAAATGTTTTAATAAAAGTTATGCTGTTACAGCTTGATTGAGATGGCTTTCGCAGTAGCTGGCAATCGCAGCAAGAAGTCCGTCAATGTCATGAATATAAACTTCGCCAATATTGCCAATACGGAAGCAGTTGAGATCTGTGACTTTGCCCGGATAAATCACATAGCCTGATTTTTTCAGCGTTTCATAAAATGACTGGAAGCTAAATGACTTGGCTGTTGGGTAAAGAAAAGTGGTAATGATGGGTGATTGTGGGCACTCTTCACCGAGTACCAATTCAAAGCCCAGTTGTTGCATACCTTGCGATAAGGTTTGCTGGTTTTGTAAATAACGTTGATAACGTGCAGCAACACCGCCTTCTGCCTCAAGTTCAAGCAATGCTTGATAAAAAGCACGCACCACATGGGTTGGCGAGGTAAAACGCCATTTGCCGTTATGCTGTTCCATCGTGTTCCACTGATCATACAAATCGAGGCAGACCGAACGAGCTAAACCTTTACATGCTTCTAGGCAATCACGCTTTGCCAAAATAAAACCAAAGCCCGGAACACCTTGAATACATTTATTCGCGCTTGAAATCAGGAAATCAATTTCAAGCTCAGCCATATCCATGGGCACACCACCAAATGAACTCATGGCATCTACAACCCAGATTTTTCCTGCTGCTTTTACTAAACGACCAATGTCTTGAATCGGGTTTAAAATTCCTGTGGTGGTTTCACAGTGCACACAAGCAACATGGCTAATGGCTTTATCTTCTAAAACGCGTTCAATCTCTTGTAAATCTGGTGTCTGGGTTTCTAAATAGTTCAGTTCTACAACTTCAATATTTAAGCAACGCGCCATTTGCACCATACGTGCACCGTATGCACCGTTATTGATAATCAAGATTTTGCCATCACGTGGAATAGCTGAACCAAGCACAGACTCCACAGCAAAACTACCACTGCCTTGCATTAACACAGCCGTATATTTTTCAGATTGGCTGGTTGCTAAGTTGACTAGACGGGAACGGATATCTTGTACCAGCGAGTTGTATTCTTGGTCCCAAGTACACCAGTCTTTTTGCATGGCACGGCGTACTGTTGCCGATGTTGATAATGGTCCTGGTGTGAGAAGCAAATACTTGTTCTCTAAATCCATATCGAGTTGGGGTTGCATGTTCATAATGGTACTCATTTCTTTCACGTTCATTTCAATATACATCAATCTGGTTTAAACCAGATGACAAACTAGTAAATATTTTCTTCTAATATTTCTTTCATAAATCCGGCCCCTGTGGTCATACCTTTGCCAGCAATTGCACTCACCAGAAAGATATTTTTTTCAGCTTCAGTGACACAGGCCAACTCATCTTCATGAGTCAGGTAATAACCATTCCAACGTTTTTGAATTGGAGGTAAAGTCAGCCCTAATTTTTCGTAGCAGTAGGTTTGAATAAACTCATTAATCTCTTCACGCTGCTCAAACTGCGGCGCTTCATCAATTGAATGATATTCGTGGCTATCACCTACGATGAGTTCGCCAAATTCGTTTTGTTTAATCAGAATATGAATACCGTATTCTTTAATGAAACCTTGTTGTGACGCTTTAACCAACTCCGCATGACTTGGGCAAATTTCAAAAGCCGGATAACGTGAAATAGATAAGCCTGAATAAAGAGAAGCATTTAATTTTTGGTGAAACCGTTGAGTCAGGGCCATTTGTAAGCCACAACGTTTCAGATTCAAGCTTCGTAAGAGATCTGGGTATAAAATATCGATGATTTCACCGTGACAGATCAAAACTTTATTTGCCCGATATGCCTCGCCACTTGCCAAGCGAACCTGACAAATTTCATGTTGATATTGGGTTTGAACGACACAAGCATTGGTATAAATCTCTACACCGTTTCTTTCGGCATATGCCAATAGTCGCTGCCCAATCACATGCGGTTCGACCGAATAATCTTCTTCAAAAACCAAGCCGCCTTGAAAATGCTGCGAAGGATTTAAATAGGAAAATTGGGTGACCAGCTCATCATGACTTTGTAAATGCACAGGTATTTGATAGTTACTTGCACACTCGGCAAACTCATTTAAAACCTGCCATTCAAGTGCAGTGTTTGCCAGATAGACACCTTGGCGTTGAGCAAAGGAAATATCGGTTTCAGCTTGAATACGCTGATAAAAAGAACGCGTTTCAAGCGCGTACTTTCGCCACTGTTGCTCTGGATGGGTTAAGGTCGATGTTCCAACCATGCCGAAATTACGACGAGTTGCGCCCACAGGTTGAGCATTTTTCTCAAAGATACAGACTTTTAAGCCTTGCTCTTGCGCTTGTATGGCAGCGGACAAACCTAAAATACCGGCGCCGACAACAATTAAATCAAACTTTGCGTTATTCATAAGACTTCCAATTTTCGAAATTTAGGATGAATAAACCCTTGCCTTGTTGAACAAAGCATTTCGTTTCAGTCGGTTAAATAAAAATTGTGTTTAGCTAAAACTTAATGGGAGCTTTCGCGCCATTGCTGACTTCTTGCCATAATTTTTCGGGTAAATAACCAGTGAATGAGTTTTACAACACACGAGGTGGTTAAAATGAGAATGCTCATAGCAACAGCAGCAACCGTGTCTCCTGCATCATCCATATTTAAAACCGCCACCGCCGCTAAACTGGTGTCTGGTGAATAGAGGAAAATGGCAGCCGATACAGTGGTCATGGCATTCACAAAAACATAGACCGATACATCGCATAGCGCTGGAAAACACATGGGCAAATACACTTTCCAAAAGGTTTTGCACTTCGATGTTCCTAAAGTTTCTGCTGCCTGATCGAGCTGTAAAGGAATCTGTTTAATGGCATTGGTTAAAGTGAGGTGTGGCACAGTGTAATAATGCACAATGGTTGAAATCACCAAAATGGTCATGGTTCCATACAGCACATTTAAAGGGTTGCTTTGCTGGTTAAAAAACAAAATATAAGCAATACCTAGCACCAACCCTGGTACAGCAAGGGGTAATAAAACCAAAGCTTGCACATAGTTTTTAATGAGTGGGTCTGCCTTAAAACGTTCGGTTAATAGGGCCACCATAAAAATCAGTGCTGTTCCAAAAACCGTACTGAAGAGTGCCATACGAACCGAGTTAAAGTACGCTGCCCAACCGCCGCCATCGACATATTCAAAGCTGTAATGTGCTAAGGTTAAAGACAAATCATAAGGCCAAGACTGAATGAATGAAGCCAGTACTGCCGTAAAGATAATGAGTAAAATCGCACCTGAAACCAACCCACAAAATAAGCTCAGAACGACTTCAAGTTTTTTGTTCGATGTTGAGATATAAGGTTTAGCCTGAAAAGCTTGAAAACGTGCATGGCGTTTGCTTTGAATACGATCGAAAATGAATACAAAAACTGCTGGTAACAACAATAAGATGGAAATTACCGCACCCATGCTCATATTTTGCTGACCAATAATCTGTTTATAGACATCAAGTGCCATCATATTAAATGAACCGCCAATGACTTTCGGAATACCAAAATCGGTTATCACATAAATAAAAGCCACTAGACTTGCGCTAATGAGTCCATAGCGAATTGCAGGTAATGTGACGTGGTAATGCGTCTTCCAGATATTTTTGCCGAGCGACAAAGATGCCTCTATTAAACGCTGATCGACACTGCGAAAAGACACCATCATCAACATCAAAATTGCTGGAAATAGCCAAAAGCAATAACTGATTAAAATACCGATTGGACCATAAATTTGTATATCGCCCAGTAAAGGTTTAAACACACCTTGCTTACCAAACAAATAAACCAATGCCAAAGATGGTAAAAGTGACGGCGCTAAAATGGGTAAAAAAGCGACCACTTTAAAGAAGCCTTTGCCTTTTATATTCACATTGGTGAGTGCAAAAGCATAAATACTGGCAAGAAATACTGTAATGACAGTAGCAGCACAAGCAACCCACATCGAGTTAAATATAGAGCTGAGTAAAGCTGGACTTGCAAAATAATTATAAAAATTTTCAAAGCCAACAAGATTTTGATTTTCATCAAAAAAAGCTGTTTCAAACAGCATCATTAAAGGAGCAATAATCGCTAAAGTCAAAGCGATTGCGACGGCAGCTGAAGCAATATTTGATCTTAATGAATATTCAGTTTTTCGACGCGGCTGTGTTTTTAAAACCGCTGAAGCAGCTTCATTTAACATAGTGCGTACCCTTGTTCGTCAAAGACATGAATGAGCTGATTAGGCACTTTTATAAACATGAGTTCTTGCAAAGATTTGAACTTGGTATTTTCAATTTCAATTTGCAAAAGGTGCTTTGCCTGCTCAATTCCATCAATATGAATAGTGCAAAACAAACGGCGTTTTGCGCCTAAAAACTCAGTGCTTAATACTTTAACTGGTAAATACAACGATTCTTTATCACTACCAAAATCATCAACCAACTCGACAGCTTCCGGTCTAAAACCAATGTTGTAGTTTTGCCCTGCTTTAAGTTTTTGCTGGTCCAAATTTAGAAGAATAAAACCTAAAACCTCGAGCTGATTGGCGACTGAACAAGTGGCAGTTAAAAAGTTCATGGTGCCAATAAACTTTGCAACGAATTGGGTTTGTGGCTTGTAATAAATATTGTGCGGTGTATCAATTTGCTCAATGCCCCCATGATTCATGACTACAACACGGTCAGAAATGCTTAATGCTTCTTCTTGATCGTGTGTGACCATAATGGTTGGCAGATTAAGCTGCGATTGAATCGAACGGATCTTTTGTCTTAGGTTTAGACGTACCTGAGCATCGAGTGCAGACAATGGTTCATCTAACAGTAAAATATCAGGCTTCGGTGCAATTGCCCGAGCAAGCGCAACACGCTGCTGCTGCCCACCCGACAATTGATTTGGATATTTTTTAGCAATATCGGGTAATTCAATCAGTTCTAATAATTGCTGAACTCGTTGACTACGCTGTGCCTTATCACATTTCTTTTTGTCTAAGCCAAAAGCAATATTTTCTTCAACGTTTAAGTTTGGAAATAACGCATAGTTCTGAAACACAATGCCACAGTGACGCTTTTCAGCACTCAACAACGTAATGTCTGTGCCCTTTTTTATGACTTTTCCATAATCAGGTTTTTCTAGACCCGCAATTATGCGTAGCAATGTGGTTTTACCGCATCCAGAAGGTCCCAAAAAGCTCACGAACTCGCCAGATTTCAGGTCTAAATTAATATGCGTTAGGGCCTGAAAGTGTTGGAACTCTTTTTGAATATCCACCACTTCTAAAACCGACGGACCATGTTCAGGATATTTATAAGTCGTTAATGTCGACAATAAATGCCCTGCTAACTCGACCTTTTGATTTTGACCTAGCAGCGATGACTGCAATAACGAAGGTATTTGCATAATGAGGCCCTTATCCCAAAGATCACTTTTCAAAATGCTTTGACCATTCAGCCAAAATACGTTCACGCTGCTCGGCCGCCCAATAAAAATCATTTTTTACGAGCATTTGAGGAAGATTTTTCGGGAAGTCCATAGTGGTATTTTCAATGCCTTTGTAGGCCACCATTGAAAAGTTATGGGCATAGGCTTCATTTGCCGCTTTGCTTACCGACCAATTTATAAATTTCTGTGCGCTACTTAATTTCTTGGTTCCTTTCACAATTGCTGAGGCTTCCATTTCCCAGCCTAAACCTTCAGTTGGATAAACCACTTCTAAAGGTGCACCCTCTGCTTTTAATTTAAATGCCGGATAGCCGAAAGAAATTCCAATTGGAATTTCGCCTTGTGCAGCCATCTTGCAAGGTTTTGAGCCCGAATGAGGATATTGTGAAATGTTTTTATCTAAAGCCTGCATATAGTCCCATGCCTGCTTTTCGCCCCAAATTTGCATCCAAGCCGTGACATCTAAATAGCCTGTGCCACTCGAAGCTGGATTTGGCATCACAATCAGGTTTTTATAAATCGGGTTGGTTAAATCTTTCCAAGTTTTTGGAATTGGTAACTTACGTTTTTCTAATTCGACTTTATTTACACAAATTGCAGATTCCCATGCATCCATACCCGTCCAAGTCGGTACAGGTTTTTGACTTACAAATTCTGGTTTTAAATTTTGCACCCCTTCAGGTTTGAAAGGCTCAAGCATGTCTTTCTTTTCCATGACCAGTAAACTGGTTAAAGCCACACCAAAAACCACATCCGCTTGTGGGTTTTTCTGCTCTGCCAAAAGTTTAGCGGTGATCACACCTGTTGAATCACGTACCCATTTTACTTTGAGTTCAGGATAGGCTTTGTGTAATTCTTCTTGGTACTGTTTGAGCTGGTCGGCTTCCACTGCCGTATAGACTGTAATTTCTTCTGAGTTTTTTGATGTTGCTGATGAACATCCCATTTGAATAGCGACCACTACACCTAAAACTGATGCAGTGCCGAGTTTGATTGTCTGTTGAACATACTGTTTCATCTGCAAACCATCGAATGCAATTATTTGATTATCGTATTTCAACAGCTTTATATGACAGTTTAATTAATCTGGTTTAAACCAGATTGTATTTTTATGCTCGCGCTTCGAAATGTAAATCTAAAACATCATGTAGCCAATATTCTTGGTCGACATCAGTAATCACGCCTTGTTCATTTCTATTACTACGACGAATATATAAACCCAGTGCGCCCACATTGACATGCAGTGCTTTGGCCTGCTGTTCCGATAAAGCGGTTGGATACAGATTAATGTCGGCTCTAGTGATATGGCAGTCATATTGATTTGCCATCAGTAAAGTAATCGATTGCTTAAGATCATGAGTTAAAAACTCAGGGAAAAACTCGGCATTCACCCGTAAATGCTCAACCAAAACAGGTCGTCCATTAATACAACGACGTCGCCAAACTGAATAAATCGGATGCCCTTTTTCAACTTTTAAATGCTTGGCATCCCAAGAAGTAGCCTGAGTCAGCTCACTCGAAATCACTTCTGTCGAAGGTTCATAGCCTTGTTCAATCACAAACTGATTAAAGTTTTTGGTAGATTGCGGGTGATAAATAATACGAGGAGAACGGACATACCAACCACGGCGATCTAAGCGATAAATCAAACCATCAGTTTCCAAAGCCAACAAAGCTTCACGTGCAGCAACACGAGTGGTTTGGAATTGTTCAGAAAGCACCCTTTCCGAAGGGAGTTTTGCGTGGGCTTTTAATACGCCAGATTCAATATCGTGGGCAATTGCATCGCGGATAGGAATATATTTAGGTATGCGAGCTTGGTCCTGTTCCATACAAACTTAGAATTTATAAATAAAGAAATTAATAGCAATATACTGAAAAAATATGACAAAAGCTTTTATTAATGCTGATCTTTTAAGCAAAACGCGTCCTATTCCACGCTTTTTCCAATTCATTTTTTCATAAAAAAATCGAGTGTTCACGCCTACAATAGCTTCTGAAAATTTTCCTTAGCTCATTTGTTCATCAAGAAAAATCGGCATCGCATAGCCATTACATCATATTTAGTTAGACACTTTTTAAGATAAAAATTCATATTTCTATACGGACTCTTACACAGGAATTGATGGTTTGCACTAAAAATCAATATCAGCCCTCCTATATTATATCCTTGTAGAATTAGAATAATATGATCAAGAAAAAGCCAAACCATCCTAAGCAATAAAAAATACACTCATCATCTTATATTTATAAAGTCTTAATATAAAATTATTCATTTAATAAAAACTAAAATATTAAGAAAACTCCTTAACTTCAAAACAAACATAAAATTTTAATTTAACCAAAATATTAAACAATAAATCGAATTAAAAAAAGAATATAAGACACACCAGTTCATTTATTACACAAAACCAAAACCAAACACCTACGGCTAAATAACATCCAATTATTCAATCAATCTAATTAATATTTTATTTATAAAATTTAAATTAACTTATTAAAAACTATTAAATATGACATTAGACGCTTAAAAATTGACATGACATAATCCAAAATTTTAAAACAGCTTTAATAAATAATAAATAAGCTTATGAAAAATATAGTAATTTTATTTTTTTGCATTTTATTTAATAAAATTACGGTTCTTTATTTCACCAATTTTATATTTTTTACCAACTGGTAAAAAATATAACCCAATTTATTTAAAAAAATAAAAAAATCTTATGTAATAATAAAGTTAATTATTTACCAAATGTTATATTTTAAAAAATTTTATTAAAAACAGCACCAATAAATAGATTAAAAAAATAACATTCAAAAAATTATAATAATTTTTCTTCTTGTTTTTTTATGAATGTATATTTAGATTTAATTAAGATTAATTGAAATTATACTTGCATTTTTTCAATTCAGTTTAAGCAAAATTAAACTTTACTTAATAGCGACTATAATATTTTAAGGAGAAAGTATTATTAAGACCAAATCGTGTGACATTTTAAATCAATTACATTTCAGTACTTAACCATAAAAATCCACCCAGCATTAAATTATATTTAGCCAGGAAAGATTAAAAACTCATGAAACTTAAAACAAAATTTTCTCATCTCGCTTATAGCTGTGCATTAATATTATTCGGTTCGGTGCAATTTGCTCATGCAGCGCCTTTACTTACTCCCCATGTTACAAATGAAGTAAGCCCTGCACCTACAGCAAATGCATGGATAGAAATTGATACTCAAGCTTTTGAAGATAATATTAAAAGGACAAATCAGTTACTTAATGGCAAAACACAACTTTGTATAGTCATGAAAGCTAACGCATACGGCCATAGTATTGACCTACTTATGCCAAGTGTTATGAAGTTAAACGTATCTTGTATTGGAATTACCAGTAATGCTGAAGCGGCTATGGTGCGCAAGCATGGCTATAAAGGCAAAATTACACGTTTACGTACCGCCACAGATAGTGAAATTATCAATGCACAGGCGTTAAATATTGAAGAGCTTTTAGGTAACTATGACCAAGCTGCCCGTATGTCTAAATGGGCAGAAGCGAACAATACAACTGTTCATTACAGCTTGGCTTTGAATTCAGGCGGTATGGACCGTAATGGTCTTGAAATGGCTACGGCTCTAGGCAAAGAACAAGCTGTGGCGATCACCAAACTTCCCCATCTTAAAATTGACGGCATTATGACCCACTATGCCGTAGAAGATGAAAAATTTGTTCGTGAGCGTCTGGCGCAATTTAATGAACAAACTGCATGGTTGATTAAAAAAGCCAAACTTAATCGTAAAGAATTAACATTACATACCGCTAATTCATTTGCTACTGTAAACGTTCCTGAATCACATTTAGATATGGTTCGTGCAGGTGCAATTATATATGGTGATTTTCCTAATCACCCTGAATTTAAAGGCATGATGGCATTTAAAACACAAATTGCCGTGGTTAATAATTACCTGAAAGATTCAACTGTAGGTTATGACCAAACCTATACTTTGAAACGTGACTCTAGACTCGCAAACCTCCCTGTAGGTTATTCGGATGGCTACCGTCGTAGTTTTAGTAATAAAGCTTTTGTATTAATTAATGGACAAAAAGCGCCAGTAGTTGGTCGAGTATCAATGAATACTGTTATGGTTGATGTAACAGATATTCCAGAGGCAAAAGCAGGTGATGAAGTTGTATTATTTGGTCATCAAGGCAATGCAGAAGTTAAAACGAGTGATTTAACGAGTCTTACAGGCCACATTTTGACAGAAGCCTATATCCCTTGGAGTAACTCTAATCCACAAGTGGTTAAACCCCTTCAATCTCAGCAACAAGTGATATTAACCAATAATAAAGTTGCGGCAAAGGCCAACTAAACTTTAGGTGAATTGATAAGTAGCCCTATATTCTAAAAAGTATTGGGGCTACTTTTAGCTGAATCACATCTTTTAAGCGATTTCATTCCATCCAATTCTTATAAAAAAAAGAGCATTTGCATGCTCTTTTTATTTTTATCTAGCCTTTAGCTTGCGTGCTTAAAACTATCAATTTGCTTAATCTCATAAGGCAAACCGACATAGTTTTCGGCCAATGTGGTTTTACCTGCAATCGATCCAAGCACATAACTTAACTCGGCTTGTTTAATCTTATGATCAAACTCACTTTCAGTTTCAAAACGATGCAATAAATGAGTCATCCACCAAGAAAAACGCTCAGCTTTCCATACACGTTGTAGGCATTTTTCTGAGTATTCATTTATACCTTGCTCGGAACCTTCGACATAATATTCAACTAGCGCACTTGATAAATAAGCAATATCAGAAGCTGCGAGATTTAAGCCTTTTGCTCCTGTCGGTGGAACAATATGCGCAGCATCGCCAGCTAAAAATAGTTTTCCGAAACGCATTGGCTCGGTCACAAAGCTACGTAACGGCGCAATACTTTTTTCAATAGAAGGTCCTGTGACTAGCTTTTCACGGCTTTCAGGGTCTAGACGGTTTTTTAGCTCATCCCAGAACTTTTCATCTGACCAATCTTCGACGTGATCTGTTAAAGGAACTTGTAAATAATAACGGCTACGCGTTTCTGAACGCATACTACATAAAGCAAATCCACGCTCTGACTGTACATAAATGAGTTCATCGGCTACAGGTGGCACATCGGCCAATACCCCTAACCAGCCAAACGGATAAACTTTTTCAAAGGTCTTAATTTTATCTTCTGGCACGCTGGCACGGCAGACACCATGGTAGCCATCACACCCTGCTATAAAATCACACTGAATTTGAAAAGCTTTACCTTGATACTCAAACTCAACTTTTGGTGCCGTGTAAAAATCTTTGACTTGTACATTTTGAGCTTCATAAAATGAAGTGAGCTGCTCTGCTTCACGCGCAGTCATTAAATCTTTAGTCACTTCGGTCTGACCATATACGGTTACTTGTTTGCCACCCGTGAGTGCTGCCAAATCAACGCGATGCAATTCACCATTGGTTAAGATTTCGATGCCCGAATGTGGTAATCCTTTTTCTTTTAAGTTTTGGTCAACGCCTGCTTGTTTAAGTAAATCGACCGAAACTTGCTCTAAAATTCCTGCACGAATCCGTGAAGCCACATATTCAGCACTACGTTGCTCAACAATAATATGGTCGATGCCAGCTTTATATAGAAGTTGCCCAAGCAATAACCCTGCTGGTCCAGATCCAATAATTGCAACCTGTGTCTTTAAAATATCCATAACTTCATCCTTGTTTCATCCTGACTTTTAAATTACTGGCTTTAAGTTTTGTGCACTATGTATCCAAGACGAAAATAACCGTTTATCATTTAGTTTGTCCGAATAGCGGACAGAAACAACCAAAATAACAGGAATGAAAGGATGTCTTCTCTCGATGCTTTTTTAGAGCACCCGAACTCGCATGAGAAAATTCGTCAAGAAGATTACATTGCAGGGTTAGCAAAAGGCTTGGCTTTGCTGGAAGCTTTTGGAACAGATCGCCAGCGGCTCAATGTCACTCAAGTGGCTGAGCGAACCGGTATTAGCCGTACAGCGGCAAGGCGTTATCTAAAAACTTTAAAATACTTAGGCTATTTAGAAACCGATGAACATTACTTTTGGCTCACGCATCGCGTGCTGCGCTTTTCAAGTTCTTATTTAAGCTCTGCCCACCTGCCTAAAGTTGCTCAATCATTTTTAAACCTTTTGTGCGCGCAGACGTCTCTGACTTTCTCAATTGTGGTATTAGACGATAACGAAGTGGTGCCAATTGCGCGTAGCTATTTACCGCAGCAAGATAATTTACGTGTAAGCCCTTATGGCATGCATTTAGGAAACCGACTGCCTGCCCATGCCACGTCTACAGGTAAAGTATTGCTGGCTGCACTACCCGAAGAAGCTCAGCATACGTGGGTAAAAAATTATGGTTTAAAACGCTTAACCCCGTTTACCATAGTAGATGAGTCAAAGTTTTTTGAAGTGCTTAAGGGCATTTCCTTATCGGATTATTGTCTTTCTAAAGAAGAACATGAGCTTGGCGTAATTGCGATTGCAGTGCCTGTATTTAATGCGCAAGGTCAAGCGATAGCTGCGCTTAACTGTATGTCTCAAACCAACCGTGTACAAGAAGACTATTTGGTTCAGCAGATTTTGCCATTGCTACGTAACACGGCAAATGAACTTAGAAATGTAATTTAAATAGACTTAGAAACTCTTGTCATTAATTAGAGATACAAGAGTTTCAGCTCATGATTTTAAATGGCGAATTCTTTCACTTGCTGGTTTGCCAGATCTAATGCATTGCTGCTATAGGCCTGCATGTCTAAGCCTTCTGCATAGATAAATTCAACCTCATGAATACCCATTAGCCCTAACACCGCTTTGAGATAAGGCGTGACTGCCTCAGTTTCTTGGCCAACATGAATACCACCCCGACTACTTACCACCACCGCTTTTACCCCTTCCACCAAGCCTTGAGGATAAGTTTCGGTATAGCGGAATGTTTGTCTTGCGCGTGCTACTAAATCAAACCAGTTTTTAAGTTGAGTCGGAACATTTAAGTTGTACATGGGTGCGCCAATAATGAGTAAATCAGCACTTTTTAATTCGGCAATCAATTCATCAGACAAAGCAACAATTTGTTGAATGTCTTGATTTACATTTTCAGCCCCACGCAGTGCCTGAAAAATTGCCAGATCTAATACAGGCAGGTTCATTTCAGCTAAATTGCGTATGGTGATGTCATCTTGCAAACCTTGGTCTTTTCGATGTTCAAGCATTACATCAATTAGGCGATTGGTTTGTGAAATCTCACCCATAATGCTGGATTTTAATACCAATATTTTAGCCATGACCATCTCCACGTTTTTGATGAAGCCATATTAACTCCACAATAAATTCAACAGTGGTGATATTATTTCTTATCATTGGTTCCTTTTAGGCAACAATCATGCAACATGAACTCAGTGCAATTTCTATATTTGTGACTGTGGTTGAAGCTGGAAGTTTTGTAAAAGCTGCCGAGCAATTGCATTTAACTCGCTCAGCCATAAGTAAAAATATTGCTCGGCTTGAAGATCAGCTTGGCGTTGCTTTATTTAAAAGAACAACACGTTCACTCAGCATGACTGACGAAGGTGCTTTGTTTTATGAGCATAGCCGCCGAGCGTTAAGTGAAATACAAAATGCGGCGGCGTTATTAGACCAAGGGAAAATAAATGCAACAGGCCGTTTACGAATGTCTGTGCCAGTGCTTTTCGGTCAACTCTTTGCTGCCCCGCTCATGGTTAAATTTGCTCAACAGCATACCGACTTACAGCTAGAAATTTCATTTAATGATCGAAATGTAGACTTGGTTGAAGAAGGTTTTGATTTATGCATCCGCATCGGAGCGTTACCTGACACCACTCAGCTCGTTGCCAAACCGATTGGTGAACATCGAATGCTACTTTGTGCCTCACCTGACTATTTAAATGAAGCAGGTCCTCTAGAACATATTGAAGACTTAGACCACCACGCCACGATTGCCGATTCGCATTTTGGTCAAATGCAAAAATGGCGACTTCAAAAAGAAAATAGCCAGCCTTTCTTTATTAAGCCCAAAGCAAAACTTCTTTTAAATGACTTACAAGCCATTAAAAATGCAGCCCTTGCTGGAGCTGGTATCGCTTGGCTACCTGATTGGCTCATTCAAAATGAATTACAGGATGGTAAGCTCGTACAAGTGTTAGAAACCATGTCGAGCATTGCTTTTCCGATCCATTTGGTATGGCCTACACTGCCTTTTATGCCACTCAAAACCCGCCTTGCAATTGATTATTTAGCGCAGCATTTACCACCTGAACTGAACAAATAAGCTTAAAATAAAAAAGCCTCGTTCACTTGAACAAGGTTTTTTTAATTATTCAAAGGCAACGTTTATTGCTCAGATTCAAATTCTTTAATTGCCTCTTTAGCAATACGAAAGCTATCTACAGCAGCAGGCACGCCACAGTAAATTGCAACCTGTAAAAGCACTTCACGAATTTTCTCTTTAGGTACACCATTTCGAAGTGCACCTTTAACATGTAGTTTTAATTCATGCGGACGATTTAAAGCTGAAATCATTGCCAAATTAATTAAACTACGCTCAGGCTTACTTAATTCTTCACGCCCCCAAACAGCTCCCCAGCAATATTCAGTGACTAACTCTTGAAGAGGAAGATTAAATTCATCGGCATTGTTGATTGAATTATTTACATATTCTTCACCAAGAACTTGTTTGCGGATTGCTAAACCCTTTTCAAATTTTTCATTACTCATATATTCAATCCTCCAAACAAGGTGTATTTAATTTCCAGATAATCTTCAATACCGTATTTAGAACCTTCACGTCCCAAACCAGACTGTTTAATTCCACCAAAAGGCGCAACTTCATTTGAAATAAGGCCTTTATTAATTCCGACCATGCCATACTCAAGCTGTTCACTCATTCGCCAAGCACGGCCTAAATCTTTGGTATAACAATATGCGGCTAAACCAAATTCAGTTGCGTTGGCCATTTCAACAGCTTGTTGCTCGGTTTCAAATTTAAACACGGCTGCTAGTGGACCAAACGTTTCTTGAGTTGCCACATCCATATCAGCGGTAACATCTGCAATCAGTGTCGGTTCAAAAAACAATTCACCCGCTTTATGCTTTTTACCACCAACCACAAGACGACCATTTTTATCTAATGCATCTTGAATATGAGTTTCAACTTTTTTCACCGCATTGGCATTAATTAATGGCCCAATGTCATGCCCTGCTTCTAATCCATTACCAATATTAAAGTTTTGAATTTTTTGGCTTAAGGCAGCAATAAATTTTTCATAAATGCCTGCCTGCACTAAAAATCGATTGACGCACACACAGGTTTGCCCTGCATTTCTAAATTTAGCAATGAGTGCTCCCTCAATTGCTGCATCTAAATCGGCATCATCAAATACAATAAACGGCGCATTGCCACCCAACTCTAAGGAAACTTTTTTTAAGGTTTTTGCTGAACGCTCAAGCAGCATTTTGCCGACTGGTGTTGACCCAGTAAAAGTAAACTTGCGTACGACATCACTTTCAAAAATCGCATCACCAATATGAGCTGCATCGCCTGTAATCACACTAAAAATTTCAGCAGGTACACCCGCTTGCACAGCTAAGTCCACTAAAGCCAAAGCAGTAAAAGGTGTTTCAGGTGCCGGTTTTACAATACAAGGACAACCTGCCGCCAAGGCTGGAGCAACCTTACGCGTAATCATGGCAGCGGGAAAATTCCACGGCGTAATGGCTGCAACGACACCAATAGGCTGTTTATTTACGACAATACGAGCATCGGGATATGGACTCGGAATAATATCGCCATACACTCGTTTTGCTTCTTCGGCAAACCATTCAATAAAACTGGCAGCATATAAAATTTCACCTTTGGCTTCAGCTAAAGGCTTTCCTTGCTCACTCGTTAAAATAAAAGCCAAGTCATCTGCATTTGAAATGATTAAATCGAACCATTTTTTTAAAATAATTGATCGATCTTTTGCTGTTTTATTTTTCCATAGCGGCCAAGCTTCTTTTGCAGCTTCAATGGCACGTTCAGCTTCAGCTTTGCCCATATTAGGGACAGTACCAATAATCTCTAATGTCGCCGGATTTAAAATTTCGGATGTTTGTTGATGGTCTGCATCGCACCACTTTCCAGCAACAAAGGCTTGCTGATGAAATAAAGCGAGTTCATTAAGCTGCATGATCATTATCCTGTTGAGATCTTCTGCATTGATAGTGGAGCGATATATAAATTAAATTGCTCACCATCAACTTTGTATTATGGCATACCAAAAATTAATTTAAAAAAATTTTCGGTATGCCCGAATGCTTAAGTGTATTTAGAAATAATAAAACAGCGTTAAGTTAAGCAACTTATTCCACTGGTTATCATCCCCTTTTGCCAATGAATCTTGAGTTCCCCCAATGAATGGGTCATTTTTACTCATGATGTATTCAGCCACCAAAGATAGCTGTTTATCGTCAATAGACACACCAATAATATTACGGACCGAATCTTTCATATTGTCCTGATCTTTATCATACTGACTGTACATAAAGTACGGCGTAATGTTTCCGATCTGCTTAACATCTTTGAAAGAGTAGCCCACATCTGCCGTATAGAACGTTCCTTTATTCGCGACATAATATTCACTGTCGTAGGAACCCATAAGTGACTGATTAGGGTTGAGCTGATCCTGATTAGTTACGTCATTTTTACCACCTGTAAGGGTCACATTAAAATTGCCATAGTTGGCTTTACCAAAAAGTGCCCATGCATGACGGCGGCCATCACTCGAAGCGGCTTTATTTTCAATATCCGATGTCCAATATGAACCACCGAGCTGTGTGGTTAAACCATTAATTCCAAGATTTACATCTTGAGTCACTCGGCCTACCCACATGTTCTTTTCTTGCAAATCGGTTTTATTCGGATCATTTGAACTCACGTAGTTTGCTGTATAGCGACCTGAGTCTTGGGTAGAACCTCTGTAGTTTCCACCATCTACCGCAAAATAACCCACATCAAACTTGGTTGCTGACGGCAATTCAAAGTGATAACTCAAACCAAGATTATGAACATCTTCTAAACCTGCGGTTGTGCTGATACTTCCATATAGGCTATTGCCCCAAAAACGGCCCGGCCCAAATGGAATCGGCTGAACACCTGCCACCACCTGATCTGTTTTATTTAATTTGTATCCTACATAACCATCAACCAACGTAGAAAAATCACATAGACGGTCATATTGATAACAACGATATTCCGCGTGACCAAATAACGATCCACGCTCGTAGTCCAGTTTTAACTGCGCAGCATCAAAACGAATTTTTTGATCAGAAACTGACTCTCCATAGTGTTTATCTTGATAATTAGCGCGAACATAGCCCGATACGGTGAGCTTACCGTATTCACCATCGGTATCTCCAAAACTTACACCTGCGTAACTTGGATAGATTACGGCCATCAATGCTGTGCTTAGAGCCGCTTGTAAATAACTTTTTTTCATTGTGGGATTCCTTTCACTACAATGCTTATTGAGGTAATTTTGCGTTTAATGCCGGTGCTGAACATTTAATCTTTCCTAGATTAAAGACGTAATACACCGCCAGACTCACCACCAATCCAATAACCCATGAAATATCCGCATCCGGAATTACATCGGCCAATGCACCTGTGAAAAACGCATTTTTTAAGAATGGAATTTGTACCGCAATCCCAATGAAATAAGCTGTAAGCGCTTTTGCATTAAATTTGCCATAAATACCACCATCACGTGCAAAGATGGATTGAATGTCATAAGACTTTTTATTCACGACATAGAAATCTAGTAAATTAATAGACACCCATGGCACCAAAATAAATAACAGCGCAAAAATCACATTCAAGAAGAAACTAATAAAGTTACTTGATGCCCAAAGTGCCGTTAAAGTCGCTAGAACTAATACAATGATTGATAACACGACTCGGATATTTCGACTTGGCATCCATTGCCCTGCAAAAGTCTGAATTGAGGTAATACAAGACAGAACCGCACCGTATAGGTTCATGGCATTATGACCAATGATATTGCATAAGAACAAAATCATAAGAACATAACCGAATAGCCCAGTACCCGACTTTACCGCTTCCATGGCATCTGTGGTTGAGCCAATGCTGACCGCAATCGTACCAAATGCCATTGCAAAAATAGTTCCTAACGATGCGCCTAAATAGGTAAAGATAAATGGCTTATAAATACCAATCGACTTCGGTAAATATCGTGAATAGTCAGAGGTATAAGGTGAGAAACTAATTTGCCATACCGCACACAAACCAAACATGGCAAACCAGCCTTTCATATTGAAAGAGCCTTTAGCAAGTACATCTGCATTAATATGCGGCACCATAATCATGAGGCCGATGAGCAACGAACCACCCATAAACCAAGTTCCAATTTTATTGAACTTATGAATAAAGTGATAACCGATCACGCCTATGGTAGTTGCTGCAATTGCGCCAATCACGGTCGCGGTCGGCACAGGAATAGCAGGAACAACGGTATGAAGGGTTTTACCTGACAAAATAATGTTAGAGATGAAAAAACCTAAATAAATGAGGGTGGTAAACATTACAACCAGCAATGCCCCATAACGCCCGAACTGCGCACGGCTCTGAATCATTTGAGGAATGCCGACCTGGGGGCCTTGTGCAGAGGTTAAAGCTAAAATCGCTGCACCAAAAAAATGTCCGCAGCAGATCGCAAGCAATGCACTTACAATATTCAGGTTAAAGGTTAAAATTGACATTGCACCCGTAATCACGGCGAGCGGTGCAATATTGGTACAAAACCATAATGTGAATAGATCGCGAACTTTTCCATTACGTTCAGAGGGAGCAACATAATCAATGGAATGACTTTCGATGGCGAAAGCATTATTGCTATTTTCGTTTTGGCTCATATCCTTAATCTCTCTTTGAGGAATTCATTTCCTCAACATCAAAAAATCTGCCCAGCCAAAGTCATTTCAATATGACTCGGCTTCATTTTTTTATTTCCTTTTACAAACAGCTCATACCTCTGTTTGTGTTGTTTTAGCCAAGAAAAAGGTAAAGCCAGTCCAATCAATACTTGATTAAGCATCGATACATCTAGTTTTACGTTTTCAACTATTTAAAGCTTTAGGCGATTGCTAAGTTTGACTGATTCATTTTTTCATCCTTGAAATTAAAATCCCGTTATATTTTCATACCTCAAGTCATGACTTATCTCATGACAAATGGGTCATCAATTGGCTCATCTGAGGTACGTAACCAAACTGTTTTGGTGGTGGTGTAATCTAGAACCGCATTTGCGCCACCTTCCCTCCCATGTCCCGAAAGCCCATGTCCACCAAAAGGCGCAAGTGGAGAAACCGCTCGGTAAGTGTTTAACCAAACAATTCCCGACCCAATGACTTTTGTCATGCGGTGCGCACGGCTTAAATTGGTGGTAAAAACGCCTGCTGCCAGCCCGTAAGGCGTGCTATTGGCTTTTTGCACAGCTTCCGCTTCATCTTTGAAACTATCTACCGATAACACCGGACCAAATAATTCCGTGGTAATGCAATCTGCTTGAGGTGCATTGGTACAATCTAAAATGGTCGGTGGATAGTAATAACCTGCTCGCTCAAGGCTTTTACCACCAGTAAGAAGTTTTGCACCTTGCTGGATTGAGCTTGCAATGACTTGCTCAATTTTTTGGCGCTGGCGTAAGGTACAAAGTGGTCCAAACTCGGTTGCCATCTCATGAGGTAAACCAATTTTTATGGTTTGTACACGCTCAACCAAACGCTGAACAAATTCATCTTTAATGCTTTCTTCAACCAGTAAACGTGATCCTGCTACACAACTCTGCCCTGTGGCCGCAAAAATAGCAGCGACCTGAGCATTTACCGCACTTTGAATATCTGCATCAGCAAATACAATAAATGGTGATTTACCACCTAATTCGAGTGAAACTTTTGCAAGATTTTCAGCCGAGTTACGCACAATGTGCCGTGCCGTTTCTGGACCACCTGTAAACGCAACATGGGCAACATCAGGATGACTACTCAACACGGCGCCACATTCAGGCCCGAAACCGGTAATCACATTGACCACTCCTGCCGGGAAACCCGCTTCATGGACTAATTTGGCAAAGGCTAACAATGGTCCAGGGCCGTCTTCAGAAGCTTTTAGCACGACGGTACAACCTGCCGCTAAAGCAGGCCCTACCTTCACTGCCGATAGAAATAACTGACTGTTCCAAGGAACAATTGCAGCAACCACACCTACTGGTTCACGAACAATCCATGCTTGCATGTCTGCCTTATCAATTGGTAGAAAACTGCCCTCTAATTTGTCGGCAATACCTGCATAGTAGCGATAATATTCAGCGACATAGGCAATCTGGCTCGATGTTTCACGAATAATTTTGCCCGTGTCACTGGTTTCAATTTGAGCAAGTTGCGATGCAGCTTTTTCAATTAAATCAGCCAATTTATAGAGCAATTTACCGCGCTGGGAGGCCGTTAAACCTGCCCACTCCGGTGCTTTTAATGCCTGAGATGCCGCTTGAACTGCTCGGTTGACTTCATCGGTTCGAGCTTCCGGCATGTGTGCCCAAACTTCACCTGTTGCAGGATTAATACTTTCAAAAGTCGCTGCACCAGATTCAAACTGACCATTAATATAAAGCTGAAAATCTGCTGTCATGATATTCACCTCTATGCAAATGCCGGCATAACTTCATTGATCATACGTTCTAATGAGGCTTTTTTACGTTCAAAGCTCATGCCTGTATCAATCCAGAAAGAATATTCGTTATAGCCCATCGCTTCATAGGCTTTTAAGCGATCAATGACTTCTTGGGCTTGCCCAATCACGTTATTTTTGCGCATCGCCTCAGGTGTATAAAAAGGATGTGCAGCAATTTCTTCAGGGCTTAAAGGTGCAATTAAACCTTGATGAATTTCACGCTCATTTTTAAACCAAGCGCCGAAATAGTTATAGAAGGTATTGATTTCATCTGCTGCCAGTTGAGCATCTTCTTCACTATCTGCCACATAGGTATGGCGGAGCAACATAATTTCCGGACGCGGTACATCACTGAACTTTTCACAAGCTGCATTGAAATGCCCCATGAGCTTTTCAACTTCTTCGTCACCTAAATGCAAAGGCGTTACTTGTACATTACAGCCATTTTGCACAGCAAATTCATGGCTATTTGGATCACGAGCAGCAACCCAAATTGGTGGGTGCGGTTGTTGAAGCGGTTGAGGTGCCGAGGTGGTTTTTGGAAACTGCCAAAACTCACCGTTATGCTCATAATCGCCTTTCCAAAGGTTTTTAATCGCAGGAATCATTTCACGTAAACGCTGACCAGCACTCCATGCATCCATGCCCGGAACCATACGTTCATATTCAAACGAATAGGCACCGCGAGCAATACCAATATCTAAACGGCCATTGGTAATAATGTCGGTCATTGCAGCTTCACCTGCAAGTTTAATCGGATGCCAGAATGGCGCTACCACCGTGCCTGTACCTAAACGAACATTTTTGGTTTTATTAGCTAAATCGACCAGATTTAAAAATGGGTTTGGTGCAATGGTAAAGTTCATGGCATGGTGTTCGCCTGTCCAAACCGCATGCATACCGCCACGGTCTGCAATCTGACAAAGCTCAATCATTTCATCATAAAGCTGTTTCTGAGTTTGCTGATCAGAAACACGTTCCATATGCACAAATAATGAAAAACGCATGATTAAACTTCCTCTTTAACGATTTGACGAACTGTACCTGTTGTCTGATTTCCGTAATAAACACCATAAGTTTTCAAATGGTTTTCTTTGCGATAGCGCATCAACATACTTTCTAAAGCGCTGTCTACAAACTCTAGCTTTTCAAGATCATTTAAATCGACAAACTGACCTTTAGTGGCTTGAGCTACGGGTGTGTTGCATAAAAATGAAATATATTGCTGCTGGTTTTCAACGTTTTCATATACAGAATAAATGAAGTTGGCAGAAGCATCTGGCTGATATTGTGCAAAGATTTTCTCAAGCGCTTTATCAGCACCATCTTTATCTACCATGACATGTGGAATAGTCCATTTATGATCGGCAGTTTCTTCAAGCAAAATAGTATTTTCATGACCAATAATTGCACTCATCACCACTTTAGGACCAGAGATGACCTCGGCAGAAAGTTTAGCTGGTGTGAAATATCCACCACGATAATAACCAAGACCTGCAAAACCTGTCGAAGCAAAATCCTCAACTTTACCAATTAAAATGGCGTGGTCACCTGCATCGACAACTTGGTAGGTTGTACAGTCAAACCATGCACTGACATGATCGATCAGCGGATTTTGGCAAGTGCTTTTTGACCATGAAATATTTGCAAAACGGTCTTCGCTTGGACGAGCAAAAGTATTTGAAACATCCTTTTGCTCTTCTGCCAAAATATTGATTGCAAAATGAGTGGTATTTGCAAAGTTATGATAATTGCTTGATGTCTTGGCAATACTCACTAGAAGTAAAGCTGGGTCCAAAGACACCGAAGCAAAAGAGTTCGCTGTAAAGCCAAGTGGTGTTCCATCTTCTTTACAGGTTGTGACCACCGTAACGCCTGTCATAAATGACCCGAAAGCATCACGAAGTTCACGCATTTTATTGATAGTATCCATTTCACTCATTGTTATATTCCTTCAGCAATGTGTGGCAAATTAAACGCTGGTTTCCAACCACGCTTGCATTGCATTATTCACTTTGTCAGGTGCAGTTAAGTTCACCATGTGACGTTCATTTTCAATGACAATTGCAGTGCCATGCTTTGCCTGTTTTGCCATTTGCACAGCCATTTCTGCAGTTGAATTCGGATCATCCGTTCCGGTCAACACCAAAGCAGGACAAGTGATCTTTGACCAGTCATCTGCATAGGTTTCATCGCCTTGCGCAAAAGCAGAATATGCAGTGGTATAACCAGACAAGTCGACATTTTCGAGCCAAGTTTTTACTTTGGCTGCTGCTATACGCTCGACTTCGCTTTCGCCAAACCAGCGCTGTAGCGGAGTCTCGACATCAATACGGCCTGTTTTTAACTCTTCAGCTCTTTGGATGACTGCATTACGTGCCTGTGTTGTACGTTTATATACTCCATTGAGCACCGCCATTCGTTTAACCAAATCAGGTCGGGTAACGCTAACCCCTGTCGTAATCAGTGATCCCATTGAATGTCCTGCTAAATTTACAGGTCCTAGATTTAAGGCTGTAATAAATTCGATGGTCCATTCAACAAAATCTTGTAATTTTGCGTCTGCCGGTAATTTGGTACTTTGACCATGTCCCGGCATATCCACTGAAATTACATGATAATGTTTAGAAAAATATTCAATTTGTGGATACCATGCCGCAGCTTGCATTCCCACTCCATGGATCAGAACCAGAGGCTCTCCTTCGCCTTGCTCAAAATAGTGAGCTATACGGTTATTTGACAGCTGCAGGGTTTTTGACATCATGACCTAACTCTTCCAAATCTTTATAACGATCACCAATACGATGATGTGGTCGACCACCTGTTGCTGCACCAATCACAACAACCAGCTCATCGGCAGCAGGTGCATCTGGAATTGCAAATTGCAATGTTAAGTAATGAGAACGACGGCCTTCGTCATTTTTATCCATCATTGGAATTAAAATCGGCGCGTTTGCTGGGCCACGGGTATTGTTAAATGCCAAATAAGATTTCGCACCGACAGCACTACGGTAAGTATTACCAAAATGTAAGGTGTGAATTAAAGCTGATGCATGCTCAAGTTCACCATTTAAGCCCACCACTGCACTTTTGCCAAAAGCTTCAACGGCATCACCTGAACCCACTTCATCAAGAATAAGTTTGGTTAAATGCTCGCTTAAGATTGGCGCAATGCGGCGAATTTCCGGTGTTAGGTTTTCTACATAACCTTGCCCTGCCCACGGGTTTTTAATGACCGCTGCGGCTGCCACCATTTTTAAAGGCTTTGCGGCTTCTTTGCCGCCATCTACATAAGTGGTTTCTACGTGAAGCACTGTTTTACGTATGAGTTTCATTGCTCTTCCTTGCAAGTAAATTATCTTGTCATTCGTATTATGGTATACCATAATACATACTGAAAAAAAAGCAAGAGTTTGCTATGCTAATTTTTATTGAAAAACATGTGATGAAACTCAACATGTTAAAAAACAGGAAAATTTAATTATTTATGAATCTTAAAATTGAAAACCCGCCCGTAACTTTACGAGAGCTGTGTTTAGATAAAGTGCGTAATGCCATTATTACAGGCTATTTCCCTTCAGGAAAAAGACTGGTTGAAAGAACATTATGTGAAGAACTCGGCGTGAGCCGTTCTGTGGTTCGCGAAGTGATTCGTTATTTAGAAGCAGAAGGTTTAGTCGAGATTTTGCCAAATAAAGGCCCTATTGTTTCGCTACTTAACTGGGACATCGCTTCACAGATTTATGAAATTCGTCTCTTGTTAGAGCAAAGCGCTGTGGCTGACTGCACTAAAAACCTGGATGAGAAAACTGCTGAAAAATTAAAGCTTCTATTAGAAGATCTTAAAGCTGCTTTTGCTGCCGATGACATCAATCTGATTATTGAGACCTCAACCCAGCTTTATCAAACCATCTTTACTACAGCAAACCATCATATTGCTTGGGAAGTGGTACAACGCTTAAATGGCCGAATTAGCCGTCTTCGTGCCATGACCATGAAATCAACAAAGCGTGAAATTTCAGGTTATCAACGTATTAAAAATATGTGTGAAGCTATCTACCTTCACAAAGACCCTGAAAAGGCAAAACAAGCGGTTGCTGAACATATTGCCGAAGCTGCTGCTGTCGCAAAAAATATTTTAGATGCCTGAAATCACAAGTTTTAGGAAAAGGTAAATAAACCTTTATTGAATGAATTATAGGGAAATACGATATGTCTGCTTACTGGATTGCTCATGTCACCATTCATGATATGGAACAATATAAACAATATATGGCCACTGCTCCGCAAGCTTTTCAAAAGTACGGCGCCAAGTTTCTTGCGCGTGGTGGTGCCTCAGAAGTTTTAGAGGGACAAGAGTTTGAACGTCACGTGGTCATTGAATTTCCAGATATGGAAACTGCACGTGAATGTTATTTTTCACCTGAATATCAGCTTGCCAAAAGTAAGCGCCAAGGCTGCTGTGATGTTATGGTGAGTTTTGTTGAAGGGATCTAAATTGCTGAATTGATTTCTCTGCTTGAGAAATCAATTCTATTTTTAAGTGCTTAAGGCCATTTCGTTTTTAGGCATTGGTTTGGTGATGAAGATTTTGTTCTATAGACATGGCTTTTTGCCAGCTTTCTAGGTTTTCGAGACCTTTTACATATTGCTCAATATTGAGATATTTTGACCGAATATTTAAAGAATTAATTAGACCATAGACTACGAAACCAATCATAAAATCTGCACCCGTTAAGCTATTGCCTACTAAGAATTTTTTGCCTACTAATTGTTGATCTAAATATGAAAATACTTTATCCAACTCAACATGCGCATATTGGTCCAAGAACTTTAATTGAGTGCCATTTTTTAACTCAATCGAATTAAAAATATTTAATAAATATGGAACCATAGCCGAACTTTCTGAAAAATGAACCCATTGTAAATAATCAAAATAACTGTCTGAATCTTTCGCGGGCATCAGTTGAGGAGCAAACTTTTCAATCAAAATTTCTACAATTGCACCTGATTCTACAATTACTTTTCCATCGAGTTCAATCACTGGTGATTTTCCTAAAGGATGAATATTTTTTAATTCTTGAGGTGCAAGATTTGTAGTTTTATCTCGAAAATAATTTTTTAATTCATAAGGTTGATTAATTTCTTCAAGTAACCACAGAATGCGAAATGAGCGTGAAGCATTTAAATGATGAAGAATAATAGACATTAATTTTCTCTTTTAAACTAGAAGGCCAACAAAGTAAGGCCTCACTATATAGATTAGTAGACGACCGGTCTAATATTTTTTGTTATCAGCCCAGCATTTTACATCACCTACCTAAACTGCATAAAAAAACAATCCAACACCTTTTCCCGATCAATTGCCCCATCTGAACTAAAAAGCTGAATGATTGCGCCTTCGATCATATATAAAAATAGTTTGGCGTCTTGAAAAGTTGCATCGGTTTTTAGTTTTATAAGCTGGCTATAGATTTCATTCAGCAGCCATGTGCGATATCTCACTGCGGTGATATAGGCTTTTGGATAGGTCAGTTTCGTTTCGAACATGGCTTTAAATAATAGGTAGTACATCCCCTCTACATCGGTATGTAAGAAATAAAGCTGTTTGAGTTTATCGGTCGCGCTTGTGCCTTGGGCATACTCAACAATTGAGACCACTTTTTCTTTTAATCGTTCTTTCTGGACGATCAAACAGATTTCAATAAACCGCTCTTTTGAATGAAAAAAGTTATAAAAAGTCGCTTTGGTAATTTCACATTCTTTGACGATTCGATCTACCCCAACGGTATGAAAGCCACGATGTTGAAATAAATCAATCGACTTGTTGATGACTTGTATGGCACGGGAAGAAAGCACTAACTTTGGCATAGTTTTACCGTTATAAATTCTTGTTGTTTCTAAATGAGATAAAAAAGCCTGTGCCCTTTTTGGGAGAAAAAAGGCACAGCAAAGTCCATAAGACTGTGCTTGGCACATCTCAAGTTTTGTTTTGCTAAGTTTTAAGTAAAAAAGACTTTAAGCCTGAAAGCCTTAGGGCGTTCAAGCTGCTTTAATTTTTAAGCTGTGTCGTTATAGCTTTTGGCACTCGGTGCCAAGAAATAATGGATGTGCAAAGCCAACTCCTTTTTATTGGGAGTTCTGCCAGACATTGAAATTATGGTGGCAGAACGAGAAAGGGTTCGCGGACTGGTGAAAGATATAACCAGCACACCCGAAGGTGTCCCTCTCCCGTCCTACCGCTACGGGAGGAGACTGGGAGTTCACGCATAAGACTATCCCTCAGACGGAATAACTCTGATGCGATCTTTCATCACGGTCCGCGACGACCGTCTGGCAATGTGGCCAGCAGGCAAAGAATAGTGCCCAACCCTATTGCAGTCAAGCACACAAAATGCCATTTGTTTTAAATTAAATCATTAGAAAAGTAAGGCTAAATAATGGGTGGGTTATTGTTAAGTGGGGGTTGTAGCGGGGGATTTTCTAGGCTTAATGCGGTGCTAATTTTGCAATGTAAGTGGGGAATTAGAGATTAATTGTCATTTTATTCGTTTCGTATTTCGATTCTTTTGCATTTTTTATTAAGTGGGATTTTTACTAACTTTTCTTTAAACCAATTTAAAAGAAAGTTGAATTGACTTTTAAAGGAGCATCATAGCAATGGTTTAGCTGATAACTTAGATCTAACAATTATTTAGGGAAAATATAATTATATTAACCTTATGCTTTGTCAGCATAAGGTTATCACTACTGTACCATTCTGATATTTTTAATATATTAAAACATTGATTGAACTAAATACTACATAACATCAAAAGCAATTAATTCGCTCTTGTAAATCTTTACTAATTCCCTCTAATCCCGGGTAGATAAAACTATGTGTCACCCCAAAAAGAGCAAGTTCACGCTTTATTTCCATTCTAACTGAAAATGGGATGTGGTACTTTGTTATACGCCCCCATCTTAGCGGAATGTGTGGATCTTGCTGAATTGAAAAGAGTCCAGCTTGTGAAGTAATTCGAGGGCTGACATGATTTGAAAAGAACAAACCATCACTAGCAAATGGATCACAAGTGTTAATGTCTAGAGGTGGATGCTTTACGCGCATAACATAAAATGCAGCATCCCCAAGAAAATCGGGTGTATCGATCTGCTCTTTCAATAACCAAGTATCATTTACAAATTCAAATACTGCAAAATATAGAGCAACAAGTGGATTTGTTGTCCAGTCTAAAAGACGAGTTGGTAATCCATAATGCTGCGCGAGAGCTAGCCAATCCCAATCATTTACTGGCGGTGATTCAAGATATGGACCAGCAGCATTCTTGAAGCGTTTAAAAGCTTCACGTTCATTGATAATACTGACTGGATATCTGAGATCAAAATATATTTTTCCGTTTTCGTACTGCTGAGGTTTACTTGTTATTCGACCAATTTTAGGAATTAATGAATAATCGCTACGCCGCTCACCACGGAAGTAATGCCCATCATCGAGAGATACATTCCTTAAAATATTATGAATATCCTCAAAAGAACTAATTTTTTCTTCATCTATCATTAAAATCACATCTCCCCAAAGTAACTTCTCTTATCATTAAATTTTATGATAAATTAATCTCATCCTATTTTTCTAATAAAAGATATATCATTTTTAAAATATATTCTATTAATTATTTTATTAAGCTTAGAGAGTTAGAAAAACTTTGTGCATAATTATTCCATATCAGTAAATTATAAATACTAGGCTAAAAATATGGCTAGTTTTATTTAAACTAAAACTAGCCATATTAATTTAAAAAAATTAATTCTATTTTCTTCCCGCATCTAATGTAGCTTATTCTATCCAATTAGGGAGATCCATTACCTATTCCCAAACAATTTAGGCAATATTTTGATTAGCTTTACTCTCTTTCAGGGCTTTTATTAATTTAGTTAAGTTCTACTCTGGATCTAACGACCTCACAACCACACATCACGGCGCAAGCCTGAAACACGTAGATGTAAACAAAGCGACTCTATTATTCAAACCGTCTATTATCACAACTTCATAATGCTAAATTCTTACAAAAGCTTGGGTAAATGCTTACTGGGAAAAAATGGATTATCAGCACACAGATGCAGATTTGTGTGAACACCTATATAAGCGAGTTCAAGCTTTGCATAAGAAATTAAAGATATTGGCTGAAACTAATGTTCAAAAGAATTTGGCTGTGCTTAGCCACAGAATTAGAAATTTAATAAAAATTTAAAATGTTTTACAGGTTATCGGTTTCACTTATTTTTAGGATACTTTTTTCTAAAAACGATAATTTGAATATTGATTAAGACAATAGATTTTCTACTGGGTTTAACGAAAATATATCGTTTGCTCAACACCCTCTTAAATTTTAACATCATCTCAAAATTTGTTAAATATTTCATATTTTTAATTAAATTAAGAGGTGAAAATTATGTCTGAGAAAGTTGCTATTATTACAGCTGCTGGGAGTGGTATGGGCGCAGCTATTGCAAAAAAATTAGCAGCAGATGGATTTAATGTTGCGATTCTTTCTTCATCAGGAAAAGGTGAAGCTCTCGCAAACCAACTGAATGGTCTAGGTATTACTGGATCAAATCAATCAATAGACGATGTTCAACGCCTTATTGATGAAACTCTTTCTCGTTGGGGACGAATAGATGTTTTGGTTAACAGTGCAGGACATGGTCCCCGCAAGGAAATTTTAGAATTAACAGACCAAGATTGGCATGATGGTATAGACACTTACTTTCTTAATGCTGTACGACCTATACGTTTAGTTATTCCTGTAATGCAAAAACAAAAGCAAGGTGTAATTATCAATATTTCTAGTGCATGGACATTTGAACCTAGCTCACTATTTCCAACTTCTGCAGTTGCTCGTTCTGGATTGGCAGCATTTACCAAAATTTGTGCAGATACATATGCGATTGATAATATCCGTATTAATAATGTCTTACCTGGATGGATTGATACTCAGCCAGAAACAGATGAACGCATTAACAATGTTCCAATGAAGCGTTATGGTTCAAAAGAAGAGATAGCAGATACAGTTGCTTTCCTTGCATCTTATAGTGCTGCTTATATTACAGGGCAGAATATTCGAGTAGATGGTGGCTTAACTCGCTCGGTATAATGAATCTTAATAAAAATTTGCAGGGATAAATTGCTAAACCATTATCCCTTCAAGATTGGAGTTAAACTCATCACAGCAATAAAACTCTCTTTTTATGGTTGCTCTGTACCTAAATATTCAATACACCATTTCCAAATTTGATTTACTTTGTCATTCGGATGTAGAACTTTTTTTCTGACAAGAAAATAACTTGGCTCAACAATTTTAGTTTCGGAAATAACTTGTACTAGTTTTCCTGACTTAATATCTGCTTCAACAAACGCACGACATGCTAAAGCTATTCCTTGCCCTGACACAGCAGCGTCCAACGCCAGAGTGGTTTGATTAAATATAGGCCCTGACAACTTGGTGAATGTATTTAGAAATTTTGGCCATTGATCGTGTGCGTCGTGCAGAAGTGGCATTGATAATAACTGTTCACGTTTTAATGGCAACGTTAAATCTTTGACAAAATAAGGACTTGCGACAGCTACGAGTTCCTGATGAAACAATAATTGTGTTTCTAAATTCTCTGGAAATGATTTTGTGGTTAGCCTGATAGCAATATCAACCTGATCCCGATCAAAGTCAGATACTGCTTCAGTAGCTAATGTATGTAAGTTAATGTCAGGTAATAAAGTATGTAAATCGCCTAACCGAGGAATTAAGAGTTTGGCAGCAACAGTTGGTGTGACACTTATAGTAACGCTATCAGGCTGATCTAAAAGTAATTCTGTCGAATCAGTAAGAATATCGAAAGCACGAGTGATATTGACCAGATACTTTGCTCCTTCAGGAGTCAAAGAGAGTCCTCGTGGAAGCCGTTGAAATAAAGTAACGTTTAAATGATCTTCTAATGCACGAACTTGTTGGGCAATAGCACCTTGTGTAACACCTAATTCATCAGCAGCAGCGCGAAAACTTAACTTCCTGCCCGCTGTTTCAAAAGCACGCAAAGCATTTAAAGACGGAAGTTTTCGACGAGATAACATGAAAAATAAAGAAGTAGTTTTTCTACACTCTAGTTTGTTTGCTAACTGTATGCAAGCCATTCACGGCGCGAGTCTGTAACACGTAGATGTAAACAAAGCGACTCTATTATTTAAACCGTCTGTTATCAACACTTCATAATGGGCAAATTTTTTACTACTTCCGACCTTGGTTGCCGTTGCAAATAACACCTTATCTTTAGCACCACTCATATAGCGAATATCCGCCTGTAGGCCAGTGTATGGCGCATCCCCTGCATTACAAGCCATCGCAAAAGCAATATCGGCTAAAGAAAATATCACGCCACCATGCACACCGCCCAAGGCATTCATGTGCTCGTCTTTCACATTAAGCTGACAACGCGCTTCATCAAAACTGCGATGCAGCACTTGAACACCCAATAGCTCTGCGAATTGATCAACCGCAGTGGCTTCCATTTTTTGCACAAACGTCTCCCTACTCGTGCGAGTATTCCTTAAGTGTTATAAACCTATCTGTATTGAAATCGACTGATTAAAAGCCGTTAAACGCTATCTTGTTTAATCTGATAGTTTGAAGAACTAAAGTCCTTATAGGTCAGGCGGTCATCCAACTCTGAGCTTAAAGGCTGAACTTCTTGCATTGAGTTTAAGCAGCGCTGTGCAAGCTCCATGTATTCTTGCGTGCCTCTGGTTTTCCACTTTTTTTCTTGTTCTGATAAATCACGTGCAACCTTGGCAGGACTACCCATTGCCAATACATTTGCCGGAATAATATCTTTGGTTTTGACCAAGCTATTTGCACCAATAATGGTGTTTTCACCAATTTCAGCATAGTCCAAAATTACGCTGTTCATGCCGACCAAAACATTTTTACCAATGCGGCAGCCATGTAAAGTTGTGCCATGCCCAATGTGGCCCATTTCCTCAACTAAAGTCACGCTTTGCGGAAAACCATGTACGGTGCAGCTATCTTGTATATTGGCATTTTGCTTAATGTGAATACGACCAAAATCGGCACGCAATGACGCAAATGGTCCTACATATACGCCCGCTTCAATAATCACATCACCAATTAAAACAGCGGTTGGGTGTACAAAAGCATCTGGGCTAACGACGGGAATAACACCGTCAATACTATAACAAGGCATGACTTAACCTCTCATTTGTTGCCACCAAACCTCCGAAACGGCGCCAATAATGTGCTGTAGCATTTGGCATAGGTCCTTCTGCTGTTGCGGCAACAGACAAGAAGTATTCATCGGCAGGTTCAAATACTTTTTTATAAATATTCATTGATAACGTTCGTGCACTAATCGCGGGCCAGTCAGTTGGCAACAATTCAAGCGGTAATGCAGGGTCTTTCAATAAAATCCGTCGATAATAATGAATCAGCAAAGTTCTAATTTGAAAGGCCTGAACGGGTTCGAGTTGTTCGTTTTCCTGCATGAGTAACACGCCAATTTCTCTAAAAATATCGAGAAACTGTAGGTATCTTTGGCGCAATTCATCGATGGGCCAGTTGGTTCTGAGCATACGACCAATGGTATCGACCGAATTATTAAAGAGTTGCAAGGTTTCGGCTTTAAACACCACCACTTGCTCACTCATATTTAAGTCAACCAACAAGCGTTGCAGTTCAATACGATTACAACCCGGATAAGCCATTAAGTTTGTAGAAATATTGGCAAATCCTAACCATTCGAGTTCTTTCTTTAGCAACGCTTTATTTTCAGTGTCGAGACTAGACATCAGAATAAGATCCCAATAATGGTCCCACTCTTTCATCTGGTCGTTATAAATGCGTTGCTCGGCCTGCAAATAAGTCGAACGGCTTGAATCGGTAATTCGATAAAAACTGGTTCTGCCGATTTTGTCTGAGCATAACCAATCATTTTTAACTAAACGAAAAACAGAGGTTCTTACAGCGCGGTCATTAAAACCAAATAGCTCTAATAACTGAATCAGGCTTGCAAGACTAATGTTTCCACCCCGATGAAGTACTGAATCTCCAAAAATTGTCGAAATAAGCGAAGTTCCACTTAAGGTTTCATTCTTTACAACAGAATCAATTATTTGCTGTATTTTTGCACTCATACTCATGTCTTGGCGTTTAGTTTCAGGGTATAGATTCTATACCCTGAATGATCTTGATGTTAAGCAATCTGACGCATATCGATTACCCGCTTTGCCTTACCTTCCGAACGAGGTAAGGTCGCTTCTGTCACAACTTCTACAGTAACGCTAATTCCAATCATGGTTTTAATGCGTTTCATCAACTCCTGAGCAAGTTGATTGGCCTGTATAGTACAGTTATGACACATCTCTGTACGAATATGCAAAGTATCCATATGGCCTTTTTTAGTCACCAAAATTTCATAATTTGGAACTAAATGCGGAACTTGCAAAATTTGCTCTTCAATTTGAGTCGGGAAAACGTTCACACCGCGAATAATCAGCATGTCGTCGCTACGGCCCACAATTTTATCCATTTTACGCATCGCCAGATTTTCACCCGGTAGTAAGCGGGTCAAATCACGAGTACGGTAACGAATAATCGGTAAGCCTTCTTTGGTAATGGTGGTAAAGACTAGCTCGCCAAGTTCACCATCTTTACAGACTTCACCTGTTTCAGGGTTAATAATTTCTGGGTAGAAATGATCTTCCCAAATGGTTAATCCCTCTCCCTCACCTAAGCACTGCATCGCAACACCCGGCCCCATCACCTCAGATAAGCCATAAATATCGAGCGCTTTAATATTGAGGCGTTCTTCAATTTCACGGCGCAGTTCGTTGGTCCACGGCTCGGCACCAAAAATACCGACTTTTAAAGACGTATTACGTGCAGTACCAAATTGTTGCTCGAGCTTTTCAATAATGCTCACGCAATACGATGGCGTAACCATAATTGCAGTCGGTTTAAAGTCTTGAATGAGCTGAACTTGCTTTTCAGTTTGCCCGCCAGACATAGGAATAACCGTTGCACCTAAGCGCTCGGCACCATAATGTGCGCCTAGTCCACCTGTAAATAGTCCATAGCCATAAGCCACCTGAACCATATCTTTCGCGGTTAAACCTGCCATGCGTAAGCAACGTGCAACAATGTCCGACCAAGTATTAATATCTTTTTGGGTATAGCCCACCACCGTCGGTTTGCCCGTTGTGCCTGATGATGCATGTAAACGCACAATTTGCTCTTGCGGTACGGCAAACATCCCAAACGGATAGTTGTCTCTTAAATCCTGTTTGGTGGTAAATGGAAACTTCGCCAGATCGTCTAAAGTCACGAAGTCATTAGGATGTACACCTGCTTCATCGAACTTTTTCTTATAGACCGGACTATTTTCATATACAAAAGTCAGGGTTTGTTTTAACCGTTTCGTTTGCAGCTCTCTAAGCTCTGCAAGTGTTAATTGCTCAACATTATCCATTGTAAGGCTGTCCATCGCCTCTCTCCTCATTATGTAATTTTAAAAACCGTCTGAATTAATTTAAGTTTTCCAAAATCAGTGCGACGCCTTGTCCAACACCTACACACATCGTGCAAAGTGCATAGCGTCCACCGCGTTTTTTTAGCTCACGTGTTGCCGTAATCACTAAACGTGTACCGCTCATGCCTAACGGATGGCCTAACGCAATTGCACCACCATTTGGATTAACGCGTTCATCGTCATCTTTTAGACCGAGTTCACGCATACAAGCCAAAGATTGGGCTGCGAATGCTTCATTCAGCTCAATCACATCCATCTGATCTAGCGTTAAACCTGTTTGCTTTAAAATTTTCTGCACAGCCGGAACAGGACCTATACCCATATATTTGGGTTCAACACCCGCACTTGCAATGCCAATCACACGTGCTAAAGGTTTTAAACCATGTGTATCTGCAAATTCACGGTTGGTAATTAACACACACGCAGCGCCATCATTTACACCAGAGGCATTTCCAGCAGTCACCGAGCCACCTTCTTTTTTAAATGGGGCTTTTAGTTTTGCGAGTGCTTCAAGTGTCGTTTCACGCGGATGTTCATCACGGTTCACCACAACTACATTTTTCTTACGGTCTACAATCTCGACAGGCAAAATCTCGTCGTTAAAGAAACCATTTTGTTGTGCCGCAGCGGTTTTTTGCTGACTACGCAATGCAAACGCATCTTGGTCTTCACGGCTAATCTGATATTTTTCAGCTACATTTTCGGCTGTTTCGGGCATGCTGTCGGTGCCGTATTGCGCTTTAAGTTGCTTATTTACAAAGCGCCAGCCAATCGTTGTGTCATAAATTTCAGGGGTGCGGCTAAATGCTTCTGTTGGTTTAGCTTGTACAAATGGCGCACGGCTCATCGACTCAACACCACCTGCCAACACAAACTGCGCTTCGCCTGCTTTAATTGAGCGTGCAGCAAGCCCTACTGCATCTAGACCTGAAGCACACAAGCGATTGACGGTCATGGCTGGCACTGTATCAGGTAAGCCTGCCAAGAGTGTTGCCATACGTGCAACGTTACGGTTGTCTTCACCTGCTTGGTTAGCACATCCTAAAAACACTTCGTCTACCGTATTCCACGGCAAGTTCGGGTGCTTATCTTTTAAATATTTGATGGGCAATGCAGCTAAATCATCTGCACGTACAGCACTTAGGGCACCTGCATATCGTCCAATTGGGGTACGAATAAAATCGCAAATTAAAACGTCTTCCATGTTGACTCCTGATTATGCAAATTCGGTCATATCACGTGAATATTGGGTAGCAATGTTTTGGGTTTTCGCTACATATTGCTTGAGGTAGATACTCGCGCGATATTTTTCCTCTCCATACAGTGCATATAAGTTATTTAAGGTTTGGAGCACATAAGCACCGCCCATTTGTGTCAACCACTGGTAAGGACCCTTAGGATAATTCACTCCATATTTCATGGCATTATCAATATCTTCCAGACTCGCAACACCATGTAAACTTGCTTCACAGGCTTCATTAATGAGTAAAGCGATGGTGCGTAAGGTTAACAGTGCCGGATGGTCTTTAATCCACATCACGCTCATACCAAACTGTGCAAAGTAAGCCTCAACTTTAGCCAGATCACTTGCTTCACAAAGCTCGTTATGACTGAGTACTAAAGCTTCCGCTTGCTCAAAATCATGGTGCCAATCCATTAAAACCACTTTACGGGTTAAGTAATGAATATTGGCAGACTCACCTTGGCTTAAGCGTAAGTCGATATCATCAATTTGAAGGATATTGTCGTCGCTCGCAGATCCACTTTTTAAACCCAAACGCGTTAAAAAAGCAGGTAGCTGAGACCAAGTCCCTTTTAGCTGAATATGAGCATCAACTGGCGTAGCAACCACAGCTTGAGGCTGAAATGTCTCGTACTGATTTTTTTCGTTATAGCGATAAAAACCCTGTTTTGACTTACGGCCCCAAGCTCCTGCATCGACCAATTCTTTTTGAATGAGACTTGGACGGTAGCGTGGTTCGTAAAAAAACTCTTGGTAAACGCTTTGGGTTACCGAAAAGTTAACATCTTGCCCAATGAGGTCGGTGAGTTCACACGGTCCCATCGCAAAACCGCCGCATTGCTTTAAGGCATAGTCGAGTTGGTCATAGCTGGTGACTTGTTCTTGCAACGCTCTAAAGCCTTCTGCATAAAACGGACGAGCAATTCGGTTAACAATAAAACCAGGAGTCGACTTGGTGAGTACCGGAATTTTTTTCCAGCCCAACATCAAGTTTTTTAAAGCCAAACATAAGCTGTTGGGGGTTTTTAAGCCTTGTACAATTTCAACCAATTTCATGACTGGCGCAGGATTAAAAAAATGTAAACCCACTACGCGCTCTGGGTGAGCAATGCCTGCCGAAATTGCAGTTACTGAAATTGAAGATGTGTTACTTGCAAAAATGGTTTGCGCACTACAAATTTCAGCAAGTTGCTTAAATAAAGACTGTTTAACTTCTTTTTTCTCAACGACCGCTTCAATAACTAAGTCAGCATCACGCAGCGCTTCAACTTGATTGACCACAGTTAAACGTGCTAAAGCTTCATCCGCTTGCTGCTGTGTGAGCTTGCTCTTTTCAACCAGCTTTTTAAACGTTTGCCCCAAGCCGTAAACAGCTTGTTGCGCTTTTTGAGCGTCCAGATCATATAAAATGGTCGAGTGCCCATTAACGATGGCTAACTGAGCAATGCCAATGCCCATGGTGCCAGAACCAATGACGGCAATTCGGGCACGAGATAAATCTAAATCTGTCATGCTTAGCGCCCTTTAAAATTTGGTTCACGTTTATTCATAAAGGCTTGTACCCCTTCACGATAATCTTCTGAACGACCTGCTATACGTTGTAAGTCACGTTCTAAAAGCATTTGCTCTTCAAAAGTGTTATTACTTGATTGATGAATGGCTTTTTTAATAAGAGATAAACCAAAAGTAGGTTGTTTCGCTAAACGTTCAGCGAGTTCAGTGACTTTTGTTTTAAGTTCAGCATCTTCAACCACATCCCAAATCATGCCCCATTCTTTTGCGGTTTCTGCTGGGAGCTTGTCACCTAGCAAAGCCAATCCCATAGCGCGAGCATGGCCTACAGCACGTGGTAAAAACCATGTACCAGCCGAGTCTGGAACCAGTCCTAAGCGGCAAAAGGCTTGTACAAAGTTTGCCGATTTAGCTGCAATCACCAAGTCACACGCCAGTGCAATATTTGCCCCTGCACCTGCTGCCACGCCATTTACGGCACAAATCACAGGCTTTGGCATATTTACAATCGTTTTAATGAGCGGGTTATAGTAAGTTTCAATGGAATATCCTAAATCTGGAGCTTCAGCGTTTGGGTCAACTACACGGTCCCCTAAGTCTTGCCCTGCACAAAAGCCACGGCCTTCACCACTAATCACCACACAGCGAACATCTGGATTTTTAGTCCACAAGTTTAAAACCTCGGCCACTTCACGGTGCATATCAACGTTAAAGCTATTCAGTGCTTTTGGGCGGTTAAATGTCAGGTAGCCAACACCATTTTTTTCTTCAGCAATAATATTTTGATAGTCCATCACTCACCTCTAAACACTGGCTTTCTTTTCTCAAAGAAAGCATTAATCCCTTCGTTTCGATCTTTTGTAGCCGCCAGCCAGACAAAGTTTTGACGTTCAAACTTGAGTCCCTGACTTAACGTTGTTTCATGAATACTTTTAATTGATTGTTTAATCACACGAATCGCTAAAGGCGCTTGTTTGGCAATTTTGGCTGCAAGTTGAACTGCATATTCGACGGTTAATTCGGTCGGCACCACTTGGCTGCAAATGCCGTGTTGCTCTGCCTGTTTTGCCGAAATCATCTCACCTGTCATGGCCCAGCGCATGGTGAGTTGTTGCCCAACCAAGCGTGCTAAACGCTGTGTTCCGCCTGCACCCGGCAACATGCCAAGGCCAATTTCAGGTAATGCAAAACGGGCATTTTCACCGCAAATCACCATATCTGAGTGCAAAACCAGCTCAAACCCAGCGCCTAAGGCATAACCATTGACTGCACTAATCAGTGGCTTACTAAACGCATCAATTTTTTGCCAAAGCTTCGGGCGAATATCGAGTTGCAAAGACACGGCGTCCATTGCAGCCAATTCGCCAAGATCTGCTCCAGCCGCAAAACACTGAGCGTTACCTGTTAAAACCACTGCTTTGACTTGAGCATTATGTTCAGCTTTTTCGAGCAACTCACATAAACACTGCAAGGTTGCATTGTTTAAAGCATTTCTTTTTTCTGGACGGTTTAGGGTTAATAACAAAACACCGTCAGTTGCTGTTCTGGCTTTGATCAACTCTTGCATGACAGCCTCTATTCATCAAAACTCAAACGAACATTTGAGCCTTTTGGTAAAGTCTGACAGCTCAGCACGTAGCCCTTTTCAACTTCGTCTTCTTCAAGACTATAGTTAAGGAACATGTCAACTTCCCCAGAAAGCACCTTACAACGACAGGTTGCACACACCCCACCTTTACATGCATACGGTAAGTCGGCACCCGCACGTAAAGCCGCATCAAGAATACTTTCATCATCTTGAGCCACAGAAACAATCAGTTCACGACCATCTAAAATGATGTTGACCTTTTCTTCTTTACGATTTGCATCCGCTTCAACACTACGTTTACGTGCTTGTCCTGTATGGAAACGTTCAGTGTGAATGCGCTCTTTGGCAATACCAAAGTTCGGTAAAGTATTTTCTACGGCATTCATCATTTCGTCTGGGCCGCAGGCAAAAACATGGTCAAAATTTGTTTCAAGCACTTCAAAATCAAAAAGTTGCTTAAGCTTTTCTGCATTAATACGACCGTTCATCAGCTCACTGTCATTAAACTCACGAGAAAAAATATTGATGAGTTGAAAGCGTTCTTTAAACTGATCTTTCAAATCCATAATTTGCTCGGCAAACATGGTTTGTTTCCATGAGCGATTGCCATAGAGTAAGGTAAATTTAGCTTCAAGTTGTTCAAACAAAACTTGCTTAACAATCGATAAAATCGGAGTAATACCACTCCCCGCAGCAACACCTAAATAGTTTTGTCCGCCAATCTTGGCTGCTTTTTGAAAAAACACACCTTGTGGTGGCATGACTTCAAGCACATCGCCCACTTTCAAATGGTCATTTGCCCAGTTTGAAAATTGACCTTGATCAATTTTTTTAACCGCAATGCTGATGTCTTCTTTACCCGCATAGCTACAAATTGAATAACAACGGCGGATTTCACCCGCTTCGGTTAAATGGCGAATGGTTAAATGTTGCCCCGGTTGAAATTGGAATTGTTCTTGTTGTTCAGGTACAACGTCAAATGCAATACAAATTGCCTGATCGGTTTGAGGCGTAATACTTTTTACTTTTAATGGTACAAATTGGCTCATGGCTGATTTCCTTATCTAAAGACTTAAATACATTTGAAGTAATCAAAAGGCTCAAGACAGTCCTGACATTTATAAAGTGCTTTACAGGCGGTAGAACTAAACTCTGTTAACAGTCGGGTGTGTCGGCTTTTACAACGTGGACACTCAACACCATCATTTAAATGAACGTGAGTACCACACTGATGCGCCAATCCTTCAGGTGGCGCAATGCCATAAACTTGCAGTTTCTTTTTCCCTGCTTCAGACATCCAGTCCGTGGTCCATGCTTCTGATAAATCGACCATGACTTTGACCGGTGTCAAAGCTTCTGCGGTAAATGCCTCAACAATTTGTGCTTTGAGCATATCTGTTGCTGGGCAACCGCTATATGTTGGAGTTAGACGAACAATAATTTCTTGTTGATCGTTAATCTCTAAACCGCGAATCATGCCTAAATCCACAACAGATAAAACCGGAATTTCAGGGTCACTTACCGTTTGTAGAACATCCCAACATTGGTCGATGCAATGACGAATCATTTGCATGGCTCACCTCCTTGTCTTACCAGGTCATGCCCGGATAAGTTCTTTGAATACATTGCATTTCAGCCAACAAATAACCCAAATGCTCGGTATGCAATCCTTGTTTCGCACCACGGCGATAAGCACCGTTCACAGCAACGTTTAATTCAAAACGCTTAAGCTCATCTGCAATGGTTTGGTTCCATTGTTCTTTTTCATTTGAAAAATCTGGAATCACGCCTTGTGCAACTAATGCTTGTTCGTCTGCACTCAGTTCAAATAACTCAGCGGTAAAGCGCCATAAATTATTTAATCCATCTTGTACACGTTGATGCGCTTCATCTGTGCTTAAACTTAAACGCTCCATCCAGCTTGTCGAAAAGCGGATGTGATACTTCACTTCTTTTAAAGATTTCACAGCAAGCGCACTTAATTCAGGAAGTGAGCTTTGCGCTAAAGCAGTAAATAAATGAAGATGGTAATGGTCCATCAACCACTGGCGTACAATCGTTTGTGCAAAATCACCATTCGGTTGTTCACACAACAATAGGTTTAAAAACTCACGCTCAGTACGGAAATACGCAAGTTGGTCTTCATCACGCTTAGCTTCATCATATTGACCAGCCAAAGTCAGAAAGTTTCTTGCTTGACCTAACAAGTCCAAGCCGATATTTGCTAAGGCAATATCAATTTCTAGCTCAGGTGCATGCCCGCACCATTCAGCTAAACGCTGAGATAAAACCAGTTGACTGTCGCCAATATGTAATAAGAATTTAGATAAAACTGAATGATTCATTTGCCATTCCCCTTACATGTGCTCAATGCCATCTGGGATATGGTAAAAAGTCGGATGACGATAAACCTTGTCTAAAGAAGGATCAAAAAATTCAGCTTTTTCATCTGGCTGTGATGACTTAATCAGTTCTGAACGAACTACCCAAATGCTAATTCCTTCATTACGGCGCGTGTAAACATCACGAGCATGTTGCAGTGCAATTTCATCATCAGGTGCTCTTAAGCTGCCTACATGACGGTGGCTTAAGCCTTGTTTACTACGTACAAATACTTCGTAGAGCGACCAGTTGTTTTTATCTTCCATTTTGATTTCCTCAAATTTTTCCATAAATCTTGTTAAGCCACTTTGTTCGCTTCAAGCTGCTGTTTTTTCGCGTAGACTACTGCTGCATCACGAACCCATTTGCCGTTTTCCCATGCTTTACGGCGTGCTTCGATACGCTCGTGATTACATGGTCCACGTCCGGCAATCACTTCATTAAATTCGTGCCAGTCAATCTCGCCAAACTCATAGTGACCTGTTTCTTCATTGAACTTTAAATCTAGGTCCGGTACTTCCAAGCCAAGTTGCAACACTTGTGGTACGGTGTTATCGACGAACTTTTGTCGTAATTCATCGTTACTAAAGCGTTTGATTTTCCACGCCATGCTTTGCGCGCTGTTTGGAGAATGCTCATCACTTGGACCAAACATCATCAGTGCTGGCCACCAATAGCGATTTACCGCATCTTGTGCCATCTGTTTTTGTTCTGGCGTACCGTTTGCCAAAGCCATCATGGCTTCAAAACCTTGGCGTTGGTGGAAACTTTCTTCTTTACAAATACGTACCATCGCACGTGCATATGGCCCATATGAAGTACGGCAAAGCGCAACTTGGTTCACAATGGCTGCCCCATCGACAAGCCAACCAATTGCAGCGACATCTGCCCAAGTCAAAGTTGGATAGTTAAAGATTGATGAGTATTTCATTTTCCCATTAATCAACTTTTCCATCATGTCATCACGGTCAGCACCTAAGGTTTCTGCTGCGCTATATAGATATAAACCATGACCCGCTTCATCTTGTACTTTCGCGAGCAAAACCGCTTTACGTTTTAAAGTTGGCGCACGAGTAATCCAGTTTCCTTCAGGCAACATACCTACAATTTCAGAATGGCCATGTTGCCCGATTTGACGAATCAATGTTTTGCGGTAGGCATCGGGCATTTGATCCTTAGCCTCGATCGTAATTTCATTGGCAATATTTTGTTCAAATTTCTGGTAATTGTTTTCCATTCTTTCATTCCCTGTAGGCATCACCCTTAAATCTATTTTTCGATACACTAAAAACAAAGTCAATCACTTTTTTAGTATCAAATTAAATCCAACAAATAAATAAGAATTAAATATTTGAATTTAATAAATATTAATTAAAAATAAAAAATCTTTTTACGTTTTCAAATCAAAATAAAGTTGACTTTTAGACAAATTAATCTGAAATTATGAATCATATTTTTGCAATTTTTATAATTGATGTATCAAATAAAAAAGGAGTTTGGTCATGCTTGAACAAGCACACCTAGAAGGAACCTCAACTGACACAGATTTTCAGCAGTCTGAGCATCAACTGCCTCATCTTGCTTCTTATGTCTATGGAACATGGCATTCGACCAGTGAAGAACTGCGCCCTATTTATCATGCTATTACAGGTGAAGCGATTTATGCCGTAAGTAGTCATGGCATAGATATGAAACGTGTTGTTCAATATGCCAAACAAAATGGTTCAGAACTGGCTAACTGGACGTTTCATCAACGCGCTAATGCTTTAAAACAAATTGCCCAATATTTACTTGAACGTAAGGAAGAGTTTTACAAACTTGCTTATGCAACAGGTGCAACTCGTAAAGATGCATGGATTGATATTGAAGGCGGTATCCAGACATTATTTGCTTATTCAAGTTTGGTTCGCCGTGAACTTAATGACGAAAAAATTATTACCGAAGATAGCTGGATTCAATTATCTAAAAATGGAACTTTCGGTGCTAAGCACATTTTAAGTCCTAAAGCAGGTGTTGCCGTTCACATCAACGCATTTAACTTCCCAATTTGGGGAATGCTTGAAAAGATTGCACCGACGTTACTTGCTGGTGTGCCATGTATTGTTAAGCCTGCAACCGACGGTGCCCAATTAACTCAAGTAGTTGTAAAAGCCATTGAAGAAGCACACGTGCTACCGAAAGGTTCGCTACAACTCATTTGCGGTCAGACTTATGACCTGTTAGAACAGTTAGGCCCACAAGACTGCGTGACTTTTACAGGTTCTGCTTACACAGGCCAAAAATTACGTAATCACCCTCACCTCAATAAATATTCGATTCCATTTAGCATGGAAGCCGACTCGGTAAACAGTGCAATTTTAAGCCCTGAGGCAAATGAAGAAACTGTCGATTTATTTGTGCGTGAAGTCTTCCGTGAAATGACCACCAAAGCAGGCCAAAAATGTACTGCAATTCGTCGTGCATTTGTTCCTGAAAATTTGTTAGCGACTGTGCAAGAAAAGCTAACAGCCAAACTTGCTAAAGTTGTGGTGGGTGACCCTCAAAAAGAAGAAACTACCATGGGTGCGTTAGCGAGCATTAAACAAAAACATGACGTTGCAGAAAAAGTTGCTGAACTCAGCAAAGATGCAAAAATTGTTTTTGGTGGCAACGATAACTTTACATTTAATGCAGATCATCCTGAAAAAGGTGCTTTTTTCGCTCCAACTTTATTGCTTTGCGAACAGCCTTTACAAGCGATGAATGTTCATACTACGGAAGCGTTCGGTCCTGTATGTACACTCATGCCATATCAAAACATTGAAGAACTAGCTGACCTTGTTTCACGTGGTGAAGGTAGCCTAGTGGCTTCAGTCGTTAAAAATAACGATGAGAATATTGAGCAGATTATTCAAAAAATTGCGCCTTGGCATGGCCGTGTGCATGTACTCGATTCAGAGTCAGCAAAAGAAAGTACAGGTCATGGTTCACCACTACCACATTTAGTACACGGCGGCCCTGGTCGTGCAGGTGGCGGTGAAGAGTTAGGTGGTATTCGCGCGGTTAAACACTACATGCAGCGTACTGCAATTCAAGGCTCTCCAAACAGTTTGACGCAAATTACTCACTCATGGACTGCTGGCTCTAAAGTTAATGAGGACCGCGTACATCCATTTAAAAAGTCTTTTGATGAGTTAGTGATTGGTGAACGCCTATTAACAGCGCGTCGTACAGTCACCGAAGCAGATATTGTCAATTTCGCGTGTTTAAGCGGTGACTATTTCTATGCACATACCGACAAAATCGCAGCGGCCGAGTCTTTCTTTGGTGAGCGTGTGGCACATGGTTACTTCATTGTATCTGCCGCAGCAGGTCTATTTGTCGATGCAGCACAAGGCCCTGTGATTGCCAATTATGGTATGGACAACTTACGCTTTGTTGAACCGGTTAAAATTGGTGACTCGATTCAGGTTGAACTCACCTGTAAACAGAAAACCCCTAAACCACAAAAAGACCCGTCTCAGCCAGCGCATGGCGTTGTGGTATGGGATATTAAAGTCAAAAATCAACGAGGTGAACTTGTCGCAACCTACGACATTTTAACTTTAGTTGCTCGCGAGGCTTAATGGTTAAGATGAGATGGGGTCACCTCGTCCCCATCTCATCTTTTTTAACACTCAATAGCGTTAACAGCGAGACCACCTTTTGAAGTTTCTTTATATTTCTCAGACATATCTTTGCCTGTTTCCTTCATAGTCTGAATCACTTTATCTAGCGTGACAAAGTGTTCATCGTCATCATGAAGTGCCATTTGGGCTGCATTAATGGCTTTTACGGCTGCAATTGCATTTCGTTCAATACAAGGCACCTGAACCAAACCACCAATCGGGTCACACGTTAAACCCAAATTATGTTCAAGCCCAATTTCAGCCGCATGTTCCACTTGCTCAGGTGATGCTCCTAAAATTTCGGCTAAACCCGCCGAAGCCATCGCACATGCCGAACCGACTTCGCCCTGACACCCTACTTCTGCACCAGAAATAGAAGCATTGAGTTTACATAAAATGCCAACGGCTGCTGCACTTAAAAAGAAACGAGCCACTTTATCTTCGGAAAAGTCTTTAGAAAAAGTCACGTAGTAATATAAAACTGCCGGAATAATTCCTGCTGCCCCATTTGTGGGTGCCGTCACTACTCGACCGCCAGCGGCATTTTCTTCATTTACCGCTAAGGCAAATAAATTGACCCATTCCATCGCATGAAAAGTCGTCACAATTAGGTTTGAGTTTTTCTTATTTAATAACTTATCATGAATTTTTTTAGCCCGACGTTTTACGTTTAAACCGCCCGGTAATATTCCTTCATTAATTAATCCGTTATGAATACATTGCTGCATCACTTTCCAGATTTCCATAATCTTGCTGCGAATCTCAGCTTCACTACGCCAGCTTTTTTCATTTTCAAGCATTAACTCGCTCACTGATAAATGATGAGTCTTACATAAGCTTAAAAGTTCAGCCGCACTGTGAAATGGATATGGAACCTTAATGTCGTTTGTTTCAGTTTGAGTTGTTGCTAATTGCCTTTGGCTAACAATAAAACCCCCACCAACCGAATAGTAAGTTTCCGCATATAAAACTTCTTGAGCATCATTGTATGCAATCAATTCCATTGCATTGGGGTGATAAGGCAAAGATTCATCTAAAAAAAGCACATCATGCTTATAATCAAAAGAAATAGTCTTTTGCTGATTAAGCTGGATTGCTTTATTTTCAAGAACATCTTCAATCAAGCTTGTACTTACTTGAGTATCAATATGTTCAGGGTCAAAGCCCATTAAACCTAACAGAACAGCCTTGTCTGTCGCATGACCGACACCGGTTGCCGACAGCGAACCGTATAACTTCACCTGAACTCTAACCGTTGCTTGTAAATCGTTTTGCTTCAATAAATCTTCCACAAAACTGTATGCCGCACGCATTGGTCCAACTGTATGGGAGCTAGATGGGCCGATGCCAATTTTAAAAAGATCAAATACACTAATAAACACGTGGTCCTACCTTCGATTCATTATTATTCGTATGTTCGTCATTATTGTGTCCTTTCGGATAGCTCTAAAATTATCATTAAGCCATCTATAAAGCACGAATAACACTTGAGTAGTAGCACAAAAAGACAACGGTTGAACAATCACTATAAAAGCCCCCCCTTTATTAAAACAGCTACACGAAGTTGTACAAATAAAATACTACAAATATTAGCCATTAGTCGCACCTCCCTATTTTTATTCATTTTTGCTGGTAAAGTGCTTTACATGGTTTGATACAACCTACTTAACTCAGATGCATAATTCACCTGTTCTTGCATCTGATGTTTTTCTGCCTCTAGTCCGCTAGGGGCTTTTTTTTATTATTGATTTAAATACTGATATATTAAATTTCTAGACATAATTAAAGACAAGAAAAATGGATCGAGTTTTCAAATTAAGTGTTTTAAGTTGTCCGGTTTTATTATTAAGTGGTTGTATTGGTTGTTATAACCCGACAGGCTGTAACCGTGATGATTCGCCTTATTTCTATACAACACAAATAACTCAAGTCAAAGGTGTAACAGTTCCTGTTGGAACAAAACTGGTTTATAAATCTCAAAAGTCCAAACAGAAAGATGAGCAAACTGCACCACTTAAAGAAGAACATATAACAGGAATAAAACTACCAAAAGATACCGCTATACTTTGGGGAGGAATGCCTACCAATCATCTCCTTCAGTTTGCTAATCCCGAAATGCAAGGATTTACAGCCTACCGAGCACAAGAAACTCCAGCTGTATATTCCAATCAATTTTTAAAACTCTGGAAAGAATGCGATAGTGATTTAGATATCTCGATCAAGAATAAAAATGATTGGAGCTTTAATCCTGCAAATATGAAAATTATTGGATGTGGAATTAACTATCAAGAAAGAGCTTCATACAACACCAACAATCCAAGCCAAGACAAAGTAGACCTTTTTCTCATCAAAATTAATCAAGCTTTACAGCAGCTGCCACAACAAAAAGAGTATCCCGTTATCCATTATTCCGAAAATTAAAGTAAAAAAAGCCTGCATTTCCGCAGGCTTTTTTCTTTAAAATTTGATTTAGCAAACTTTAATTAAGCATATTAACCACAGGTTGCTTGAGTAATTTTCTTAGAAGCAGGATCAATAGTAACTGTAACTCGGTTTGTACGATAATCCATAGTCATTGGTTGACCTGGAGCCACTTTACGCACAATTTCTGATTTAGTTTTTTGTTTAATTTGATCATCAGTAAGACCAGATTGACCGACTAATTTTTGAGCTTCTTCTGCTACACAGTTTGCTTGATTATCACGGAATAATTTCCATTCTTCGACGACTTGGCCATTTGGTAAATGACAATACCCAACCTGACCATTTGCTTCATTTCTGATTTCTAATTTCCCACCTTGTTCAACACAATATTGACTAGCTGGGTTTGGTGAACCAATTTTTGGTGGAGTTAGATCTTTATGTTGTACAGATGAACAAGCCGTTAACGAAACAAGCGCTAAACCAAGAAAGATAATTTTTTTCATAAATTTTTTGCTTCTTAATAAAAAAACTAAAGATATCAAAAAAAGTTATCTTCGATGTGACTTGTTTACAATAAAAAACTCACTTAGAAGTTCTATTAACCATATATTTAATTTATTGGAATTTAAGATTTTCCCTCCTAAAAATAATTATTGAAATATTGCAATTAAGGCCTTTCCAAAATTCGTGGTCCAGACCCCTCTTGCCCCAAAACATCTTCTGGATTTCTTAAAGGGCATTGCTCTAGTGATAAGCAACCACAACCAATACACCAGTCCATTTCATCACGGAGTCTGGTTAATTTTTGAATACGATCATCGAGATCTTTTCGCCAATGGCTTGATAACTCTTTCCACTGTTTAGCTGTTAATTTGCTTCCCATAGGATAGGCGCTAAGAGCCTCTTTAATTTCATTTAAAGGAATTCCTACTCTTTGAGCAACTTTAATAATCGCAATATATCTTAAAACGATTAAGGGAAAACGGCGTTGATTACCATTGGTTCTTATACTTTTTATAAGCCCTTTAGCTTCATAAAAATGCAAGGTGGAGACAGAAACTCCACTTCTTTTGGCGACTTCTCCTACAGTCAAAACTCGACTAGATTCGGCTTTTTTATTCTCAATCATCATCATTGCCCCCAACTTTACTCGAGGTTTATAAGAGAGCATCTTTGTTTTGTCAAACAAATAAACAGAACGCTTAAACCTTCATAAGGTATTTTTCTAAGCTTATAAGTCTTATCTAATCTTTTCTTTGAATCTTAAAAGATAAATTTAATGTGATTATTAATTCAGTTAAATCTATAAATACCTTGCTGACAGTTAAAGTTAAGGAATTAACTTTGTAGAGTACATGGACATCCACAAATCCAAAACATGTTATAAACAAAAGGCATTGGTGCTCCTAATGGATAGACCTTAGCTTGTTCGATCTTATAAGTTTTTTTACGTGACTCAATGTGAAGTATATTATCGTAGCGAGCAACTACAATTCCCTTTTTATATAATTTTTTCCGTTCATTCTTTGCATCAAATTTATATACCAAAAAGTAAACTTTTTCTCCTACGCTGATCTTTGAATGATTAACCATAATGTAACCATTACAATACTTACATTGCCAATCTTTCATATCTCAAATAATCACACACTTAAATTTAAAAACACATCAAGTTTTATAGTATAGATTTATTAAAGCTACAAATCTAAAGAAATATTTTAATTGAAAAAATAAGGTTTATCTGTGACACACATCACAATAAAAACACAAAAAATTTCAAATTATATTTAGAAACATCAATCACTTACCTAGCTATCTTTTAATATTATTATTTTAAAAAATATTAAATTTATCTATATTTTATATTACTATATAGTATTTCGGTTAATAAATTTAAAAGCGCCGATATAAATAATTTTAATATTTAATAATCTAATTATTTCATTATATTCAACTAAACCACAAATAAAGTAATAAATAAATTTTAAAATATTAAATAAATTTCATGTTTAATTGAAAATAATTCAGTTCACATTATACAAAATAAAAATATATAATTATTAGAATTGCAATTTATTTTTTTATTATGTCAACCCAACGTTTAAAATTAGAACTCCCATCTGGACATGATCAATTATTACTTCATTCTTGCTGTGCTCCTTGTTCAGGAGAAGTTATGGAAGCATTAATTGATTCTAGAATTAAATTTTCGATATTTTTTTATAATCCTAATATTCATCCGGTAAAAGAATATCTCATCCGTAAGGAAGAAAATATTCGTTTTGCAGAAAAGCATAATATTCCATTTATCGATGCAGATTATGATACGGATAATTGGTTTGCTCGAGCTAAAGGTATGGAAGATGAACCAGAACGCGGTATTCGTTGTACCATGTGTTTCGATATGCGTTTTGAACGAACTGCCCTTTATGCACATGAACACGGCTTTAGTCTCATCAGTAGTTCGTTAGGAATTTCTCGTTGGAAAAATATGGCTCAAATTAATGATTGCGGAATTCGAGCAGCATCCAATTATCCAGATATTCAATATTGGGATTATAACTGGCGAAAAAATGGTGGCTCTAGTCGAATGATTGAAATCAGTAAGCGAGAGGAATTTTACCAACAGGAATATTGCGGTTGTGTATATTCTTTACGTGACACCAACCGTTGGCGTATGAGTAATGGTCGAGACCGAATTAAACTAGGTGTTAAGTTTTATAGTAATGCCATGGAAGAAGATTAAATCCTATTCTCCTTAAAAAATTAATTCATTCTAAGCTGTATTTATTCCTAATAAAAAAAGGCCACATCTGGAGAATGTGGCCAAAAGGTGTACTGTACTGAGCTTTGATATTATTAAAATAATGAAGTTAGCTTAAAATAAGATTAATAAATCTTTTAAATTTAAATTTTTTAAAATTTCATCAAAATATTAAAATCGAATAAATATTTTGCCCTTCTCATTAAAAATAAAATCACTCTAAAATCCTGATATAATTTTGAAAAGTTTAGCTATTTTACTTTTTGATACTGATGGCTAGTCTCTTAATATTTTCCACCATTTCCTCAGGTTGATGTGCAGCATAGCCCAACAGAACTGCTGCTTTTTTCGACTCAAGTTGACAATATCTTGATAGAGGTTGAATCTCCAAATCCAATGCCGAGCAATGAGAAATAAACTCCTGCTCAGTCCATGATGCTTTTAACCAACATATAAGATGAATGCCTGAATCTGTTGGCTGAACCTCGAGTACATCTGAAAGGTATTCATTAATAGCGTTAATCAATACTTGTTGACGCTCATAGCATGCTTTTCGAACTTTACGTACATGTCGAGCATAGTGGCCTTGTTGAATGAATAGAGCTAAAGCGACCTGCTCTAAATATGAACTTCGCACGTCAGTATAATATTTAGCTGCACTAAAGGTTTCAATTAATGCTTCAGGTACAACCATGAACCCTAAACGAAACTCTGGAAACATCATCTTGGTAAAAGTGCCAGAATAAATGACTCTTTGCTGCTGATCTAAACCTTGTAGAGCTTGAATTGGGTGAGTGCCATAGCGAAACTCACTATTATAATCGTCTTCAAAAATCCATTTTTCTTGTTTGTTTGCCCAATCTAATAAAGCAAAACGGCGAGCTAAACTTAAAGTTCCTCCTAAAGGAAATTGATGTGAAGGTGCTGTATATACCAGTTTGCTTTTGAAGTAATGATTTGTAATGTCAGAGATTTGCATTCCCTCCTCATCACTCTCGATCAAATTTACCTGTGCACCAAAACTTCGAAAAATCTTAAAAGCTGCATCATATCCCGGCTCATCCAAACACACTTCATCATTTGCTTGAAGTAATGCATAGGCTGTTAAATGAATAGCTTGCTGCGTTCCGTTTACGATAATAATTTGCTCTTCGTTGCAGTTCAGCCCTCGGGTGGAGCGAACATATTCACAAATTGCCTGACGCAAAGGTAGATAGCCACGTGGGTCGTAAAATTGACCAAGCTGATAATACGACTGCCGCCAAGCTTGTGTTAATAGCTTGCCCCACAGTTGATGAGGAAATAAATCAATACAACCTACCCCTACATGAAACATCTTTTTCTTTTTACTTAACCATGACTGCTTGCGCCATGAATCCAATAAAGTTTCAAGATTTGGATTAATATTTAAGGAACGATGAGTATTTTTAGACGTTTCTTTTGAATTTTTTTGAACATGTATTAACTGATCTGGCACAACCTCAGCAACATAGGTACCCGAACTTGGTTTGGTAAATAAATATCCCTCATCCAGTAATCGTTCAAGAGCCGCCAATACAGAATTTCTTGAAATTGACATCATCTCTGCCAAAGCACGACTTGAGGGTAATTTTATTCCGGCAGTCAGTCTTCCATCTAAAATGGCATCACGCAAAGCCGTATATAGTCCATCTTTAATCTGGCCTTTTGGCAAAATTAAATGTGGAAAAGATGCAGAAATCGGAGCTGCCATATTAAAACTGGTACTGTGAAAAATATCAAAAGTGTATCTTATAAAAATACCACTATCAAAACTACACTCTAGTTGTCGATTTTTTATTACTTTAAAACAGAGTGTAATTATTATGCAAAATCAAGGTCTTCAAATCGTTCCTGTTCAGCAGCAAGATTATTCACAATGGGAAAAATATTGGCTTGCTTACCAAAATTTTTATCAAGTGAATTTACCCCTTCATGTCACAAAAGTAACATGGGAACGTTTCTTCGATGAAAATGAACCTGTGTACTGTGCCGTTGCTAAACAAGGTGAGCAGGTTTTAGGAATTGTGCACTATGTTATTCATCGTTCAACATGGGCAGAAAATAATTACTGTTATCTAGAAGACCTGTATGTTTCACCTGAAGTTCGTGGGCAACACATTGGTAAGCAACTCATTGAATATGTGCAGAAGCAAGCAATCAAACACAACTGTGACCGTTTATATTGGCATACTCAAGAAACCAATCTACCAGCGCAAAAGCTTTATGACTGGATTGCACAAAAACCAGGAATTATTGAATATCGTATGCCTTTAAACTAAAAAGTGAAAACACCAAAAGCTGGAGTGCTTTGGGTGTCTAAATTTTAGTACGAATACGCTTAATCACTTTGTCATTAATAGTTGAGCATTGATTAAACGCAGCAAAACGCTTGAGCTCTTGTTCCAGTTCGAAGAAGAAGAGCTCCTTATTTTTTACTGTTTTTTCCAGATGTAGGCTAATCACTTCTAATTCTTTGATAGAACGATGCGCTTTACAATCTACTCGGCCTACTAACTCGTCTTGATATAGGATCGGCAAGCAAAAATAACCATATACTCGTTTAGCCGCTGGTACATAGCATTCAATGCGGTAATCAAATTCAAATAAGGAAGCTAGACGGTCACGATGAATAAGAGAATTATCAAAAGGCGATAGTATTTTTAAACCAAAATCAGTACTAACCTTTTGTTCCATTGCAGCAACATCAACATATAAAGTTTGACCATTCTCAAGTTTAATTGCTGATACAACACCTGCATCAATATGTTCTTTCAGAACGACACGCATAGTTTCTTTTAAATCATTTTTCTTTAGATGAACTAATTGTTTCCATGTAAATGCACCATGTGCTCGAAGCGTATTATTAAATAAATACTGCGCATATTCATAAAGTGTAGGCATACTTAAATCAATATTTTCTGGCAAGTAGCGCTCGGTCAAATCAAAGACCTTTTCTATTCCGTTACGTTCACAGATCATCAGGTCACCCTGCATATATAACTGCTCAAAAGCACGGCGGCCTGGTCCGGTATTCCACCAGTTTCCCAAACTCTTTTTATTATTTTTATCAATATCACGTAGACGAATTTTTCCTTCAGCACGAACACGTGCCAAAATTTCATTCATAAGGTGTTGATCACCTCTATTGAAATAACGGCTTTCTCCGTTTCTGACAGACATCATGGCAGGCAATGCATAGCGATAATCTTTCATAGGAAGATAAGACGCGGCATGATACCAATATTCAAAAATCTGCCGCTCACCAACCAAACTATTAAGATGACTTAGCTCATAATCAGGCACTCGGCTCCACAATATATGGTGATGAGCTCGCTCTATAACCGATATGGTATCAATCTGCACATATCCTAAATGCTCAATAGCCTGTAAAGTTCCATCCATGCCTTTTGCAAATCGACTGGTTTTTCCTAAGCCTTGATTAAATAAAGTGAGCTGTTTCAAAGAAGAAGTCATAGAAATCAAATATTGTTGTATTCATTTAGAAGCGGAAATTTTCAGTTCTATCGTATCACTATTTCCTCATTTGCTTGTGATTATAGGAGTAGCAATTTTTAAAAAAGAATCTTGGCTAACTCAACTTTTTACAGACTTACTTTGAAATAACTTTTGGGATTCAATCTAATTACTAAAATAATGACTAATATCACACTGACTAAATGAAAAAGCCATCCTGCTTTGTAAGCCCCGGTAAAATCATGCAAAATTGCAATAATCCACGGCGGGATTGCTGCCAGTAAAAAACCTCCCCCCTGCATCATTGCAGATAAAGCGCCTGCATGAATGGGTTCATCAAAATGGTCTAATGCAACGATAAGCGTTAACGCAAAACATCCACCCAAACCCACGCCCAAACAAATTGCCCAAAGCATAGAGGCAAAATCAGGGATAAAAGCCATTCCGGAGAAACCGACTAGCTGCATTGCTAACGTAAACCATAACCATGGACGTCGATCTTTATATTTCCTAGCTAAAACAGGCAAAATGAGCGCTGAAGCTGCTTGGCTCAAGGCCAGCAAAGCGAGTAATTTTCCACTTTGTGCTGCACTCCAACCCTGATCTTGAAAAGAAGGTGCCAACCACGCTACTACTGACGAGTAGCCACCATTTACAAGTCCAAAGCACATCATTAATAACCATGTTCGAGGTTGATTTAACAACTTGCGTACAGGCGCATGATGAATGGATGAACTAACTTTTATAGGTAAAAAGACAAGCGCCAATATAAATGCAAATAAAGCTGGAATGGTAAAAAAAGCTAGGCCAATCGACCAGACACCCGTTATATTTGAAATTATGGGAGCTAACCATGCACCTAGTGCTCCTCCTCCCATGAGCATAGCCGAATAAAGCCCCATCATCGGCCCAATATATTGGCTAAATTCTCGTTTAATCATGCCGGGAAAAGCCGCTTGTATCATCGCAACTCCGAATCCAATTAATATTGCACTAAGAATTAATCCTTCGGATGTAGGCAATAAAAATCGGACAGCACATCCTCCACAAATGGCCAGCAATGCACCAAGAATAGCTTTTCGTTCGCCGATATAGTTCTGCAATATTGGGCCAACAAATGCAACAATCCCCATAAGCATCATCGGTAGCAAAGTAAGTAGTGCTATCCCTTGTAAGCTTAAACCAGTAGCTGTTCGAATATTGGCAATCAATGGTCCAATACTTGTTATAAATGGTCTTAAATTAAGGCCAACTAAAGCCACAGTTACAATGAGCATCGGCTGGGTCAAAAAAGCTCCAGACTGCTTCATTATTTTGAGCCTGAATGATTGGCTTGATAATTCTTCCAATGCGCATAAAGATCAGTGCGGTTTTCAACTCTGATCGGTATATATTGAATTTTCATTGACTGCTCAGCAAAGGGCTTGGCAAGCTCAATATATATTTCAGCTGTAGACAAACCAAATGGTGTTCCATCTTCATTAGAATAAGCATAGCTCACCGACTTTATACCGGCCAAACGCATTGCAGCCATACACATTGGGCATGGATGTCCACTTGCATACACAGAACAGCCTTCTAGGTTGGCAGATCCTAAAACTTGACTAGCTGCACGAATCGCCAGTAATTCAGCATGTGCGGTTGGATCATTCGTTACCAGAATCTGATTTACGCCTGAAGCAATAATTTCTCCATCCTTTACAACCACAGCACCAAATGGCCTGCCACCTTTTTCAATATTGTTATAGGCAAGCTCAATCGCCTTACGTAAAAACTGTTCACCTTTTTCCATCACATACTCTCACTTTCTATTTTGCACCAGCTGCAAGAAGTCTTTTTTCAATTTCGCGGTATCCTCGTGACCGCGCATGGTGTAAGGGAGTTATGCCGTTTTTATCAGCCAAGTTCGGATCAGCACCTGCCTTTAATAAAAGCTCTACAATGTGTTGATATTTGGGTTCTCCATCACCCAAAATGATGGCCTCAAGTAATGCCGTCCATCCCAAATTATTCACATGATTAACATCTACACCGGCCGCAATTAATGTACGAACTGTTTCAACATGGCCTCGTTCCGCTGCAGGAATGAGCGCAGTCCCACCGTAACGGTTAATACTTTTTAAATCGGCACCATGCATGAGTGTCATTCTTAGAATTTTTAAATATCCCTGTGCACCAGCATATAAATATGGACTGTCTTGAATATTGTCTTTTGCATTTACATCCGCACCAGCCTCTATCAGCATATGAGCAGCATGTACATTATTTGCTCTTGTAGCGACCATCAAAGCAGTCGAACCAGTTTCATCTCGCTCATCAATTAAAGCTTTTTGAGATAAAATTTGTTTGATAGATTGTGTGTCATTATTTATCACTGCCTGATGTAAAGGATACTCACCCATTGCATTCGTCATATTTGTAAAACCCGAAGTCCCTAATGCGACAATCAGATTCATCCATATTAGTGACTTACGCATGGTGGCCTCCCAATAGAAATTTTTGGCTAAACATTTTATAAATAGAATAAAGATCACCAAAAGTATTTGGAAATTAAATTATTTAATCGATAGTATTAAGATTATAAATACTTATCTTGTTGGCTTTTTAGTGTGGCGGTACCTAATATGTTTGATCCTCGCCTTTTACGTGCTTTCGTCACTATTTTTGAAACTGGCGGTTTTACCGCAGCTGCCGAACGATTACACCTGACTCAATCAACAGTTAGTCAGCAGTTAGCACGACTTGAAGAATCTGTCGGTCATGCCCTTATAGATCGGACAGCAAGACCTTTCAAATTGACAGCATCTGGAGAATATCTAATTGGTTATGCGCAAAGGATTTTGACCCTTCAACAAGAAGCTGAAGCACTACTTAAAGATCCAGCAGGAAGTATTTCCATTCGTATTGGTTTACCAGAAGATATGATGAGTCAAGCAATGGCCGAAGTTTTTGGTATATTTGCCAAAGAGCATCGTTCCATTCGTTTAGACGTAACCTCTGGCTTGAGTCGCAACTTAACAGAACGTTATCGGAATGGTGAGTTCGATATTATTATTGTCAAAGAACCTGCGGCCAGTGCTGATCACCACGCTACATTCCCAGAAGAAATGGCATGGTTTGAAAGTGAGAATTCAACAACTGGATGGTCTGATCCCATAAGTTTAGTGACCTTTCCTCAAGGCGGACTTTATCGGGACGAAATGTTCACAACGTTAGAGCGCGAACGGCGACGTTGGTATATTGCTTTTACGGGTAGTAGTCTAGAAAGCGTGTTAGTCAGTGTTGAAACAGGATTAGGATTATCTTTATTGCCTGTAGCTACGACCAACGGACGTAGAGTACGTCGATATGATTCATTAGGAGCTGTGCCTCCTATGGCCGTTTCAATTTACACATGGGAAAAAGCTGGGATAATTTCCCAGCTTGTAGATAAAATGACAACTGTTTTACAAGAACGTTTTCAATCCTCAATCAATATTTAACTTATATCATTCGAACTTTCAGCAATCAGTTTTTCTGCCATTTCTTGAGTTTTTCTTAAGCCCGGCATACGGAACTCGGTATGCCCATAATCTTGGATAGATTTCCAACGTCCACCCCAAGTTAAACCAACCGATTCAGCGACTTGCCCATATAACCGATAGCCTTGCATTGCCCACGGATCTCGCTCAGAAATAACCACTTTTCCATTTCGTTTAAATGCTACATCAGCAGCTAAACCAAATTGGTGATAGCTTTGATAACCTCTCGCTCTAGTCGTGTTAGGATTGCCCGCCAACATATTCTGACGTGCTGGGCTACGATAGCCTTCCAATAGAACCAACTCATAACCGTACTGCTCTTTCATGATTTTAAAGACCATGAGTAAACGCTGTTTATATCGTGGGTTCATTTTGTCCCATTTACGATCAACTAAATTTGTATCCAAAATAGCTCGACCATCGAAACTGGTGTTATCAATCGGTGAAGAATTAATAGCTCCACTATTTTGAGACGAATATTGCTGCTCTAACTGCGTGGCCTCAACAATTGCGGCTTCAATTAAGCTTTCATCTACTTCTGGTGGTGGTGACAATATTTCACCATTTAAAAGTGCATAAATTTGAGGGTCTGTTTTTTTCAGATATTCAGCTTCAATTCGGGTTGAACTAATCGGACGAGTAAAAGCAAAAACTAATATACTGGCAAACAAAAAAAAGCCTGCAATTACAATCCACCATTGCTGTAAATGCCAATGAGATTGTAATTTTTCAGGAGCAGCTGCCTGATTCATGGTTTGAGCAAATTGTTTAACCTGATTAAGCTGTTTACGCCCTTGGGGCAGTAATGACAAAACAAAATCTTTGCTTCTACTCCTTAGTTCATAAGACATTAAAAACGCTAAACCAATTGCCAAACATGTAAAGCAAAAGAAAATGAGAAAGATCATCATCAGTTCATTAATTCACGGCAAAAGGACTTCGTGTAATTTTAATATCTACCGATGCCTTAGGTGGCTCAACCTCAGGTTCTGGTTCGGCTGGAGCTTTACTCTCAACTACGGGTTTAGCCTGCACCACTTGTTGCTGCTGCGGCTTACTTACAGGCTTTTGCTGAGCTGGCTGTATTTTAGGTTGAACCGCTTTAGCTGCACTCGTCTGTAGTTGAGGCACAACCTGAACTTTCTTTTCACCTGTTAGCTGTTCATCAAATGGTGAAACTCGTTGTTCATTCGTAGCAATAGGTTTATGTGGAACAGGTTTAAAAATATTGCTTAACTCATTATCTTTTGGCTGTTCAAAGCCATCACGACTCATTGAGTCCGTCTCGTTGTCTTGACTTACAGCAACCTGATTTTGTTCATCTGAAGAATGTACAACATCTTGATTTAAAACTTGCTCTTCCGTTGATTTACTCTCAATTGCTGTTGATTCTGGCGAATTCGGTTGAGACAAGAACAGGAATAGCGAGATGCTGACAAACACCCCTGCAATCACACCAATCACAATATAAAGTACTGGTGATTTCGGCTTTTTTTTATTCGATTGTAAAACTCGAATAGAAGTTGGTTTTTCCTGAGCCATTTCGTTCCATCATCAAGGTAAATAAATTGTAATATGTGCTTGCTCTTGAGGAGCAGAAATCACATTTTGATAGTTAGATAATGCTTTATCATTTTGATTGTTGAGCATAAATCTTAAGCCTGCAAAGGTAAGTAATGCAAAAATCAATAAAAAGATCAAAATCCAAAAGAAAGGTACTTCGCGATGAATAATATTTCGTATTTGATCGGGAATTGCCGAGAACGGCGAAAATGCAACTTTTTTCCCTTTTAAATAGTCAATTTCATCACCCACTCTTGATACGAGGTGATTGAGACTTTCAATAGATTCAATTCGGTACTTACCCTGAAAACCGAGCAAAAGGCAGTAATGAAATACTTCTAAAGCAGCTAGACGTTCTTTTCCACGACTTCGCAATTGCTCTAAAATTTCAAAGAAACGATACCCTGCTAACTGAGAACCAAACAAGCTCAATTGTAATGGGCTAATTAACCAAGCATTTTGCAAATTAAAATAGCTTGGGTCTTGTTGCGTTACGATAGTTTCATCAATCAAAGCACAAAATGCATATTTCGCATCATGAATATCATCAGCTGAAAATTGCAACTTTTTAGCTTGTTGCTCAAATTGATTGAGTAAATTTAAGATTTTTTCACGAAACTGCTGAGCGTCTGCCGGCACATACTGATTTCGAATCAAAAAAACCAAATAAAAGCCATCATGCAATAAATCAATCAGATTGATTGCCTGTAGTTTTGCTTGAGACTGGCTATTATTATTTCCACCCGTTCCAATTTGCCCATCGTCAAATAAAGAAGGAGCGCCTGTAGATTGTGACATTTTTCTCTCCTTTACCGTTAAGCGTTCATGACCGCAATCAATTCAATACTGATATCTTGGAAACCAGCTGGAACATAAATGCAGATCGTCTCTGAATCTAACATGCGCTGATATAGCTCGTGATGCGGTTCAATTTCAAAATAACTCACACCAGAACGTACAGGTATTGCAGTTGGAACCTGAATCAAATGATGTAATGGAATTGCAGGCAATGCAGCAACTACACGTTGCTCTACATCCAAAGTGCTACCAATCTTGAATCGTAAAGGTACGATCTGGATCAACTCATGGGTCTGCATAGCACTACTTGATACGGCAATATAAAGTCGAGTGTCTCGAGTAATCTTATCGGTCTCAAGACTTCCCACCCAATATGAAGGTCTGATCTCTTTAAGCGCAATACTGATATAACGACTTGAAATAATCGTATCGAGTAAATCACGTAGAATCGTGTCTAGCTGAGTAAAACTTTCTTGTAAATTATGATGTTTATAAGCAGGCAACTGATCGACATCATAGGCTGTCGAGAAAGTTAATAATGAACCTGCTAAACGCAATAATTCGAAAAACAACCGTTCTGGATGAATTTGTGGATATTGCACAAAGTGATTTAAACCAGCATGAGCCGTATTTAGGGCATTCACTAACCAGAAAGAAACAATATCACCTGAACGGAATTCAATTAATTTCTGTTCATTTTCTCGGTTATTGGTCTGAATCGTCTTAATTTTTGCCTTAATAACGTTCAGAGTTCTTTTTAAGTTTGAAATGAGTGTTTCAGAGGCATCCACATGCAAAATTGGTGGAATAAACTTTCGGTCAATTTCAAAAGCACCAGAGCTTTGACGCTTAATTTTTCCAATCGGCAGATATAAGAAACCATCTAAATTATGGTCTGGATTACTATGAATATCTAATAATTTAAAAACAGCACGGCGGCGTAGCAAACTAATATCTGCTTCAGTAGCATTAGTAAACAAATCATGCGTTTCAACAAGGTGTGATTGATATCTACCCTTTTGCGCTTGATTTTGATCAATTAGATTTTGCTTATTTGCTTGTAAAAGTGGCAATGCTAAATAGATTAGCATCTCACCACGTAAATTAAGATCGTCTAATAAAATTGGTTCAGGCAATAGATCATATGCAGGTGCCTGATAAATTTCACCGTCTTGCCAAATCATCTCTACAGACTCAAGAGCAAGAATATGCGTACTCAACTGAGCTTCATCGAAACTTAACTTTTGAATGCCATACGAAAAAGGCACAACTGCGCGAACCGTATGATTTAGGCGTTGTTCATGATACGTATCTTGAATTTGGAAATGTTGAGGTCTTAAAAATAAACCTTCGCCCCACAGGACTTTTTCAGCTTTAAACATATGTCTTTACCAATCTTTATTCATATTCATTTTTAGGCTGCACACCTAACATTTCCTGAACCATTTGTAATGGATGCTCATCTTTGATGACTTGCGCTAACCATTCATGTAATGGCATTTGACTCCATTTAATCGTTTTTTGAAGCATATAGCTCACAGGGCTATGCGGTTCATTTGCTTGGAAGTAATCGGCAATCTCTTGCAGCACTTTCATTGCTTGTTCACGGTTCGCCAAGTGCGTTTGTGCTTGAGGCTGAAAAGCTGGCTGATCCGAAACAACTTGTACAGGCACTTGATTTTCCATAGATGAACTCGTGATAACAGTAGCCTGTTCTTGGATTGGCGCAAGCCCAGTACCAAAAGCTTCTGCTTTATAAATCTTACGTAATGTGCTGTGAATGGTCTCAAATGCCGAATCAATAGCAGCAAAACTCGGCGAATCTAATCCCATTAAATGATCAAGAGTCTGTTTTAAAACATCCCACTCGGTTAAGACCGAACTAAAATCTTGATAATTAGAGTATTGAAAAGTTTTAGAAGTATTAAAAATGGCTTGGTCGAATTGTTCTAATTCAGATGGTCCTGACTGGCTGTCATACTCTTCAGTTTGTTTACGGCGAACATTTTCATGATATAGAAAATTATCGTAATCAAGCAAATTATAATAAGGAGCTGTATTGGTTAAAGAAACTTTCTTCAACAAGCCAGGCAACTGATTAATTAAACCCTGTAGTAAACCAATGCGTTGATCTAAGTCATCATCTTCAATAACAGGGTGAATTTCCTGCCAGTATTGATTCAGCATGGTATGGCTTAAAGTTAAACCTTTAGCCATACCTTCAAAACCATAAAGATGAGTCCAAGCCTCTAAGAGCCAAGTTAATAGACGGATATCTTTTGTTTTATCTTTTAGCAAAACACTTGTGTTCTTTGCTACAAAGTCCCAATCGGCTTGTTTGCGCTCAGCAACCCAATCACCTTGATCTAGCAATAGATCATCTTGTGTCTTCGCTTTTTTTATTTCATGAAATTCATTAGAAAACGAAAAGTCATCACCACAAGGCAAACTATCACTAATGGGTTCGAGTAGTTCAGAAATATCAATATTCATCTAATTTTAGCTCTATTCAATTTTAAACTTCTGACTTCAATTTTTTACTAGTCCTTTTTTTAGCAGCTTTTACAACTGGGTCTAGTACATATTGAATTTCATCATCTTTAGCATCAATCATGATAATTTTTGGTAGTTTTTGCTCTGCTAAAGCCACCAAAATTTCTGTAGCTAATGCAGGTAATACCGTAGAATTTAAAATATTATCAACGTTACGCGCACCGCTATCGACTTCTGTACAACGGCTTAAGAGCAGCTCTACCAAATCATCAGAATACTGGACTTGTGTTCCGTATTGTTTCTCAATTCTTGCTGTGATTTTGCCTAGCTTATGTTTAATAATTCGTACAAGTAGATCATCATGCAGTGGGAAATAAGGAACAACTCTCATTCGGCCTAAAAATGCAGGCTTGAATTGTTTATATAAACTTGGTTTTAAGTGCTCGATCAACTCTTCAGCTGTAGGCCATTCTTCTACAGGTCTATTTAAGCAAGCCTGCATAATGGCACTTGAACCAGCATTTGAAGTTAACAAAATAGTCGTGTTTTTAAAGTCAATTACTCGACCTTCACCATCTTCTAAAGTACCTTTATCGAATACTTGATAGAACAGTTCCTGAACATCGCTATGAGCTTTTTCAATTTCATCAAGCAACACAACACTGTACGGGTTACGGCGAACAGCTTCTGTTAAAACTCCGCCTTGGCCATATCCGACATATCCTGGAGGTGCACCTTTTAGCGAAGATACCGTATGAGCTTCTTGATATTCAGACATGTTAATTGTGATTAAATGCTGTTCACCACCATATAACTCATTTGCCAAAGTTAATGCAGTTTCAGTTTTACCTACACCACTTGGTCCGACCAGAAGAAATACACCTTGTGGCTTATTAGGATCTTCAAGTTTTGCTTTTGAAGTTTTAATCCCTTGAACTAATTGTGTGAGTGCATAATCTTGCCCCATTACACGCTCGCCCAATTTATCCTCAAGCGTTAATATCTGTTTAATTTCATCATTGACCATTTTTCCAACAGGAATACCTGTCCAATCAGAAATAATTTCATTAATGATTTGAGAATTTACTCTTTCAAATACTAATGGTTGCTGGCCCTGAATATCAGCAAGATCTTTACGCAGTAGATTAATCTGATCGAAAGCTTCAGACTCATTAGCATGATTCTGTGCTTCTAACTCTTGAATTTTATGAACAAGTTCTAATTCTTTTTGCCACTGCTCTTCGGTTTCATGGATCTCTTTTTGCAAAGATTCTAAATTAGCTTTTAAAGCTTCCAATCGTTCATGATGTATTGGAATTTGACGATGCTCATTTTCTAAAATTTGCTGCTCAAGCTTTAAGTTATGCTCTTGGGCCTTTAACTGATCAAGCTTTACAGGTTGAGCATTTTGAGTCAAAGCAACACGTGCTGCAGCCGTATCAAGCACACTAATTGCTTTATCCGGAAGTTGGCGACCACTAATATATCGATGTGAAGAATGAACCGCAGTAACGATCGCCTCATCATCAATTTGCAATTTAAAATGCTGCTGCATGACTGGAATCATCGCCCGCAACATATCTACTGCAACGTCTTCGGTTGGCTCTTCTACTTTTACTACCTGAAAACGTCGGCTCAATGCAGCATCTTTTTCAAAATATTGTTTATATTCTGCCCAAGTTGTCGCAGCAATCGTACGTAACTCACCACGTGCAAGAGCTGGTTTTAAAAGATTTGCAGCATCATTTTGCCCTGCTTGTCCACCTGCACCAATTAAAGTATGCGCTTCATCAATAAATAAAATAATAGGATGAGTAGAAGCTTGAACTTCTTGAATAACCTGTTTTAAACGATTTTCAAACTCGCCTTTAACACTTGCACCTGCCTGCAATAACCCCATATCCAGCACATGTAAATGTACATTTTTTAGGGCGTTTGGTACTAAACCTTGAGCAATTTTTAAAGCCAAACCTTCCACTACAGCTGTTTTACCAACACCTGGCTCTCCGGTTAAGATCGGATTGTTTTGGCGTCTACGCATTAAAATATCGAGCATTAAGCGAATTTCATATTCACGCCCAATAACTGGATCTATACCTCCTTTTTTCGCTTTTTCAGTGAGATTAATCGTATATTGATCAAGAGCAGGTGTTTTAGCTACTTTGGTATTTGCTACAGTCGCCTCTGTTGAGTCAGCTTCATCAGAAGGTGTTTTTGTTTCATCTTGTTGTTCAACACTCTTCTCACAAATTTCAAGAAACTTATGTTTCATTGAATCAATTGGTAAAAGGTCAAATAAACTCGAAGCTCTTGTTGCAATTTGATATAAATCAGGCGCAGTTAATAACGCAACTAATAAATGACCACTACGAATAACTGGATTTTGTTCAGCCGAAGCTAATAACCAAGCTTGTTCAAACAAACGAACAATAGATTTAGCAAAAATAGGAGTTCGAGTATTACCTTTTGGTAATTGAGAAATTGTTTCTTTTAAATCATCAGCTAAAGCTTCAGATGAAATTTTATATTTCTTTAATAAAATTTTTAAATCATTCTCTAAAGATTGATTAAGTAATTCTAAAAATAAATGCTCAATTTCAATTTCATAATTTTGTTGAATAACACAAGCATTAGCCGATTTTTCTAAAGCAGTTCGTGCAACTGTAGAAAGTTTTGTAATTAAAATTTTTAAATTACTCATCATTACTCTCAATATTTTTAAATAATTTAATGCTTAAAATCATAATGCCTGTATATTAACAAAATTCAGCTTTATCAGACAAACTACTCATCATTTCAAGCATTAATATGTTTTAGTAGATATTTATATCTATATAAAAATATCTCTACCCTTATCCTTGATTAACTAAACTCTGTTTTGGCAATAATTTACAGCCACAGGATAATGAATCATTTACACGCGCTGCGGATTTTCCCATGACAAGCATATTTGGATCGCCCGATACAATCGTAGATACCGTTAGATGAGCAGGACAAGTAGCCTTATCCCCTACACAGGCAATTGCAATTCCATCAATTAAAAATGTACTGTTTCCTGAAATCACTTGCCCTCCACCAGTTGTTGGGCATCCAATCGTAATGTAAGGGCTAGCCATGTTCTTCTCCTTATATTTATAGAACAGTAAACTCAATCCGACGGTTTTTCTTTCTTCCTTCCGGAGAAGTGTTATCTGCAACTGGCTTAGATGAACCTAAACCTTCTGTAGATAAATGGTCGGCAGGAATACTCTTACTAATCAAATAGTTTTTAACTGCTAACGCACGATCTTGGCTAAGTTTCAAGTTTTTAGTCGCATCACCAGAACTATCAGTGTGACCAATAATTTTGACTTTCTTGCCACCAACTTTGTTTAAAGCAACCGCCATCTCATCTAGAATTTTTTGACCAGCATCAGTTAAAACTGCGCTACCAGATTCAAACTCAATAATTCGATTTTTAAGTGCATCATCAATAATTTTCTGCTCAGCCTGATTGACTGATAATTGTGAATATAGTTGATACGGCGGTTGCACTAATCCTTGAAAAGATTGAATTGTAGGCTGGATATCTGCTGGGTTCAGCATTTTCCCACTCAACTCAAAACGTGTGCCGTTTACGCTTAATTTGCCTTGTGAAACCTTTTTAAGATCAGGGGTAATCACTCGAGTTACTGAATCACTCCACCCATTTGGAGCAGCTACAGGTCTCACTTGTATTTTATCTACAACCTGATCAGCACCATAAACAGACTGCATTTTTAATAAGATAGCCTGTTTACTCGCCTCATTAGGAACGACTCCTTCTACGACAATAGGCTGAGCTAAAGCATAGTTAGCGATTGCATAGATAAAACAGCCTTTTATGAGCTGCAAAAGTTTACTTTGATATCGTTGATTCATTATTATTCACCCAAAAAAGTCTGTCTAAATAGTTTTAAACCTTGATTTAAGCTTAATTGGCGTTGGCATAATGATTGTTCTAGCGTAGCTAAACCAGCGTTCTGCTCCAAATAAGTATCAATCCATTGTGCTTCTATTAAAGAAACCCAGTGTTTACTATCCATATTCTGAGTAAAAATATCGCTCAAGGCTAAAATATCAGCCCCTTGAAAACCGAAGAATAATACAGGCTGCTCTCGATGTAACAAACCTATCAGCACTTCAGTATTATGTTCTTTTAAAAAGCGACAAATAATACTGACCCAAAATGCTGCTATTTCATAACTGTAAGCGGGATTATTAATAGGCAAAATTAAAACTTTATTTAATCGACTGGTTCCATTTTGTAAAATTGGCTGTAGCAATAATCCCAGCCCAATCATACTTTGCGCTAACTCATAAATACTTAGCTTCATTAACTGAGCGAATGAGTGCATCGTATGATTTTCATAGAAACCCACACATTCACGTTCAGTTAAAACCTGAATTTGATTTTGTAAGTGACCTAATTTTCCAAGTAACAGATCTGAATCTTTAATTCCTTTTAAAGCGCGATTGTTTTGAAATAAATCAACTAATACATGTTTATAGCTGTAGGGCGCATACAGCAAATTATCATACGGTAAATCAATTTCTAATAAATGGCTCAGTACCATTGGAAAAGATCGCCCCGAACTATCTTCACTTGCAAGAAGGTTCGCCGCTAAAAACATATTTTCTTTCGGATTCGCAATAAAGAAATCCAGCGAAGGCAACGTGTTATAAGCTTCTTTAAAGCTGCCTGATTGCATTGCATATTCCAATGCTTCAGTAATCCACTGATCAAGCAACTGTATTAGAGCATTCTGACCTTTTGTTTTTAAAAAGTCGCCTCGTGCAGGACTTTTGCCGTAATACAAAGGAGTTGTTTTTAATGTTTGCATTATTGCTCCTCCTTTCGCATAGAGGTTATTTTCCATGTCATGGTTTAACTCCCGCAGAAGGCTGAGCAAGTGCAGAAACAGGATTTTCAGTTCTTGCTGGAGCAGCTTGAGCTGGTGCTTGCTGAGCAGACACCACACGAGCAGCTTTATCAGCAGTGACTTTATCAACCAATTGCATACCTGCATAACCACGGCTTGAACCGATACTGCCTGAATTACTGCTAATTAGACGGAAATTCATTTTTACAAATAATGATGGATCAGTTTTACTACGCCAAAGCATTTCAAATCCGCCATTTTGTTCCTTACGTTGAGCGCTATCAATTAAACGGTTAATACCGTACTCACCTGGCTCATCAAAAATCGTGTGGGTTTGGCCTTGTAAATCTACAGCGGTAATACGAGCACCAGGAATACTGCCTTGGTTTGGCCAAATGAAGTTAACCCACTGCTGAACACCGTTTTCATAAGTCATACGCTGACCATCAATATCAACGGTATATGAAAGCAATTGTGGGTTTGGAATTGGGTAGAACTGGAAGTTAGATTGGTTAGTCGCTGGAGCAGCTGGTGCTTGAGCATTCAACTCACCAGTTGCCATACCATTGGCTGGTGCCACATATCTTTGGAAATTCATAACGAATTGAGGATTTAAACTAATGCCTAAATCTTTCCAAGTTTTAGACGTTAAGGTATAGCCACGACGAATCACAAATGGATCCAGACTTTCTTTCACAAAGCGAGAAATACTACCGTTCTCACCCAAGATTTGACCAATTTCACTACTTGTTGCCTGTAAAGAAGCTGATGAGTTAAATGGATATTTCTTAGCAAGATTTGCTGTAAATGGCTGATAAGCTTGCATTACCCATAATTTATTAATTTCGTCTTGTGTCGGTGTAATTAAGCTCTCAAAGGCCTGAGTAAGTGGGCTAACTACTAATTTTTGCAGTAAACGCTGGTCAATTTCATTGAAACCAACCGCCATCTTTTCATCTACAATTTTTTGAGTTTGGTTAAATACAGACGTTTGCTCATTTAGGGTCTGTTTAACTAATGTCATTGCATTAGGCCCAATTTCGCCCGCATTTTTAAGCTCGTTAAACTTACTACGAACGAGTGCTAAATTTGTCATATATTCATCAAGCAATGACTTACCTTGTTGATCATCACGCTTGCGAACCAACTGGTAGAACATTTGGTATTCTTGAGAAATAGCGCCTTGAGCATTGTTTGCCACTTGATTAGCAACTTGCTTGTCATCATGATTTAGAACTTTACGTTTAAACCATGCAATGAATCCTTTTTGTGGAGCTGCAAGCTCAGCTTGAACAACCGGATTATCCCAGTTTGTTTCGACTGCAACCCTTTCAATTAATGTTCTAATTGGAGAATTTTGTGGTTCACCTAAAACATCAATATTTTTTACTTGCTGAGCAAATTGGCCGGCTTTAGCATAATGAATACCACTTAAGAATTTTCTCCATTCCGCAATGTATTCTTGCTTATAAAGCGCTGTTAGCTGCTTTCTAATTTGCTCTGGACTGCCTGAGAAAGTTAAATCATCAGATTGACGACTATTTAATACCCAGTCTTTACTGTCTGTTGGCTTATCTGCAGCTTCTTCAATTGCCTTTTCTACATAGTCATTCCAAGCTTTTTGGGTAAATACGCCTGGTAATGCATAACTACCCAATACAATATTTTTATTTGCCTCACCCACAATCTGACTTACAGTCAGTGCTGGGAAACGTACCGCAGCACGCATTTTTATTTCATTATAAACACGATCACGCGCTGGCATCCCTCGAACAACAGAGAGTAATACTTGACGAGTTTGATCAACAATTTGCGAATCTGCTTCTAAAACTGGGAATTGTTTATCATTTGCTAAGGTCATTGCATACGACAAGATCTGTTCAGCTTCTTGAATCATATCTGCACGCGGCATTTGACCTTTATTTGCATCTAACCAAGAGCGCCAGAAACGCGTAACCTGATCGCTTAGATGACTAGCATCCATATATTGCGGATTGCTCATCATTAAATAAGCTTTTAAAGCATTATAAGCATCTTGAGGATTGGTATCTGAAGGTTCCAAATATTGTTGAGATTGAGCAGTTTGCTTGATCTCAACATTCGTGTGGTTCGCTTTTAATGTTGCTTCATTATTTTTTACACGTTGCAAATATTGAGCAATATTTTGCTGTGTTGGTGTTAACACAATCTGCTTAACACCTTTTAAATATTCAGCTTTTAGCTTTTCACGAAGCTCATTGCCCTGATATAAACCAAAACTAAACTTAAGTGGTCTATTTTCATCAAACTCATCTAACTGCTGTAGACGTCTTTGAAGAATCAGCAAAGCTTCTAATTGGGTAGACAGTTGCTGACCAGAGGCTCTTTCTAATTGAACGACCTTATTTAAATCTGCTTGAACTTCACCAATTAATTGCTGGTTATTACGATAAGACCAAACCCATACACCCAAAATAATTGAAACACCCGCTAAAGCACCAATAAATGCAATGTAACGTTGACGTTTTCTGCCCGTATTTACATGCTGCTTAACGAGATCTTTATCTTTTAAAATAACATCTGAAAATAGACCATTTAAGAAATAGCCATGGTTAGGAGTAATTTTTGTATGGTCTTTTAAATCATTTTGAGCAATTTGAGTCAGCTGGAATTCTTGTGCAATTTGCTCAGTCATTGGACTTTCAATTACACCTTCCTGCAAAGCACTGGTGAAGTAAAACCCACGGAAAACTGGTTGAAATTGATATGGGTTATCTTCAAAAAGTGTACCAATAAAGCTTTTTAAAGCTGGTTTTAATGTTTTAAATTCTAATGGGAAAGTCATTACGCTTGGTGAGATATTCTGCGAATGACGGCGACTTAAATGAGTCGAACTCACGCCTTTTAGACCATCGTAAAGAATAGTGTAATGTTTTTCGAACAAATCTACCGCGTTATGAGAAGAGTTTTGCTCATATGGAAGCGTTGCTCCCCAAGCTTGGTTATATTCTTGAGCTTCATAAAATTCAAAAAACTCAGTAAAACCTGCAATCAAATCCATTTTTGAAAAGACTAAGTAAACAGGTACTACCACTTCTAAACGTTCAGTTAGATCTTGAATACGAGCACGTAAATTTTTAGCAAGCTTTAATGAATTTTCAGGACTTTGACTAATTAGCTCAGCAATACTAACAATTAGAATCAAACCGTTAACTGGTGCTTTAGAGCGGTTCTTTTTTAAAATATTTAAGAAACCTAACCACTCGGAATGATCTTCGCTATAAACAGAATAACGGCCCGCTGTATCGAGCAAAATACCTTCTGTAGAGAAGAACCAGTCACAATTTCGAGTACCACTTAAGCCAGCAGATACCATTTTCTGATGTGTTTCTTCAAAAGGGAACTTTAAACCAGAGTTATAGATAGCTGAACTTTTACCGGCGGCTGGGTTACCAATAACCATATACCAAGGAAGTTCATATAATGCAGCATTCCCTTTTTTATCACCCAACTTAGATTTACGAATCAGTTGAATTGATTCTTTCATTTGTTGACTAACTAGCTGAAGCTCTTCTTTATCTTTATTTTTGCCATATTCAGCTTGGTTATCTTTTTCGATTGCCTCAGCTAACTCTTCACCTTGAGCAGCATGCTTTCTTCGTTGAATAAGCCAATAGATACCATAAACAATAAGACCCAAAGCATAGGCAGTTGCTAAAGCCCAGAATATATGACGAGGAATTGAAGTATATGAAGACATCAATGCCACGAACAATGACAAGGCGATAATTGCTTTAGGATTCGTGATGTACTGCCACAAGTAGCCTAAAATTGTATGCATTCTATTCTCGTTCTAAGTCCAAAGTTTAAATTAGTTATTCAACACCATCGCATCATCTTCTGAGTTTTCAGTGATACTCTGCACAAACGTATGTGCTGACACCGTATTTTCTCCAAAGACAAAAGGAATGATATGTTCAGGGAAATGCATGCTCAGCATAAAGCCATAAATATCAGCTAAATTTTGGGTATGCCCTAATGAAGATTTCACATAAATATAGTGATGCGGTTCTACAGGCGTTTGAAGAAAGTGTTGTTGCAATTTCTTCGAAACTTTTATATCGGTCTGATCTGACAAAATCAGTACATAAGGCTCATCACCTTCATGCTGAGGTAAATCATTAAATTCAAAATTATTAAAAAGCTTCGCTGTATCTTGTTGACCCACTACCACTTTCAGTGCTTTAGTCGGTTCTAATTCCTGAATTTTTACTAAAGGATCTGCGAGTAAACAGCTTGCTGCAAATTCAGCAGGAATATAATCTTTAATCATCCAAGTTTTTTCATCAATTAGATCTTGATCAATTTCCGAATCGGCCACGACCAAAAAGAACATCTCATGCTCTCTTTTATGAATACCCTTTAATAAATGCATTAACTCTTGGTAAGCCAGTTGCTCTCCAAAAAAATGATATTCAATATGGATTTTTTGAGCAGGAATACCAATCTCAGTAAAAAACTCTAAAATTAATTCATTACTGTGGTCATCATTCCAGATATGTAATAAATCCTCCGAAAGAAGGATGTGTAGATTTAAGCGATTTAAGCGATAAACTTCTACGATCGGCATTTCAACATCGTCATATTCAGACTCGGGATTTACCCATGCCGGATGCATATGATATTCAAGGGCTTGCTGCGACTCATAAAATAAAGTTGAACGCTTTAAATGCTCAGCTAGAAGATATAAATTTTCTATATTTTGATCGAGTTGCTGTCTTATTAATGACATCATACGAACTTGTCGTGGAGATGAGTAATCACTCTCCTCATGATTCTCTTCATCCAAATCTTTAATACGGTAAGATAAAAGAGGTAATCCGTAAGAATTTAACAGTTGATCATCCAGCTCTGGACTTCTAAAATTTTGTAGCTGCTCAATAATGCTTTCATTCTCACCAAAAGCATGTAAAGCAAAACCAGAATAAATATTAAAATCTAGCTGTTCTAATGGTTGATCAGTTACCGCAGTTTGTTTTGAATTAACGTCATCTTTATCTTGATTTATAGCTTGCTCTTTTTTGTCTTTATACGTTGTATAAGCGCTACAAATTAACCATGGCGATAAAATCACCAATGTAATTATTGCTGGTAAAACTAAGAAATAAAGGAAAAAATCTCCTTTATCAGGGTTATATTGAACATCGCGCCAGTAGAAAATAATTATTCCACTAACCACTGAAAAAATAGCAATGAATGAGAGTAATATTTTTTTAATCATATTGTCTCTCCAATAAGGCTATAGCAGGTTTCATGACTATGTACTTTTGGTTGTCGTGATATGAGAAAAGAACCCTGCCCTAACCCACTCTGATTCTTATGAGTGAGACAAATAGGTTGTATTTCTGATTCATCCAAGATAAGCCGTAAATCTATTGATAAAGTTGGACTACACCACGTTTCTACAAGTTTTTTAAGCTTTAAGCTTAACTCTTGATTTGGTAAGAAACTGAGATATTGATGACGTTTTAATGGTCCAATTTGAATTTCAATTTTTCCGTCAATTTGCTGAATGGTTTCCCCACAAAAAGTATTAACACCAAGTAGGCTCGGCTGACTTCCACCTAAAGTTGTTAACTGATCACTCGCTAACTTAAATGATTCTTGTACAAATTCTTTAATCGTAATTTCATGTTTAAAAATACACGACAGCATCGTTTTTAATGCATGAACTGTATTATTTTGCCCCTGCATTAATCCAGAGAATTCTGCAAAATATTCATCAAGATCAGCTTGTTGATGCTGTGAACGTACATAACCATTCAAAGCATGCAGAATATCTAAATAGTCATTTTTATGTTCTATCTCATATCTAATCGGCAGATTATAAGTAATACTAGACTCTACATATTGAGCAGTAAGCTTATGATTAAATAAGCTTAAAAACTCTTTGGTCTCAGCTCGTTGCTGACGCGGAGCTTGCTTAATCTTATTCGTATACGTATAAGGTAAAGCACCTTGTATACCCGTAAGACCAACGATTAAATTCGTGATATAAATCCGGTCGTCCGTTAGTTCTAAATTTTCAATCTCTGTAGCAGGAAAATTTAAATTAAAGGATGTCTCAAACTTAAAATGATCACTCCAAAATGAACTAACTGTACGACTTGAATCGTGTCTTAATAGCCGTGTTGCTTGGATAAACTCAAAAGACTTTGGCTTTGTAAAGAGCTCAGCTGTTACAGAAGAGTCTTGCCACCAACGTTCTGACTGCATTGGTATAACTCCTGCTGAGATGAATAATCCTTAACAACCAAATCAACAAAACTATTAATTTGAACCTTTAAATTAAAAACACGACTTAATAACTGACTAAAAATGTATAGGCTATGACCTCTAAATACCGATGAATCAATTTGTAACTCTGCCTTTACTCCTCTTACAAACATTGGGAATGGCTTTCCATCTACAAGTTTGTGAGTAAGTGAAAATTCAAGATGTTTGATTGACTCAATAATTAGATAATTTTCTTTTGATAAAGGTAAGTTATATAAAGCAAGTAATTCTTTAATATGAGATACCGCATCACCTTTCATTAACGCTAAACTATTTAATGAAAGGTGTGAAATAACACGCCACTGCTCACTCTGGCTTTGACCAAATTGATAAGGCTTCGTAGGTCTTTTTAAAACAATGGCACGACGAGCCAGACTACTATCATTAAGGTTTAATATATTATTGGATTGCCCTAATGCTTCATGCGGCAAGTCACGATTTGAGCATAATAGTTTTGTACTAATAAAATCCGAACGTGTTGACGAAGGATTTAAATTTTTAGAAATAATTGAATAACCCATTTCGACAAAATTGGGTTGTAGCTTTTGATAGTTCACTGAATAGAAAAAACGCGCCGTGTCAGCATGATAATGACTCATGGCAAAAAAAGGCAGCACCGGAACATAGCTTTCTTCTTGACTCGTTTTTTCACGAACCATATTCATGTCAAGTATTGAATACACCTGATAAAACTCAGGATGATGAGCATCTGTAATCAGCGGATATTCTAATTGCTTATGTACAATTTTTTGTGGTTCAGCATATTTTTCAAATAAATTAATAACCGGGGTAGTAAACAATTTAAAATTAGCGACATTTAATTCAGAATAATTTCGCACTACAGCTTGATCATTTAAATTTAGTTTAAAATGTATAAGCAGTTCAAAATTACTATTTTCTAGAGATAAGCGCTTTAAAAAACCTAAATCGAGTTTTAAATAATTAAATTTTTCAGGAAAACAGAAATACTCCATCAGCAAACGATAAGCATGATGAGTATGCTGATCGAGTGGCAATAGACTTTCTTGCTCGGAAAAACCTGTTAACTCAAATGGATTTTTATCCAGTTCAACAATTTTCTGCCCTATTTTAATGGCAAAAGTTGTTCCCTTCTTAAAAATACTGTCTAGTATTTGAAGTGGAAAATTAGAAATTGCATCTAAATAAATAGGTAGTTTTTCATTTATTAAACATATATGAGCATGATTAAAAATTTCAAATTTAAAAGTTAAAGTCGCATTTTGACTTAAATGCATATGGGCACTAGGTGTACTTTTGAACTCTAGCGCTTGCAAGCTTATCGGGAGTAATTTGACTTCTTGCGTGGTATTAAACTCACACTGAACGCCTTTAAAACTGCGAGACTTCAAAACTGTGTGTGCAGGAACAATATGCACTTCTGTGAGCTGCTTTATTTTATTTATATCTTCAAAACTTATTACTGAACAAGCCGGAAAATGACGTAAATATTGAGGGAACATCACCTCAAATAAAGAACGGGTAAACACGTCATAACTATCAGCAAGCTTTTTATCAATACGAGCCGAAATTAATGAAAAAGCCTGTATAAGACGTTCAATATGTGGATCATCAATCTGCTCTTGATTTAAAGATAAACGCTGAGCGATTTTCGGATATTTTTGAGCAAATTCACGAGATTGCTGACCAAATTCCTGTAGTTGTTTTTCGTAAAAAGGTAAAAGCTCTTCTATCACAACACACCCACTATGCCTAGGTTCTCGCTGAAATTACATATTGCTGCGTTGTCGGTTTTAGCAATGCATCAAAAACGACAGGTTCATACAGTGGATGAATATTTAGATACGCCTGAATGCTTAAACACAATGCCCCCATATTGTGCCCATCCAACAACATCTCTACCCGTATTTGTCTTAAACGAGGTTCATGAGCTGCAATTGACTGTTCAATAGATTGGCAAATCTTGTCACGATCTAGCGGATTGGCTGTAGAAAGCCCCACAAAATCAATAATACCGAACTGAAGTATAGATTTTTTAACTAGCGGGTAATCATCAACTACATGATCTAACTTAGCGACCCGACTATTAAGCAAGTCTTCTAAATCTTTTGCTACTGATTCTCTTAATTGCTGAATAGAAAGACCTTTTGCATAATCTTCACTTTCAGGAATTAAGCGGTCAAACAAAGTTGAACGAAATCCATATGGATAAAGCCGATCTAAATTCATTCGAGTTCACAACAAGCATGCTTAAAGACAGCAGAGGCTAACTTTAAGTCAGCCTCCACCAAATATCCACTTAAACAATTACGCTGCGTAAGAAGCCGTATTGTTAGAAAGTGACCATTTCTTAGTAACAGCACCTTTAGCAGTACCGTTAATATCTTGTTGATTGTAAGTCCATTCAACAGCTGCGTATTTCAAACCAAACGCTTCTGTTGGAACACCTTCTTCATTAACTGTTGGAGTTACACTAGAAACTAGAACATGTTTCAATTTGATTTGTAAGTACTTGATGCGCTTATCACCATTTGCACGGTAGAAGTCGATTTGTACTTCATCAAATGTATAACCAGCTGAACATGCTTCCCATAATTTCGGGCTAGTTGCATCTAAATCTTTAACAAAAACCATATCTGAATGTTCAACACGTTCAGCAGTATGACCACCAACGCTACTTGAAGTAGCAGATTTAGGTTGACGAATGTTATGAGACCAAGAGTTAACTTCTAACCAGCCTTTGTGCTCAGCATCACGAGACTCTCCATCAACTTTGTATTTACCGCGAAACTCAACGTATATATCTTTCATTTAGAACTTTCCTATTTGTAATTTAAAGTTATTCTTTCGCTGACCTTTATTAATTTGAGGACTGAGGTAACTCAGTGACAAGTCGTAAAGAAACTGACAACTCGTCCAGCTGGAAGTGTGGTCGCAAGAAAACCACAGATTTGTAGTGACCTGGTTGAGCAGGATCTTCTACAACTTTTACAGACGCTTCACGTAGAGGATATTGAGCTTTTGCTTCTTGAGAAGCGCCATCGTCAAGCAATACATACTGTGACAACCACTCATTTAAGAATGCTTCAACATTTCCAGCAGAAGCAAAGCTACCCACTTTATCTCTCATCATTGCTTTTAAATAATGAGCAATGCGTGAAACGGCCATGATGTACTGAATTTGACTCGATAAAGCAGAGTTAGCATTTGCTGTATCATTGTCATATTTTTTAGGTTTTTGAGTTGATTGCGCGCCAAAGAAAGCAGCGTAATCAGTATTTTTACAATGCACTAAAGGAATAAAGCCTAAATCGCTTAATTCTTTTTCACGGCGGTCAGTGATTGCAATTTCGGTTGGGCATTTGAATACCACTTCGCCATCTTGTGTTTTAAAAGTGTGTACAGGCAAGCCTTCGACTAAACCACCACCTTCAACCCCACGAATTGCAGCACACCAACCATGCATATCAAATGCATTTGTTAAACGAGTACCGAAAGCATAAGCAGCATTCATCCACAAATATTCATTGTGGTTTGCACCAGAAACATCTTCAGCAAAGTTAAAACCTTCAGTAGCTGTTCCTTCTTTTGGATGATAAGGAAGACGACCAAGCACATGTGGCAATGTTAAAGCGACATAACGAGCATCTTCACTGTCACGGAATGAACGCCATTGTACATATTCAGCTGTTTCAAAGATTTTTGAAACATCTCTAGGACGGTCAATATCAGTAAATGACTCTAGACCAAGAATGCTTGGGCTAGCGGCCGAAATAAATGGCGCATGGGCTGCTGCTGCCACATGAGAAATTTGCTCAAGCAAATACATATCAGAAGGTGTACGGTCAAATTCAAAATCACCAATGAGCGCAGAGTATGGTGCACCACCAAAAGATCCGTATTCTTCCTCATAGATTTTTTTGAATAAGGTACTTTGATCGAAATCTGTAGCGCCTTGGAAATCTTTTACCAACTCTTTCTTAGTCGTATTCAACATACGAATTTTAATAAGAGGGTTAGATGGTGTCTCTTGACAGAAATAATAGAGACCACGCCAAGTCGACTCAATTTTTTGAAATTGCTCATTGTGCATGATCTGACTTAATTGACTTGAAATCAGAGCATCAATTTCTGCAATACGCTTATCAATCGATAAAGTCATATTTTCAGAAACGGTAATTGTTCCTGCCATTACTTCTTTAGCAAGTTCACCGATTAAGCTTTTTGCACGCGAATGTTCTTCCTCATTTCGGGCAATACGACTTTCTTCAACGATCGAATCTAAGAGATTAACCTGTTCATTTTCAACAAGAGGCATAGCTGCTGATTGAGTATTATTCATGATCAGCCTCCGCACTTAATTTACGAATCTGATCTGTATTTTTAAGAACTTCATCAAGTAAATCTTCTAAACGTTCACTGTTAGAAATTTTGTTTCTTAAATCAGTTAAACGCTCACGTGCCTCCACAAGTTTCTTTAATGGATCAACCTGTTGAACCACATTTTCTGGACGAAAATCTTCCATTGATTTAAATGTTAAATCAACAGCGATCTTACCACCCTCTTCTGTTAACGTATTATCTACTTGAAAAGCAGCTCTTGGAGACAAAGACTCCATAACTTCATCAATATTATCTAAATCAACATTAATGAATTTTTTATCTTTTAATTTTGTACGCTCAAGCTCAGATGCAGCTGAAAAATCACCCATCACACCTACAACGAATGGTAGCTCTTTCGCTTCTTTTGCATCACCAATTTCGACATCATATGTAAGCTGAACACGTGGAGGTCGAATTCGCTGAAGCTTCTTTTGTACGCTCTCTCTCTTAGCCATAAGATTCTATTCCGGATTATTTAATTAAAGGGTCAAAAGGCGAACTTTTTGATTTATTAACAGTGGCTGCAGGTGCAGTTTTAGGTTTTACTGTAGTCGTCTTTGCTGGGCTTGATACTCGTTTATTTGAAGTTCGAGAATTACTCGCTTTATTACGCGTTACATACTGTTTTTTATAACTTCTCTTTTCATTATCATCTGAGCTACTATCAGAACTCGCTTTAAAGCTCGATGGAGCTGGAGCAGGCATAGCAGTATGAATATTTTCAATTAACTGCTTTGCAGGAGGATAAGTCACATCATTGCTTAAATATCTCATTTCCTGAGTACGCATTTGCTGCAAAGAATTATTTGCAATACTCACACCAGATAAAAATAAAACATCTGTTATTAATGAACCGCGTATATTTTGACTTTGCAGTTGACTTGCTAAATTCAATGCTTTAACTGGTTGATTGGTCTGATAAAACCGCATAGCAGCTTTAGCTAATAAATCATTTTTTTGAGTTATATTATCGCTATCACAAACTTGTTTAAAAATATTCAATAGCTCAGGATCATTTTGGCCTTCTGCTAAAGGGTTCTTCTTAATACAACTTTTTTTAAGTTTTACAGGCTCTAGTTCTGCTGCTTGAGCATATGATAGACCGATAATGTTTCCAGTCAAAAAAAGTATCAAAATACTTCGTTTCAACACAACTTTCATTCCTCTGTTTTCTTATTTATTCAAGGCTTTACTGAAAAGTTAATATTCATAAAACATTAAAAAATCAGGCTAAAAACCTTATATTCAAAAAATTTAGACGCAGTTTATCATATAAACAAACATATTTTATATAAAAATCATATCAACTTAAACCAAAAGTAAATAGTTAAGATGCTTATAAAATATAGCTTAATAAAGTTATTCTTATAAAAATATAATATTGTTATTTTTTGTAATTAAGAATAAGTTGTTGAATTTTATTGATTAAATAAAAATTAAAACTAAACCTAAAATTATCATAAATATCACTTAGTTAAGATTTATGAAACATTTTCTTAAAAAGATTTTATTTAATTTAAAAGATAAACGAATTAAATGATTGTAAAAGATACATTTCGAATTTATGAAAGTAGAAACTCAACATTAATAAAAATAAAATTGTCAAGACTAATCGGTCTATTTAGTATATTTTTATTACACTTGCTAATGTGATCTCATAAAGTGAGCAGCCAAGTTCACACAGACCACAAATTTTTAAGAATTATATATTTCTGAATCTTCCCCTACATCACATTGGAAATTGATAAAATAATAAAATTAAAGATGAGTAAATGATTAAAAGGAACTTGCAGCAAGATGATAGTTTAAGTAAATATTTAATAAAAAAAATGTTAAGACAAAGAATTTATAGTTATATATTTGAACTTTTACTCTTTAGAAAAGCGAATTATTTCTACATCCAAATAACAAAACCGCTCTTTATATCTTTTACATCTCTTATTAAAATAGTTTTATCAATATTCAACCTAATGATTTCCAACAAAATGATGAAACAGAATATAGCTATTGTTTTATTTTCAAGCCTTGCTTTAAGTGCGTGTGCTAAATCATCAAATAATACGCAGCAAATCCCCCCGCCAACAACCAACCAAAATCTCTCATCCGAACAACAAAAGAAGTTGCAACAACTACTCGATAAAACAAAAAAGAATCTTGTGGAAATTAAAGGTGGTACTTTTATGATGGGGGATTTTGGTGAGCAAAAAAGCCCAGATAAATTACCATATGATAGTGATGTAAATAGCAAACCTTTACACAAAGTCACTTTAGATAACTATGCATTAAGTGCTACAAAAGCGACGTATGCTGATTTCGATATATATACCGATGTTACTGGACAGCAAAAAATTGGAAAGTTTGATAAGTTCTCAATAAATGAGCGAGTTCCCACTTCGGCGGCTGGTATCAATTGGCAACAAGCCCAAAATTATTGCCAATGGCTAGGAAAACAACTTAATTTAAAAATGGATTTACCTACTGAAGCACAATGGGAATATGCAGCAAGAAATCGTGGACAATACATTCTTTACCCTACAGACAACGGTAAAATCGATATTGGTAGAAATGTTTGGAGTTTCAAACAAAGACAAGAACTAATAACAAAATATAAAGCTGATGAGAAAATACCAGAATTGCAACAATTTCCAGCTACCCCTTTAGGGCTATATGACATGATTACCGATAATTATGAGTGGATGCTTGATTGGTATGACCCACAGTATTATAGTAAATCTCCCGAAAAAAATCCGAAAGGGCCTGCAAAAGGAACTCTTAAAGTTGTACGAAGTGCGGAACCATCTGATGGACAGAATTTACAAATGTTTGGCGGTTTTACCTTTAGTCGCCATGCGATTCATCCTATAGAAGATCCTAAACTATCTAATGATCCTGATATTAAAAAATATAACATAGACTTAAATCGATTTAACTCTGTTCGATGTGCGGTTAATTATTAGAAATTTGATCAAGCAAATATATAATTAAACTTTATATATTTGCTTATTCATTATTCTATTATCTTGATCAAACGGCGCCAAAATATTCAAGTTACTCGCTATTAGAGCAACCTCTTCTGAATCACTGCTAATTGCTTGTTGTATCTGGAGCTGTTTAAAACGCATATCATCCTGATTTTTTACCAACATATAATTCAAAGAACCTGCTATTTTTTTTGCTCCTTTACGATATTTTAAATAATCCTGAAGCCATGCATTAATTTGGGTACCTTGATATTCGATACCAGAATTTAGACAACGGATTATATCTTCAGCATACTTTTCATCACTTCCATAATTAAGAAAGCGAATAATATCCCCCTCTACCTTACCTAATTGACTTTCTGTAAGTTTTTTACCTTGTGGATGGATATGTTGAATCGTATTCTCCCATTCTTCAGTAGAAATACATGTCTTTAAGATATTAATCACTGCTGTTTTTCGTGTTGGAAAAAACTCAACTTTCATATCCATAAAAGCAATATTAAGATCAAAAATAGGAGTGGTTAGATCAGTCCAATGTGATACTGCGTACAGGAGAATTCCTTTAGTTTCAGGAGTGGCATAAAGTAATTCTTTTTTTCCAGCACTCGAGTTAAGATTTTTAGCAGTATTTAAACGACCTTGATCAATATCAATTCTATTAATCCATTGGTTATAAATTAGAGATAATTCTTTTACACTTTTGGTTAAGGCATGATTATCTCCAATACACAGTGCAAGGATGCGAGAAGCTAACAAAAATGCCGTTTCATTTATATATAAAAGTGTTTTAAAGCCGGCATGAGCAACTTGTGATTTTATAAAACCAAGATAACTTAAAAAATGTTCTGTTCCTACAACAAATGAAGCAACCCCTTTTGCTCCCACACCCCAACATAAATGAGCTGCTACCAATATTTTAAAATTACCTGAACGTGGATCATAACCAATTTGAAATTGACCTTGCGCACCTGCCCCCATACTAACTCCCCCCCCAGCTGCAGCTGAAGCGATTGCCACAAACTCACCTTCACCACTACCATCACCTTTAGGCTTAAACCACTCTATAGCGCCTTTAAGTAAACCTTGTATTTGAGCTCCAGCAAATGCATTAATACCAATATTACCTTGATTCTGCGCATTTTCCTGATTATCACCAATTATTTTCAGACTTCCTTGTGCAGGTTGAAACATAGGCTTTTTATTACGATCTACCATCTGACTCATTGATCTTTCTGGTGGTCTTACCGCAGCCTTTATGACCTGAGTTGTGCCTTGATAAGAAATATCAACGGATAGATTACCAGCGATCCCTAAATTTGCTCCTGAAAAACCAGATATCTCAGCACCAATTAAAAAACGGATTGTTCCTAAATCATAGTTATCATATTCAAGTTTCCAGCCTGTTTCACAAGGATAAAATTTACGCCACTCTTTCACTCCTTCAAATAGTGTCCATTTAGTCGACATATCTCCAGAAGCCTTAATGCTTACCCCTTTAGGTGCAGCACTTATTGAGCCTTCACCGCTTGCTCCAGCGACCATGCGCATCCATTGTGCTTCTTGGGTAACCGTAATATCTCTACTATTTTTGTATTCTTCTGCAATTTCCCCTCCCAAACCTCCTATTAGGTTATAAACAGCCTTCTCATCACTTCCAACATTCCCCTTTGCTGTCAAAAGTTGCTGTGAAAGTTTTTCGAAACTACTACGGATTTGTGCAGGTTGTTGTACTGTATATTGATTCGCGGTTACGTCCACATTTGTCTGAGGGTTCCTGCGCTTTGCTTTTAATTCCTCATATTCAGTAACTTTTAAATAACGTCGTTTTAAATTATATTTAGATGCTTGTTCGTTTGTTTTACCTGTGCTCTCAACTACCCATACTTCTCTTAAATCAGCTCTTTGCTTAAATTCACCATTAATCTTTTCAATCGCCTTTTCCTGATTTATATTTAAACGCTTTTCCAATTCTTTAATTTCTTCCAAATTACGACTTTGGATTGCTTGCGTTAGATCTTTATTAGACTTGTGAACTTCCTTTACTGCATCAGATAATATCTTAGTTTTTTTATCAAATTCAGCATAGACTGCAGGCGGCAAAACAAGCACTTCATTAGTACACGGGTTAATCACAATAGGTGGCTTTTGTCTTGCACTCATATTTTCCTTATGATCAATATCCGGTTGAGTTACCGCTGTGGAAGTGGGAAAAATAATCTGATTAATAACTTGTTTGTCTACACAAGTTATTGGTTCATACCATTCACTATTTTTTTTACTAGTTCCTAAAGTATATGTAACTCTACTCTTCAAATGCGTATAAGCTAATTGAGTATAGCCTTTTTTATCAGGTGGGCCAGGTTTCAAATTAACCAAGGGCTTATCCTGACCTTGTCCAAAGATTTGATAATCTACAATTGGAATTCCATTCCCTGCGCTATCAATAAATCTATATAAAGCATAGTTTTTAAACTTAAGATATTTTGTTTTTTTTACAATATGAGTATTCTTTTTTTTATATTCCTCATAAGACATATTAATTCTTTCATTTAATTCTTCTGCTAAATCTAAAGGAAAAGTTGGTTGTATTTTTGACAAATTAAAAAAGTTTTTTTGTTTAACTGATTTAGCATTTTTTCTTAGCTCTTCCAAATCATTATTTGCTTTTCTCTGCTTAAGTTCATATTGAGCTTTTGTTAAGAAAAAAGCATTTTTCTTAAGGCTTATGGAGTTTACTTCAACTATATTGCTTCCTTCAGCCAAAATAGGCTTTATAGTCTTTTTAGGGCTAAAAACAGTTTCATGCCCCTCAACAAAAATATGCAATTTTCCATTTTGATTTAATGAAATTGGTTTTGTTTGTCCTTTTAGGTTTGTAGCACCCTTATAAGTCTCTTTCGTCCCATCTTCACAGAAAAAGATTATACTGTATTTTACATTTGGTAATTCTTTATTTCTTTGATTATAAAATACTATTGTATATTCAAACGTAGTATAAGGAGTCATTATATCTCTAACCTTTTGCCGCTAGTTTATATTTAGAAGCATTTTCATCACTAATATGAATAGAAATTTGTTCTGAGCCATCAGTTTCAAATCTTTGAGTTAAACCTTGGGCATTAGTTCGCCCCTTTTGCCGGCTACCATCCATTCTAAATGCAATATACTCTACATTTTTCGCTGGCTTTCCATCTAAATCAGTAATTTCAAAAGTCAAATAATAAGGCTTATTTTCCTGCTTTTTAGGAGGAGTAACTTCTTCTCCCCCCATAAACAAGTGCTGCCCAGCCTTCACCTCAAGCTTACCACCCGTGATAGGGAAAATGCCTGAACCATTCAGCTTAACTTGAGATCCGTTTGCTGTCAGATTAATTTCAGTTGGGCTAGTAATAAAGACCGTGTCTTCAGTTGAAATAATCTGTACACTTTTTCGAGCAATGACATCTAAGGCATCACCTTGTGCCTGAATTTCAACTTTACCTTGACCAGCAAAAAGCCGAGCACCCTCTTGCGCGGCAAACAGACTTATTTTTTGACTCGCATGACCCACTATATTTTTTTGTGTACTGAGATTAATACTGTCACCAGCACTTTGAGTGAGCTGTCCATTTGCACTAAGGTGTATATCTTCATTACTACTTACAGCAATACTTTTTGGAGATGCCAGCAGCATCACTGCTGATTGAAACTCAGCAGCTTTTTTAGGATCTTCTTGTTTGAGAACTTCTAAGAAAATCTGAATATTCTCAAGCATATCTAACGGGTCGGTTTGCTGATTTTTAGCAACTTTACTGAGTGCCTTGGCATTATTTAGGCTGCCCTCTATTTGTTGTTTTGCTTCATTTGCATCTAGGTGTACACCTTGAGCCTGATCCTGTTTGTGAGTACTAACGAGTAAGCCACTACCAGCTCGAACCGCGCCCCACTGATCTGTTCTAAGTTCAAACCCTTCTCCACGACCTTCACTCTCTGCCTTGTCTTTTGGATGGCTAAAGTTACCCAAGTTGAGTTGGCTGGCTGCATGGCTGCTTTGCAGCTGGGTACTGATTTGCCCTGTTGTGTCATCAAAACAGAGTTGGTTAAAGCCTTTACCATCAACCTCTTCGGAGCGGATGCCGCTTAGCTTTTTAGTGTCGGGTAATTGGCCTTTCTGATCGAACTGCGTTGGGTGACGCTCGGCTTCATGAATACGGCCCACCACAAATGGGCGGTCAACATTACCGTCAAAGAAATCAATGACTACAATTTCACCCACGCGAGGCAAAAAACGTGCTCCATAACCTGCGCCAGCCCATGGAGTCAGCACATCGACCCAAACCGAGTCGGTGTCATTGTCGTTACTTCCTGCTCCACCGTCATGCCTATGGTCATCAGTTCGGGTAAACAAGAAGCGAACTTTAATACGTCCCCACTGGTCGACATGAATGCTTTCACCTTCCAGCCCCACTACTCTAGCGCGCTGCGGGTAAGCTGCTGGTCGGTGCTCTAATGGGTTATACTCAGGAACAGTTTTAATATTTCTACGCGACAAGATGAGCTCATTACCCTGACGCTCGGTTTGGTCATTTGGCCCTGATTGATTGTTTTGCCATTGGCTTTGACTAAAAAGTTGATTGATTTGCTGTTGCAAATCTTTAGGCAAATTATTTTGTAAATAAAAGCTTTTACCAATAATCAGAAATTCTTTGTCCGATCCGCTATGCGTATCTATTTCTGGATGTTCATTCAGTTCAAACCAATAACCGACTTGCGCATCACGTACCGTGGTTTGTGCATGAAAGTATTTTGATTGAGACGCATAATAATCAGATAGATTTTGATTGAGTTTTTCTAGCTGCTGGTGACCCGATGCAGTGGCTTGGTCTTCCCCATTTAAATCTTGCATCCAAGCAGGGCTGACATGCCATGCATGTTCTAGACTTAAACTCGCATTATCCTGATCAGCACTATGACTATGCTTTGACTGAACACTGCCCATGCCTTCTTCTTGACTTAAAGCATCTGCCTGCCAGCGTTGTACATGCACGGCTGTAGGTTGCAAGCTTCGAGTTGGCACAAGACTCGTCATACTGTCTTGTTGTTCAACTGCGCTACTGCGGTGATAACGAATATTTCTTCGGTCTAATGCTAAATATGATTCATTATTATCAATTAAACGTAACTTTTGCGGTTGAATCTCAACTGAGCTATTAATGGCAAACAACTGAGCTTCATCAATTAACCAGTTAATGCCTTCACTACGCCAAAGTCGAGTTAAAAACTCATAATCCGTTTCATTACTTTGCATTATAAAAGGTCGAACATCGTAGTCTTCGGTTAGACCTTTTAAATCCAAAGTTAAACCAGAAGCAAACAACGGGCTTTTGTTCTGCCACTCAGTAAATAGAACTTCCGTAATGTCCCGTACACTTTTATTCATAAATACACGGCTATTTCGGCGTTTATGCCATAGCGCGGTCGGGTCTTGTAATCTCAGTTTATACAATGTTAATGAACCATCACTCTGCCCCTGACTGGCTTCTGTAATAATTCCTGTAGTTCTAAATAATTGCCCCTGATCAGTGACTTGATCGACTGCAACCTGACAACCAATAAATTGTTTTAATGAAATTTGGGCATTGATAGAAAGACAAAATAAATCGGCAGTCAGTCCTTTATTTAGCTGATGCTGCCCTTCAATACTTTGTAAAAAGACTTGAGTATTCAACGATGGATTAGAAAACTGAACATGAAGCACGCGTTTTTGCGAGCTGATACCCAAATCTTCTAGGATTCTATGTATATGAGATAACATCTTTTTTATGAAAACTTTGTCAGGATTTGCATTATTTTATAAAATACAGAAACATCTGTCTATTTTGTAAAGAAAAACTTAACCATATGAATACAAGAGTGAATGAAGATAATAAACGTAATAAAGATACAAAGTGAATTAAAAACTTACGCTATTAATTCACTTTTAAAAATTGTTAATATTTTAGTATTCTAAGAAATTCATTTTTAATTTAAATTTATTAATAGCATCCACAAATTTTTGACTTACTACATAGATATAAGGTTTATCCGTATCTCTAGCAATAAAAAAGTCATCTGTTACAAGATCTTTTTTTATGAAGTCATACTCATTTAATAAATTGTTTTTTCTCTTAATATACATAGCATAAATATCTACCTCTTCATTCCTCACAGAGCACTTATAGAAATCACAATCATCTTCAAGAGTTTCTTTCATTTCATTAAAAAATCTTTTTGAAAATAGTAAAATTCCAGAAGATGAATAATAAAAATCAGTTTCTAACATCTCATTTAATCGATCAGAAAAAATATTATCACAATCTAAACTTATTCTAGGATTTTTTAAAAACTTATCACTTAAATCAAATTTAAAATAATCAACAATAATTTCTTACTTCCCTTTCAAGTCAAAAGAAAAATATCTATCAATATATTCAGGCGGATAAATTGTATAAAAATTCACAGACCAACCTTTAAAACATCTTATTTCAAAGTAGTACTTCTAAACAAACATCTAGAAATACTACTTATTTTTGAATATTACTTACACTTTAACCATAAAAAAATTCTATAAAATACTCTACATCTAACAATACTTTTTCATTTATAAGAATTTTCTTTAACTCTTCTAAAAAACCTATTTTATACCCTCTATTTTCACCTCTAGGGTTAGAGTCATATAGGTCAATAATTAAATTCTGCACAATATTAATTTGTGAAAAAAAATCAAATAAATTTTTAGCAATGATATGTAATTCATCGCCTGAAATACATGCCCCTATCTCGCCACTATTATGATTTATGTATACGATATTTACATCATGTTGCGTTAAGAATACTGTAGCACTTTCCCCCTCGAATATATCTTCAAACATATATTGAATATTATCTAACGAATCTTTTCCTAAAAAATCATTTATATTCCCTCCTAAATCAATATTAAAATCATTTTCAGGAATACAACTTAAATAGCTTTTAAACAGATCATCATTAACAGAATTAACCTGATTAATAAGGAATCTTTCACCATAAATTATTTCATTACATTCATCAACTTTCTTTAATAAATCATTAAAATTCATGATACCTATCCTAATATTAGATACTACAACCTTTATTAAACTGATTAATCATTGCTTGTCTATCAATCAATCTTCCTCTGGAGACATTAGTCGTACTTCCTCGATGACCTTGCTTTGAATGAAAATGCTCATTATATGCATTAGGCATAGGACTACTATTTGGATGTTTAGGGTTTTCCAAGAAAACAATATTCCGCGGATCTCCTTTCCAACTTTCGCCTAATGCTCCATTATTTTTAACACTGTTAATGTGATGACCAGTATAGCCAAGATTTGACATAACAGATGAGAGCTGACCTTTACCACTACCACTTGGCGTTCTAAGAATCGTATCCAGTTCAGCTTGACTCCAATCCCTAGTACCTGTTCCAGTTGTTTGTATTAGCTGCTTCTCAAGAGACCAAGCTCTATCAATAGCATCTTGTCGACTTCCAGCTTGAGGTGTTACCTTATCTGGCTTATATCTAACTAGACTACATGGTGCTAATCCATATGGATCGATCCATTGTACGGGGTTCGCAGTATAAGCATAAACATTAAACCCACCCAATAATCCAATCGGGTCTTTACTAATAAATCGACCTACATACGGCGAATAATAACGATAACGGTTGTAATGAAGTCCTGTTTCCTCATCAAAATATTGACCTTGGAAACGGATATTATTGCTAATAATTTCTGACTTTTCAAAGAAATCTGAGTTAGCCTGTTCTAGCTTACATTCACCCCAAGCTTTATATTGAGCTTTCCAGATAATGGCGCCTGTCTGGTTACTCATTTCTTGCGGTGTGCCTAAATGGTCGCAGTGATAGAACCATACATCATCAAAACCTTGGCTTTGTTTTGCAGTATTCCAAAGAGGGTCTTTATAAATGCTATATGTTTTTTCTGTCCAGTCTTGGGTTTGATGTAGCTCAATGGGGTGATGATACACCGCTTGTAACAAAGGCACGAAACTATCTTTTTCGTAGAAATAGTGTTTTGTTAAATCAGCACTAGATTCATACGCTAAAGTATCACCATCCCACCCATAAATAGTGTTCTGCTCTTGACCTGTATGGTGATGCTTACTTCTTTTTTGAATACGTCGACCTAAAGCATCATAGCGATATTCTGCCGTATATTGATTATTTCGGCTACGGACAAGACGTCCCAATACATCCCACTCAAGATTTAAATCACCTTGTGATGACTTTTGTCGAATCAGCTGTCCAAAAGCATCATATTGATATTGTTGGTCAAGATATTCTTGTACGACGTTATTGACTAAGCGGTTATAGCTATAACCTTTTTCACTAGAAATGTGCTGTGCGGATTGCTCTTTGGTACTGTTATATCGATCTAAAATATTACTTGCCGGGTCAAAATTAAAAGTCTCTTTCCCAAGTTTACTAGTTGCCTCCAATAAACGCCCAACAGGATCATATTTATAATGAATAGCCCCACGACGAGTATCCTTAATGAGCGTTAACTCACCTGTTTTATCGTAGTGATATAAGCGTTCAATCAATTGGTTGGTATGCTGGATGGCATTATTTTTAGTTTGGGCCTGATAGCCTTTGTCATGCCCATTCAACATTAATTGCTGAGTTAAGCGCCCGACTTCATCATAACGTTGTTGTTGGCTAAGTCCATTTGCATAGTGGCGTAATGTCTCTCTATGTAAATCATCACGTTCAAAGCTAACAACATCTTCACCATTTAAAGCCACGCCATAGACATATCCACTCCCGTAAGTCAGCCAATCTACTTTCTGTCCATCTGGTCGGATGGTTGTAGTTCGATTATTTAATTCATCATAGACATGTTTCCAGATATAAAAAAGCCCATCAGTTAGATAGGCCCTATATTAAAAGATCAAAAAATAAAATATTATTAATTTTCTAGATCTAAATACCAAATGGTTTCGCCCCAAGAGTTATCTTTAATTTCTGGCATAATTTCGCCCTGATTAAAATTACGCTTTTGCATGTCATTCGCTGGGCTATACCATTCTCCAGACTGAGGACAAGGTTCACCAGCTTCACAACGTAAACGGTTAGCTTCTCCCTCTATATTTCCATGTTCATCTAGAACTGTATACTGGCTTCTAGCATAATCAACCAAGTCTTTTGGATAGTATGGTTTATCTCGATAACTACTATCATCTATTCGTAAAATAACTGTAATTGCTGCCGCCTCTAATGACCAGTAACCCGGAAACTGACTACTTTTATGACGGTCATGATAAGGTTCTCTTTTACTTGCACCATACCACTCATCCATATAAGCTGACATTAGAGCTGGACGGTCAGCTTCATCCGCCGTAAATACTTTTTCAAGCTTTCTATATGGAAGTTGTCTTAAATAGACTTCCGAGATTTCCCGATCTGGTAACCATGGAGAAACTAGTTTATCTAGTAAGGCATCTTGCTCATCATTTTCATAAGCCAAAATTTCCATAATTATTTTTAAATGCTCAGGTTGAGCAAATAAAATAGAGAAACAAACTAACTGTAAAGCTTCCCAATATTCATCAGTTACCAGTTCTAAATGTGGTACTAAATGCCCATCACATTCTGAACTTTGATGAAAATTGATATGATGCTTTGCATAAAGCTGCCAATATTCCACTACCTTTGGAAAAAAGTCAGCAAGTTCTTCTACTGTTAGACCAGCAGAATAACTAAAAAAAACACTTTTAAGGGATAGCTGAGCAATAGCATTTGAAGCATTCATTAACCCAACATAATAATCATCAGGTCCATGATCAAAATCATTCTCTAGATTATTTAAACCTATTTGAATATTTTTAAGATTAAAATCCAATCGCTTTTGATAATCTGAAAATTTTTGGTATGGTTCACGTTTAACTATATCCCATTCAGATTTATTCAAAACTTTTAACATATGCTGCAACCCTATTACTCAGGTAAAATATTATCAGGTAAAAAAATTAATGGCATCTGAATATTATGTAATTTTCCTTTTGAGCGGTCATGTTGTTCATATTGTTTTCCTGTAACCATATAAATTTCTCGATTATATATAGTTGGATTCTTCCTACCTACCCGTGCACTTTGAATAGAGTCCGTTAGATAGTCTTTGTGTGAAGCAGGGATAGTATTATCCGATTCTAATGATGAATATATCCATCGATGACTCATCTGACGACCTTTAGACTTAGTACCACTTAGCCCAGCTTTCCCTTGACTGCCAGTTAGAGCCCCTTCATTTTTTATAGAAGTTTCTGCACTAGTCGATCTTTTACCTAACCCTGACTGTTCATTGTACTCAGTCTTTCCATCAAAAATTTTACCAATCTCGCTCCGATTACCTTCAATAGCCTTAGCATCAGAATCTGCCATTCCCGCTAAAAAAGCAAAATGACCAAAAATGCTTCCCTTTGTTTCACCAACCAAATATTTACGACCTTTATGGCTTCCAAACCACAAATGATCTATACCAGTTTGGTTAATATCTTGTTTACGTATTCGGTCACCGGCTGCATTACGCTTTAAACGATCATGTTCTTCTATTAAACGTCCATTATCATTAATTTTACGTAAACCTTTTCGTCTTTCTTTTGAATAGTAATCCACAATATGCTCAGCAGGCACCCCCGTAGACCAACGCTTTTTTTTCGATTGTCTAATTTCTTGACTACGTTTTGTTTTATTAGCAGCAGAACTCTGAACAGTCGGAGCTTTGTCTTTTACTTGCTGCTGTGCTCCACCTCGTTGATGATTTGAAGGTTGTTGAGATGAGTTTTTTCCTTTCCCAGCAACTGTCGTCTGTCTAGGCGGAACTTGACGTGTGGTCTTAGCTGCTGCTGTACTCGGTAATGGGGGATGCATATTCAACATTTGATTAACTGTTTTTTGAATTTCTGCAAACGCAGAATTCATATATTTTGGAGCATCTTTTTTTACTTGTTGAAGCATACGAATTACTTCGTTTACTTTAGGTCTACCCATTACTTGTTTTGCCAACCAAGAATCCAGAACATCTACAAATTCATCAATCATTTTATTGAGTAAAGAAAGGCATTTGTTTTTAAGTTGATTCCAATCCATTTCTTTTAATGCTTTTTTAGGATCTATCTTGGCATATTTACGCATAGCATCAAATACACGCTCTGCATTTGCACCACTTCTTGCAAGCTTAAACCCTGCTTTGAATGCATCTCCAAATCCAGGAATACATCCAATTAAAGTTATGACTAAATCTACCCATCCCATTATATTAGCCGGATTTGTGGCTACTAAGATAATCCCCTTAATTAAATCACGTAAATCAAATAATTGTCCTACAACCGGAACACATCCTAAAATTGCTGTAACAATAATTTGACTAGGCCCCGTACCGCTCCCATCTAGTAAGCCTAAAAACCATTTCCCTACATCATCATCTGCTTTTTTTAACTGCTGAGGTGTTACTCTTTGTGTTACAGGTTGTTTAGTTGCTTTTGCTGGTACAGAAGGTAAAGTCGCCATTAAATATCACCTTCTTGATAACTACGCTCGGATTCAGCTTCATCACCTGTTAAATCTTGCGAATGCATTTCTTTATATGGTTTTGTCTCAGGTGTAATTTCATTTTCTAAAATATAATCATCATAGTAGTCATGTATAATTTCGCTGCTATTTTGCATTTCTTCAATTTCATCATCAAAAAAATTATCTTTTAGATAAGCATTGTATGTATCAGAAAATGTTGCCCTCGCAGATAACACATCTTCTTCAGTACGTATTTTTTGCTCAGCAATAGGATTTTCCAAAAGATCTATAAAATGTTCTGGTTTAACTCTAATATCTTCACCATATAAAACTTTAGCTTTCTTACCTAACTCGATATTGTCAATTTTAGCGTAACCATTTACATCCAACACACCTTTTTTACTGGTACCATCTTCAAATAAAAGTTCGTATGTTGCTTGTTTTACAGGAGATAAATCTTCATAAACATAATTAAGCTCTATTGAACCCGTATGTTTTCCTATTACTGGCAAAGCAGGTAAAGTATTGGAAGCACTTCCTCCTCCCATAAATAAATGCTGCCCAGCTTTTACCTCAAACTTGCCACCAGTGACAGGGAAAATTCCCGAGCCATTAATCTTGATTTGAGATCCACCCGCCGTGATAACGATTTCTTTAGAAGCACTAATTTCAATTTTGTCTTCTGTTGAAATAATCTGCACAGCTTTACGGGCAATCAAATCTGCTCCATCGCCTTGTGCTTGTATTTCGACTTTGCCTTTGCCTGCATAGAGTCTTGCGCCTGCTTGAGCCGCAAAAAGGCTGATTTTATTTTGGGCGTGTGCAATCAGGTTCTTTTGAGTGGTCAGGTTAATGCTATCACCAGCAGTTTGGCTTAACTGAGCATCTGCGCTGAGGTGAATGTCTTCATTACTGGCTAAAGCGATACTGTTAGGTGCAGTTAATATCATCAAGGCTTGCTTAAAAGCGGCAGCTTTGTCTTGATCTTTTTCTTCAATTTGTTCTATGAACGTTTTTAGGTTCTCAAGAACTTCCAATGGATCAGTTTGCTGGTTTTTAGCAACTTCACTGAGTGCCTTGGCATTGCTAAGGCCGCCTTCTATTTGTTGTTTGGCCTCATTTGCATCAAGATGTACACCTTGAGCTTGGTCCTGTTTATGGGTACTAACGAGTAAGCCGCTGCCTGCTCTGACTGCCCCCCACTGGTCTGTTCGTAGCTCAAAACCTTCACCACGACCATCACTTTCGGCTTTGTCTTTTGGATGGCTTAAGTTACCCAAGTTAAGCTGGCTGGCCGCATGACTACTTTGGAGCTGGGCACTGATCTGGCCTGTCGTGTCATCAAAGCGGAGTTGGTTAAAGCCTTTACCGTCGACTTCTTCTGAGCGGATACCGCTCAGTTTTTTAGTGTCAGGTAGTTGGCCTTTCTGGTCAAACTGGGTTGGGTGACGTTCGGCTTCATGAATGCGTCCCACCACAAACGGGCGGTCAATATTGCCGTCAAAGAAGTCGATCACCACGATCTCACCCACACGTGGTAAGAAGCGTGCGCCATAACCTGCCCCTGCCCAAGGAGTGAGTACATCGACCCAAGCCGAGTCGGTGTCATTATCGTTACTGCCTGCTCCACCGTCATGGCTATGGTCATCAGCTCGGGTAAACAGGAATCGGACTTTAATGCGTCCCCATTGGTCTACATGAATGCTTTCACCTTCCAGCCCCACCACTCTAGCGCGCTGCGGGTAAGCTGCTGGTCGGTGTTCTAGTGGGCTATATTCAGGGACAGCTTTAATGTTGCGACGAACCACGTTCAGCTCAGCAAAGTGACGCTGCTCAGGGTTTTGGCTGTCGAGTTGGGCGGCCATGAGCTTGTCTTTTGGTAATAAGCGCTCAAGTTGCTGTTGTAATTCTTTCGGTAAATTATTCTGGTTATAGTAGTGCTTACTTAAGATTAAGAATTCTTTATCGGCACTGTCATGTTGGTCGAGTTCAGGATGGTCATTCAGTTCAAACCAGTAACCGACCTGTGCATCACGGACGTTACCTGAAACCGTAAACTGTTTAGAATTCAGGTGATGATAAGCATTGATGTGCTGGTTAAGCTGTTCAATCTGGCTATTACCTGAAGCTGTGGCTTGGTCTTCACCGTTTAAGTCCTGCATCCAAGCGGGGCTAACGTGCCATGCATCTTCAAGGTTTAAGCTAGCGTTGTCATAGTGTTCGCTATGCTTTTGGGTGCCTTGTACGCTGCCACTGCCTTCTTCTTGTTGTAGGGCATCAGCTTGCCAGCGTTGCACATGAACCGAGGTTGGTTGTAAGCGACGCTCAGCTTTAACTTGGGTAATGGTATCGAACTGTTCTGTGGCACTGCTGCGTTGGTAGCGGAGGCTACGACGTTCAAGCGCCTGATAATTTTGGTTATCGTCAATCAAACGTAACACTTGTGGCTGAATGGAAGCATTCGGGTCATCGACCAAAAGTTGCGATTCATCGACTAACCAGTTAATGCCTTCGCTACGCCACAAACGGGTTAAAAAGTCATAATCGCTTTCGTTTGACTGCATCACAAATGGACGCACATCGTAGTCTTTGGTTAAGCCAGATGTATCAAGTGTTAAGCTTGAAGCAAACAGTGGGCTTTTGCCCTGCCATTCTTTAAACAGAATTTCGCTAATATCGCGCACGCTTTTGTTCATAAACACGCGGCTATTACGGCGTTTATGCCAGAGTGCAGTTGGGTCTTTTAAACTTAAATTATAAATGGTGAGTGAGCCATCACTTTGCCCTTGGCTGGCTTCGGTAATAATGCCCGTGGTTCTAAAGAACTGGCCTGTATCGGTGACTTGATCTACGGCAACCTGACAGCCAATAAATTGTTTTAATGCAATGTGCGCGTTTGTCGACAGACACAGTAACTCAGCAACGCTACCTTGGTTGAGGGTATGTTCGCCCTCAATGCGTTGTAAGAAGACTTGATTGTTTAATGATGCGTTGGAAAATTGCACATGAAGAACGCGGTTCTGTGCGACCAACCCTAAACTATCTAAAATTTGAAATATTTTATGGGACATCATTATTATAAAAACTGAGTCATAATCATCGATATTTTATAAAAAACAGACAGAATTGTCTATTTATATAAAATAGCTTATCTTCCATGACTTACATACTTTTTAGCTTATCTAAAAGAAAGACGGGCTACTAAAAAGTCTATAAATGCTCTCGTTTTGGCCGATAAATTAGAAGTATTAGGATAAAGTAATTGAATATTTTGTAGCGGTAATGAGAAATCGGGAAATAATCGAATTAACCGGTTTTGTTGAATATCTTCATCAACTAACCATGCTGGGCAAATCGCAATACCTAAAGATGAGAGAGCCATTTGATGAATGGCTGTTACCGAGTTTGATTCATACTGACTTCGAATAAAAGGTAATGAATATTGCTCACCTAAACTATTTTCCAAAATATATTGTGAATCTTGCCAGTTCAATAATGTGTGACCAATCCACGGAACATTTGCTAAATCAGATATATTTTCTACGGGATGGTTTTGTATAAATTGTGGAGTAGCAACAATATAAATTGGATATTCCCCAATTTTTCGAGTTTTTAGAGATGAGTTTTTTAAATTCCCTAGTCGAATAACCAGATCTAATTTTTCAGTCACTAAATCATCGAGAGATGAATTAAAAGAATACTGTAAACGTAAATGTGGATAAAGCCGACAAAACTCAGGAAGTAAAGGCAAAATGAAACGTTGGCCAAATTCATTGGTAGACGAAAACCGTAAAGTGCCTGTAATGCTTGTGCCTAAGTGTTGGCTTCGCTCAAATGCCTCATCAATCTGAAGTTGGATTTGTTTAAAATCTTCATAAAAATGCTGACCAATTTCAGTTAATGCAATATTACGGGTGTTACGAATTAATAGGCTTGTATTGAGCTGCTTTTCTAATTGTTTTATATCGATACTCACCATTGATCGGCTTAAGCCTAAAATTTCAGCAGCCTTGGTAAAAGAGCCAGAATCAACGACTTGTAAAAAACTGGTAATTTGCTTGAGGTTTTTTTGCACAATTAAGCCAATTGTTTAAAATTATCAAACAATGATTTTACTTCGCTTGAATCGACAATAAAAGAGCTAGATCTTACCCTGCCTGCACGGAGGTAGGTATGTCTTATCGATATAAAATAGCGACAGTGTTTTTAGTTGGGTTCTTTATTGATTGCATCAACATTTTTATGTCCGCAATTGCATTGCCTAATATTGCATCGTCATTTTCAGTTAGCCCATCCATGGTCGCTTGGGTAACAAATGCGTATATTCTCGGCCTCATTTTAATTATGCCCATGAGTTTATGGTTAGCCACCAAACTTGGGAACCAAAAGTTATTGTGTTATTCGATGCTTTTATTCTCGATAAGCATTTGCTTTATTGGCTTTAGTGAATCGATTTATAGCTTAATTTTTTGGCGATTTATTCAAGGCGTAGCTGGAGGTTTATTAATTCCAGTCGGGCAAGCACTCGTATATGCCTTATTCCCGAACCAAGAACGCCAACGTATTTCTACCATGATTATGGCAATTGCGCTTATTGCCCCTGCATTTTCACCTGCGATTGGCGGTGTGATTATTGATTCATTGAATTGGCGATGGGTATTCTTATCTAACCTTCCTTTTTCTTTACTTGCATCAGCCCTAGCATGGTTCTGGATTAAAAAAACAGAGAATGTGTCGAGTGAAAAACCAGACATAAAAGGGTTAGTTATTTTTAATATAAGTCTGTTATGTTTGTTACTCTCCTTTTCATTTTATAGTGATTACCATAACGCCTCATTCGCTATAACTAGTTTTCTAATTTCAGTCGGAATGCTTATTTTTTATATTCGACATGCGAAAAACATTTGCCATCCTGTTCTTAATCTTGAGTTATTAAAAAATAAAAATTTACGTAATGCATTTATTGTCTATTACGCCGTTCCGGGTATTTTTACAGGCGTTAATTTACTCAATATTTTTAATTTACAGCTTAATTTCGGCTTTAACGCAAAACAAACTGGTTTATTCATGTTGCTCTATGCAACTGGGGCACTCACTGCCATGATTAGTGGTGGTCTGCTCTATCAACGGTTAGGAAAAAAGTCTCTTCTTATTATTGGAATAACCCTACATAGCTTTGGCATATTTCTTTTGTTTTGTATTTCAAACACAAGCCCTGTAAGCTTTTTAGTGATTTCTTATTTATTGATGGGTATGGGAGGGGGCTTAAGTGCCAACATTGCCCAAATTAGCTCATTGATTGATTTTTCAGGCCAAGATTTATTACAAGGAAGTGTGCTGTGGAATATTAATCGACAAGTTTCATTTAGTGTCGGTACTGTTGTTCTCATTTCGATATATAACTTGATGTCTAGCTCAAGCGATTTGCTTCGTTATCAACATACTTTTTTAATTGCAGCTTTGCTCTGTTTACTTTCACTCATTCCCGTTTTAAAGGAGAAAACCCATGTCTAATCAAATGGATCAAGCCATTCAAAGTGTCATTGACCTACATATTTTAATAGAAAATGTATTTACAGGAAAAAATGCAGAGCAAAGTCTGAGCCCGCTTTTAGATAGCTTTGATCAAAATTTTAAGATGGTAACGGTTCAAGGTCAGAGTATTGGTTTAGCCGAAGTTAAAAGCTTATTTAGTCAAAATATTGGAAAGAAACCCTCTTTAAAAATCACCATTATTAAGAGTACAGCTTTATACGAATTTGAAAATTATTGTTGGGTGCAATATCAGGAACATCAGCAAACTGATGAAACCGAGACAGTGCGTACCTCTACGGCCTGCATTAAAATAGAAGATAAAAAATGTTATTGGGTGTATTTACATGAAACTTTTGTTCCCTCGTCTTAAGTCATGTAGAGCACCTTAAAGATGGCACCTATTTTGCTTAACAATATTACGTTTTATGAAAATCGTAATACTGATCAAAATGGGGAGCTCTCGATATGGGTTATGTTGCAAAGGAATTTACGCGAAAGAACAAGCTGATTCTCAGTATTTGTTCTTTCGTGATTCCAATATGTCTTTGGTGCGCAATCAGTTACTTACCTTTTGTTTGGCATCCTCAAGTACAAATCACGAGTTCGGGAAGTGTTTCTTACTTACAAGTAGGAAGTCGCATTGATAAAAATGTGTTCTATCTCGAAGCACAAAATGCAGTCAAGCGAAATTCTGCACCACCACAAGGTATTTTGGTTAATCCGATTTATTTACCCGCTCCCCATGAAGTCGCTAAGGCTTTGGTCACCGCATTTACAACACCACCAGAACAACCTGATTCACCATGGTTTCATCAAAGTTTATGGCACAGTATTAAACTGGTATTTTCAGCTTTTTTTATCTCTTCATTGATTGGGATTCCACTGGGTATTTTGTGTGGTTTTTCTAAGCGAATATCCCTGTTAACAGAACCGTTTGTCGAATTTTTCCGTTACTTACCCGCTCCCGCCTTTGGTGCACTTGCAGTAGCAATTTTAGGGATTAATGACGCACCTAAAATTGCCATTATTGTGATTGGTACTCTTTTTCAGCAAATTCTCATTATTGCCAATACCACCCGAATGGTAGATCGAAGCTTAATTGAAGCTGGCTATACGCTTGGTACCAATAAACTCAAAAGTTTATTTCATGTGGTGATTCCTGCGGCCTTACCTGATATTTACCGTGATTTACGTGTGTTACTGGGCTGGGCTTGGACCTACTTAATTGTTTCAGAGTTGATTGGTACAACCTCGGGTATTACGTGGTTCATTACTCAACAGGCTCGCTATCAGAACTTTGACAACGTCTATGCGGCTATTTTGATTATTGGTGTGATTGGTCTGGTTTGTGATTGGGTATTAATGAAGTTAGGTGAGCGGATGTTCACTTGGAAAGTAGGAGCAAAATAATGAACGATTCAACATTTAACGCGCATGAATACTTTCAAAAAATTTATGAACGTCCTGTGATTTTGGAAGCTAAACAACTGAGCCAAGTTTTTAAGCATGGTCAAAACGAACGCACTGTTTTAAATAAGCTCGATTTAAAAATTCATAAAAGAGAATTTATTTGTGTGATTGGCCCTTCTGGCTGCGGTAAGTCAACACTGAGCCGTGTTATCGCAGGTTTAGACCCATACCATAGTGGAGAAGTTTTAGTAGACGGCGAATGCATTACAGATCCATGCCCTGAACGCGGCATGGTATTTCAGGGTTATACCCTTTTCCCTTGGAAAACTGTAAAAGAAAATGTGATGTTTGGTCCGCAAATGCGTGGGGCTAGCCAAATGACAGCCGAAGCTCAAGCACGCGAATGGATCAATATTATTGGTTTAGAAAAATATGAAAATCAGTATCCACATCAACTTTCTGGCGGCATGAAACAGCGGGTTGCGATTGCTAGAGCCTTGGTTAATCAACCTAAAATTTTACTCATGGATGAACCTTTTGGTGCGCTCGACCCACACACCCGTCAAAAAATGCAAAAGCACTTGATGGATTTATGGCAAAACATTGATATCACCATTATTTTTGTGACCCATGACATGGATGAGGCTATTTTACTGGCAGACCGAATTGTGGCACTTAAAGCCAACCCCGGTGAAATTAAGGAAATTATTGAAGTTAATTTACCCCGCCCACGCTCACTCGATTTAATGAGTACACCTGAGTTCAAACAGCTCCGTTCACGAGTTGATTATCTGGTACATGCTGAAGAAGATGAGCTTGACCCTGCGTTGCAAGACTTACCAAAAATACCGCGTATGACTCAAGTCAGTACAGAAAAATAAATCAGACACAAAAAAGCCCAAGTTCAACTTGGGCTTTTTGCTTTATGGAGCTTATTTGAGTTGTTCTATGAGTGTCGGATAAATCAGCCCATCTACATTTTGTTCAGTTTTATAAATACCATTTTCGACATTAAATTTATTGACGTGATAGCTAGAGCCATAAATTGAGTCAAAGCCTTGAGATTTAGCAAATACTTTTTTATTGGCACTGATATCTAATAAATGCGTACCGCTGACCATCAACTCATATTGCTTTGGATCAACCCCTGAACGGTTTGCCATGATTTTAACCGCATCGGCATGAGTTGCAGGGTCATTAATATATTTAACGGTTTTATCCCACACTTGAATGATTTTTTTCCATTCCTCTTGATGAGCAGTTAAGTGGCTCATGTTGACTGTTAAGGTGTCGTAAATTAAACCCGGCTTGTCTTTAGAGGTATAGATAATTTTAGAGCCTGCCACTGCTTTTAACGCCTGACCTGCAACAGGTTGCCAAACAGCAATCGCAGAAATATCGGGGCTATTAAACACTTGAGGTAATTGGTTCGTCGCTGAATTTACCAACGTTACCTCATTCGCTTTAATGTTATGGTCAGTTAAAGCAGTTGCCAATAAAAGATGATCAACCAAGCCTTTTTCGACGCCGATTGATTTTCCTTTTAAGTCTTGAATGGTGTTAATACCCTCTTTTGCAATAATGACATCATTGCCCGCAGAATAATCTGTTGCCATGATCATCATGCCTTGAGTACCACCCGAAGCAGTTACCAAGTTATCGCCATTGGTGACCAACACAGCATCGAGCTGATTTGCCGAAAAAGCTGAAAGAGAAGCCGAATAATCAAACCATTTAAACTCTACATTTAGCCCTGCTTCTTTTAACCAGCCTTTCTCAATAGCCACTTGCCAAGCCACCCAGCCTGGCCAATCGCTATATCCAATGGTAATTGGTTTTGTATTTGTGGATGCCTGAGTGTCTTGTTTAGCCTCAGGCACTTTAGCGGTATTGTCACACCCACCCAATACAACTGCCGATAAAATAGATACGGATAACAACGCTTTTTTAATCATATAGAAACTTCCCCAACATTTTTACTAACAACACTTTGAGCGTTTTGATTGAGTGACTGTATATAAGCTCGCCAGCCTCCAAAATGGCTAATATCGGTTGCATCTTGAATGGCATACGCTTCGCAAATAAAGCCTTTGACCCATGTTCCATCTTTTAGTTTCAGGTTCCCAATACCAAGTGGTGCAGGCACTTCAGCCACAATAGCTCCAAAATTTGCTAAGGGAACATCCCACACTTCGACGTCAATTGACGTACCTGTCGCGTCGCATTGCAGCCCCGGTTTTGGTGGTGTGGTATTTTTTAAGGCAAAGAGTTTATAAGTCTCTGCGGTCTGGGTTTTCTTAAGCAAAGTGGCATTGCGACTAGTGAGCTGAAAATTAAGCGGCATGCCTGTTAAGTGCGCTCCCACCACAGCTAGTTGCACTGAATGATTCGACTGGATGTTTATACTTTTTTGATAATGTTGAGTTGATTTACCTAAACTCAGCGATGTTTCGGCTTGCCAAAGCTGCGCAAAATTGGCGAGTGCCTGATCGTGCCAAGCTGGTGCAATAAAGGTTACGCCGCTTGGTAGGCCATCTTCACGAAGTACATTTGGTAAAGCTAAAGCAGAAAGATCGGCAAAATTGACAAAGTTGGTATAAGCCCCCATATGCGCATTTTTAGTCAACGGGTCGGCTTCAACTTCGGCAATGGTGTAAATGGTTGGCGCTGTCGGAACCATCAAGGCATCAAAAGGTTGTAATGCCGAGTTAATTTTTCGAGCAAGCACGGCGCGGTTATATTCGGCTTGAAGTGCATCTGTTGCCTTGAATTTATCTGCCTGCGCAATAATCTGGGCAATGACTGGATGAGCCTTTTCACGTGTTGTCATGCGTTCAACAGCGACAGTTCTTTCTGCCACCCATGCATCGTTATACAGTGCGGCAGCAAGCTCATTAAACGCGCTGAAATCAATACTCTCAACTTCATAGCCCAGTTTTTTTACGCGCTCAATTGCCACCAAAAAGGCTTTTTCAGATTCAAGATCACCATAAAACTCAAGCTGAGCTGGAATAGCTATTTTTCGTTTAGAAAATTGAGTCGGTACATTAGCTGGATGTGCTCGTGAATATTCATCTGTTTCATCATAGCCCTGCATTAAATTCGCAATGGTCCACGCATCATCAATATGCAGCGCAAAAATAGAAATGACATCAATGGTTCGACATGCAGGAATTAAACCTGTGGTAGAAAACCAGCCCTTTGTCGGTTTAAGGCCCACAATATTGTTATGACCCGCAGGTACACGCCCTGACCCCGCCGTGTCTGTCCCCAAACTAAAAGGCACAATACCATTGGCAACCACTACTGAAGAACCAGAGCTTGACCCACCGCTAATATATTCAGGGTTAAAACTATTTTTTACTGCACCGTATGGAGAGCGAACACCAACCAGCCCCGTTGCAAACTGATCGAGGTTGGTTTTTCCAACCACAATCGCCCCTGCTTTTTTTAGCTTGGCAACTACGGCAGCGTCTTGCTTAGCTAAATATTGAATCTCTTTACAGGCAGCAGTCGTGTGAAAGCCAGCGACATCAATGTTGTCTTTAACTGCAAATGGCACACCATATAAAGGTAAGTCAGCAATATTCTGGTCTTTTAAAATATCAATTTGCGATTGAATCTGCTCGTTCGATGCAATTTCAATCCACGCATTATCATCATTTTTAATTTCTGCAACGTAGCCAATCAGATCTGCAAGATGGATTTGCCCGTTTTGATATGCTGTTTTCCAGTCTTGAATTGTCCATAAATTTTTCAACACGCTACTCCTCATTTAGTCATTTTGCTGTATAGGCGGCATGACGGCATCCATCAGTTCTAAATGCCCTTTAATCACCCCTTTCAACACAATAAATTGCTGGCTAATTTGTCTGAGTTCAGAACTTGCGCCCTGCATTAACATGACTTGCAATATCTTTTGTTGGTCGAGCTGGATATGAAGTGAACTAATCACCTGTGCTAAAAACTGTTGTTGTAAATCGACCAATTGATTACGCAAGGTCATTTGGCTAGCGTCATAAAGCAGCGTCAACGTGCCTACCATGACTTCATTAGCCTGTGCTTGCTCTGCAATCAGGTGTTTATTAATCATGTCGACTATGGCTTGCGAGCGACTTTCATAGTTCTGCTCGACAATTTTTTGATCGAGTGCGTTAAGTGTCGTTTCAGGTACGGTAATACTGATTCGAGCCAACTTTTGTTTTGCCACAGTCTTATCCTTTTGTTTTAGGCGGCTGATTGTTTTGCTTGATATATACGCCTGCACGTACGCTGAGCAATTCGACTAAAAAGGCTTTTAAAGTTGGCTTTGGTTGAACCACAGGTTTTACATCGTTCATATCGCACCTCTAGCTTGGTATTACCAAATTCAGTTTTTGTATTACTGATAAGAGATGCAGAAAATGTGCCAGTTTTTAAGCGTCGTTTTGATAGGCTTTATGGATATTTATGAGTGATTTTTGGGCAAAAAAAAGCCCCATGCACAGGGATGGGGCTATCTCTTTTAATCCTTAGTTATGTTTCAATAAATCATTCTGATTAAAAAGGAATCCATCTTTAGGAGCCTCTATCTTTATATTATTTATTAAACTTTTAAAATCATTAATCGCTTTATTTGTATCATTACCTTCGCCTTCATATGTCACTAAGATAACTCCAGCATTAGTACCTGATGAAGCACTGATAAGAAAACGTTTATCAAAGTTGGTTGTAAATACATTAGCTTGATAATTCATACCACTACTCAATGGAATATTAATATCCTCATTAACCAATGTTACCCCTTTCATTTTCACTAGTCCTTGTTTCGGAATTTGTAGCGAAGCAACCAGATATTGCATACCCTCTTCTATACCTTTGGGATAATATATCGAAATTATAACTGCCTGTTTACTCGCTTGTTTTATTGCAATTAGCTCTTCATTTTGACCTTTGCTAATATCCCACTGATCTTTTAGATTAACTACAATATTTTTATATTTTACTTCCTGAGCGTAAGCTGGCATAAGCAAATAAAAAAATAGAAATGATAGTAATAAAATTCTCTTCATAATAATTTCCTTTTTATTCTTGAAGTATAATATTGAATATAATTAATACAGTCTAATCTATTTAATAATTTAATTTTTAATCTTCAGATAGACTAATCAAACTATGAGCCCATACATATAAAGAATCTAAAACTGGCCTAAAAGTTTTTCCAAAATCTGTCATTTCATAGACAACTTTGATCGGTGCTTTTTCACCATAAACCGTTCTAGAGATTAAACCGCTTTGCTCTAACTGCTTGAGTTGAAGACTTAATGTCATTTCAGTAATTGTAGGAATGAGTTGCTTGATTTCATTAAAGCGTTTTGGCCCATCTTTTAAATAATACAAAATCACGCATTTCCATTTTCCACCCACCAAGTCCATCGCCATACTGATATGACATGGATAAGTTTTTCCATTTACTGTGACTTCACATGTATTTTCAGTATTTGACATTTTTAACGCTACCTATCAACTTTGATAGTTATTGTACGCCAATACTATAAAAATTATAGTGACTATTATTTTTATAGTTTAAAGGTACTCTCATGGCTTTACTTATTTTGGCCCATCCCTACTACGCTCAATCTATTGCAAATAAAACGATAGTGAATGAACTTATAAAAACCTATCCGGACCTTGAAGTACGAGATATTTTTCAACTTTATCCAGACTATCAAATTGACGTGAGTGCCGAACAAGAAGCCTTGTTACGCCATGACACGATCATCCTGCAATATCCAATGTTCTGGTTTAATATGCCGGCAATTTTGAAATTATGGTTTGATGAAGTTTTTACTTATCAGTTTGCCTATGGCTCTCAGGGCGATAAATTAAAAGACAAAAAAGTCATTATTAGTATGACGGTCGGCCAAACAGAAGCCAACATGGTGAACGACCAAGAAAACTTAATCGATAGCTTTTTAAAAGCGGTTCAATATTCAATTCAATATACGCAAATGCAGTTAAGCGCGACTTACTTGCTTTATGACGTTTCGCCTTTATCAGGTAACCCAGAGTCGAAAATTAAATTAGAAGCGGTTGAACATAGTCATAAAGTATTAAAGCATTTATCTGAAGCATAAGATTTAAAGAGAGCATCGATATTGATGCTCTCTTTTTAATTTAGGCCACAGGTGCCAAGGTAAATAGCACTTGTCCTGTTTTTACAGTTTGCCCTTTTTCAATAGTAATGGTTTCTACCTTCATCCGTTCGGGTGCAATAATTGGAATTTCAATTTTCATTGCCTCAATCACTGCAAGGGTTGCACCTTCTTCAACAATATCTCCCGATACACATTCGATTTTCCAGATTGAGCCCGGCATGTGTGATTCGATTGCACAGCCGCCTTCAGGAATAACCACGGTTTCGCCTTCATCAACAGCATCTAGACTTTCAGAAATATATTCTTGCAAGCCCGCTTCATGCCAACGGCGACGTTCAGCCTCAAAGTTAGCTTGCTGTGTGTCTTTAAAGGCTTGAATGCTGTCTTGATGTGTTTTTAAAAATTCGTTGTATTCTTTTAGGTTGAGTACACCATCTTCAATACGAAGTTGTAGCCGGCCTGCCTTAAAGTCTTCTCGCATTTGCAGAAGTTCAGCCTCAGAAACTTCATAAAACTTAACTTGGTCAAAAAAGCGTAATAACCACGGTTTGCCATCTTCGAAGTCGGCATTTTTACGATAACGACTCCACATTTGAGTGGTACGACCAACAAACTGGTAACCACCCGGCCCTTCCATACCGTACACACACATATACGCACCGCCAATGCCGACCGCATTTTCAGGTGTCCAAGTTCGCGCAGGGTTATATTTTGTGGTGACTAAACGTTGGCGTGGATCGAGCGGCGTCGCAACGGGTGCACCTAAATACACATCGCCTAAACCCATCACCAAATAGTTCGCACTATAGACCACATCTTTAACCGCTTGCTTAGAAGCTAAGCCATTAATACGGCGAATAAACTCGACGTTATCTGGGCACCACGGTGCATCTGGACGAACAATTTGTGTGTAGCGCTCGGTGGCAAGTTGAGTTTGTGAATCTTCCCAAGCCAAAGGCAAATAGACAGTCCGTGAAGGCACCTGCATATTTTGAATATCGGGTAACTCGGCTTCTGCTTGTTGAAGTTTCTGTAAAAGCTCCAGTTGATCGAGTTGAATTGAATCAAAATGAATTTGTAGTGAACGAATACCCGGTGTTAAATCGATAATACCCTGAATGTTTTGATCTTTGACCCATTGCATGAGCGCATGAATACGGAAGCGTAAATTTAAATCGAGTACTAACTCACCATATTCCACCAACAAATAGCTATTTCCTGCTGGTCGATAGGTCACGCTTGGTAAGTCAGCTTTACCGTCTAAAGTTGCCAAAACTGCATCTTTTAAAGTGTCGGGTTCTACTTGAATGGCTGGGTTAAAATCGATCTGAGTTGTATCAGCCGCAGTTAAGCTTTGATGATATTTTTGATCGAGTGCTTTTGCTTGCGCATAACTCACAGGCACAAATTTGACTTTATCGCCTGCTTTAAGCTGCCCGATTTTCCAAAGCTCGGAATGAATGACTACCGCAGGGCAAACAAAACCACCTAAGCTCGGACCATCTGGACCCAAAATAATCGGCATATCGCCCGTAAAATCAATTGCCCCAATCGCATAAGCATTATCATGAATATTGGATGGATGTAAGCCTGCCTCACCGCCGTCTTCACGTGCCCACTCAGGTTTTGGACCAATTAAGCGAATGCCTGTACGGCTTGAGTTATAGTGAATTTCAAACTCGTTGGAAAAGAAGGTATCAATATCTTGTTTGGTGAAAAAATCTGGTGCGCCATGTGGGCCATACATGACTGCAATTTCCCAGTTTTGGGTAAAGCTAGGAATTTGTGCTTGAGCTAAAGCTGTGGTCGATTGAGCGGAATATTCAGTAATCGGCAGCATATCGCCAATTAATAAATTACGGCCTGCGTGCCCACCAAACTGCCCCAAAGTAAAAGTTGCCTGTGACCCTAAGTAGTCAGGAACATCGAAACCACCTTTAACGCCTATATAGCTACGGCAACCTGAACGGATAATCCCACATTTTAAAACTTGCCCTTTTTTTACATTGATGGTTTGCCACATCGGCACAAGTTCACCATCAAGTTTTGACGGCATATCACCGCCTGTAATGACAATTTGGCTATCGCAGTGAAACTTTAAGGTCGGCCCTTGCAAGGTGCATTCAAGCCCTGCGGTATTTGGTTCATTGGCTAAAAGCTGGTTTGCCACAGTTAAACTGAGTGGGTCGATAGCACCTGATGGTGGCACACCAACATCCCAATAACCTAATCGGCCTGTTACATCTTGAATGGCAGTTTGAATACCTGCCTGCAACACCTCAATTTTTTGAGTTTTCCATTCAAACGTATTTAAAAATCGGGTGGTTTGAGTACCCAAAGCAAATACATCGCAAGCAATAATATTTTGCAAATATTCCAGATTGGTTTCAATCCCTGCGACTTGCGTGTTGGCAAGACTAGCACTCATTGCCTGTATGGCTTGCTCCCGTGTTGCAGCAGTCACAATGATTTTGGCAATCATTGGGTCATAAAAAGACGACACCGTTGAACCTGTTTCAACCCATGTTTCGACTCGGGCTTGCGGATCAAATTTAACATGCGTGAGTAAGCCCGCACTGGGTTGGAACTGTTTAATTGGGTCTTCGGCATAGAGACGAACTTGAATGGAATGTCCTGTTGGCTCTAACTGTTCAGTGGGTGCTGACCAGTCACCGCTTGCTAAAGTAACCATCCACTCGACTAAGTCGACACCAAACACTTGCTCAGTCACGCCGTGCTCGACTTGCAAACGCGTGTTGACCTCCAAGAAATAAAACTCTTGGGTTTCGGTGTCCATGACAAACTCAACCGTACCTGCCGAACGATAGTTCACCGACTGCATGAGTTGAATCGCAACTTTTTGAAGGTAGTCACGTTGCTGTTCATTTAAATGTGGTGCGGGTGTTTCTTCAATCACTTTCTGATTACGGCGTTGTACCGAACAATCACGCTCACCCAACGCTAAAACTTGCCCTTTCCCATCACCAAAAATTTGTACTTCGATATGGCGTGCATGTTGTACAAATTTTTCTAAATATAAACCTGCATCTTTAAAATTGACCTGCGCTAAATAAGATACGGTTTGATAAGCATCTTTTAACTCGGTTTCATTCCAGACCAGACGCATACCAATACCACCGCCACCCGCGGTACTTTTCAGCATAACCGGATAGCCAATACGAGCAGCTTCGGTCAAAGCCTTGGCTTCATCGGAAAGTAATGAGCTACCCGGAAGTAAAGGTACATTGCTTTTAATAGCCAGTTCACGTGCAGTATGTTTTAAACCAAAATCGAGCATTTGGCTTGAAGTTGGTCCAATAAAAGCGATACCTTGGCTTTCACACAAATCACAAAACTCGGCATTTTCAGACAAAAAACCATAACCGGGGTGAATGGCTTCTGCTCCCGACTGTTTTGCAACTTCAAGGATTTTTTCAATATTTAAATAACTTTGATGGGCAGGCGCAGGTCCAATCAAGAAAGCTTCATCGGCCAAAGTCACGTGTAACGAATCACGGTCGGCTTCGGAGTAAACAGCCACCGAAGCGATCCCGAGTTTCTTAAGGGTGCGAATTACGCGACAGGCAATTGCACCGCGGTTAGCAATCAGAACTTTTTTAAACATGCTTACACCCCTTCCGCTTCACGGACAACCAGTTGAATTTTGGTTGGGTTATAGGCATTACATGGATTATTCAGCTGAGGGCAATTAGAAATTAAAACAATCAAATCCATTTCTGCCCGAACTTCGACATATTTACCCGGGCCTGAAATTCCGTCATCAAATTTAAGCTGGCCGTCTGGTGTAACAGGCACATTCATAAAAAAGTTAATGTTTGGGCCAATATGACGGACATTTAAGCCATGCTTTTTTGCAATCGGGTGTTTTGCCAAGGCATACATAAAATTGTTACGGCAACTATGCATAGGGTACGTTTCATGTGCATAGCGAACTGTATTACTTTCACATGAACAGGCACCGCCAATGGTGTCATGGCGCCCGCAGTTATCATCATGAATAACCGCAATTGGACGGCCAAAGTTACTATAGAGCTTGGTGCCCTTTTCTAGATATATTTGTTGGTTGATGGCCAAAGTGTCCATTGCGCTATAACGCTCAGTCGGGTTTTCAGCACTCATAAACAAAGTATCGACCGCTTGGTTTCCCTCAAGGTCAATAATTCGAAAATATTGGCCCTTTTTAACCTCGCACATCCACGCTTCACCCGCAGGACAAACTTCATTTAAAACTGCTTTTTCAAATGATTGTAAAACTGTCATGATGCTTCTCCTGATTTAAATATTGCTAAGCGCGTAGTAGCGGGCTGTGTTTTGAAACGCACGCTGATTTTGCGAACACGCATCACGACAAATATCGCTGTCTGTTAGAGAGTTGGCTTTAAATAGACTGAGTTGAATATCAGCAGGTTGATAGATTGGGCTGGTGTCTAAACCATGCGGCGCGGCAGATAAAAATATCAAGCAGTCCATTTCAAAGCGCAATTCAATGCTTTGATTGGTGTTGTCAGAACTGACATAAGACAAAGCGCCGTTTTCATCTGGCACAACTTTAGAAAATAGGTTAACCGCAGCACTCAGGTCTTGGCTGGCAAGTCCGTATTTACACATTTCAATGAGTAAACTGTCTAAGCCGTTTTGGTACATATCATTGCGGGCATCTTGAAATGTACGCGCACCAAATTGCTTTTCAATTTGCTCAGGTCGGCTCGGGCCACAAAGTGCATCGTTCCAACCATGGTCATCATGAACAATGGAAGCCATCACACGGCCAAGGTCTGAATACAGCACATTGGAAGCTTTTAAATAGGCGGTGTGTTGCCCTTTTAAACTGTCGGGCATGTTAAAACGTTCAAGCACATCGGCAGCATTTACACAAAACAAAGAAACATTTGCCTGAGCGCCTAGCGATGTAAATCTAAGAATAGTTCCTTTTTGAATACGACCTGACCAATGATGTCCACCGGGTAAAAGTTCGGTCCAAATCGCCTGATGGTTATGATAACTTGCAGTGTTCATAGCTACTCCTGTCGGATAGTTTTAGACTTCCTCCCGGGCTTTTATCCCTCCGTGTAGTTCGCTAGGAACCGTGAACTCTCGGTCCAGACATACTGTAAGTATCGGAACCCTAGATCACTTTTGATTGCTTAAGACTATGCAAAGGACATGCCAGATTAGTATTACGTTTTTGGTTAAAAGTAATACTAAACTTGGGCAATTTGAGTGCGATTTAAAATACAAAATAAAAAGCTGCACTAAAAGTTGTGCATTTCATAGAAGTATAAGAAAGCTAATCCTCAACACAATTAGATAGCAGGACTATAAATTGTCTACTTAATCCAAATCTAATTTATGTCTGAGCTTTAAGATATCGACCAGACCTTTATCTCTGGTTTCATATAAATCGATATCTTTATATTGTGTTAATAGCTGGTTGGTTTGTGCTTCTAATAACTCTGTTGTCTCGTCTGAATGTTGAAATGCGTGCATATCATTCCACCATTCCGTCATTGGCGGGCCTAAATGATGAATTGCTTCTTTAAAGCCCTTTTGGTTGGCAAGCTGCATATTAATGTAAGGACCAAAGAGCGCCCATCTTAAACCCGGCCCACTGGTAATCGCGACATCGACATCTTCAGCAGAGCACACGCCTTGTTCAACTAGTGAAAAGGCTTCTCGCCATAGCGCAGCCTGTAAACGGTTTGCGACATGCCCTTTTACTTCTTTATTTAAAACAATTGGATTTTTGCCTAGTTGTTTATAGAACTCAGAAGCCTGTTTTAAAATTTGAGGATCAGTCAGATTACCACCAACGATCTCGACCAAAGGTAAGAGATGAGGCGGATTAAAAGGATGACCTAATAAAATACGTTCAGGATGCTGCGCCTCTTTTTGGAAATCAGACACTTTTAAACCCGATGAACTTGAAGCAATAATGGTATGTTCAGGACAATATGCTGTGATTTCTTGATATAGCTGTTGTTTTACATCCAGACGTTCTGGGGCATTTTCTTGAATAAAATCTACATCTGAAACCGCATCTTTTAAATTACTAAAAATTTCCAGATGAAGCAGTACATCTTGCTGAGAATATGTGTGTTCCGCGTTTTGGCCTAAAGCCAATAAATCATTTAAATTTGCAGAAATTCTTTTTTTAAAGACCGCTTCATCTATAGGATACGGGTCGTAAACCTTAACTTTAAATCCTTTATATAAAAATAAGGCAGTCCAACTTGCACCTATTACACCAGCTCCAACAACACCAACCGTTTTAATGACTTCCATATTTCCCTCGTATAAATGTTGTTTTATCCGAAATTTCTTTACTCAATTGAATGCTAAATAAACATAACAGATTTAACCAATCAATAAATTTAATTGTTTATATTTTATATAATTTGTCCTATATTCCTTAGCTTGAAAATTGATTCCTTTCATTAGTACAACCTCATCTTTTACCATTTTTTAACCGTTATTTATTGAATTTTATGTCAAAAAATCTAGCAACATTGATTGGTTTAAGCGCCATTCTCATGTGGGCATCTCTGGTCGGTCTGGTCAAGCAAGTCAGTGCCGCCATTGGGCCTGAGCTAGGTGTTACCTTTATTTATTCTTTAAGTGCGCTACTGTTGCTTGCCATTTTCAAAGTTCCAGATTTTAAGCAGATCTCTAAAAAATACTTAATATTTGGCACAATTCTGTTCGTGGCTTATGAGGTGTGCTTTTCATTTGCGATTGCTTATTCTCAGACAGCACGGCAAGCAATTGAAATCAGCATTGTTAACTATCTGTGGCCGAGTTTAACGGTTTTAGCTTTTGTTATTTTTAAGGAATTAAAGTTTAATTTCCTTATTATTTTAGGTCTAATGCTTTCAATTTTCGGCATTATTTTTATTCAAACTGGAAGCGGTGATTTTAGTCTAAATAGTCTTGTCGATAATTTTCATAGCAACCCACTGAGCTATATTTTAGCATTTGCAGGCGCCATCATTTGGGCTTTTTACTGTGTACTCACCAAAAAATTAAGTAATGGGCAAAATCCAATTTCCATTTTTTTTGTTGGTGTCGCGCTCACGCTATGGTTCAAGCTACTTGTATCGGGGCAATTCGCTATTCCGTCAATGGATATTCCAGCTCTCCTCACCCTTTTAGTAGCGTCTGCTGCCATGGGTTTTGGTTATGCCGCGTGGAATATTGGCATCATTCATGGAAACATTACCGTGCTTGTGGTGGCCTCTTATTTCACCCCGATTATTTCGTCTATTTTGGCAATGTTTGTTTTACAAACTCAATTATCGATGAGCTTTTGGCAAGGAACAGCAATGGTGACGGCTGGTTCCTTTATTTGCTGGGTTTCAACCAACTGGTCTGTGATTCAGCCCTTCTTTAAAAAATTAAGAAAAGGCTAAAAAGCATTGTAGATGTACCAAAGTGAATTTTTTAAGTATGCGATAACTCCGACGAAGAAGAATTCCCCCATTGCCCAAAGCGTGCTAACATCCAAATTCTGACAATTACCAATGTCAAAATAATTTCTAGAGGGAATAAGATGTTAAAAACTCAAAAAATCAACATCGTACAAGAATTTGATGCACCCGTAGACAAAGTCTTTGCAACCTTAAGTGAGCATGAAAACCTAAGTAAACTTTTCGCTCCTGCTAAAGTGACTCGCATTAGCAACGGAAAAGACGCTCGTAATGGTGTTGGCTCTGCGCGCAAAATGTCTATTCCATTGACCCCTTCATTTGTAGAAACCAATTTAGTCTACAAAGAGAATGAACTGATTGAATACGCAATTACGAGCGGGATTAGCCCAATTAAGGGTCACCGTGGTGTCATGAAATTTACTGACTTGGGAAATAATCGAACTCGTTTGGATTACACCATTAGCTTTAAAGGTCGCGTACCATTTATTGGCCCTATCATTAAAGCCGCTCTACAAAATGGTGTGAGTCGCGGACTTAAAAAACTTAAGTTTTAATCACCACACCTCAAAAAAAAAGCCCAATCACGGGCTTTTTGTTTTAAGGTTTAAGTTGAATGCTCAGATAGCATAAATAAAAAGTAATCTAATAATTTATCCCGTTCATCTACGCTATTGGCACTTAACAGCTGAACCATTGCCCCATCAATTGCAAATAGAAACATGTGGGCATCTTTTATTGAAGCGGTAGTTTTTACAGTAAGAAGCAGCTTATAAAGCTCATTTATAAACCAGTTTCTATAATCAACAACCACTCGATAAGCCGTTGCATAACACTTTTCAATTTCAAAAATTGCCTTAAAGAGCAAATAATAAAGGCCATTTAAATTGGTATGTAGAAGGTAAATCTGCTTAAGTTTATCGAGCACCATAAGTTCATTGTAAGAATAGAGAATCGAAATTACCTTGTCTTTGAGGGCATCTTTTTGAAAAATGAGACACCTCTCAATGAGTCTTTCTTTTGAGTGAAAAGCATTATAAAAAGTAGCTTTTGAGGTTTGAGCTTCTGCAATAATTTGGTCGACCCCGACCTTATGAAACCCATATTGTTTAAATAAATCTGTTGCCGTGTGAAGCGTTCGCAACACTCGAAAGGAAGATTCTAAATTTTTCATATATACCGCTTAAAATAATTTTTTGTTGTATGTAAAAAAGATAGAAATGCCGTCACTCTTAAATTGAGTGCTAAAAACAGGCATACAAAAGCGGCACGAAAAATGGTGTGCTCGCCTATCTCAGGTTTATTGTTGCTATGATTATGTAGTCGTAACGATTTAAGATCGTAGAAAACCTACAAACGGTTAAAGCGTTTTAAAGACCAGTTAGGCGGTATGGGCCGAGAGATTTTGGCAAAGGCCAAAAATTGAGAAGAATTAGTACGCATAGCGGACTCCTTTGGCTATAAAAGAAGTTTCACCGCATTACTGCTAAATAATGGTGGCGAAACGAAAGAGGGTTAGCAGACTGGAGCCAAAGAATCCAGCACACCCGAAGGTGTCCCCCTCCCGTTCCGCCGCAGAGGGGGCACGCAGGGATTTCCACAAAAAAAGTTGCTACTTTTTCGTGTACTTTGGCTGATGGTCTGCTAAAACCAACTGGCAATGTGGCCAGCACGCAAAGGATAGTATTCGCTATTGTTGGCGTCAAGCGTGTGAAATGACATTTGCTTTAAAATAGATCATTAAAAGTAAAGGGAATTAATTCAAACTTTTTTGTTAAAAATTGGTTTATAAAAAAACAAATCGATTATCGAAAATGGGCTTATATATTCATAAAAAAAGAATATAGCTTCCATGCTTTATTAATTTCATAGCTACATAGCAAACTATAGATTAACTTTAGAGATGAATTATGTATTGGCTTATTTTAAACATAAGTCTTTTTAACGTAACCAGAATAGTAAAAAGGGATATACTTAAAAAAAACTAGCCCTTATTAGAGCTAGTTTTTCAATCTTCACACAAATAAAAACTTATCAGCCTACCAGATCATTTACCCCTAGATGGGCAAATTTACCATTTATGGTACGACCATCATCTAACTGCACATTTTTAAATTCAATGGTTCCTTCTGATTCATTGACAGTTACACCAGTACAATGATCATTTGTCAATTTACAATTCCATTTCAAATGAATATTTACATTCAATTGATCCTTTTTAGGTCTTTGATACGCTACATTTGCTTTTTTAGTAATAGTATCGTATTTCACCGTAAACTCGAGATCAGACTTATGATCTCTACTCATAAAACGAAAATATTTACTTTCATTTTCTGCATATGCAGCTGCCGCAACTGTTTCATCAATTTTAAAAACTTCACTTCCTACTGTAACTTGCCCATAAGGAATTTTTTTCTCGAAACCGCCTGAGACATTTAATTCAGGAGATGCAACATATTCAATAGGGTTCGTAAATGAATTATTGATAAATTTAAAAGTGGTTAAACCATTTTCATAGTCCGTGTTTAATGTGAAATCCCGATTAAAATATCCTTTGTATATATAAACTTCTTTAGGCTGTTCATTACTAAAATAATTCCCCTCTGTTAATATGAACCTATCATGTTCAGGATCCAGAGGATTAGAAAAGTTAAAATAATATTCTTTATCTGTGTTAAAAGTTAAGACAGAACTGGTTGTCCAATTCATAAATCTTTGTATTGTCGCCAGCTTACCATTAACGACTAAATCTGATTTAGCTGGATATTCATTAAAACGTTTCGTGTTCCATACTGGCCAATCAGAATTTACTTCGAATTTAATAGAGCCGTTAATTTTGGCAGTCGAAGCAAAGCCAATATTATTTAAACGTCCTGATACAGCACCATTTGCGCTTATAATAAAGTAAGTTTTACCATCACTTTGTTTTTCGAACTTATAAGAGAATGTATCACTACATGAGTTTCGGCACTGGACAGCCAAATGCCCTTTATCATTCTCTGAATAGCTAAAAACTCCAACCTTATCACCTTTAGGATAAAAATAAAGACCAGCCAAATTGTTAATATGCGCAGATAAATCATTACTTGGAGTAAGAATCTCTAAATCCCACATACTATTATTTGAAGCGGATGCCTCAATTACACTGTTTGTATGAAATGGTGAGAACTTAATAGTTGAGTTATTAGTAACTCCTGAATTTTCAATTTCAAAATAGCCATGTGCCAAATCTGGGCTTAATACAGACGCTTCTACAATAGGCTTCGGTAAAGGTGTATCTGATGTCGCTGAATCATCCCCACCACCTCCACCACATGCAGCTAAAAGAAGAGAAAAAAGTGCTAGGGGTAATAGTTTTATGTGATTATAAAGCATAAAAAATATTCACTTTTATTAAAGATTTAAATTAAACTCAGAGAGTCTTTTGAACGATTCATTGAGCTTCTATAAAATTATGTTTTTGTTCGTATCTCCCAAAATTTATCGCCTTCAGAATTAACATAGTCCGTTATAAAATTTTCAAAGTTGGCTGAACAATACCAATCTGAGCGATTATCAAAAGGTAAAGCGATAAGTACAGCGCCATAATCCTTACTTTCAGGATCACACCTTAACAGTAACAAATCTGAATCACCATAAAACTCACCAATTATCAAATCCCCCTTAGTGAAGTCTTTAGGTCTTAACTCTCTATAATATTTATTAGATGACTGTAACTCATCAATACTAAATATTCTCGCTCCCCATTGCCCATATTCCTCATCCTTGAATAAATCAGCCCCATTACTAACTAAGAGGAACTCCTTAAACTCTGTTGGTAATTGCAAATCGATATCACCAAATCTATCTGGTGAAATACCATTATTCAAAATACAACGAAACTGAAAAAAAGTTTTTTCTCCTCTATGAACAGCATGCTTTGGCTCTTTACTCCAAAGAGTCTCTATTTTTCTTAATGCTTCATTTAACAGCTTCATTTACATATTTCTCCAAAAAGAATTAAACTCCTGTTGATGTGTTTTTCTTTGCACAGGTGTTAAATTCCAGAATTCATTTGTTCCACCAAACTCTCTAGGTTTAATATGATGAATATCATATTCAGACCAACCACCACGCGGAGTTTCATAACCTCGTTTATACCACTCCTGAATAAACTTACCACGTTCTTGCGCTCCCCAAGAAACACGACTTAATTCAGGTACTTTTTTTAAGTCACCAACTGGAAATGATATAGTTCTTCCTGTTCTTAAATCGGGTACATTCGGATAAAAATCACCTGCCTTATTTAAAATTTCACGATTTAGCCCAGCAGAATAATTTTTTCCAATTATATTCTTTTCGGATTTCAGAATATCAACATTCTTGCCTGCTTTTAAATCAATACCTATTAGCAAATCAATTGCTGCAAATGCTCTATCCCCAGGTGTGGATGTAGGGCTAATCAATGTTTTGATATTGTCCCCAATATCAATTACTCCCTGAACACCTTCTTCCTTAAAAATCTTAATAACATCGTCGGGTTTAAGATTTGCTCTTACTGAGGCTGGCATATCAGTAATTCTTTTAGCTACTCTATATGCCGCTTTTCCTGCGGTTGTTGCAAGCTTACCCAATGTGTTGTTTTCAACAGCTATATTCGCACTATTTGCCGCAGTATTAACATCGTATCCAGCAAAAGCAGCTGTCGTACCCGCAATAAGTTTACTTGTATCCTTAATTTTTGTTCTTTCGGCATCTGTTAGGTCGAGTGCAGTTTTACCCGCTGGAATCATAAGCTCTGCAACTATTTCACCAACCCCTGCTCCAATTGCACCCGCTTCACAACTCTGTTTTGTAGCTGCCGCCGTAGCACACCCCACAACAGCATGGGCAATTTTATGAATTGTATATTCAAATATGTTCGGATCGACTTTATCTAAACTCGTTCCAATCTGACTAGCCAACTCTCCTTGTAATGCCCCTGCTAGACCTGCAAGTAAGGCAACCTGTAAATTATCTCCCAGATCTCCACCATTAATTGCAGTTTGTACTAAAGTTGATCCTACTGAAGATGCAAAATTGTTTGCCAATCTGTCTGACAGAAGAGTACTGTCTGGTTTTAAATTTAGAGCAGTACCAACTTGACTTAATAAACCTGCTGTTACCACAGATGCAGCCAGATTTTTAATGGAGTCTTTACTTCCCATCTCTTTTAGGGTCTTACCAATATCCCCACCGTTATTAATCAGACCAATACTTGCCTGAGCAGCTAGACTCGTAACTGCTGCATTTGCCATTACCCCTAATGTTGATGGAACAATTGCTCCTGCTGCTGTGGTCGTCACTCCAGCAGTTCCAAGCATACTTGCACCCAGTCCTACAGTTGTACCACTTGCTGCGGTTCCCCCCGCTGCTCCAGCCGCTGCAGCAGTACCTGAACCCATCGTAGCAATTGTCACAATGATAACAATAATGGCAGCTCCAGCCGCTGTGAGACCTTGTGATTTATAATCCCAATCCTTTTGGGTTAATAAAACTGTTTGCCAATCTACATCTTTGCGGTTTACTAAATCTTTAAGATAGGCGCTTCCCGGTTGATTTGCTAATTTTAAAATTGCATCACGTAATTCGACTTTATTAACATCTTTTTCACTAATAGGAACTTGTACACTTAAACCACCTGCTGCATTAAAAACTGGGGGTTGTGGTCCATTAAAATTAGGGAGCTGCGCAGTTTCAGTAATTGATCCTTTGTCCTGCATAGACTGCCAGACAACAGAGTTCTTTTTTCTATTTAGGCTTTCTTCAACTAGATTCTTTGCAGGAACTAAAGTAATCGTTCCCCCTGCCTCAATTGTGGCACTTTTGAGATACGTAAACTCGGTCCCTTCAAGTCTTGTGTCATATCCTGATTTTGTACCAATATAATCAGCTTTTAATTTTGCAGGTATTTCTGTAGTTTGATTTCTGGTTGCATTGGTTTTTGATGTACCAAGATTAATCCCTAACCATGAAGATTTTTTAACCTGATTTACGTTTGAGTTATTCACAGCAGCTACAGTTAAAAAATTCAGGTCTCCGCCAGATCGAATTGAAATTTTTCCACCATTAGCATTAAATCGTGCAGAATAAATATCTACAGATGTATTCAGAGCAGGATCTCTTGTACCATCTGCTCGTAACGGGTTTTTAAATTGGCTGATAACGTTAATATTCTTACCATAAATATCAACAGAAGCAGGTGTTACAACATCTCCAATCGTTGTTGTGGTGGTAGTTTTTTTCTTACCATACCACGATCTTTTCGTTTCTGTTTTTGTACTACGGTCATATAAAGTTTCAAGTGCCGTATCAAACAATATACTTTTATCTGCTTCAATATTTACATCACCTTGAGCAGAATTAATCCCTACTCCTTGCAGTACTAAATTGTCATTAACAGTTTTCCCTATAGCACGTATGTTTACCCCTTTATTTCCATTTATATTTGTTGGGTTTACATACTCTCTATAACTATAATTCTGGTCAGTATCCTTACCTTTTTCATACACATCTAAATTACCATCAATAATGATACTTGCACTTATTTCTTTAGCAGCAGTACCTTCTTTTTTTGCAGTGGCTCGATATTTCCCATTTAAAACACCCTGAGCTTGAATATTGACTATCCCTTGTTTTGCATCAATATTTGCTCCGGTAATTGAAACTCCCTTTTTTGAAGAAATATTAATATTTCCAGCATTAGAGGATAACTCGCTATTGAAGTTTTCCACTCCAGTGATCGTATTCGCGATAAAATTCTTCTTTTCCTGATCATCCTGACTGTTGATTAAATCTTTCTTCTTGGATACGCCATTGACTTTATCAGCAATCCCATCAATCACAAGGTCTCCCTTTGTTGAAACGATATTGATATCTTTTTGAACATTTATTTTTGTTCCTTTAATATCGACGCTTGTACCTTCTAAGCTAAGACCACCTTTCCTAGAGATGATGCCAACAAAACCTGCTTCATTTAGATTAGGTGCAAAATTTTCACCCTCAATCCTTATGGCTCCTTGTTTAGACCGAACATCAATATCATTTTCTGCAACTAATGTGATTGTGTCATGCCCATGAGTTGGTTTAATGACAAAGTCTTTATCAAGCTGAATCGACAAGTTACCGTTTATATTTTTTAGTTTAGTATCTAATTGAAGTAACTCACTTCCAGTTGCTCTAAAATCTATTCCATTATTTGACAGTTGATTTGCCTCAACAATAACTGCTCCACCATACCCTTGCCCATCAATACTTCCGCTACTAATTGCAGATAAAACACCTTTAGCATCTAAAATATAATTTTGATAAGCATTGATATTCCCCTTCGAGCTTAGGGCAATATGTTGATTTGCTCTGGTATTTGTGCGTTCTAATATAAGATCTTTATCAGAGTTTATTTCAATATTTTTTGTGGAGTTTAAATCAATATCATGTACTTGAGCATTGTTTCCTGCCCGAATTGATATTCCACCATTCGATGCATTAATTACACCGCTGCTTATATCTAAAACTCCGGTTTTACTCCACAAAATTACGTCTTTTGCATTAATAAAACCTGATGCAACTGCAGCTTTCATACCCGTGGTATAGCCATTATTGCCATCTAGTGTTAGATCCCCGCCAGAAAGAAGTAATACATTTCCATCTGTAGACTTAAGATCCACCGTATTTATTTTTGTAATAGCATTTTCGCCTTTTGACCCTAGGACAATTCCATTTTTTGCATTTATTCTATTTTTTAGGGTATACCATCCATCATTTTGAGTCTCAAAATTTACATTCCCATTCCCCAAAATTGAAACTTTACCTTCAGATGAGCTTACATTGAGACTTTTTGCATACAGGTTCCCGATGTCAGTTTGCACATCAATATCTTTTTTTGTCAGTAAGCTTGTATCGGTGCGAAGGATAAGATTATTTTTTGCAGCTATATTTATCGTACCTTGTGTTTTTAAGCTCACAGGACTGACATCATTACCGATCTCAATATCATTATCAGCGTATAGATTTATATTATTAGAATTTTCCTGAACAATAGAGCTATTTAGTTTTATATTTTTTGCGCCCTTAATATTAAAATCTTTTCCAGCATAAAGCTTGGTATTATTAATACCTAACAAAGAACTTGCAGTATTACCCAAACTTATTAAATTTACATTTCCAGCTTTAGACTCAATGCTGGAGTTAGCAATATTTAAATTATTTTTTGATTGGATGCTAAGATCATTATTACTAGTGATCCCTTTTCCATTTTGTATATCAATATTATTGTTTGCTAATAGAGAAATATCACCTTGACTTAAGATGTTGCTGTCCTTTCCTAAGTTGAAATTCAATGAGTCACTATAGATGCCCCCTCCGACTCCAACATTTTGAACATTTACACCATTTTGTAAGCTAACATCTCCTTTAGCCGATAAGAAAATAGAGCTTATCGTTGTTCCTAATTTATCTATTTTCCCTCCATTCAATGCCAAGTTTCTATCTGAACTTATAAATATATTGCCATTTGATTGGATTGCCCCCGAAGAGGTAAAATCTCCATTATTTTGACTAGATAAATTTAATACAGAATTTTGGCTACCTGTAGTTTTGATGGTTCCGCTATTTTCAATTTTCCCTGCACTTGTAATTACCATATTGTTGACTGCCTGAATGGTCCCTGCGTTAGTCACGCCCAAACCTTTTTCAGTTCCCATCAAATAGATGTTGTTGGCATACATCCCACCCAGAGCTTTAACATCCACAGCCAATGTCGGTGCAGTTCCAGTACCTGTTTTAGAGGTAACATCCTGCAAATCTGCACTGACATTATTTGCCCCGGCAATCACCTGAATATCATTTTTGGCACGTAGTTCAGCACTAAGTTCTAATGCACGAGCATAGAGGTCCACATAGTTTGTATCATTATTATTTCCCCCTAATCCAAACTTAGAGTTAGGATTTGCTGAAACCGTAATTCTTCCTTGATCAACTGTGAACTGTTTGATACTGCCATCAGCATTTAATTGAGGTTTACCCGTAGTAAAAATTGCCTTATTGGCATTAATAAAGCCACCGCCTTTAATGTTAATACCAGACGGGTTGGCAATAATCACATCTGCCATTTGCCCTGCGACTTCTAAGTTACCTTCAAATCTTGAAGCAGCTGTTGAATTTACCTCATTTAAAATAACTCGCGCTTCACCAGTCGCTAAAAATGGGTTTGCCCCTACGGCCCCTACTGTTTTGGTGGTTGCTCCTGTTCGACTGTTATTTAAAACAGCACCTTCAGCCAATACATCAAACTGTTTATAGATATTGTGGGAAATACCATTTTTGGGAGTCTGAATGTTAACCACTGGAACTGTTGTACCTGCTGAGTTCTTACCAGCACCAATGACTGCTCTATTAGCAGCATTTGCTGCACTATCTGCGACAATAGCAGCATAGACAGGAGCAAATGGTACTAATAAGCTAATACTTGCTACTAATGCCTTGACATGCCACAGTTGATGAAATGATTTTTCTTGTCCTGATGATTGTCCCGAACGCTCTATTTCTGAGGAAGTAGATTGTCCTGCCGCCTTGCTCTGGCTTCTAACATTCTCCGCAACAGCCATAAACATGTTACGAGCTTTGTTAAAAACAATTCGATAAAGATTTTTATTCATAAGTCAGTTTTCTCTAATTAAAATTAATTTTGTTTCTTAAGGAAACTTAATAAAAAGCATTTAGGCTAAATCCAAATATCCAGTCTTTTTTTATACTCTGCGGAGCGATTAGGCCTCGCCCTGTAAAGGCATCAATATAAAAATGGTTCAGATAACTTCGTAGACCTACGACACTCCCCATTAGATGGCGCTGCCCAGCAATACTGTTCTTACCGTTAACCCAGCCCTGATCTACGGCAACATACATTTGTGTATTTGGAATTTTTGTATTTACGCTGATTTCCTGTTGTAAATACTGTCCGTTATCGCCTGATAGCATCAGTTCACCATCAAAACCTCGAACGCTATAACGACCACCGATATAAAAACGATCATTAGGTACTAAAACTCGTGGAGCATATTGTCCACGCCAGTTCAAACGGTATTGAGCAGGCGTATCTAAAAGCAAAAATGGCATTTGAAAACGTAAATCGGCACTCCATATCGGTGCACGGGAATACCCTTCTGACGGTAATGGATTTTTATCAATGTCCTTAATTTGTTCTTCTGGTGCTAACAACGCATCAAATGCGCCTGTGCCATGCCGATAATCCAAACCAGCATCTAATACAGCATCACCCAGATATTGGCGATGTTGTATCCCCGCATTCCAGCCTGAAGTTTTTCTACGTTGTACTTCGATTTCAATATCATCAATAAAGTTTGAATTTTGCTTATGGTAGAGCTTGCCATAGAGGCTGGTTTTATGTTGCCCACTTCGGCTAAGTACACGAGATACATTCAAATTACCCTGCTGACTTAAGCCGTGATAACGCAGTACACCATTTGCACCCAATACATTTTGTTCGTATTGATAACGGCTATAGCTAGTACTGAAATCATAATTTCCTAACGGAAGCTGATAACTTACAAAGTAGTTTTTATTTAAGTCTCGATGTAAGTTATCTAATGAATGACTAAAATTAAAAGAAAGAGAATCACTTAAATAGAATGGATTATTAATATTGAGTCCCAGACTACCTATATAACGACCTGTATCTTTACTCCCTGAATTATCCAGACCAAAATTTAAATTGATTTTTGATTGTGGCTGTAACTTAATAATCAGATCACTATACCCTTTAGCTTCCTGAACAGACTCATTTGACGGCACAATTTGTATATCTACCGTATAAGCTCGTTTTAAGTTTTCGAGACCCTGATCAAGTTGTTGTAGATTAAGGACATCGCCTTCTTTAAATGGTAAAGATGCTTTAAGTTGTAATAAAGAGAGTTGCTCACCTTCAACGATGATCTTACGTAAACGCCCAATCTGCACACCAAGTCGCAAAGAACCTTGCTGAATATCTTGAGGATCAACAGTAACCTGACTGGTAATAAAACCCTTTTTAATCAATTCATTTTGGGCGAAATTAACGAGGTTACGTAAGCTTTGCGTACCGATACACTTGCCAATAATCTTCTGCGGATGATTCCAGATTGCCCGAAGCATAAAGTGAAATTTATAGTGTTCAGGGTCCTGTAACGTCTTTCTATCAAAATCAATATTCTTGACCTTAACGCATGGCTCTTCCGAAACGACTATAGTTTTAAAATCCTGCAATTGGGTAGTGACAGGTTTAGGTGCAAGCTGAGTGATTTGCTCTTCTAATTGTTGATTAAGCTCTTTTAAACGTTGTTCCTGACGTATACGATCTGGTAAAGAAATATCATCGATAGCATAAGCATGTGTAGCTACCCCATACAAAAGAAAAAAAGCGTGAGTAAAAAAAATTTTGTTTTGCATAAAATGTTATTTTTAATTTACCAAATGGATAAAAAATCAAACAAAAATTACATGAATCATTCACAATCAACAATAAATGTCATAAAAAATTCATAATTGAAACATTTTGGAAATTTTTTAAATATTTTTTAATTTTTATTAATGTATATCTATAGTTTAAATATTTAGGAAACAATAGTTGTTCATTAAAATTAATTTCTATCTTCTTTTATAAAGATATAAATTCAATTCTTTTCATATTTTTAGAAGTATTTCATTTACTAGGCCAATTTTTATTATTAAAAAAAATTTAATAGGAGTTAAGCAACCTAAAACTACTCAACTCCTTAGAAAGGCTCACTCTAATCCATCAACTTTTTACGGCGATACAATCCACAATTCCCAGAAAACAATGCTGCCAATAAACACGTAATGATGGCATAAGTCGCAACATTCATTCCAAATAGTTCAACAGCTAAAATAATAGAGGTCAACGGTGCCTTACTTGCTCCAGAAAACAGACTTACCAAACCTAAGCCTGCAAGCAATGAAAGTGGTAAGTTTAAAACCGCCCCTAACGCATTACCTAATGTCGCACCTACATAAAACAACGGCGTAATTTCACCACCTTTAAAGCCTGAACCTAAAGTGATGGCAGTAAAAATAGTCTTGTTAAAAAAGTCGTAAAACTCAATCGGCACATAAAAAGATGAAATGATTTTATCTGTACCCAAACCGTTGTATTGCTGATGCGCAGTGAACAAAGTAAGTAGCATAATGACAATACCACCCACCATGGTTCTTAATGGCAAATAACGTACATATTTATAAAAGACGTCACTCGCAAAATGAATGGCAGCAATAAAGAAACGTGCGACTAAACCAAAGATCAGACCTGCCACAATTAAGTTCATGAGCGTGCCAAAATGAATGGCTGGAAACTCACTAATCACATAAAAAATATGCGGATGAACAATATCAAATAGCTCAGGGATGGCCGATGCAATCAGCGCCGACACAAAACATGGAAAAATAGCAGAGTATCTTAAATTACCTAAAGCAGTAATTTCTAAACCATAGATTGCACCCGCCAGAGGCAAGCCAAATACCCCTGCAAAGCCTGCACCAATACTGGCGATTAAACAGATTTTTCGGTTATCTTCCGAGACTTTTAATATATGGCTTAAGTGGTCAATTAAGGCACCTGAAAGCTGGACCGCTGGCGCTTCACGCCCTGCCGAACCACCAAACAGTTGCGTTAAAATTGAAGTAATAAAAATGATGGGGCTCATTCGTTTTGGAATAAACGACTTAGGCTGGTGAATTTCATCAATCAGTAAATGAGTTCCCCGTTCAATCGGTGATCCATATTTTTTAATGAGATAACCAATGCCAAAACCCACAAAAGGCAAAAAGTAGATGAGCCAGTGATGCAGACTTCTGACTTTGTTTGAAATATCAAAAGCCACAAAAATTAAAGTCGAGGCCAACCCCGCAACGACTCCAATCACAATCGAGATGACGAGCCAATAGACACTGTATTTTAGAATTTGATCATATTCAGATGAAGGTAGAATTTTCATTCGCTTTCTTCAATTCGCCTTTGAGTGAGTGCCAAATTCTCAAATTGTTTTTATGCTGCCAGCTCATTAAGTGAGAAATGCTTAAACTGGGCTAAAAATTAAAGCCCGCATAAGCGAGCTTTCAATACAGTGATTAATTTTCACATCACTAAACTGTGATAAATATCTCACAATTAGTGCTGATTTTCAAGCTGAAAATAGTTAACGAGTACTGTGAAAAATAACAAACTGAGTGAATAAATAAGCATTCGATTTGACCCAATTAAACTAATGCTTAAGTGAGCCAAATCATTTAATGAAGTCTTAATTAATACTCGCAATCACAGTTTCTGCATGGCAGGTCGCACCCTTCTCTGCGCCAATCTGAATAACACCACTACGATGTGCCAGTACCTGCACTTCCATTTTCATGGCTTCCATAATGGCAACCACTTGGCCTTCTGTCACTTGCTCACCATGTTTGACTTTCCAAGCGCTAATCACACCATTAATTGGAGCAAGTAAATGCTCGGCACTGACTTCTGGCTCGGCAGTTTGGGCTTGAACGGCGGTTGCTGGCCCTTGTGCAAACATGCCCGCAGGTAAACCTAGACGGTGTAACTTGCCATCAATTTCAATGTAGCTGAGCAGCATTGGTTGTTGATGGTTTGGAATGCCACGTTTAGTCGGCTTTAACTCTTGTTTAAAGTCATTTTCAATCCAACGCGTGTGTACATTAAACTCATCTGTAAAGTCAGGTTCATTAAGTACCGTGCGGTGGAAGTCTAAAACCGACGCCACACCTTCAATTTTAAATTGTTTCAAAGCACGTTTCGCACGGGCAATTGCAACTTCGCGGGTTGGACCAGTGATAATCAGTTTTGCCATGAGTGAGTCAAAGTGGCTAGATACTAATGAACCAGTTCGAACACCTGTGTCGACGCGTACACCGTTACCAAACGGCGCTTCAAACAAACTCAACACACCAAAGGCCGGGATAAAACCACGTGCTGGGTCTTCGGCATTAATACGAAACTCAATGGCATGACTTTGTGCTTTCGGTGTTTCTTTAATAGAAAGCTCATGGCCCTGTGCCACGCGAATTTGCTCAACGACCAAGTCGACTTTCGACGTTTCTTCAGTCACTGGATGCTCAACTTGCAAACGTGTGTTTACTTCCAAGAATGAAAGCTTGCCGTCACGACTCAGTAAATATTCAACTGTACCCGCACCCACATAGTTTGCAGCCTGACAAATGTTTTTTGCCGAGGTTAAAATTTGCTGATAAATCTCATCGCTAATAAATGGCGCTGGTGCTTCTTCAACTAACTTTTGGTTACGGCGTTGCAACGAGCAATCACGTGTACCAAGCACCACAATGTTTCCATGTTGGTCGGCTATTACTTGCGCTTCTACATGGCGCGGTTTATCTAAATATTGCTCGACAAAACATTCACCACGGCCAAAGGCAGCTTTTGCTTCACGTACTGCCGACTCATAAAGCTCTTTGACTTCTTCGAGTTTCCACGCGACTTTTAAGCCACGGCCACCGCCACCGAATGCGGCTTTAATGGCAATTGGTAAACCATATTGTTTGGCAAAGTCTAAAGCTTCCTCTGCATTATTAAGTGGGTCTTGCGTACCCTGAACTAACGGCGCACCCACTGAAGCGGCAATTTTACGTGCTTCGATTTTATCGCCTAGTTTTTCAATGGCACTTGGTGATGGCCCTACCCATTTCAAGCCCGCATCAATCACGGCTTGGGCAAATTCAGCACGTTCAGATAAAAAGCCATAACCAGGATGGACCATGGTTGCTTTCGATTTCTTTGCAACTTCGATAATGGCTGGAATATTTAGGTAAGTCTCGCTAGCAGTCGCACCCGCCAAACCCCATGCTTCATCTGCAAGTTCGACATGCATGCTGCCAATATCGTCATCTGCATATAACGCGACTGATGAAATTCCCATATCACGGCAAGCATGAATAATACGAACGGCAATTTCACCACGGTTAGCAATCAATAATTTTTCTGTATTCATCTTTCATTCTCAAAATCTGTAAATTCGGCAATTTTTTTAAATTTGATGCGGCAACCTGCTGGAATCTGTGCCACCAAGTCCCAATGGTGTTTAGCAACAGAGCCAATGACCGGATATCCGCCCGTTAAAGGGTGATCATTCATAAACAAAACGGGCTGACCACTCGGTGGAATCTGCAAAGCACCAATACATGTGCCTTCACTTTCCAGTTCATGGGTAATTTTGCGAGTTAAAGGCTGTGCACCTGAAAGTCTTAGCCCGACTCGGTTGCTTTCATTGGTCACGAGCCATTCTTGCTGACATAGCAGTTCAATACTGTCTTGTTCGAACCAATCGGTACGTGGGCCCATCACAATATCTAGCTCAACGACTTCGCCAGCTTGTGGCAAATCGTTTTTACCAACTTCATTTACGCTAATATTGGCTGCCTTTACTTGCCCTTGATAAATGGTATCTCCAAGTTTTAAAGGCTCTGGACCTAACACTGCCAAACTATCAAACGAAGCACTATTGAGTACTGGCTCAACGTCTATTCCACCGCGAACAGCCAAATAATTTCTTAAGCCTGCTGTTGGTGGCTGAATTTGAAATTCATCGCCTTCATCCAAATCAATCGGTTGATAGCTTGCAAAGTCTGCGGTTTGACCATCGGCAAATTTCACCCGAATGTTTGAGATAGCCCCAGCCACTGCAATAACGCCCGCATGCTGCATTTTGGCTTTTAGGCCGCCATTTAAAACTTCAATAACTGGTGTATCGGTTGGATTACCTACAATACGGTTAGCACTGTGCATGGCAGATAAGTCCATTGCACCAGCCACGCCAACCCCAATATTGGTCTGGTTTAATCGCCCTTCATCTTGAATAAGCATTTGTAAACTTGGTACAGTGATCTTAAACAGTGGCACCGATTGTTTCGGCTCAACCGTACGCGTGATTTGCTGCGGTACAGTCACTGTCGTTTGGTTATGCGTCACATCTTCAAAATGTACGGTCATGCCCGGTAACAGTAACGCAGGATTTTTACGCTCTAAATCCCACATTTTTTCTGATGTAGTACCAATCAGCTGCCAACCACCCGGACTGTCTTTTGGATAAATACCAGAGTATTTCCCAGCCAAGCCCAAAGAACCTGACGGTATTTTTTTACGCGGAACCGTTAAGCGCGGAATATCGGTAAAAGGCTTATCGGGACTGCTCATATACGCAAAGCCCGGCGCAAAACCAATAAAAGCCACATTCCACACACTTTGGTGATGTTTTCTAATCACATCTGCAACAGTCAGCCCTTGTAGCTCTGCAACTTGAGCAAGGTCTTCGCCGTTATAGCAAATCGGCACAATCACTTCTTGGCCGCTACGCTCAAATCCAGAATCAATTTTGAGACTCTGAATTGAAGCAACCAGCGTTTTAAAATTGGTTTCGATCTCATTAAAGAAAACCAAAATTGTTTTTGCAGCGGGGACTAAGTCTTTAATTCCATTCAATTGCGTATTTTGCAATTTATTGTACAACGCCAAAGTTTCCTCTAAGCTCGCAAGCTCAATCAGGAAACAGTCGGCGTTTACCGATAAAAAACGCATTTGTTTATCCTTTTTAATTCTTCTTTAGTCCAGTTAGCCAATCCAAGCACGGTCAGGAATGTCGGTAATAAACATGTGACCCGGTGCATGACTAATCGCAAAAGGAATTTTCGAGTTCATGACGGCAGCTTGCGGTGTTACGCCACAGGGCCAAAACACTGGAATTTCACCCGCTTCAATACGAGAAGCATCGCCAAAGTCTGGCTTATTTACATCCTTAATGCCTAAGCTTTCAGGGTGACCAATATGTACAGGTGCACCATGCACGCTTGGCATACGTGCTGTAATTTTTACCGCTTCACTAATTTGATGCGATGGAATTGGTCGCATGGAAACCACCATGTTTCCTGAAATACGCCCTGCTGGTTCGCACTTTATATTGCTCAGATACATCGGTACATTGGTATCGTCATGAATATGGCGAACTTCTATGCCCGCTTCTTGCAAAGCTGTTTCAAATGAAAAACTACAGCCAATTAAGAATGTCACCAAATCAGGATGAGCGTTGTAAATCTCGCTCGCATCGGTCACCTCATCGACCATTTCGCCATCTTTCCAAATGCGATAGCGCGGAAAGTCGGTTCGGATGTCTGAGTCTGCCGCAAGCTTAGTTGCATAAATGCCTTCTTCGAGCACATCAAGCACTGGGCAGCTTTGCGGATTACGGTGTGCATAGAGCAAAAAGTCATATGCCCACTCTTTTGGCACCGAAATCATGTTGACCTGCGTCATGCCCGCAGCCATGCCTGCTGTCGGTTTATCAAAACCAGCACGGATTTTTAAACGCGCATCTAATGCGGCTTCAAGCTGAGCTGGGTCGACTTTAATATCCTTATACATGGTGCTCATCCTTATGCTTTATTTACAAATGGGCGGATTTCAATATTGTTTTTTAAAAGCTCGGCTTTAATGGCAGCCGACATCTCTAGCGCACCATCAGTATCACCGTGTAAGCAAATGGTGTCGGCTTGAATTGGGGTAAATACGCCGTCAATTGACTCAACTCCACCATTTTTAAGCATAGACACCACACGGCTCGCAACAAATGCCGAGTCGTGTAAAACCGCACCTTCTAAACGGCGAGACACCAATGAGCCATCACTGTTATAAGCACGGTCTGCAAATGCTTCAGACACAACTTTTAAACCCGCAGATCGTGCCTGTTCGACTAAGTTAGAACCTGCCAAAGCCACTAAAACCAATTCGGGGTTATACATTTTAATGGCATCAATCACGGCTGCTGCCTGAGCTTGGTCATGTGCAATTGTGTTGTAGAGCGCACCATGTGGTTTAACGTATTGTACTTTTGAGCCTGCCACTTTAGCCAAGCCATCGAGTGCAGAAATTTGGTAAAGCACATCGGCAATCAATTCGTCACGTGACAAATCCATATTACGGCGGCCAAAGCCTACAAGGTCTGGGTAAGACACGTGGGCCCCCATAGTCACACCAAGCTCAACGGCTTTACGAACCGTTTTTAAAATGCCGAGTGGGTCGCCCGCATGAAAGCCACAAGCAATATTGGCACTGGTCACGACAGGTAAAATCTGGTCATCATTACCCATTTTCCATGAGCCAAAGCTTTCACCCAAATCACTATTTAAATCTACAAACATGGCATTATTCCTTTATTACTTAACAACGTCTGGCTTAAAGCTTGGTCAAATAGTTAAACACAGTCGTAAACGACATGTAGCCCATCCACCACGTTAACAGACATGTTAATCCACCCAAAATAAGCAACCATTTTGGATAGTTATAATTACCCATCAAATCTTTACGGCATGCGGCAACATACACAAAAATTGTAAGGCCAATTGGCAACACCAATCCGTTAAAACCACCTACGAAAATGAGTAGGCCTGCCGGAGTTGCACCCAATAACACATAAAGCAATAAAGCCAATGCGATAAAGGTAATGGTCGTATAGTTGGTTTGTTTTGGTGTTAAGTTCTTTTTAAAGGCAGTAAAGAATGACACTGAAGTATATGCTGCGCCAATGGTGCTACTAATCCCTGCTGCCCAGAAAATTAAACCAAATAATTTAAAACCAAATGTACCCGCTGCATATTGGAATGCTTGAGCTGCTGGATTGGCGTCATGGCTAGCTAAATCAATGGTTGCACCGCTCACCACCACACCTAAAAAAGCCAAGAACAACACATAGCGCATGATGCCGACCACAACAATGCCATTGGTCGCAGCTTTAGCAACTTCATCAATATTTTCAGGGCCAACAGCACCTTTATCGAGTAAACGATGTGCACCTGCATAGCAGATATAGCCACCAACCGTACCGCCAACAATGGTGGTAATAATGGCAAAGTCGATCTGATCTGGAGCAAAGGTTTGATGTACAGCTTGCCCGACAGGAGGCATCACAATGACAGCAACGATAATAATCAGGAGGATTTTAAGTAATCCCAACACGATCATGCTTTTATCCATGGCAAGCGTTGCTTTTCTTGAAGCAAAAATCAAAATGGCTAAAGCACCACTTAAAATACCGCCCCACTTTGTGTCGAGGCCAAAAAGCGCATTTAAACCTAAAGCTGCACCAGCAATGTTACCGACACTAAAGAAAAACCCGCCCAAAATCACTAGAAACGCCAGTAAATAACCACTACCCGGCAATGCTTTATTGGCAATGTCTGATGCACGCATTTGAGTAAGTGTGACCACTCGCCAAATATTTTGTTGAACCACATAATCAATCAAAATGGAAACTAAAATGGCAAAGCCAAATGCCGCGCCTAACTTGACTGTAAATACAGCAGTTTGGGTTAAAAATCCGGGCCCCATTGCAGAGGTCGCCATCATAAAGATCGAGGCCACAATGGCCCATTGGCGATCTGATAAAAAAGAAGATTTCAGTAAAGACATATTAATGCGTTCCTCATCCATTTGAGCTTAACAACGCTATTTTCAAGTTGAACCAAGAACACCATTTTTTTGTCCCAAACGATATTCTTTAATCCTTTAAAATGACAAAGATTCCCTGTTCCCCAATTAACACAATCGGTGATCAAATCTTGTGTCTAAAATAAAAACATAGCTAATCCCTACGGACAATAAGACTTTTTACATAAAATTAAAAATTCAAATATTTGATTTTTAATGCTTTATTAATTATTAAAAAATCAGGATAAGCTTTACTTATTGAAGTTAATAAGCTGCTTTTATGGTTTTACATACAAAACAGCTTTTTTAAATAAGAAAAAATAGGGATAAAAGACACACAAAAACAGCTTATTTTTTAATTTGCTCATTGAGTCTTTTCATAGCGCATTCAGAGACCTTAACCGCAACTTCGGTTAATTTCTCTTTTAAGGCAACATCGTTTCCCTGAATGTAGATCGAGGTGAAATGGAACGTTTTTAACTGAATAGGCGTATTTAATATTTCTAGTCGGCCATCAGTAATTTCTTTTAGTGCTGTTAAGGTCGGCACCACAGCAATACCCAAACCCTGCTCGGCTAAACGCAATAAAGTTGCCAATGAATAACTGGTAATTGAAAGTGGTTCATCAATCCCTTGCTCTTTCATTCGTGCTTTCAATTCTTTATAGGGATAGGTAATTTTTGGATAAGTTAAAATGGTATGCGACATTAATGTTTTAAAAGACATTTGAGCAACACCACCTTTAAATGAAGGTGAAGCCAAGAAACTTAGTTCAAAGTCACACAAAGCTTGTTCAATACACTCAAAAGCTAAAGTGGGCCCAAGTAAAAAAGCCATGTCTAAGTCACCTGTCCGAACACCTTCTTGTAAGTTTGGCGTAAGGTCTACCACAATTTCTACTGAAATTTTGGGGAACTCTTGCTGAACCTTTTCGATATATTCAACCAACCATGTATAAACAATAGTTTCGGAAACGCCTAAACGAATGGTGCCAGTCAGGTGCTGATTTTCGGTAAGCTCCGCAACCAGATCGGTCTCTAGTCGCATAAATTTTTCGGCGTACTTAAATAGAGTTAAGCCTTTGTGTGTTGGTTTAAGCTGCCGATAACTTCGATCTAAAACTTTAAAGCCTAATTCATTTTCAAGAGATGTGATTTTTTGAGAGACCGCAGGCTGGGTGGTTTGTAATTTAGTCGCGGCCTTATTGAAGCTCTTTAAAGTCACAACCCAATAAAATGCTTCAAGATTCTTTAAATTCACGTTTCATCCTGTCTTAAAAAACTCCTTTACTTTTATAGTATGGGAGTTGTTAGCGTGATTAGGCTAGCAATAAATAAATTTTTAAATAAAATTAGCCATCCAAATTTTTAAATGCTTTAGAAAGCTGACTAATTGTTTTGATCTGTTTTGAATAACGGCGGCATGAGCGGCACGCCAATAAATGCAGTTGTAAACCACTTTGCTCACGTAATAACAATGGTCTATCTTGCTTTTCAGACAACAGTTGAGTGGCTTGTCGACATGTCAGCATGAACAATCCTCCTTCAATAACCATTTATTTTCTAAACATTCACGTAGTCGGGTACGACTCCGATACATCAACACATTAAAGTTTGAGATAGACAATTCCAACTTGCTACAAATCTCATTAGAACTCAGCTCTATCACCTCTCTCATCATAAAAACTTGAGCATATTTGGCAGGTAAATGATTTAAACAAGCTTCAAAAATCATCCAAAAATCTGCCTGCTCCATCATTTCTTCAGGGCTTTGCCATGCTTGAGGCGCTTCATATTTATGCCAATGTCCAGAAGCATCAAACAGTGCATCAATACTCAGTTCACTTTCCTCATCTTTAAATAATTCAGTCATTGCGACCAAGCGTGACTTTTGCCGAATCACATCAATAATTTTATTTTTTAAAATCGCGAACACCCATGTTTTGAATGCAGCCCGCCCTTTAAATGAATCTAAATGCTGGAAAGCACTCGTTAATGCTTCTTGCACCACATCTTCAGCTTGAGGAAGCGAAGAAAGCTGTAAAAATGCAAATTTTATCATTTGCTGTCTTAAGTCTTCTAAAAAGGCTGGATTATGCAGCTGATTCCCTATTTCTTCATGATCTGATGCCACGGCTGAAGTCATCCTTATACCTCTTTAAAATCATGGGGAGTTTGAATCAATCGCATTAGAGTTAACAGTGCTTTTAGTTCTTGAATCTGCAGATAAATATCATGTTCAGACAAATCAGTGAGTACAGATTGAATCAGTGTATGAATATCTTGGTCAGTTAACTTTACATTTTGAGTCAACTGTTCAATCACCATAGCAAACAAAGGCGAAAGCTGTTCAATACATACTTTGTCTTGTTCATCTCGCCAGACCATAATTGCTCCAGGCATAGGCTCGACCTGTTCTGGAGTCATTAAAGTTGTCCACGTATAAACGGGATATTGATAAACCAATACCCATACCTTCGTGGTTAACTGCCAATCACAGTTTTCCTGCAAGACTATTTTTTCAATTTCAACAGTGTCTAAATACAACTCAAGCCATTCAAACTGCAACAACTCAGCCAACCAAGGATATTCTTGCAATATCGGGTGCTGCTGATCTGTCAAATACTCTCTAAACTCAAGAGAAATATCATTATACAAAGGTGATCGGCACTGGGCTTTTTGAAAAAATTCCGAGAGTAACTGTTGCCACTTTAACTCTGGCAACATCGCACGAGCCACAGGATAAACTAAATCAATAAATGAACAGACATTATTAAAAAGTAAGTCTCGATAAATATACATTCGTCCGGCAGGAAGAGCTTGAGGTAATTCCAAATCAGGATCTCTAATCCAGTCACAAAACTGTTGTTGCATGGTCTGAAAGGATATTTGATTTTCCTTCATAGCCACTCTCCTGTTGTTGAATTATTTTAATTTTGGCTAGCTCCTCTTCTAGCTCTCGCCATGATGGAATATTAAAGTCGCGTTCAAGTAAAGTTGCTTTCACACCACACACTTGATAGGTATATCTCAATAGTTCCCATACGCGATCACAAACTTCTGAGCCATGCGTATCAATTAATAAATTTTTCTGAACTTGTTCATGTCCAGCAATATGTAAATAACGTATTCTTTCTTTTGGCATGTCCCGAATAAATCCAAATGCATCACTGCCATGGTTAATACTGTTGACATAGACATTATTTACATCCAGAAGCAAATCACAGTCTGCATATTGAAGAACTTCACGGATAAACTCCGCTTCACTCATTTCAGCATTTGGCATTAAATAAGTAGAAACATTCTCTATGACTAATCGTCTTCCTAAAATATCTTGAACACGTAAAATACGTTCAGCGACATATTGAACAGCCGCTTCAGTCATGGGGATTGGCAACAAGTCATATAAATAGCCGCCATCATTTGTATAACTTAAATGTTCAGAATAAATCGAGACATCATATTGTTCTAAAAAGCTTTTTATTCTTTCGATAAATTCAAGATTGAGTGGATGAGGACCGCCAATAGACAATGACAAACCGTGACAAATTAATGGGGCTTTTTCAACACACTTTGCGAGTAATTTCGCATGTCGACCACCAAAACCTAGCCAGTTTTCAGGAGCAACTTCGATAAAATCGGGATATGTTTTTGCATCTAAAAACGAATCTATAAAATCACGCCTTAAACCCAGCCCTACGCCTGACAAATCCATCATGGTAATTTCTCCTTTTGGAAACGATGCCGACACTTACCAGAAGGTCGACATCATCCATGATCAGATTGTTTACTTAGCGCCGCACTTACCGTCAGCGACTTTTTTATCTGCACCGCACTTGCCGTCCGCTGCTTTTTTGGTTGCTCCACATTTACCATCAACTGCTTTTTTATCTGCACCACATTTTGCTTCGGCAGACTTTTCGTGGTTTTTCATTTTGCTAGCACCGCATTTTGCTTCACCGCATTTTCCATCTGCTGCTTTAGTTGCATGTGCTTCGGTTGTTGTATGGGTTGCTGCTACCGCCACTTGTGTAGCGCCAGCAACTGAAAGTGCTAATAATGCCGCCACTGAAGCCATTGAGTTGAGTTTGTTCATTTTAGTATTCCTTTAAAGATAAATTCTCGGTTTGTACATTTGTACGTATAGTTAGACGGACCAAATCCTTTTTTATTACACCGTAAATAAAAATTTTTTTTATGTAAGAAATACAGTCTTTATCCGACTAATTAATATTCAATCGCATCGGATGTGAAATTATCATGAAGAATTTTATTTATGGCTTATCTCAATATTATCAAAAACTGAGTAAAACTCTACAACATGCGGACGGCATCGCAGCTCTGGCTCTTCGATTATATTTAGTTCCTATATTTTGGATGGCAGGCACAAATAAATTAATGCACTTCAATGATATTGTAGAATGGTTTGGCAACTCAGATGGAGGTTTAGGACTTCCCTTTCCGTATGTAATGGCATTACTTGCAACAACGGCTGAGCTAGCAGGTGCAATACTATTAACATTTGGCCTCTTTACTCGCTTAATTAGCATCCCGCTCATGATTACCATGTTGGTTGCCATATTTACTGTCCATATACCAAATGGATGGCAAGCGATTGCTGATCCAAATGCACCCTTTGCAAACATGCAGGTCTTGGCCTCGGCTGAAAAGTTAGAGAAAGCTCGTGAAATATTACAAACCTACGGCAATTATGATTGGCTCACGTCTAGTGGTTCGTTTGTAATTTTAAATAATGGAATTGAGTTTGCCTCTACGTATTTAGTCATGCTTCTCGCACTGCTTGTTCTTGGAGGCGGTCGTTATTTCAGTTTAGATTATTGGATTAAAAAGAAGCTGCTCTAATTACTCATTACGCCAAGAATCCTACTGACAGCAACATAGGGCATCTTTTTCTTATTGTGTGCCATGTCTGGTTCATGACACACAATCAATATTGAGGCAATTTGGTCAAACCAGAAGCCTGTATGAAATTATCGAACTCTCACAAAAATAATATCTAGGTCTTTTTTGGGTACAAACTTAGTCTTGGTCATTTGAAATTGAGTTGGACTAATTTTTTTAACTGGCCCATCCCAACAAAATGAAACCAGTTCGTCTTTATCGCGCTCAATGGTGAGCTTAAAGTTTTCAATTGGTTTTGCCCAATTTGCACCCGTCGTCAAAATATAACCCAAAGCACTAAACGGCAAATTTTCTGCACTGGCTTTTTTTAAGCCCTGCTTAAATTGTTTATCCATACAAAATTGCTGGTTATATTCATCTGGATAGAGAGCTACAGAGCCACCGACCAAAGGTTTGTATTCATGATGAATATTAGTCAAACCATTGGCTTTAAAAGTCTGCTTCCAACTATAGATCACTTGAGATGACCACGGAATCACATCATCTTTTTTAAAATTGGCTAAAATTTTCTGTATTTGCGGCTTATTACATTGTTTTAGCTTATCTACATAATATTCATAATCATAGTTAGTACGAGTCCACGGATTTAGCATCTCTTTTTCACTAAAACCGCACTGTTTAAACTCATCCGTAGCATCAATCAGGGGAGATTTTTCATCTTTTTGAATAAAAGTTCTGACATGCATCTCCGGCTTTATATTTTTACCATCCACCACAATTTTAAAACTTTTTAAAAGCTGTTCGGTGTGAGCAAAATCAGACTCAAAAAAATTATCAATGCGCGGTAACGGAAATAAGATGGTTTCCGTTACGTCTTTATTACTTAAGTTTTTATAAAGATAGTCGACCTTAATCAGTTTTTTACTGATGAATAGATCTTCGCTTTGCATGGCAATCTGCGAGTTTTTGAGATATTGAATCCCACCCGTACCCACGTAACCCGTAGAGTCGTTGGCTAGACCATAGGTGGATAACGAAGCTAAAACAGCAAAGGTTAATGCAAACGTTTTCATTTTAAAGCGCTCTGTCATTTTCTAATTATAAAATATCGATCTGGAATAAAGCATAACTATTTAAGCATAGATACGATTAGTTTTTTAGTAATGACTCATATATCGCTTTAAATCTAAAAACTTTAATGAAAACTTAGTTTTTGTCTCGTCATCTTTTTAGGCACACTAATTTTTCCAATAAAGTTGGTTAGCCATAAAATGCATTCATCACGATGTTCAAAGTGAGGCATCAAACTAAGGTCAATTTTTATATCTCTATCTGCCAAAGGCAAACTCAAGCAATATTCAAAGTCAATCGACTTATATTTTAACTTCAGATCTTTTTCTTGGGCCTGTTTTTTGATTTCCGCCATGATACGGTTAAGGTTAACAATCAAATTATTGGAAACTTGATTATTTTCATAGACACGTTCATAGACGTTTTCAGCAACGTCAATGTATTTTATAAGCTCTGCATTTTCATTCATATCGTTCACTTTCTCTTTTTTTAAAGATTATGAACAGCTAAATGTTTAATTGCGTTACTTGGCACATTGGTTATGTGAAAAATGTATCTTTTCCTTTATTGCAATATAAACTTAAATCATTGTTATTTATTATAAAACATAAAAATCATGCATATTTACATACAATTAATCTTGTCTATGATCTGAGTTTAAACATAAGAAAAAATTGAGTTATCCATTATATTTAGTCAAAAAAAACCGCCCCAGAAGGCGGTCGCTGAGTTTAAACCAGCAGTATATAGAAGCAAGGTGGACATTCGCTTCTATATTCTTTTATGAAGGAGTTTTATTGGTTTTCATAAAATCCTCAGATTTAAAATAATTGATAATCATGTCTGCATGCTCTTCTTTTGGAGGAGCAACAGTTACAGGAAACGAATCTTTCGACATCTTAAAACCTGGTGGTAAAAAGTGCGAAATTGGTGGCAATTTAGGCTTTCCCCCTTCTGTGATTCGCTCAATAAGACCAGCTAACCAAAGAAGATATTCACCTTCGTTTGCAAACTTTGGCATGACACTCAAATCAATTTTAACTTTGCATTCACTTAATGGCTTCGTTAAGTTTTCTTCAAAGTCTATATAGTTGAACTTGAGCTTAAACTCAGTTCCCTTGATGGCTTTTCGGATCTGACTAATTAAACAGTTAAGGTTCTGAGTAATGTCATCAGTGAATAAGCCATCTTTTTTTATATTTTTATAAACCTTTTCGGCTACAGCTAGATACTTTGGCATTAACCTCTCTCCGTCCTATTGTTATAAAGTTCTGATCTATGAATGTCTTATGTATTTGATTATGCTTAAACGCGTGTAATTAAAGGTAACCTTATTAGACTTGTTTGTAAGTAATTGTCGCTTTATGTAAATCGCACCAATAAAATACCGAAAAAAATTATGGTTTTGATAACTCATCCGCAAAAATGCATGGTTGAATAGAGAAAGTTTGAAACATTTATTTTCATATTATTTTTACCATTTGGTAAAATTAATATGCTTTCATTTGCTTATCTCGTCTCACTAAACCCAGAACAGCTCGACGCACTCGTATTTCTTCTTCAGAAAAAGGTAAATGCTCGATGAGCTCGCAAATTGAGAGAGAATTATTTTCGATCAAAAAGCAGTCTTGCTCTGTTGTCCAATTAGTCGTAGCCGATTCAGTTTGTTTTAAATAGCGTTTCATATTTCCTAGCAGACTTGTTTACACATACAAAAAGCCTGCCTTTAGGCAAGCTTATATTTCAGATTTTGAATTGATCATTATTATAGCAGTCTATACATGATATGTTCAGTTAATATTGTAGCTGCCCTAACTAAACATTATAAAAAAGCCCACTTATTGTGGGCTTCTAAATGGTTATTGTGCGGCATTTACCCCAACAATAAACTGACTACAATTAGAACCTTCAGATGCATTACCTAATTGCTTTTCAGAAAATTTAAATTTAGAGGCAACTGACTCATAATCTTTTTTAAGGCTTTGTCCTGTTAGCTCACCAAGCTCTTTCACTTGTTCTGGTTTCAAGATGCCATGTTCAACTGCTTGGTTTACCATGACACATGCTGTCGTCATTGCGTCATAACGTGCAGCAGTTTTAGAGTAACCAAGAGCGCCTATTACACCACCAACAATTAAACCAATAATGACCGCTAAAGTTACGTGCATTTTATTCATTTTTTAAATACCTAAAAATCTAACGAAAAGACGAACACTTCAAAAGGATGTGCTCAAGTCCAATTAAGATAGCGGTATTTACACGATATAAAAAGTTAGATTCTGTCACATTTATTGATAGATTACGTGAAATGTGTTTAATCAGTTCAAAAGGAAAATATCAGACCTTCCTAGTTCTCTTTCGTTTTTTGCTTGGCACTTCTAAAGGAATATCCACCTTACCTGTACCTAACCCGCGAAAAAAATAATTAAAGATGTATAAGAATAAAAGACCAAAATAAAAAATAGGAAAAATACTAAAGGCAGTACTTATGATTTCCCAAAACATAACCCCGACTCTATAGTTATAACAGAATGATATGAGTCCACCTCTACGTCTAGGCCTTTGCTGAGTAATATCATCCTCAATAAAGTGAAAAATTCCCATAACAAAACAACCAGCAAATGTACTTGAGACTAAAGTCTTTTTAATTAGAGGCTTTTCTAACCAAGGGTATTTTTTTGAAGATTCAAACTCGGCTTTAAAAAATATTTTATAAATTTCCTCTTGATAAGCTTTATTAACCCCATATTTTTTAATAAAAAAATAACATATAACACAACCAACAAAGAACATGACTATGGTTATGTAAATGCTATAAAGAATCGTAAAAAACGGTAATGGGCCTTTCGTACCAACAGTCACATGCATAGTTTGTGTGATGTATTGATATAGCTCGTATTGCCATTCATTTTTAGGATAAGCAGGAAATACAAATAAAGGAATGATAAAAAGAATAGAACATAGAGCTATAGTTCCTTTGTTCTCTTTACTTTTCCGTGCAATCGTAGAAAGAAAATTTTTAGAAGACATATCTATATTTTACAATTTGGAATCATGTGCTTAGCTTTATAAAACTCATCAAAAGCCTTCATATCATTTAACCATGGAGAGATAGTTTCCAGATTACGTTTATTAATATTTTTTGATGCTAATAGCCTTGGTGAAGAATAATTTTTCTGCTGAATTTTTTGATTATATTGTTGTACAAACTTAAGCTTTAAGCATAATCCTCGAATGCCCTTATTACCAAAATATGAATACTCAGAATATTTATTTAAGACATCTTTCATTTCTTTATGTTCACCATTCCAAACATAAAATGAGCTTAATCCATTCAAATCGTTAATGTATATCTCATCATTAATGGAGTTTAACTCTAGCCCTTCTTTTAAAATAATACTGTTTATTTCCACTTCATCAGATAAGTCCATCCAAAAAAAAGAAGCCATGACTTCTTCTGAAAATCTTATTCTGGCTTGCTCTGTATCCTTAGGATATACAATAAAAAAATAATACAATCCTAGAAAAATAATAAAACCTAATATAATAGAAAGTAATCTCCAAAAATTAGTACCTTTTATAATATTCATAACAAGCCATTCATTTTATTTAATATCTTGTGAACGAACTTTACTCTATGTTTTAGATGAAATCAAAAGATGAGAGAAAGTTTCCTTATATGAAATATATACTTATTTTTACTGTGCTCTTTTATGTTTAAAAGAGCACTTTCTGAAGGAAACTTTGCGATATTTCTAAACCATCAAGGTAAAAATGGCTTTGTTAGAAACACAAATCCGACAGAGAAAAAAGCATTATCATGATGAGACATTTGGTTGCCATAACTTGCGTTTAATTGAACAAAATCTTTATAGACCATGTATCGAAAACCTGTTTGGTAAAAGGCATCTTTTCGGTCATTACCATATACTTCGGCAGTGAGCGTTAATGGATGAGTAAGTTGTGTTTCGGTTCCAATTCCCCACGTGGTTTGATTTTTATCTGTGGTATTTTCACGTAACCATCCCATATTGGCATGGATTAAAAATTTATCATCCAAAGTAGAAAGACTTAAAGGAACATTAAACGTCCAATCTTTCTTTGAAGAATCCTTAGTATTGATTTGAGTGCCAAAAGAAAAGCCGATTCCCCAATCATTCGTTTCTAAAGGCTTTAATAAGGTCTTACCTTGTAGAGTTGCATAACTGACATGCTCAGTATCATCATTTACTCTCCCCATCCCTACAGCAAATTCAAAATTGCCACCAAAATTACAGGCTGGTGTTGCCCAATATTCTTTGCTGTCAGAGTTATGCTGTGCCCATGTTTCTAGCTGACAAGTTTTTGGAGAAACAAGAGCGGCATCGTCAACAACCATAGGTCGTCCACTATAGCTTGCATTAGATAATGTGAATAAACAGAAACTAGAAATAAGTGAGCGTTTCTTTAAAGTAAATAACACTGGCATCACTCCCATAAGTCATGGAGCACATGCAAGTACTGCAACCCAACATGATTAGATCATGGGTTAATAATAGAAATGAAAAGATGAAAATAAAAAAACCTCTTCTTGCATCCACAAAAAGAGGTCTGTCAGGACTTCAGTGGATACTTAGACTATTACCGATCGACTATTGTCACTCGAGCAAGTACTCACATTGAAGCTCCTAAAAATTAGTTGGGCGGATTCTAAAATTACTATTGTTAAATATCAAGTTAAAATTTAGTAACAGATCTAGCCAATCTGAATGTAAGTATTAATATCTAAACATAAAGTACATTGTAGATATAAATACTTAAGGAGTAATAGTTGTTTCATTTAATTATATAATAATGAACGTTAGACACACCTAATATTTCAAATATGTATAATATCGTAAATTTCAACAATGAGATGGTTAGATGAGCGATATTATTGAACTATTAAAATTAGCCTTAGAACACCCTTCACCAGCATTTATTTTTACTCTGGTTATCTTATTTATTATTGTTAAATCAAAAAATATTTTATATAGTATCCTTGAATTTAAAGACCTTACTAAGAAAAGGCTCATACAAAAATATGAAGAGGCAGCTAACTTCAAGGATAAAAATTTTCTTACTAATGAATTAGAGAAATATTACCTACGTTTATGTGAGGAAACACAAATTAAGGCTTTAATAGGTTGCCGATTTTGCTCTAAAGAAATGGCTACATTTATTTTAAGCCGAAAAGATATTTTAAGTACTATCAGTCTTTATCATAGAATAAAAAGTGAAGTAAAAATTGAGGATGGACACGTAGTTCCAAAGATAAAAATGGGGAAATTAAGAATTAATTTCAATATTTTTTTTGGATTTATATTTTATATGGGAATAAGTATATTAGCTTTTTCACCATTATTACTTCCGATGTTCTCCCAGATAATTTTCAATCAACCAATGAAATTAAATCTGGATTGGAAAATTATATTAGCAGTAACCTTTATTATAATAAGTCTCTTCTCAGTAGCTTTATTTATTTTAAATGAGAGTTTAAAACCTAAATTTACAAAAGATTTTTGTGAACTTAGCTCAAATAAAGAACCTGAAGTTTATATAGATTTATAATTAAATTTTTTCGCAAAATTATCATGTTTAACCTTCTTCTATTTTTTAAAATAGAGGAAGGGCTTTAAAAGAAATGAATAAACGAATTATCTTCTCAAAAAACACTCAAGCACTCTCTCCCGCTCGATTGCCACATCCGAGCTTAAAAGCTGAATAATTGCACCTTCAATCATATATAAAAATAGCTTAGCGTCTTGAAAGGTAGCATCTGTTTTGAGTTTTATAAGCTGGCTATAAATTTCATTAAGCAGCCATGTTCTATATCTCACTGCCGTTATATAGGCTTTTGGATAGGCCAGTTTAGTTTCAAAAATTGCTTTAAATAATAGGTAATACATCCCCTCTAAATCGGTGTGTAGGTAATAAAGTTTCTTGAGTTTATCCTTCACGTTTGTACCTTGGTCGTACTGAGCTATTGAAACTACTTTTTCTTTTAAACGTTCTTTTTGTACGATCAAACAGATTTCAACAAATCGCTCTTTAGAGTGAAAATAATTATAAAAAGTGGCTTTCGGAATTTTTGACTCTTTCACGATTCGGTCGACTCCAACGGTATGAAAGCCGTGATGCTGAAATAAATCAATCGACTTATTGATGACTTGTATGGCACGGGAAGAAAGCACTAACTTTGGCATAGTTTTACCGTTATAAATTCTTGTTGTTACTAAATGAGATACTTTTTTGGGAGAAAAAAGGCACAGCAAAGCCCGTAAGACTGTGCTTGGCACATCTCAAGTTTTATTGTTGATTAAGTTTTAAGACGAAATAATTTAAAGCCTGAAAACCTTACGGCGATCAAATTGCTTTAAAAGTTTAAGCTGTGTCGTTATAGCTTTTGGCAAAGGCTGCCAAGAAATAATGGATGTGCAAAGCCAACTCCTTTTTATTGGGAGTTCTGCCAAAACATTATAAATTATGGTGGCAGAACGAAAGGGGTTCGCAGACTGGTCAAACGAGGCCAGCACACCCGAAGGTGTCCCCCTCCGTTCCGCCATAGAGGGGGCACGAGGGCTCAACACTAAAAGTATGAAACTTTTAATGCTCGTTTGATTCGGTCTGCGACAACCGACTGGCAATGTAGGCCAGCAGGCGAAGAATAATATTCAGACCTCTTTCAGTCAAGCACACAAAATGACATTTGTTTTAAAATAGATCATTAAAAAGTAAGGATAAATAATTAAAATTTATTGTTAAATTGGGGTTTATAAAACGTCTATCAATCAAAGCTCTAGCGAGGTCTTAAAAGAGAAAACTTGCAAAAAATCATCTATGATAATATTTTAGAGTAATTACTCTAAAATGAGATCTAATAATGAAAACTAAAAGAATTGGTTCGTATCACTGGATGCAAGCTACCAATGGTCAGCTCAGCTTCAAAGAGAAAATTAAGTTAATTCAAAAAATTATGCTGCCAAGTGTTATGGCCTCTATAAAAATAAGTTACTTTCGATTCAAAACTTCTCATGATTTTTATATCGATCAGATCGTAATACCAGATACTCAAATGGTTAAAGTCGCGCTTGATGAGCTCGAAACTAAAGCAAGTATATCTATCTACAATCATTCATGGCGAACCTATTTCTGGGGAGCTGCCCTAGGCTATATACAAAAACAGCAATTTGATGATGAATCACTTTTAATAGCCTCACTTTTTCATGATATTGGCTTAACTGAGCAACATATTCATAGTAAAGGTTGTAGCTGTTTTACCTATGAGAGTGCTAAACAATTTGAACTAAAGGCCAAAGAACATAGCTTTGATGAGAAGAAAAGTGAAGTCATTAAAGATGCTATCTGCTTACATATGAACGGCTATATAGATCATTCTGACCCTGCAGAAATTACGCTATTACAGCAAGGCGCATCCTGTGATGTAATTAGCGACGGTCTATATAGACTCCCCGTCTCTTTTAGAAATGAAATTTTAGAAAAATATCCTAGAAAACAATTTAATAAAGAATTTATTGAGCTTGTTAATTTAGAAAGTAAGAATGTACCAAATTCTCGGACTAGTCTATTAAGTAGTCTTGGTTTACCACTCATGATTAAGTCAAATTTATATGAAGAGTGAATTTTTATTAGTAATAATAATATTGATGGCTCAGAATAGCCTATTCGTTTAAAAATATTTATAAAAAATTATGATTTTTTAATCAATGAGGACATTCAATGAAGAATTTTCTAACCAAGAAAATGTATAAAACTAGAGCTTTATTTTTTGCTATAGGCGTCATGTCCATGAGTGTTTCTCCTATTATTATTCCTACTACTCACGCAGCTAAAGAACAAAAAATGGATAATTTATCTAATAAACTTTTACTCATTTTTGAAGATAAACCTATAGAACCCTCTTTATTCAACGCCGAATTTTTAGAAAAAGTTTCCATCGTACAAATTCAAAAAATCATTGATGATTTAAAAGTATCTTTGGGAACACTAAAAAGTATTAATATTTCTAATGGATCTGGGCTTATTTATTTCGAAAAAGCTGAATTACCAGTTTCAATTAGTTTAGACCAGCAAGGACAAATTAGTAGCCTTTGGTTTAGTGCTCCTCATTTTAAGACAGTTAGCCTAGATGAAATGGTTAAAGGCCTGCATGAGAATGCAATCGGTAAAACATCTCTTTTAATTATGGTAGATAACAAACCTATCGTTATTGAAAACGATAAAACTCCAATGGCTGTGGGTTCTACTTTTAAATTGCTCGTTTTAAAGGCTTATGAAGAAGCTATAAAAAAAGGTGAATTAAAAAGAGAAAATATTGTTTACCTTAAGAAAAAAAATCGCTCATTGCCCACAGGAGTTCTACAAACACTGCCTGCTAGCACGCCTGTAAATCTCGAAATTCTTGCTCAATTAATGATACAAACAAGTGATAATACAGCAACCGATAGCCTTATAGAGGTATTAAAAAAGCCCACTATAGAAGCTTTATCTCCAAGAAACTCACCGATACTGACGACAAGAGAGTTATTTCAACTCATTGATCCAGCCAATGAAAAATTAAGAAATAAATATAAAATTGGGACAAAATCTACCCGTTTAGAAGTACTCTCTGAACTAGACCACCTCCCACTACCGAGCGTTAATAATATTGGAAAATCGCCTACTTGGCAGGATATTGAATGGTATATGTCAGCCAATGAGATTTGCCCTCTTCTTGAAAATGTACAAGATGCCCCTGCTCTAAACAGTTCTTTAAATCCGCTCTTTAAGAATTTAAATTGGCAAAAAATTGGTTTTAAAGGTGGCTCCGAATATGGAGTAATCAATTTTTCTGTTATTGGGAAAACTCAAAAAGGTCATAAAGTTTGTGCAGTATTTACTGCAAATGGAAATGAACCACAGCCTGAATCAAAATTGGCAATATTGTTTACTGGAATACTTCAAGCAATTGACTCTATGAATAGTTAGATAAAAAATTTCTGAATCATTGATCGTAAAGACCTCTCAAGGCTTTGCTTGAAATTTCAGCTAACAACTGTTTAATAGTGCTTCGGCTGAGTATGTCTTAACATAGCTAAAAGATATAAGCTTGAAGGCATCTCTTGAAATGAATGACTCAGTTAAGTGGTTAGAAACTTTAAATAAAATTACTGGTATTGCTCAAACAGGTTTACATTATTCAAAAGATGTTTATGACAAAGAACGTTATGAACAACTCTTAGGGCACATTGAGTATTTATTAGAATTAAAAGAAATCAAAACAGAAAATTTTATTAATAACGTGCTCCAAGATGTAGGTTATGCCACTCCGAAATTAGATGTCAGAGCAGTTGTTTTTAAAGAAAATAAATTATTATTAGCAAAAGAAATCGGAGATGGGCGATGGTCTGTTCCGGGTGGATGGGCTGACGTAGGTTACTCAGCATCGGAAAATGCTGAAAAAGAAGTTATTGAAGAGACAGGTTTACGAGTTAAGGCGATTAAGTTATTGGCTTTAACAGATAGAACCAAGCACCCACACCCTCCGATGTTTTTACATGTGTATAAGGCTTTCTTCTGGTGTGAAATTATTGATGGTGAACTCACACCAAGTATTGAAACACCCGAAGTTGGATTCTTTGGTAGAGATGAGTTACCACCTATTTCTACAGCACGTGTAACAGAAGAACAAATACAGCAATTCTTTGATTATTTAGAGTCAGTACCAGACGTTACTAAGTTTGATTAATAAACTTAATGTAAGGCAGATCTCTTATATTTAGAATTCTGCTGTTAAATTAAGATTTTTAATTATCCTTTTGCCTATTTTTTGAAAAGGGATAACAGTTTTAAAAAGTCATTTAAAGGCATGGGGCAGCCCCACAAATAGCCTTGAAACTCAGTACATCCATTACTTTTAAAAGTACTAAATTGTTCATGAGTTTCGATGCCTTCTACTAACACGCGAAGGTTTAAATCCAGTCCAATTTTAATAATACCAGTGACGAGTTTATTACTACGTTTATCATCCAGTGCCGCCTGTACAAAACTACGATCAATTTTGATTTGGCTGATGGGCATTTTTTGTAGATAGCTTAAAGATGAATAACCTGTACCAAAATCATCAAGAGAAAGCTGAACTCCTTGTTTAGATAAGAACTGCATTTTTTCGATCATGCTTACACAATTCGTTAAAGCAATATTTTCAGTAATTTCTAATATGAGCCGAGATGGATTGACCTCATATTTTTGAATCAACCCAATCACAGTTTGCTCAAAGTTTGGTTGCATGAAGTGATCAGGACTAATGTTGATTGAAAGCGTAAGATCTTTAGTCTCGGCTTTTTTGCTCCAGTCATGTAAAACTTTACAGGCTTGAGCCAATACCCACTCCCCGATCTCTGGCATTAAGCCAAAACTTTGTGCCGACGGAATAAAATCTTTTGTAGGAATATATTCTGAAACAGGATGATGCCATCTTAATAAGGCTTCCGCGCCTATCAGTGTTTCAGAGGCATTGACTTGTGGTTGATAAAAAAGCTCAAACTGTTGTTTAGCAAGCGCTAAGCGTAAGTCTTTCACCATGCTGTTTTCTATTTGTATCTCTAATTGCATGGTATAAATTGAAATGCAAATCATGAGTGTCGCAACACAAGTTGCTATCCATCCCCCATGATCACGAATATCTTCAGATAGCGGTATAGCACTCTCAAGATTAAAAGAGCTGCCACTAAAAAATATAAAACACCCAATCGACAATAAAATTAAAATGAATTGTAAATAGCTTGGATTTCTACGGTAATTTAAATATCCCAATATCGCCCCAGCAGGTAAAAACAAATGAGCTACCTGTGGACGATCAACGGTAGCTATATCAAAAAATAGGCAAAAAACGACTGGAAAAACGAGAAGAACCGATTGTGAGAGGAGAATACCCGCTGAAATGCGGTTTATATAAATGAGAAAAAGGCTAAATATGGAGATCAGTGTAAAAAAGATGTCCATATAAACAATTAACCACATTCGTGAAAATGCGAAATATATGGTCCAAAACAAACAAAAAATAATACAAATAAAGATGTTTGCTTTTGCTGCGATTGTAAGCTGCTGATCTTTTACGGTACGGTAATTTTTTTTGCGTTTTTTAAAGTAAGACGAAGCTATCATAAATACATCAACCGTAAAATATTTCTTCATAAACCCCAAGCTTGATCAGTGATATATCCTGTCAATTTTCACCAATAAAACGTCATGTGTTATTTACTGTTCTAGGACTCATCTTGAGATCGATATTGTTTTAATTGTGGTGGCACATTCCAGCGCTTGAATTGAACAGACTTACTTTTCAAACACTCTATTATTTTAAAATATTGTTCCCTAACGATACATGCCTCTACTGGGCTACACAAGGTTTGAATACTAATAGCAATTAACTTATTTAATGAGAAATATCATTTAGCCACTATAGATAGCTCAGTGTATATTATGCGACTCGGCTTCTGGTTTATTTTAACTCTCCTATGAAGAACGCATTTTCTGACAGCAACCAAATTAGAAAAGTGTCTAGTTTCCCTGAACTTGTAAATACAAAGTTTCAAGGAGAGACAAATGCGATTTGCTGGCACAGAAATTTGGTAGGCGACTTTAAAGAAATTGTGAATAAACTTCAGTTAAAAGAAAACATTACAGAAGTTTCCATTGAAGACTTGTTAGACCTACAACTTTCAGAAAAAGGTAATCTAGCAAGGACAACTATTTTAGAAGATATCGACCTGTTAACTGATTTTGGTGCATCACCTATACTTAATTTGCTTAAGAACTATGAACGCGATGAAGAACTAGATTTCATTTCAACCGATGTATATTCATTCCATGTTGATCGCTCTCCCATTGAAACCGATACATTCTTATGTACCTATCACGGCGCTGCCAGTGATATTGTGCCCAATGATCAGGTTGAACAAAAAGTTTTAATTCCAGAAATTAGAGAAAAGCTCAAAGAATTACATGATGGCTCTGATGCTGAATTTGAAGCTTTTTTGGCAGAGTATTTTTTTGATTTGCATTATCAGCCTAAACCCAATGCTCAACCTGTAAATTTAGGTACGGGACATATTTGGCGTTTAGCAGTAGATCATCCCACTCAAAAGGTTTTACCTTGTGTTCACCGAGCACCTGTTGAAAAAGATGGTGAATATCGATTGCTGTTGATTTGTTAAATGTTTATTCCATATATCTTAATTGAATGTGGCCTCTATAAAATTTAAGCTTTAGTTTTACTCTTTTCTTAAATACTTTGATTTAACTCACTTTAAGTCAATCCCGTTATTTAAAACAGACTTTAGCCCTTTGAAACAGAATTTTTAATGCACACAAGAACTCAAAATAATTTTTATAATTTTTAAGCTCAACGAATCAGTTTATTTAAAAATTTATTAGTCATAAATTATCTATAAATATTCCATCAATACTAGCAATTATAGTAATATCACGCTCGATCAAATAGACACTTTAAATACTTCATTTTAAAATACTTTCTAAAAATGGAATCCACAACAAATGAGTAAATTTAATTTAAGATTAGGGGTTACCTTAATAGCGATCGCGCTTTTACAGGCATGTGCAACGACGCCACAACCGAAAATAACGAATAAACAAGCAAAAGGAGTGCTGGAAACTATAAAACCGGATGAAAAACTAAATCCTATTGTACTCAGTATTAGTTTTAATAGTGGAATAATTTATCCTTCTTTAAAAATAGAAAGCCTTACAGAAAAAACGGCAATACAGAAAAATAATAAAATTTATGAAATTAAAATAATAAATTCAGATGTCGCTCGATCTACATTTATTTATAGTGGACAACTACCTGCTGGTGAATATCGTATTGTTGAACTGAGCAACTATCAACCATCTCTAAACCCTTATCTTTCAGGTAAATTCCAATTTATTAATTTAAATGATAAAGATAAACCTCATCCGATGGGTACGTTTAAAGTACTAGAAAATACCACAACCGATTTAGGACGTATTAATTTAACCCATGCTAATGATGCTTACTTGATAGCAAGATCTGAAAAACATTCTTCTAATAAGGATTTAATTAATAAATTAAAAAACAATTATCTAGAAGCAATTTATAAAGATAAAATTTTGAATGGATGGACTCAACCAGTTTCAACTTTAGAAAAAAAGATAGGTGATGAAAGCAAGATACTTCCCTTTGGTATGCAATGTTTTAAAGAACTAAAAGATAATACTATTATAGCATCTAGCAAAATTGGCTCAGTTTTTTTCTTACCCTTACAAGACACTAATAAAAAAACTAAAATTTTTCAAAGTAATGATAACTTAGCTTTTGATTGTGTAACTATAAAAGAAAATTATAACTTTGATTTTCTAGCTTATGGTGAAATGAATACTCTCTATAAACATTTAAAAGGAAGTGATGTTCTTACACCAATTGACAGTGGTAATTTACCAATCGGCATAATTTCCTCTATCGTTGGTGATGATCAAAACGGATGGTTTCTATCTCATATAACGGGTCGTAAAGCTACAGTTTATAAGAGTAATCGCCTAGAAAATGGCAACTGGCAACCAATTGTACAAAAAGATATTCTTGATAATTTTTGGGGATTAAGTGGATTTTGGATGTGGGAGGATGAACAAGGATTTAGCTATGCAGATATGTATGGAAAAATTAATCATTATGATTATACAACAAAAAAATGGTCTGAAAATAAAGTACCCAACAATGAGAATATATCTCAACTAGTAGTTAACCCAGATAAATCAATTAGCGTAATCACGTCAAAGCGTGGTTTTGCAGGTATATTCTCAAATCTATTTAACTCTAATGATCATGGTGTAACATGGCAAAAAGTTAATAGCCCCTTTAAAGTAAACGTTTTTCCTGCCCAAGTTTCAAAACGGGGAGACCTGTATATATCAGGTGCACAATTTAATTGGGACAAATTAGCAATTTCAGAAGATGCAGGTAAGACTTGGCAAATGCATCAAATAATGGCTCCTAGTTCTATCGTTCCTTTAAATTCAGGAGCACTTCTTAATATTCTTTATTCTGGCCAATATGCCTTGGTTAAAATATCAAATGATAAAGGTCAAAGTTGGAAGACTCTTTATAGTACCTACTACAGAAATTTAAAAGACTTATCAAAATAGTACTATGTTTAATCTATAAACATAGCTATTACATTTATTAGTAAAAAATTAGTACTGTTTAGAGAAGTCTTTAAACAGTATTTCTTAATTTCCCTAGCTATTTAATAATGTAAAATTTCAGTTCATTCTACTATATAAATAATATTCGCTTAAAAGCTTCTTACTTGTCATACAAAAGAGCGATTCCCAGACCTACCAACATGAGCATACTAACTCGCTCAACTTGGAGAAAGACTTGTGATAGATCACTTAAAAGAAAAATGACTAATCGCAGTATTACAAGATTGGTGTCCACCACCTGTTGCCGTGACTTTACTTTATCCACATCAGCGTTTTCTTTCACCAGCAGTATGGATGTTTTCTGACTGAATAGCCGAGCTCATTAGGAATTATTAAACCAACTCACTTTAAAAGACTGCCTTTTAAGATCTCTCAATGAAACTCAGGTAATTATTCAAATAAAGAGATAAATTCGGATATCTACCAAAGCAAAAATAATGAAAAATATGATTTAAAGTAGTTGACCCTCACGTAACGTAAGCCCCTAGCATAAAACACGCCTAAGGAAGAAGGAGCTAAAAAGATGCTGTTAAAAGTTGGTGAATTGGCTAAGCAAACAGGACTTACTGTCCGTGCTCTTCATCACTATGACGATATCGGTTTACTTCAGCCTTCGGTCCGTTCCGATGCAGGTTATCGACTATACACCCGCAAAGACATTACTCGTTTGCATCAGATTCAAGCATTACGAGGACTGGGAATGTCGTTAGCCGAAATCCATACGGTTCTTGAAGACCCCAATCTTGCGCTTTTACCGATTATTGATCAGCAGATTCAAGCAATTGATCAAAGGCTGACAGAGCAAAAGAAATTGCGAAATCAGCTCAGCAAACTTAAATCTCAGATCATAAGGGGTGAAGAGCTTGGTTTGGAGGATTGGCTAAAAACACTGGAGCTTATCGCGATGTTTGACAAATACTTTACAAAAGAAGAGCTTGAAAAACTGACTTTCTTACAAGCAGGCACTAAAAGCCACCAAGAATGGCAAGAGTTAACTCAAGCAGCAAATGCACTATTTAATGCTGGTGAACCATCTAACAGTGAAGCAGCTCAAGACCTAGCTCGAAAGTGGATGAAAACTCTTGAGCACAATACGCGAGCTAACCCAGAATGGTTAGTTAAACTAAATGCCATAAACTCAGCCGAACCTGAATTTCAGGAAAAATTAGGCGTAAAGCCAGAAGTTGTTGAGTTTTTACTTAAAGCTTTTTCTGAGAGTAAGCTGAGTATTTTTGCCCGTTATTTATCTGACGATGAGTTTATTTTTCTAAAAGAGAATTATATTCGTGAGATGAAAAAATGGCCTCAATTATTGGTTGATATTGAAAAATTGATTGATGCCGAGGTCACACCAGATAGTGATGGAGCAAAGCGTTTGGCACAACAATGGCTCTCTATGCTACAAGGCTATGCTGGCAAAAACCCAAGTACTCAAGAGAAAATCCGTACAGCAATGCAAAGTGAACCAAGCCTTGCTGACGGTACTTGGCTCAAACCAGTGACTCTACAATTTCTGGAAAAAGCAGTAGCAGCATTAATGCGTGGTGCTTAGTTCTATCAAAACAACTGGCTACACCATATTTTGGTGTAGCTTTTTAAAATATTCTATTCTGCCCTAAAAACAGTTTTTTGATAAATTAGTTTTGATATTTATGATTATTTTTGTTTTCAAAATTAATATATAACATTCACACGAACCCAATCTTCATACTTGGTCGCCTGAACATTCGTAGTTGATATGATCGCTCCATGAATAGGAATATTTTCTTTCATTCCAGTCGCAATTCGTGAACGTATTTTATCCGCCATCCCTCCCCAAATTTGAGTGTGGCCCGCATCTTGATACAGTACATATGCAACAGATGCTGGGCTGTTAGCAGATTTAAGTTCAAAGTTATTGTCAGAGGTTACAGCCAATTGATAGGGTGTATTTTTGCTGCATTGCACAGTTACATCCGTTCTTGCAGTAGGAACTGGCTGAGCACGTTCAACTGAACCAAAATCTAAGTTTCCTTGTGTGGAAACTTCACAAGTTTCTAGAATGGTTAAACTGACCCTCAATGATGTAGATGCATTTCCAGCATCTGCACTATTTATTGTCAACATTCCCATCAGAGAAAATAAAGCATGTCTAATGACTTTCATTTCTTCTCTCCTTAACTTTTTGTTCTAATGTCTATTCATCTTTATATTGTGTTTTTCCTGTTCCTATTAAAGAAACAGCTTTCAGGATTGTTTAGTTATAAGACTTAATATTGCACAGTGTCAATCTATACTAATCACATGATTTGCATATTATTTTTATTATTTGTGATGAGTTACACGCAATCTAACTAATTTAAAAAGTAGTGGATGTTTTTTATTTCTCCTAAGCATAAAATTTGTCATTATTTATCAAACTGTATGTAGTTTAATCACCCTACTACTTCTAAAAATTATCAATAATTTATAATCTGCTTTTAAACCTTGCTTAATCATTCTGTCCATTCTCGCAATTGCATAAAAAAACCGATCAAAATAATATCCAAACAAATAGATTATAACTTTACATATTGTTTAGCTTATAGATTCAATACTAAGAAAATTGTGAAGTTAAATTTAAAATGAATAATTCTGGCCTTTAAAACCATTTATTTTTAATTCGAGAAACCATTGATATGAAAAAATATTTATTATTAATTTTATTCAGCTTTTATTCGGTTCATTCATTTGCATCGGACAAATTACATGGCAGTGTTTGGAAAACCATTGATGACGCAACCAATCAACCTCGAGCGCTGGTAAGATTTAGCCAAGATAAAAATGGCAACCTCTCTGCAAACATCGAAAAAATACTTGTTCCAAGTGAAGCCAACAAATGTACGATGTGCGAAGGTACTTATAAAAATAAATCTTTGATTGGTTTAACCATCGTCAAAAATTTAAAAAGTGTGGGTCAAAATAAATATGACAAAGGTTCTATTCTCGACCCACAGTCGGATAAAACCTATCGCTTTAGCTTAACAGTATCCCCAGATGGTGAAAAACTTACTGCACGTGGATACATTGGTATCTCTGCGATTGGTCGAAATCAAACGTGGTATCGAGTTAAATAGCTCATGAAGTAGCAGTAACCAACTCTTTGTAACTACTTACCGATCATAATTACAGTCAATATGTGCATGATGCATGTAATAGTTTTTATGATCGGTACTTAGCTTGAATCATCAGCATAATAATGACGAGTAGCGAAGGTATTGCAGCAATCACGAATAAATGGGTAATGACCAGAAATTGGGAAAGGTAGCCACCAAATAACGGCCCAATGACCGAACCCAAACGGGCAATTCCGATGCTCCAGCCCACCCCTGTAGTACGAAGTGAAACTGGGTAATAACTGGCAGACAGTGCATTAATGGCAGGTTGCCCACCAACAATGGCAAAGCCAGCAATAAAAATGATAATAAACAATAAAACAATATGGCTAACCGCATAGCCAATTAAAGCAACACTCATCACTGCAACCAAAAAAACAGGAATTAATACTTTATAAAATCCTGTCTTATCGATTTTAAGGCCCATCACCACACTACCAATCGTACCGCCTAATTGTAGAGTGGAACCGATCAACAATGCCTGATTTAGTGAGAGTCCTGACTCTTTGGCCAAAGTCGGTAACCAGTTTGCCAGAAAATATAAACTGATCATATTTAAGATACTGATAATCCAGATGGAATAGGTAAAAAATGCACGCTGATTTTTAAACAACTCAAGCGGCGACTTTTTAACCTCAACTTCAGTGTTATTAATAATTTTTATTTCTGAATTGAATGTTAATGCGGGATAAAACTTCTTTAACCAAAATAAAATCTTAGGATTATTTTTATGATCTTCACTCAAAAAATATAAAGATTCTGGCAGCTTAAAGTATGTGATAAAGAAAATAATTAAAGGAACAATACCGCCAAAATAGAAAATTGCCTGCCAGCCTCCCCAAGGAACTAATAAGGCGGATATACCGCCCCCTAACATTGCCCCTACCGTATAGCCACAAGAAATGACCATCATGGTAAAAATACGAGATTTGAATGGAACAATTTCGGAGCTATAAGCCATAACATTTGGCATGATCCCTCCTAAAAAAATTCCTGTAACAAAGCGGATTGCTGTCAATTGCTCAATATTGCCCACATGTGGTGTCACCAGCATCAATACCGAGAACATAAAAGTCGAGATCAGTAAGATGGGACGGCGGCCAAAACGATCAGAGAGTGAACTTAATAAAAATGATCCGACAAACAAACCAAATAAGCTGGCGCTAAACACAATTCCTAGCATGGATTTTTGAACACCCCATTCTTCTATAATCATTGGGGCCGCGTAAGCCATAGACTGAATGTCATAGCCATCCATAATCATCAGTAATAAACAGGTGGTCAGAATAAATTTTTGATAGCGTCCAACTTTCTGCTGATTGATCAGATCACTTAATGCAACTTCTTTCATGGTATTCCCTTCTCCATGACATGCTTTAAATTAATTCATTTTAATTATGCAATACGTAATCAATTTACGATTAACGTAAAATAAAATAGCAATAATATGCCAACAAAGTCAAAATATTATTTTTTTATAATATAAACAAAAAGTTAGATCTGGTGATTTGATTATGTCGAAGTAATGATCTCAACTTATTGCACAGGGGCTATGGTCTGCTCATCTAACAAAAAAACAAGCAAACCATACATCCTATTATTTAAATTATTTTTAGATTCAAACAGATGATTAAAAAAACAATCGAAAATCTTTTCCCTCTCGTCCGCCTAATCTGAGCTTAAGAGCTAAATCACTCCCCTCAATCAGCATTCTTCTTTTCAGCAGAAGACCTATTACTTGATGGTTTAGAAGAGCCCAAAGCCATACTTGAGAATACGCCATCGCGATAAATCCATGCATGTAATAACGCAGCAGACAGATGACCAATAACCACAGCAAATAGTAGCCAAGCCAAAACTCCGTGTAGAGTACGGAACCATGCATAGAGCGTCGAGTTGGTTGGAGCGATTGGTGGAAGATCCCAACCCGGAAATAGAGTTACAGGCCAATTACCTGCCGATAGCGTAGCCCATCCGAGCAATGGCAAACTAAACATCAAAAGATAGAGCAGCCAATGTGATGCATGGGCCATAAATGCCTGCCAGCGCGGTACAGTCGGTGGCAAAGGTGGAATTGGAAAATAGAGTCGATTTATTAATCTTATGATGACCAATAATAAGATTGCGATTCCTAAAGGACGATGGATATCGATTAACCACGGACGCCAAGTGATTGAGGTTGTCATTCCCACACCAATAAATAGCATCGCCAAAATCGCTACCGCTATAAGCCAATGTAGTATTCGAGCAGTCAAATTAAAATGACGTGGAGCATTATTGTTAGATTTGTTTTGCATGGCTGATCTCTCCTATTTGCCCACGGCATCCGTTGCTTTGCCAAATCCAATTTCACGTAAGCGAGCATTGTAAGACTGTGAATAGATGCCTGCTCGTGCGGCGAGTACTGGATCATCTGATAACTCAATTCCGGGTGGAACTAGTGTTGGATCAAAGTTAATGTCACGGCAAACGCCATTTACCTGTTCAGTTACATTTTTGACTTCCAATGTTCCTGCTATCACTTCTTTACGTTCTTTTGGCCAAGGTTGAGACGGGTCATTCACTGGGTCTCCCGGCTCGGCAAGTTGCAAAACCAAATCCCAATATAGCGGCCCTTCAGCCAAACGTTTTTTGATGTCTTTAAATAAGAAATCATGGCCAGCTTGATCACGTTGTTCTTTCGTCAAGCTAATAAATTTTGAATGAGGACGCATAGACCAACGAACTGGCTGTTCTTGTCCATTGGCAGCCCGCAATATAAAAGCATTTACGACATAAAATTCTGCGCCGCTGAAACTACCGGTTAATGGCATCTTCGCCTTTTGCTCAATAGACTTACGTGCTTCTGGATATTCTTTTAAGAAAGCCTCAACAAGGGCTGGATCGGGTTTGCCTGTAGCTGGAACTGGTTTAAATGCTTTTTGCTGTGCCAAAAAACCTTCTGCATTTCGTGTAGGGAAATAGGGAAAGTTGTTTAATTTCATGCGCCATTGTGAATGATCAGCTGCGGAAAGTAATAAAGCCATACTTACTGTTGCTGTAGAATTATCTGCCGCATGCGGGTTACCACTTCCAATAGAAAATCGGCCAATTGCTGGTATATCAGACTTGGCAAATACCGTGGCTTTAGAGAGTGTCGCCGCCGCACCATTACTGTGGTAAGTGCCATCAAAACAAATACCCTTACCGTGTGCACGTCTATATCCGGGATCAAAGTTATTTAATGAGTCTCCCAAAAAAGTTTTGCTTGTGGTGCGATGTCCAAATAGACCGGCGACCCAAGCAAATGCCAATACTAAGGAGCCCGCAATTACAGCAATACCCACGAATCGCAGCCAATACTTCTTTAGAGTCTTAAAATTCAAATTATTCATTCTTCATCCTGTGTAAATTGTATGGCTGCATCCCTAAAAAAGAGTTTGATCATGTCAAAAGAGACTTACTTACATTGACGGAATCACGTTCAAAATTAGCTCAGTAAATAAAATCCCGAAAGTTCTGGATCCAATAGAGATAAGCCTTAATATAATATTTATTTCCCGATCATATAAGGTACGCACCTCAGGGTTAGTATTAATCTTATTACATTTGAATGGAGATAAATAAAGCATGGGAACGAAGAATCTAGAAGCTCCCACATTGACCGAAAGAGTCCGAAGAGGTGATCTTTTTAAAAGCGAGCTCATAAACTAGTGATGATTGATCATAGAGATGAGAAAACAATCTAACACCCTTTCTCTCTCATCTTTCTGTTCTGAACTTAAAAGCTGAATAATTATGCCTTCAATCATATATAAAAATAGCTTGGCGTCCTGAAAAGTCGCATCTTTTTTGATTGCTCTAAGCTGGCTATAGATTTCATTGATGAGCCACGTTCTATATCTCATCGCTGTTTGATAGGCTTTTGGATAGGTCAGCTTTGTTTCAAACATGGCTTTAAACAATAAATAGTACAGTCCCTCTAAATCAGTATGTAAGAAATAAAGTTTCTTAAGTTTTTCCTTCACGCTTAAGCCTTGGTCGTACTCAACAATTGAAACCACTTTTTCTTTTAGACGTTCTTTTTGCACAATTAGGCAGATTTCAATAAACCGCTCTTTTGAATAAAAAAAGTTATAAAAGGTCGCTTTAGTAATTTTTGACTCTTTCACAATTCTGTCGACCCCAACCGTATGAAAGCCGTGATGCTGAAATAAATCAATCGACGTATTAATAACTTGAATAGCGCGTGTTGAGAGAACTAACTTTGGCATAGTTTTACCGTTATAAAAATTCTTGTTGTATATAAATGAGATAAAAAACCTTTGCCTTTTCTGGGAGAAAAAAGGCACAGCAAAGCCTATAAAGACTGTGCTTGGCACATCTCAAGTTTTATTGTTGAGTAAGTTTTTTGGTCGTGACGATTTAAAGCTTGAAAACCTTAGGGCAATCAAGCTGCTTTAGTTTTTTAAGCTGTGTCGTTATAGCTTTTGGCATTGAGAGCCAAGAAATAATGGATGTGCAAAGCCAACTCCTTTTTATTTAGAGTTCTGCCAGACATTAAATTTATGGTGGCAGAACGAGAAAGGGTTAGCAGACTGGTGAAAGATATAACCAGCACACCCGAAGGTGTCCCTCTCCCGTCCTACCGCTACGGGAGGGAACGAGGAGTTTACACATAAGAGTATCCCTCAGACGGAATAACTCTGATGCGATCTTTCATCTCGGTCTGCTAAAACCGACTGGCAATGTGGCCAGCAGGCAAAGGATAAGCTTCACATTTATTGCAGTCAAGCACACAAAATGACATTTGTTTTAAAATAGATCATTAAAAAACTAAGGCTAAATAATTAAAATTTATTGTTAAATTGGGATTGAAAATTAAAGTAAATATTTGAGCTTAGGCTTTAATAAATGACCGTTAGCTTCTCTTTTTATTAGAAGTTCTGCCAAAACATCAAAGTTATGGTGGCAAAACGGAAAAGGGTTGACAGACTAGTCACTCAACTAGCACACCATAGGTGTCCCTCTCCCGTCCTACCATTACGGAAAGAGACAAGGAGCTTATATATCTATGTTTACTTATTCAATGTTATTTAACTCCATTAAGGCCTATAGCAAACTTGCCACCCATTAATGTTATGTTATAACATAACATTAACATCACAATATAAGCCGCTAATAAATGAACCTTGTTCTCCCAGATATATCTGCCGAGCCAACTTTACCAAATGCTTATAGCCACCGCCTTGATTGGGTTGGCATGGAAAACATTGCATTACCCGTTCGAATTGAAAATACCTTATGCCCAAGCCACGTAAATGCTTATGTCAGTCTGGATGACCCTTTAGCAAAAGGCATTCATATGTCGCGTCTTTACACACGACTTTTAGAGTTAACATCACTCGAAAATATAAATATGCCTGATTTAAAATTAGTTTTAGAGGACTTTTTAGACAGCCATCAAGATTTATCGCAGCATGCCAAAATTGAAATTCACAGTAAACTTTATATCGAGCGATCAGCCTTAGTCAGCAAGCTTTCAGGGTGGAAAAGCTATCCTTTTGTTTTGTCAGGCCAACTTTCTAATGATCAATTTGAGGCAGAATTAAAAGTCGAGATCCCCTATTCTTCAACCTGCCCATGCTCTGCGGCACTTTCAAGAAATATTATTCAACAACGGTTTGAGTCGGCCTTACAAAATCAAGAAATTCGACTTAACCAACAAGACATTATGAACTGGTTAAATACCACAGATGCAATTGCAGCAACGCCCCATAGCCAAAGAAGTTTTGCCCTCCTTCAATTTAAATTAGATCAAAATCTTCAAAACATTCCACTCATCGAATTTATAAACCAAGCTGAACTGGCATTAATGACTCCTGTGCAAACTGCCGTGAAGCGTATTGATGAACAGGCATTTGCGGTTGCCAACGGTCAAAATCTAATGTTCTGCGAAGATGCATTAAGACGCCTTTATGGTTCGTTTATACATCACAAAAATATTCATGGTTTCAAATTTAAAGTGACTCATGCAGAAAGCCTACATGCGCATGATGCTGTGGCAAAAGGGTCATGGCAATGGTAGGATATTTTATATATATCTGAAACTGATCAAGATTTTTACAAAAATGACTGTTGTTTGTCACAAATTAAATAGTTTCAACTTACTACCCTCAATATCCCAACTTAAATAAACAGATTTAAACGGTAATCCAATGCTACGTAAAAATCCATCTGGCCATCTCCCTGTTATTGATCAATCAGCCTATGTCGATCAGACCGCTATTATTTGCGGCAAAGTCATTGTTCATGCCAATGTGTTTATTGGCCCTTATGCGGTGATTCGTGCAGATGAAACCGACGAAAATGGAGAGATGGAACCTATCATTATTGGTGCAAATTCCAACATTCAAGATGGTGTTGTGATTCACTCCAAAGCTGGTGCATCAGTTGTAATTGGTGAAAATACATCAATTGCTCATCGTTCAATTATTCATGGGCCTTGTGAAATTGGTCATCATGTTTTTGTCGGTTTCAACAGCGTCATATTTAACTCTAAGGTCGGTCATCACAGTGCTATTCGTCATAACGCAGTCGTCGATGGTCGTGATTTACCGAACCATTTTTATGTCCCTGCAATGAGCTACATCAACTCTAAAACCGACTTAAACCAATACCCTCCGGTTGATATCTCTATTAGTGAGTTTTCCGAGAGTGTTGTCTCAACAAATATTGAATTGGTCAAAGGCTATAAGGCATTACACAATGAGTTTTAAACCCTATTCTAAAATCATTATCCGAGATGCCAATTTAGTGAATGAGGGAAAACAGGAATTTGTAGATGTACTTATTCAAGATGGTCGAATCGAAAAAATTGCTCCATCAATTTCTCATGTTGTTAATGCTAAAACCATTCATGCGAACGGGAACTGGCTGATTCCAGGAATGATCGATGATCAAGTCCATTTTAGAGATCCAGGTTCACCACATAAAGGCAGTATTGCTTCGGAATCTATGGCAGCAGTCATTGGCGGAATTACCAGTTATATGGATATGCCAAACACCAATCCCCCAACAATATCTTTAGATGCCTTTATGCAAAAAAGACAAATTGCCGCCCAATATAGCATGGCAAATTATGCCTTTCATTTTGGAGTAAGCTCCCAAAATCTAGATATTATTGAGCAGCTTAACCCCAAGCTCGTCAGCGGTGTAAAAGTTTTTATGGGAGCCTCTACTGGCAATATGTTAGTTGATGACCCGCAAATTCTTGAACGATTGTTTGCCAATGTCCCTACCATTCTTTTAACGCATTGCGAATATACACCTCGCATTAAAGAAAGAGAAAATTTATATTTCGGGAAATATGGTGAATATATTCCAGCACATATGCACCCTAAAATTCGGGATAAACAAGCATGCTTTGAGAGTTCACGTTTAGCGGTGTCTTTAGCGGAAAAATATGGGACCCAACTGCATGTTTTACATATAAGTACAGCCAAAGAATTGTGTTTGTTTAAAGATTTACCTTTAAATCTAAAGCATATTTCTGCTGAAGTATGTATTCACCATCTTAGTTTTGATGAATCAGACTATGCTGCGCTTAGCCATTTAATAAAATGTAATCCAGCAATTAAAACTCAACAAGACAAAGATGCACTCATCACTGCGATTGCTCAGTCCAATCGCTTAGATATTATTGGTACAGATCACGCACCGCATACATGGGACGAAAAACAACAATCTTATTTAAAAGCACCCGCTGGCCTGCCTTTAGTTCAACATGCTGTTCCAGCACTCATGGAACTTGTGGCAGATAAAAAAATAAGTATAGAAACAATGGTTAAGAAAACATCACACCAAGTCGCTGATTTATTTAAACTCAAAAATCGTGGATATATCCGTGAAGGTTATTGGGCAGATTTGGTTCTACTTAAAGAAAATAAAGAGGCTATTGCAGTTAAAGATCAAAAAAACTATATGCGATGTAACTGGACGCCATTTCAAAATAAAACCTTCCGCTATGACGTCGATACAACTATTGTGTCAGGGCAATTGGCTTGGCATCAAAATCAGTTATTTTTAAGCTGTCGAGGCAAAGCATTAGACATAGACAGATAACACCGCCAAATTTTAGAGTAGAAAATATAATTAAAATTTATTGTTAAATTGCGATTTATAATGAGGCTTTTATCTGCTTAAAGTAGGAGGCAAAATCCATTAACGACTATATAGCGGATCTTCCTCAACAAAAAATACCTCACCCGATGAAGGTAAAATCCATTGATAAGTTCCTTCTATTTTCTGCATTTTTTCTTTAAACGTATTATATATTGCTACAAGGTTATGTTTTTCATCATATTCCCCTACATAGCCATGTTCCTTTTCTTCATGAAAATCTCTAAACATTTTATGCATTTTTACGGCTCTAAGTTCCATCTCTTTTGACCTTCTTATTATTAATATAATTATTATGATCTCTTTTTTTACTTTAAATATCAGAAAAATGTACCAAATTATATCCTATTGATATATCAAACAAAAAAAAGCACCTAAGATGCTTTTTTTATTTTTAAAATATTATTGGGCAATAATATTAGTAGCTGTAAGACCTTTTTGTCCTTGAGCTATATTAAAACTAACACGTTGACCTTCATATAAGGTTTTAAACCCAGAGCTACTGATTTCTTTAAAATGTGCAAAAACGTCTGGGCCTGTATCTTGTTGAATAAAACCAAAACCTTTAGTTTCATTAAACCATTTCACTGTACCGATTGCTGTATTAGACATAATATATCCTTTGATTTTTAATAATATAAAGCCATATTTCATGACTCATTAAACTTTGAAAAATAATAACGAATTGAGTTTAAGATCTTAAAAAAACGAAGGATTATGAATAAAACTACGATACTAAAAGAGGATTTACTAATAAGTCTTTTTTTCTAGTTAAATTGAGTATACGCCAAATAAATATTTATACAACACATTTAAAAAATATTTATTTTATTTACTATCACACCATAATTTAAAAATAATAACTCCTAGATACAGAAATACTTTTCACAAATCCCGCCAACCAAAGAATAAATTCATGTTCATTATCAAAATTAGGGAGAAGGCTTAAATCAATTTTAACAATACGCTCTTTCATTGGCCTATTTAAACAACTTTCAAAATCAATAACAGGATATTTTAATTGTAAATTGTTTATAGCTGCTTCTTTTTTAATTTCAATTAACAGTCTATTCAGACAGTCAATTAAATCCTTAGAGGACTGATTTTTAAAGTGAATATTATTGTAAACACTTTCAGCCACATCAAAATATTTTTTCATTTCATCATCCATATTTCCCTCATTTTTTAATTAATTTGATTGAGTATGCATGTAAAACTGTATCTTTATGTTGTATAAATATATTTACAGATCGAATCCCCCACTTTAATTAAAAATATTTCCTCCAATTAAGAAATTAAAATAATATATTTAAATAAATTATAATTATCAAAAAACCATTGAAAACAATAGCTCTCTAGCTATATGTTAACTCTTGTATTTGATTAAAATTTGCTTCCACTTATATATCAACAGTCTATTTGGTTCAAAGAAACATTATGTCGAGAATTAAGCACTTTCAGGCACATATCTCTACATAGAGTTCTCATAATCACCGCAATGTAAGCGAATTAAAGGCCTACGATGAAGCTTCCTTACTATTATTAAGAAGTTTAAAATGTCTGATTTCAAAGAATTTTCAAAAAAAACCACACAAAACCAAAATGATTCTAATGCGCAACCTGATGAGGATAAAACTGAAAAACCTGTACAATCGCCTGAAGAAGAAAATAATCCTAAAGAAAATAATAATGAAGAAAAAAAGGAATAAAATAATTGATAGCTCAAAAGCTCTATATTAAATAGAGCTTTTGTTTAACATCATATTAATTAAAACGTTTTATTCATTTTCCACATTGAATCTAAAAAAATATTAATACATATATTTATTTTAATTTAAACAAGTTCTAATCTTTTATTTAATATTAATTCAACTCTTCTTTGTGCATCACAAAAATCAATCTCTTCACTTATCCAAAATGTATGAAGCTGCCCATATAGATGAAAATGCTCTTTATTATATTCGGATCCATGATCAGAATAATGACTATCTACTCTGAAATGATTTTGATCGTCTTTTCTTTTTTTCCCATCAAGTATACCGCCAATACAGATATCCATTTTAATGCCAATAATTAATCGAAATTGACTATAACACATAGTGCACTGTGGCTTTAAAAAGAGTTGTTACTATTATCTTTACTGCACCATCAAAAAATTTATGTTTGCAGCATATCTCCTTAAATTTAAAGAGAATAAATATATATTTTGCATATCTAAAATACTTTGATATGTAATATAAATCTTGATTTATCTAAAATTTATAACATTTTCAAAATAATTCTTCTTACAGTAGATAAATCACTATATGCTGCATACACCTCTTACAGAAATTATTCTAATGTCACAGCAGACTCTGCTACAAGAACTGAACTCCAGAATCGACTATTACTCCACCAGAACAGACTACCCACTACGAAGAATTTTGATAGGTTACCGAGCATATGCAAAATTGATGTTATGTTCAGCTTTTTCAGATGAAGTTATAAATTCTGCAATTGATCCCAATAAACGGAAATATAAGAAGTTAAAAATTAAAGTCACCAAAGATGACGACCAACTCGACCTTGAATGAATCAATCTAAGTAATAAATGAATATTTCCTTGTGCTTATTTACCGCTTCAATGATCGCGAAATGACAATGACCAATGCCGGCAATATTGTTGTAAACATCTAGATAGTGATGCCCTACTGCTGCGGCTTTGAACCAAGAAAATAATTTGCTCTCAAACTTATTTTTTCACAGGAAGTAGTAAAACAGAGTCTTCAATGTTGTAACCAGTTTCTTCTGGAACTCCCAGATATTTAACGACAACCAACCTCTTATTGTGTTTAGGCACGCTATAATTTTGGGAAATTTTTATTGCTTTGGTGTAATGAACCGCAACATGGGGCTTACTTTGTAAGGATGGCGATTTTACAACATATTCTGTTTTATATTGCGTGATCTTTCCTGAAGGATCAAACCAAGACGATACTTGATTCTGATGAGTTTTTAACGTCTGAATTTTTACATTCTTACTGTTACTTACGATCAAAGGAGTTAAATTCTTTTTAATTTTATTTAGAGCTTTATCAAACGCTCTACTATCTTGATCATAATCAATCTTATGTGTTTTTGGATTGATATAGAGAGATTTAACTTCAATCAGTTTATCAGGTGATTTACTATTTAATAGATAATAATATAGTTGTGGTAGACGTCCTCGACCATCTTCATAGTGTCTTAATACATAAAGTTTCTTCTCTTTTTGCTGATAGCCCAATACTTCAATTTTTTGTCCACCGCCCACTGTCGCATAACTATGTGCGGATAAGGTAAGAATGGTGCTAAAAGTTAGAAATTTTAGAAATTTCATGAGTTCATATCCTTGTGATCTGGTAACTATATTGTATAAATATCAATCAGATTAAAATGATACTTGAGTAAGTGTTACTTACTGTTTTTATATTCTTTGTACAGAGGTATAAAACTTAAAAAAGAGGCCGAAGCCTCTTTTTTTATCGCAATCAAACTCAGTCATCAATCATGGCGAACTCTTGCTCAGGCGTGCCTTTCACTAAATGGTGACGGCTATATAATAAGTAATAGAGTATAAATCCGACATAAATCAGCGCGGCCAATAACCAAACTTTTGGATTTACCATTAAACCTGCAACTACAGCAACAGCAGCAAGAATCAAGGCAATACAAGACGTCCACATTCCACCAGGCGTTTTATACGGGCGTGGTAATTCAGGGCGAGATAAACGCAACTTGATATGTGAGAGCATCATCAATACATAAGAAATTGTTGCACCGAATACTGCCATTAAAATGAGTAAGTCGCCCTCACCTGTTAAAGAGAGTAAAAAACCAATAATGCCCGGAATGATAATGGCCCAATATGGCGCTTTATTTTCATTGGTAAGTGATAAGTTTTTTGGCAAATATCCCGCACGTGACAATGCAAAAATCTGACGTGAATATGCATAAATAATTGAGAAAAAACTTGCGACCAGACCAGCAAGACCTACAAAGTTAACAAAGCTTGCCAACCATGTGTGCTGACCATATACCGCAATGAGTGCGTCAACCAAAGGTGCCCCTGAATTTTTTAAAGCATTTGAACCCGCTGCACCTGCTCCCAAAAATAAGATTAAAAGTGCAAACGATGCCAATATCAACATTGAACCAATCAAACCTCGTGGCAATGAACGTACTGGATCTTTTGCTTCTTCGGCTGCTAGTGGTACCCCTTCAACTGCAAGAAAAAACCAGATGGCATAAGGTACTGCGGCCCATATTCCCATATAGCCAAACGGTAAAAAGCTACTTGCACCTGCATGAGAACTGACTGGAATATCAAATAAACGCGCACTGTCAAAATGTGGAAGCATCGCAACAATGAATACGACCAGTGCAATACAAGCAACGGCGGTAATTCCAAACATGATTTTAAGTGCTTCACCTGCACCTTTGAGATGAATGCCCATAAAAACTAAATAACAAATTAGATAAACAGCCCAGCCGCCAATTCCAAAGAGTGATTCGCAATATGAACCGATAAATACGGCAATGGCAGCAGGTGCAATTGCATATTCAATTAAAATCGCAGTCCCTGTGAGGTAGCCTCCAAAAGGACCAAATGCAACGCGGGCAAAACTATAGCCACCGCCAGCGGTAGGTAACATCGTTGACATCTCAGACATTACAAAGCTCATGCAGAGATACATAAACGCGACGATGACTGTTGCAATAAAGAGCCCACCCCAGCCGCCTTGTGCCAGCCCAAAATTCCAACCCGCAAAGTCACCCGAAATGACATAAGAAACACCTAGCCCCACTAAAAGTAACCAACCTACTGCCCCCTTTTTTAACTGACGTTTTGCAAAATACTCTGCGTCCTGTTGTAGAGCACCCACATCTACGCTTAATTCTGACTCTTTCATTGTCGTATTGCCTTATCGACTAAATTTACACCACCAATAGTTGCGCAAAAGATATTCATAAAACTTGACAGCAAAACATCTCCCCGACCACTTGAAGTCAAGTTGATTCATTTTTTCTTTTATAAGATCGACGGCATCTCAACACAGAACGTGTTTAAAAATTAAATTGAGGAGTTGGGTTATGTCTGTAGAACAAAATGAATTTTTAAGCCAAGTTCAATTACAAATACTGGCAGAACAAGCAATTAAGCAATATCCCTCGGAATATCAAGGAAAGGTCAAACTGCTGTGTCAGTCTGAAAATGCAACCTTTCAGATTTCAACTGGCTCTATCCGATATGCACTTCGAATTCACCGTCCCAACTACCACAGCAAACTCGATATACAAAGTGAGCTTGAATGGTTAGATGCTTTAAATGCGAGTGGTATTCAAGTTCCTGTTGCGATTGCAGATCAATCAGGTGAGCGCGTCATCACTTTAAAACTATCGAATGATATTTATCGTTATGCGGTACTTTTTAACTGGGTTGAGGGCGATATGCCAACTGTTGAAGTTGACCCCACTGCATTTGAGCAACTAGGACAAATTACCGCAAAGCTACATGTACATAGTAAGACATGGCAAGCGCCTGAAAACTTTCAACGTATTGTGTGGAATCATGAAACCATGATCGGTGCGGATGGACACTGGGGAAACTGGAAAAATGCACCTCATTTAAGACCTCAAGATCACGGCGTGATTGAAGAAGCCATTGCACAAATTTCGAAAGATTTAAATTTCTTTGGTAAAACCCAAGAACGCTATGGCCTAATTCATGCCGATTTGCGTTTAACCAATTTATTACTACAACAAGAACGTATCGGTGTGATCGATTTTGATGACTGCGGCATGAGCTGGTTTATGCATGATCTCGCCGCTGCGATTAGCTTCAATGAACATTATGCAAATGCACCTCATTGGGTTGATTACTGGTTAAAAGGCTACGAGCGCGTAGGTCATATTCAGTCTGAAGAATATGAAATGATCCCAACTTTTATAATGCAACGCCGCATTCAAATGATGGCTTGGAATGGTTCTCACGCACAAACAGAAATGGCTCAAAGTCTTGGAGACCAATGGTCCAATGAAACTGTGCGTCTTTGTAAAAAATATCTAAACGGTCAAATGCCTGTAGGAATTTGAAAAGTGATTTAGATCGCTTTTCTTCATTTTCAATTTTTAGTTTTTAAATTTTATAGAATTTAAAGGAAGGGTTTATGCAAGCTACCCATCAACTGAGCAAAGTTGCCAAAGCACTATTACTCACCAGTAGTCTGGCAAGTATGCTTGCTCTAAGCGCATGTAATTACAACCCTATACAAAGTACACCTCCCGCAGTCGCTATTCCCAAAAAGGAATATATACAAAAAGGTCAATGGGACACTTTTAACTTTGACCAACTTAACCAATTGATTGCTACTTATGGAAAAGATAGCCCTAACTATAATCCTGAAAAACGCCCATATATTGTCACTGACTTTGACAATACTTCGGTATTTTTAGACATCGAAGAAGCAACGTTAATTTATCAACTTGAACACTTAGCGTTTAATGTCACGCCAGAGCAGCTTAATCAGATTATTCGCAAAGGAATTAGCTCGCAAAATTTTGAAGCAGCCTACAATAACCAGCAAGGCCAAGCAGTCAATATTGATAAAATTGCCCCAGATATTATTGCCAGCTATACATGGCTTTATCACCACTATAGCGGTCTAAAAGGTAAGCAAAGTCTGGATCAAATTAAACAAGATCCGCATTATCTCGATTTCATTACTAAAATGAGATATCTATATGCGGCAATTGGAGACACGTTTGATCATGAAGTTGCATATCCGTGGGTCACTTATTTATTTACTGGGCTTACCGAACAACAAGTCCGTAATTTGGTGAAAGCAACGGTGGCTTGGCAAATGCAGCAACCGATTGGACCCGTGACATGGACCTCTCCCGCTGCACTTTCGGGTCAAGCAGGCGTTGTGAAAACCACTTGGGAAAATGGTTTAAGACCATACCGTGAAATGCAAAATCTATTTAAGGCCTTTCAGGATAATGGCATTGATGTCTATGTCTGTTCGGCATCTTTTATTGATGTGATTAAGGAAATTATTTCTAATCCAGAGATTGGCTATAACATTAATGAAAAAAATGCCTACGCCATGGAGTTAGAACGAGATGCACAAAATCGAATTTTACCCGAGTTTCGTCATGGCTATGCACAAACTCAAGGTAAAGGCAAAACTGCAACCATCCAGCGTTTTTTAGTCTCTAAATATGGTTACGGACCAATTTTTATCGCAGGTGACAGTGAGGGCGATCAAAATATGATGCAAGATTTTGCAACGACTCAGAAGGTTCTGATTATCAACCGATTGCGCAGCCCAAGCTCTGATATTGGAAAGTTTTCTCAGCAGGCTGTGCAGGGCTATGGTCAAGCCAATACTAAGTTTTTACTACAGGGCCGCGATGCCAATACAGGTCAATTTAGACCTTCAATGGCCAGTTTAAGTTATGGTGCGCAAACGGCAAAAACTACAAAAAATTAGTATTTCACTTATTTTCTCATGCCTACAATACATGTTGTATGCATGAGAAGCCGCTTAATTTCTTGTTTTAGTTCTGCCCTTTTTGCCTATCTCTAATGCATTTTCTGCCTTCTTTTAGTTCGCTACCCAACCTAAAGATATCTTCTTAAAGAATCAAACCTGAAACTTAAAACAGCAACATATAAACCATTATTTTATAAGTACTTTTAACAACACAAAATCATGGACGCAAGCAAAAACTGGTATGGCTTTTGCTTAATATAATAATAGTTAGGAATAAATATCATGAGACTTGACATGTTACATCTCAATCCAGCTCATCTTGTCGATTCAAATATGTGTAATCAAGGTGTATTGTCTGCAGCCGCCTCTGGATTAAGCGAGTTTATTCATCAAAAAGGTGCAGATGTTGATCGTGTTTTAGGAATTAGTGGTATTAATCCTGAACTTCTAATCAGCCCAACTTTGAGCTTACAACTACCCAATTATTGCAAGGTGTTAGAACAGGCAGCCTTGGTTTCAGGTTGTGATAATTTTGGTCTGCATTATGGTCAACAGTTTCAACCGAAATCATTAGGGCTTATTGGTTACATCGGTCTTTGCTCAAACACATTAGAGTCTGCACTCATGAACATGACCAATAACTTTTATTTGCATCAGAAAGATACCCTCAATCGAATGGTCGATTTAGGAGATAGCTGGCGCATAGATTATCAAGTCCAACACGGCGCGATTTTAACTCGTCGCCAAGATGCTGAACTGACCATGGGCATGTTTATGAATGTGATCCGTGAAGTGATGGGCCCTCATTATTCACCACGCGCCATTCACTTTGAGCATACTCGACCTGAATTCTGGCAAGAACACAGCAAATTATTTAACGCACCTGTTTATTTTGATCAGCCATTTAACTCCATCATCATTTCAAAAAAAGACGTCCAGCATACTATGCCGGGCCGTGATTCTATTTTATTAACAGTGATTCTAGATACATTGCACCTACTCAATCGCGCTTCACCAAGTCAATGTCTTGCAGATCAGGTTCGCTCTCACATACAACTTGAACTCAGTGAAGGTGAACCAAACCTTGAAAAAATCGCTCATGATATTGGTTTAAGTAGTTGCACCCTTACCCGCCGTTTAAAAAATGAAGGACTGACCTTCACCCATTTAGTCGATCAGGTTCGTTGTGAGTTGGCCGAGCATTATATTAAACAGAAAAATATTCCAATTTCAGAAATGGCATTCTTATTAGGTTATTCAGAAGTAAGTGCGTTATCTCGTGCATTTAAACGCTGGTTTGGTGTTACACCCCGTCAATTAAGACACTAAAACATCACAAATACAGGCCTTGAATAAAGGCCTTTTTATTATTTAAGTAATTCGAGATAACTTCTAACTACACATAAGATATGAACAATAAAATACCCCTCAAATTAGATTTAACATCCAACTTGAAGGGTATTTTTTATAGAAGGTCTTACTTTAATTTTGTTAAGGCTTGATCTAAAGCACCGACTAACCAATCGATATCTTTTGTTTGGAAAGCCAAAGGTGGGCGCAGTTTTAATACATTGCCATAAGGACCTGCAACTGAGGTTAAAACTCGATGAGTATTTCTGAGTTCTTCAATAAGGTTCAAAGCTAATGCTTTATTCGGTTCTTTTGTGGCTCTATCTTTAACCAGTTCAAATCCTATAAATAGACCAGCGCCACGGACATCGCCAACCACCTCATGTTTATCCATAAGTTTAGTGAGTTCTTTTAGAAGTAGCCCTCCCACATATTTACTATGGGTTTGCAATTCTTCTTCCTGAATGACTTTAAGTACAGCCTGTGCCGCTGCCATAGAAACAGGATTACCACCAAAGGTATTAAAATATGGAATTTTATCGCTAAAAGCAGCAAGGACTTCACTCTTAGCTAAAAGCCCTGACACAGGGACACCGTTACCCATTGGTTTACCAGTGGTAATGATATCAGGCACAACATTGTGACGGCCAAAGCCCCAGAAAGAATCGCCAGTGCGCGCGAAACCTGGCTGTACTTCATCGGCAATAAAGATACCGCCATTTGCATGGACAACATCAACCGCTTTTTGTAAGAACCCAACAGGATTAGGCATCACACCGTCAGAAGAAAATATGGAGTCCGCTAAAAAACCTGCAAACTTGATGCCTTTTGCGTTCATATCGTCAATTTGCTGTTGAATCTGCTGTGCGAACCATTCACCTAAATCATCAGTTTGAATCCGATAATAATCAGGTGCTGGAACTAAGCGGGTTGTATCATCTAAAGGTTGTTCAGTTCCAAGTGCTGGAGAACATCCTGATGTTAAACTACTGGTCCCATGATAGGCTTCTTGAGAAACAATAATTCCTGTACCGCCGCTATATTCACGGGCAATACGAATCGCCAAATCATTCGCTTCCGAACCTGTACACATATACATGGCACGGTCAATTTCATCGGGAGTGGTTTGTAAGAGTTCTTCGGTATAATCCAAAATATTTTCATGTAAATAACGCGTATGCGTATTGAGCATTTTCATTTGCTCATTCACCGCTTCAATGACCGCAGGATGGCAATGACCAATGCTGGCAACATTGTTGTAAACATCCAGATATTGATGACCTGCTGCATCCCATAAATATTGTCCCTGACCTTTCACCAGATGCACGGGATTACGATAAAACAAGCGATAGGACTCACCTAAAATTTTATTTCTTTTATCTGTCAGTTTTCGGGTAGCATGATCCAGCTCAGCAGCATGTTCTGGACGAAAGCTATTGGTATCCATAATGGTTGAACGCGTACCCATGAATGACTCCTCTATTTATATTCAGCATACTTTTGCACAAGACAATGACTGACGTAGGCAATTCATACTCTGATTCAACATATTTCAGTATTTGATTGAAGTTACGCAAACCATATTGCTTAAGTCTCTTTAAAAAAACTTGACCTCAGACCACTTAAGCCACAATTTGAAGTCAACTTATTGGTCTTATGCTTCAGGGTTCCACTACTCTTTTTTTCAATAACTCAAATTTGTTACCATTACACATCTGGAGTGACTCCAATTCGCTTTATACTATGGATGCCAATTTTCAAAGTTCATCCAGTTGTGTTCTTTTCTTGAATGACATTCATTTTTAAAAGACTTGAAATTGGTTAGATGACCAAACGTAAAATATTATTGATTTTTTAAGGGTTTAATACGCATGAATAGCGCTGAAATCATGGCTGACTTATCTTCTCACACACCTATGATGCAGCAATATCTCAAAGTTAAAACGGACTATCAACATGCGTTGCTGTTCTACCGTATGGGTGACTTTTATGAACTCTTCTTTGAAGATGCTCATTTAGCAGCCAAACTTTTAGGCATTACCTTAACCCATCGTGGCAAAGCCAGTGGCCGACCTATTCCAATGGCAGGTGTTCCCTATCATTCGGCAGAAGGTTATTTGGCGCGTCTTGTTAAAGCTGGGCGCACGGTAGCTATTTGCGAACAAGTTGGAGAAGTAACAGGCAAAGGCCCTGTTGAACGTAAAGTTGTTCGTATTCTGACCCCGGGTACATTAACTGATGATGCATTACTCAGCAGTTATCAATCATCTAATCTCGTTTCATTGTGCATTCATCAAAACCAGATCGGTTTTGCTTTACTCGACTTAAGTGCAGGCATTTTTAAAGTTCAACAACAAGATTACAAGCCAGAACAATTACCTATTGAACTTGCGCGTTTAATGCCAAGTGAGATCTTGATTGATGAAGATTTGGTCGACACCAATATTATCGAACAAATTAAAAAGCATTTAGATTGCCCTGTTACTAAACGTCCAAATGTAGACTTCAATCTAAATAATGCACAAAAAACCTTATGTGACCAGTTTACGGTATCAACCCTTTCAGGTTTTGGTTTAGACCCATTACCTTTAGCCAAAGCTGCTGCCGCTGCACTTATTCACTATGCAAAAGAAACCCAAAAAACTGCATTACCGCATATTCGTTCAATCCAACTTGAACAAAGTACCGACTTTATTGCGCTCGACCCAATTACACGTCGCAACTTAGAAATTATTGAACCATTATTTGAGCACGGAACATCATTATTTCAACTGGTAAATGATTGCCAAACTGCAATGGGTGGCCGTCTATTAAGCCGCACACTCATGCAACCTGTGCGTGATACTGCATTGCTTGATGCTCGTTTAGATGCGATTGAGCAACTCATTCAGGGGTATCACGAAAACCCAGTTCGTTTAGTGCTTAAAGAAATTGGTGATATTGAACGTGTGCTTAGCCGCGTTGCGCTAGGCAGTGCGCGACCACGTGATTTGGTACAACTTCGCCATGCATGTGCACAAATTCCAGCTTTAAGAACGGCGTTAACTCCAGTCATTCAAGCGAAGAAATCTAAGTTATTAGTTCAACTAGATGAAGAACTTGGAGACTTCAAAGCACTTCATCAACATTTAATGGCAGCAATTGTTGAAAACCCACCGGTATTACTTCGTGATGGCAATGTAATTGCAGAGAGATATGATGCTGAGCTTGATGAATTACGCCAAATTCGTGATCATGCAGGTCAATTCTTAATTGATCTAGAAATTAAAGAGCGTGAACGTACAGGGATTAATACCCTTAAAATCGGCTATAACCGTGTAAGCGGTTACTACATTGAACTCACTCGTGCTCAAGCAGAACAAGCGCCAGCCGAATATATTCGTCGTCAGACTTTAAAGAATGCTGAACGCTACATTACCCCTGAGCTTAAGAGTTTTGAAGATAAGGTCCTGTCGAGCGAGTCACGTGCACTGTCACGTGAAAAAGCATTATTCGAAGCTTTGCTTGAAAACCTCCGCGAAAATATCGCTCATCTACAAATGATGAGTTCAGCAATTGCTCAAATTGATGTCATTGCAAACTTTGCTCATCAAGCACGTTTAAACAATTGGGCGCGCCCTGAATTTACTCCGGAAACGGGCATTAAAATTCAGGCAGGTCGTCATCCTGTCGTTGAAGCATTAAATAAAGCACCATTTACCCCAAATGACACTTTCCTTGATGCTCAGCACCGCATGGCAATTATTACCGGTCCAAACATGGGCGGTAAATCAACCTTCATGCGCCAAACGGCATTAATCAGTTTACTTGCTTATTGCGGTAGCTATGTTCCGGCTAAAGCCGTCAAACTTGGTCCAATTGACCGAATTTTTACACGTATTGGTTCAGCCGACGATTTATCTACAGGCAAATCAACCTTTATGGTCGAGATGACTGAAACTTCGCAAATTCTGCATCATGCCACCAACCAGTCGTTGGTATTAATGGATGAGGTTGGCCGCGGAACCAGTACCTATGACGGTTTATCTTTAGCATGGGCATGTGTGGTCGATTTAACCAAGCGCGTAAAATGTTTATGTTTATTCGCGACTCATTATTTTGAGTTGACCGAACTTGGTAGTGAAGCAGGAATCGATAACTATCATGTCACGGCGCAAGAACTGAATGGCAATCTGATTTTATTGCATAAAGTTCAACAAGGCCCTGCAAGTCAAAGTCATGGTTTACAAGTTGCAAAATTAGCGGGTATTCCTGCCAATGTTATTAAAGAAGCGCAGAAGCGTTTACGCATTTTAGAAAAACAGCAGCAACAACATCTACAAACCAGTTTTCAAAATGATTTGTTTGCTCCACCAGATGCAAACTCTGGTTCACAAATCATAGAGAAAGTTGTCGAAATTGAAGTTTCATCCCCTGCTCTAGATTTACTTAAGCAAATTGAAGTCGATAACTTATCGCCTCGTCAGGCACTTGAACAACTCTACGAGTTAAAAGCTGCACTCAAATCTTAATAAAGCACTTCCGAATAAGCAGGCTTAGGTCTGCTTATTCATATCGGAGAATAATATTTATATGATCTTAAGATCTTTGCAAAGTTCAGAAATTGATCTTATTTGGCAGCACATTAGCCGCCGTGAATTAATCACTCAAAACTACATACAAAAACAGCAACATCTAGACTTAGTTGATTGTTTTTTTGATGTACAAAATTGGGATTCATATCATTTAGAAAATGACCCACCTAAACTCAAACAACTCTTTGCACAAGGTTCAATATTTGTCGGTGCATTTGATGCTTCTGCAAAGCTCGTTGGTATAAGCGTAGTCTCAAATCAACTTATAGCGGATTACCCCCAAGCAAAATTACTCCACTATTTCTATGTCGATGCAAACCAACAAGGTCAAGGCATTGGCGCTAAGCTTATGCAAGCCGCAAAAGAGTCAGCCAAGCAACTCGGTGCAGACCAACTGTATATTTCAGCAACCCCAAGTCGACGCACTGTGGACTTCTATATGAAACATGGCGCGCAACCGTTAAGTGCTCCAGATCAACAACTTTGGCAGCTCGAACCTGAAGATATCCATTTACTATGTAAGCTTTAGCTTTAAAAATTTAAGTTTTTTTAGGAAAAAACCGTAAATCAAAATTTGTAAAAGAAAAAATAAAAAGTTAAGGCGTTTAATAAAATAGATGCCTTGACTTAAATGACATCTAAATAATTAAATAAAATATTTTTTAAGTTATTGTTTTTATAAAATATATTATTATTTTGATTTTATAGATTACGCTCTATTCACCATAGAAGATCTGTTTGATTATCAACGTATTAACTTATCTTCATATGCATGAATAAAGAATATCAATAAAAGCAATTGTTTGTTTACCCCTTTTTTGCCTAAAATAAGCTATTCGAAATGAAACCATATTTTTTAGGTAGCTGTCGCCATGACCTTTGTTGTCACTGAAAATTGTATTAAATGTAAATACCAAGATTGCGTAGAAGTTTGTCCTGTAGACTGTTTTTACGAAGGTCCGAATTTCCTAGTGATTAATCCGGATGAATGTATTGACTGTGCATTATGTGAACCAGAGTGCCCGGCAAATGCAATTTTCTCTGAAGATGAGCTGCCTGAAGGTCAAGAAGTATTTATTGAATTAAATGCTGAACTTTCTCAAAAATGGCCTAACATTACTCAAATTGGCGATCAACCAGCTGACCGTGAAGAATGGAACGGCAAACCTGATAAATTACAATATCTTGAAAAGTAATTTCAAAAAGATCAGCAATCGCTGATCTTTTTTTATACCCTATTCAAACATTTCATTGCAAATTCCTCGTAATTTGTGCACTGTTTTGCATTAAAATACCCGCAATATTTATAAGTGCTTAATTTTTCTTATGCGGAAGTTTTTGCAGAGTCTGGTGCCCTTATGCATAATCCCAGCGGTTATGGTAGGTTGTGTCAGCTCTCCCCAACACACAACAACAGGCAAAACCTCTCCAAGTGGTAAACGAATCTTTATTCCACAAGAGCGCGTTATTATCGAGCGCCCAATTCCCCCTAAAGTTGAGCCTGCATCTTATCGAAATTGGTTAAGTTCTGGTGAAAATTACCAACGTGTTCGTGAATACGAAAAATTCTTAACCCGAAATAATGTTGCAGGCATTGTGCCAAGCTTTGAGTTATTACGTTCAGCACGTGATTGGCAAAAATGTGGCCGCTCTGAATATGCTGTACCTAATCGCGAATTATGGGGAAATTCTTTATCTACCCTACGCGTATTTAAATATTTAGTTGCAGCAAAAGTTCTTACCGACTTTGAAGTGACTTCGGTTTACCGAGATTTACCTTTAAATGAATGTGCAGGTGGCGCAAGCTCATCTAAACATTTATTTAACTCGGCAATCGATTTCCGTATTGGTCCTGAGTTCCCACAAGCTCAAGATTATGCATTTATCGAAAATACCAAGTTTAAACTTTGTCAGTTCTGGGCTCAGCATGGTCAAAGCTTAAACATGGGTATTGGTCTATATAGTTCCGGGCAAATTCATATTGATACTCAAGGCTATCGTACTTGGGGACCTGACCTCACCCGAAACAGTTCGATGTGTAATTTCTAATAAAAAAACTCCTTTCAACTGAAAGGAGTTTTTTTATTGTACATTTCCCAATCAACCAAAATTTCTTGAAACGAAGATTTTTGCACTCTATGCATAAACGTTTAAAATAGCCCGATCAACATATAGGTAAATTTGATTATGCAGCAGATGTGGACAGACATTGACCAATATATCGATTCACATTTAATTCCCGAAGACCCGCGACTCGAATATGCATTAAAGAATACCGACGAACACGGCTTTTCAAATCATCTTGCAGTAGCTCCTAACCAAGGTATGTTCTTGCAGATGCTTATTCAAATGAATAAATGCAAACGAGTTTTAGAAATCGGAACCTTTGCTGCATACAGTACCATCTGGTTAGGTCGTGCCTTACCTGAAGATGGTTATTTACTCACAATAGAAGGCCGTGCTACTCATGCAGAAATGGCACAAAAAAATATCGATCATGCCAATCTTCCTGTAAAAGTTGATCTTCGAGCTGGCCGTGCTGCAGATATCCTTTCTGCGATTGATCCTCAATCTATCGAGCCTTTTGATTTTATTTTCATTGATGCAGATAAACAGGGTTATCCTGAATATTTAGAATTGGGTCTGAAATTCTCAAGATCAGGTACGATTATCGTACTCGATAATGTAATTCGAGCAGGTGATATTTTAAATCCTGGCAATAAAAAACCGAGTATTGAAGGCATCCGTGAAATGTTTAAAGCCTTAGAAAATCATCCGCAAATATTGTCTTGTACAGCCTTACAAACAGTTGGCTCAAAAGGTCATGATGGCTTCGCAATTGCAATTGTGAAATAATGGTTAAAAAATCATCTTTTTTATTTTATTATTTATAATCAATTAATTACTTTTATTACTGTTGCTTTTCCATATAGTTATCCACAAGATTTGCGGATAACTATATGCAAATCTCATCATTTAGCCACAAGTAATGGAACAGTCGCGTTTCGGAATATGGTTGTCGCAATACTTCCCAAGAAGAATTGATGAATTTTGCTATGACTAAATGCCCCTAACACAATGATTTGAATACCGTGTTCTTGTTGGTACTCTAAAATATTTTGTGCAACATCACCATAACGGTAAACGGTGACCACATCTAGACCCGCTTGTTTAAGATAATGTTCTGGTTCATTTAATATTTCTGGATGATCACCTACATACACCAAATGACATTGCAGTGTTCGCAATAAGTCACTTTGGGCAATACGGCGCATCATTTTTTGACAAGTTGGCGAATATTCATAAGCAAAGATAAATCGTGTTGGCACTTTAAAGTTTTCACCAATGGTCAAAACAGTACAGTTCGCACCGCGGATGAAGTTCTCGACATTACTACCGATTGGTTTGTGTTTTTCGGCGGCTCTTTCCCCGACTCGACCTAAAATAACGATGTCATTTTCATGTAAGAGATTAAAACTTTGTTCTAAAAAATCACCTTTTTCTTGAATTTTTGAGCTGGTAATTCCGTGTTTTTCTTGAATAAGATCAGAAATATGGCGGAGTAAATTATTACTATAATCTAACGCGAGTTCACTTTGTTTTTGCTCTAGCTCAGCTAACTCTTTTAGCAGCATTGCATTGCTTTCAAAGCCGATTACCCCACTAATTTCACCAAGATGGTAACTGGCTGGGTAATAGTCCAGAATTTGTAATAATACAAGTTCCCGTCCGGTCGCTTTAGCAACCCATGCTGCTGCATCAGCAATAGCATTAATACACGGTGATGAGTCAATACACGCAATAACACGGTTCATGTTAGCCTCTCTTCTTCAGGTCTATTGCCTTGGAGATTATTATTAAAACTTAGCTTTAACTTAACATAGATAAAAATTGGTATGTTAAGGTTTATGTATAAAAATCAACTTTTTTGTTTAAAGATCAAACATTTTATTACATTCTTGAGACTGCATTATTCTCTTAAACGAATAAATTTTGCGGGGTTCCCACCGACAATATGGTACGGCTCAACATCTTTGGTCACCATACTATTCATCCCCACCACAGCATGTTTACCGATTTTTATACCGTCTTTAATCCCCACATGCGCACCCAACCAAACGTCTTGCTCAATTTCAATTCCCTTGGACGTAACTGGCTGCTGGTAAAGTGGACGGTCGAGTTGCATTCCATGGTCAAATGCATATAAATGGCAATACGCGGCAATACGGACTTGGTCATGCAACTTTATGCCCGTTCGTCCCCCATCTAAAATACAATGATGGTTAATCGCGACTTCATTGCCGATTTCCAGCGGTCCATGCAATGTGCAATCAGCCGCAATAAAACTATTATCCCCAATAATAATTTTGCGGCCTGGTTCAGCAAAAATATGTGCTAGCGGCGAAATAAAACAATTTTCACCAATCTCAACGGTTTCCATATCCATTAAATAAGCTTGATATTCTTTTTGCCACTCTTCAGCCCAAGCACGGTTTTTAGGTTTTAAAGTCCAATATAACCATGGCATATAGTTTAAGCGGTGCTTATGTTGCTCACGATATTTCAGTAAGGAATCAGTCATCTGTTAATTCCTCTTCAATTTTTAATTCTTCACGACCACGTGTTACGTCTCTGAGTTTTAAGGCAAGCGGTTCAATTTGATGTATCTGTAGTCTCGCTTCAATATCTACACCTGTTGCCGTGTAGGTTTCCTGATATTCAATCTGTTGTTGAGTCAGCTCATATTGAAATATGGCCCATTCATTAAAATGACACGAAAAGTGAATCGTCTTCTTTGCAATCAGTTCAATACGTTCAGCCAATAATAAACATTGTCCAGCACAGCCACCGTATGCTCTCACAAGGCCGCCCGTTCCAAGTTTTATACCGCCATACCAGCGGTTAACCATCACAATAATATTCGTCAGGTCATTCCCTTCAATAGTCGCCAAGATTGGACGGCCTGCTGTTCCTGACGGTTCACCATCATCGTTAAAGCGTACGTTATGCCCAATTTTCCAAGCCCAACATTGGTGAGTGGTCGAGATATCCTTGTTGTATTCTAAAAACTCTTTAACCTGCTGTTCATTTTCTACTGGCGCAGCAATGGCCTGAAATCTACTTTTTTTAATTTCTTCTTCAAATGTAATCTGTGATGCAATCGTAAAAGCCATAAATAAGATAAAGCACAATAAAAATCAAATTATAACGTGAATTTAATAGAATCAAACCTATAAAAAAAGCCCCGAATCTCGGGGCTTTTTTATTATCTTTCTCGTAACGCTTCTTTGGCTTTATTAAATGGTTTAAGTAAGTAATCGAGTACTGTTTTTTGACCAGTACGAATATCTACTGTTGCCACCATACCCGGTGTAATACCAAACGCTTTACCTTCTTTATTGTAAAGCTTGTCGGAATCAGTGCGGATATAAACACGATAATAGAATTGGTCCTGTTTTACTTCATCACGAATGGTATCTGGTGAAATAACCGTAACCTTACCTTTTAAACCACCATAAATTGAGTAGTCATAGGCCGTGATTTTAACCAGTGCTTCTTGTCCTGGACGAATAAAGGCAATGTCACGTGGCAAAATACGCGCTTCAATCAGCAATTGCTCATCAATCGGTACAATGGTCATCAATTTACCATTTTGTGGAATAACTCCACCATGGGTAGTTACTGCAATTTCTTTTACAACACCACGTACCGGTGCTCTGAACACTGCACGATCTAAACTGTCACTACGACCCAGTACGATTTGTTGTTGCGTTTCGCTATCGGTATTGGCTTTCGATAACTCTTCACGGGCTTTCACATAGTACTGGTTCTGTGCATCATTCATTTTATTTTGCAAATCATTTGCTTCACGACGTAAACGTAAAACCTCAACCTCACTAGCTGCACCTTTAGCAACTAGCGGCTCTGTCATTGCTAGTTCTTGTTGCACCAGTTGTAACGCCTGTCTTAAACCTGCAAGCGTTTGTTCAAGATCAGCACGTCGTGAACGATATAGTGCTGTTTCTTCTTGTACCAGCTTTGGTTCTTTCATCACAATTTCAGGAAAAACCAAAGGTGTGCCATTTACTTCCGCACGCAAACGCGCTGCTGTCGCTTGAGCAGAGATCAGTAAAGATCTTGATTCACCAACATTAGAGGCAAAACGGGTTGGATCGAGCTGCGCAAGAATTTCGCCTTTTTGAACAATATCGCCTTCTTGTACATTCAGCTTGGTTAAAATACCGCCTTCTAAAGACTGGATGACCTGCTCTTTAGATGATGGAATGACTTTACCTGTACCGGTAGAAACTTCTTCAAGTTTAAATACCCATGCCCAGATAAAGAAAATAACTAAGCCAATGCCCACAATCCAGATTACTAAGCTCGCACGTGGTAAGGGTGGCTCACTATAAGAGACATTCATTGAACGGGTGAGTTGTTGTTCTTGTTGTGGTTCGCTCATGAATTACCCCCTTGGCTCACTTGTTTTTGTTGGGCTGTTGATTGATTAAGGACCTGATCTCTTGGACCGTCCATCACGATTTTGCCTTCGTTAACGACAATGATACGATCCACCAGTTCTAAAACAGCACGGCGGTGGGTCGCAACGACCAAAGTACGATGTGCTAGCCAACCTTTTAAATGATCAATCAGTTGTTTCTCTGCCACGTCATCAATTGCGGCTGTCGGTTCGTCTAACAATAAAATGTTAGGTTGACGAATCAACAAACGAGCCAGTAACAATGCTTGTTTCTGACCACCAGAGAAACCAACACCACCTTCTAAAATCAGATGATCTAACCCTTCTTTTTTCTCTTGAACAAAAGGTAATGCACCAGTCACCACTAAAGCTCGAAGAATCTCTTCATCCGTTGCAAGCGGCGCGCCTAAAGTGAGGTTTTCACGAATCGTACCGTAGAAAAGATGCGCATTCTGGTTAAGTAAGCCCATATCACGACGTACATCAGACGGATCAATTAATGAAAGATCGAGACCATCTAAATGTACTGCGCCTTGAGTTGGAACTTGCATACCAGATAGAAGCTGGAGCAGTGTCGATTTACCTGCACCGTTACGCCCCAATATGGCAATTTTTTCACCAGCGCGAATTTTTAAATGACGGATTGCCAAACTTGGTTTCGGGTCTTCTTCGCCATACTGGAATAAGACATTTTTTAATTCATAGTCGCCATTTAAAACTGCTTTGTGTACCAGATGCGAACGGTCAGCCTGATCAATCGGACGCTGCATGAGTTCATCAAGGCTTTGTTTGGCAACTTTTGCTTGCTGTAAACGACCTAAAACACCTGTAATCTGTGCAATCGGTGCCAACATACGTGAAGATAGAATGGAGCAAGCCACTAACGCACCTGTGGTCATTTCACCGTCCATTACGGCAAAACATCCTACCAACACCACAATTGCATAGGTCAAACCTTGAAGCATTTGAGTCCATGCCATTAAGGTACCGACAATTTTACGCTGTCTCATCCCGATATCGGCTGAAACTTCATTCATGTGGTTCCACTGATTTTGGAAACGTGATTCAGCACGCAATAGCTTAATATCTTCGATGCCCTGCACCGCTTCAACAAGAATTGCGTTACGGATTGAAGACTCTCTCATGCCCTCTTGTGCGAGTTGCGCTAGCTTCTTTTGCACCAGAATACCCGGCAAAATCATAAGTGGCACAACCAGCAACATCACCCAAAATAGCTTTCCGCCAATAATCGCAAAAATGATCAGGAAAAGGAAAAAGAACGGGAAATCAGCAATAGCACTAATGGTGGTTGAAGTCACCAGTTCACGAACACCTTCGAGCTCACGAATCTGGGAAATAAAACTACCGGTAGACTTTGAACGGTCTTTATTTTTGATGCGTAAGGCATGACCAAATACACGGTCAGACACCCGTAAGTCAGCACGTTTACCAATAATATCGGATAAATATACCCGTGATATACGTAAGGTAAACTCAAAAAGTGCTGCAATGAGTACACCCCCTGCCAGCACCCATAAAGTCGGGATAGACTGTGAGGGTACAACACGGTCATACACTTGCATTGAAAAAATAATGGTTGCCAGTGCCAAGACATTGGCAATGAGTGAGGCAAACATAATATCAACGTAGCGCTTCCAGTCTCTTAGAACAATCGACCAGAACCAGCTTGCTTCGTACGGTTTGATATATTCGTCAATACGCGCATCGGGAATAGACGTTTCAGGACGCAGAATATAGACATTCTTAATTGTTGTTTTTAAGACATCTAAGCTTAAATTTTGGGAAAGGCCATGATCTCCACTAAACTGGATACTGACATTTCCTTGAGTATCAGCCTTATCAATTACACCAACTTGTCCGTCATTAAACTCGACCATGACAGGTAAACGCCATGGGTTGAGCAACTCTAAAGAAAACGGCACTTTACGTAAATTGAGTCCTACCTGACGTGTAATGAGTTGTAAAACATCATCAAGGTTTTGGTTTTGGTTCCAGTCAAGTTGTAAACGAATCCTTTCTTCTGAAGGCTCAATTCTATAATGTTTAGCAATCGTTAAGACCGCCTGTAACCAGGGCTGGTAATTTATTTTTGTCATCATGGTTGTACTTCGAACCCCTGAATTGAAATATTATTTAAGTCATAAGCTTGGCGAGAACGTCCTGTTGCCGCAATGTACTGAACAATACTGCTGTAGATGTCATAACGTGCAGTTTCAAGTTCCGAATTAGCGCTATGAATCGCTTGTTCAGCATTCAGTAAGTCAACCAATGAACGGGTACCGAGTTTGTACTGCTCTTGATAAAGTTCGCGTGTACGAACTGTTGTCGCTTGGCGGTTTGCTAAAACCTGCATTTGACGTTGTTTATTTTCAATTTGTTCACGGCTAGTTCTAATCTGATCGAGCACATCCAGATACACAGAATTCACTTTAGATTTAGCGGCTTCTTCTGCATAACTTGCCATTTTTACTTGGGAAGAAACTGCCCCACCTTGATAAAACTGGCTGGTGGCTTCAAGCATGATGGAACTATATAAACCGTCGTCCTCATCATTGTTTGGGTTTTTTCCATTAATGGCCTGACTGACTGAACCTTTCACTGCCAAAGTTGGATAACGAGTTAAGCGAGTCTGTTCCTTTTGAGCTTTAGCCACTTCAATGCCCGCTTGTGCAGCGATCATTTTTGGAATGGTATTAAACTCAGGCTCGCCATATAAATCAGATACTTTCACCAAATCATCTGAAATAATCCAACCTGTACGCGAAACATCAGCACCCAACAATGTTCTTAAATGTTGTTGGTACTGACGTAATAAAGATTGCTGTGCAATCAAACCGGACTGTGCAGCTTGTAAATAAGACTGAGCTTGGATCGGGTCAGCCTGACTGCTAATACCAGCATTTGCACGTAAATTAGCGATTTCCTGAATTCGCTGAATACCCGCAATTTGCTGCTCGGCAATTTTATTTAATTGGAGATAGCGCTGAATATTGATAATCGACTGAGCCACATCAAGTGCAATATCATCAATGCTGACCAACACATTCGCCTGCTCGACTTGGAGTTTAGCCTTCTCAACCGATACGCCTGATTTGACTTTACCAAAATCATAAAGCATTTGAGTTGCGTTTAAAGTCAATAACTGCCGACCACGTTCACCACTACTCAAGTCTCCTGTGGTAATACCACCTGAAATTTGAGGATAGTAACCTGCCTTCGCAACATCAATACCAGCGTTTTGGCCAGCTAGAGTTGAAATGGCTTGGGAAATATCAGGGTTACGCTGGATGGCGATTTTCACCGCTTCCTGTAGAGCCATTTTCCTTGATGGCAAATTTGAATAAGATGAAGCTGCTCTATCATTGAGCTGAACAGTCGGAAACTCCTGCACTCTAGAACGATCTAGCCTAAAATTACTCAACTCTTGCATCTTAGCGACTTTAAATTCATCACTACTTTTAGGGGCAAAAAGTTGTGATAAGTTGTCTTTTAATGTGTGATATTGCTCACTTGGTTTAGCGGCATATATCACCATAGGTACATGCAGTGAAGTTAAAAGCATCAACCCTTTCAGGAAAGCTGGCTTTTTACATGTCCTTTTTACTCTTCTCTGGTTATATCCAATCATGCTTGTCTTGTTGATCTTGTTTGTTATCGTTTAAAAGCTTTTACATTCTACATATTTTTTTGCATAAAGAAGCATAAATGCAGGAATAATTCACATATTACTTTTTCATCAACTAAAGATTCTAATTTATTGTTTTTAAAAAATAAATATAAAAAAACTAAAAAGAGGCACTGACCTCTTTTTAGCCAAACAGATTAACTTTTTTATTTAAACTGTAAAATCGTCGCCTAAATATACTTTACGGACTTGTTCATTATCCAAAATTTCTTGTGGAGTGCCTTCCGCAATTACCGCACCTTCACTCACAATATACGCACGTTCACAGATTGCCAAAGTTTCACGTACGTTATGGTCTGTGATAAGCACACCAATACCACGATCTTTTAAGGTCTGGATAATATCTTTAATATCACCTACCGAAATTGGATCGACACCGGCAAACGGTTCATCAAGTAACATAAACTTAGGATCAGCAGCCAATGCACGTGCAATTTCAGCACGACGACGCTCACCACCAGACACACTCATTCCTAATGAATCTTTAATATGACTGATTTTAAAGTCATTCAACAATTCAGTAAGACGTTGTTGGCGCTGTTGCTTATTTAAGTCTTTGCGTGTTTCTAAAATAGACATAATATTTTCAGCAATTGTCAGTTTTCTAAAAATAGAAGCTTCTTGCGGAAGATAGCCGATTCCCTTACGTGCCCGTTCATGCATTGCTAAATCGGACATATCAAGATCATCAAGGTGAATTTCACCTTTGTCCATACGCACTAGCCCAACAACCATATAGAAGCTTGTTGTTTTTCCTGCACCGTTAGGGCCAAGCAAACCAACAATCTGTCCACTTTGCATACTAAAAGATACGTCTTTGACGACCCAACGTTTACTATAGTTTTTTGCTAAGTGCTTAATACACAAAGTTTGGGGTTGAAGAGCTTGTTGCATTAGTCACGCGCTCCTGGGAAACTTTTTGAAGTTGATGGCGGAATAATAATTTGAACACGGTTTGATGATGAACCTTGAGCTTCAACATCACCTTTGTTCATACTATATTTCAATGAGTTACCACGGATGCTTGAACCATCTTGATATAGATATGCACCACCAGTCAAAGTAATAATGCCTGTATCTGCATTATAAACAATGGTTTGACCCTCGCCTCGTGCAACGCCCTTGTCAGCACTAATTTGCTGTTGGAATTTAGACGGTCTACCTTTGGCAGTAATCGTTTGAATTTCACGTTTAGAGTTCAGCGTAGCAACAATCGAGTCGGCTTGAAGCTTCATCGTACCTTGCTCAATCACAACATTACCCGTATAGGTCGTCAAACCCGTTTTTTCATTATAAGTTGCACGATCTGCCACTAAAGAAATTTGTTGATTACGGTCAGACGGTAAAGCAAAAGTCGAAGCAGATGATAAAGCAACGAATGTAATTACCGCAGCTTGTTTTAGGAAAGCTGAAGAACGTTTTAAATTAAGACTTTGGTACATACTTTCCTCGAATATTAAAAAATTCGTACTGACCATTATTCAAATTAGCTTTTAATCCTTTGCTGACAAAATCGCCTTGCGGAGATTGAACAACCACTTGGTGATCGGTTTCAATTTCTCTGGTTTTTGGATATCCGGTTAACTCATCAGTTTGGAACTCAATCTTCCCTTGTGGCGCAAGTTTAGTTGCGACCACATCACCCGATAAAATAACTTTACGGTTATCATCGTAGCCATTTGCCTGTTTTGCAAAGAACGTCGCATCAACTTTGCCATCTTTATACATCGAGGCATTAAGTTGATCCAACTTTGATGTTTTTTGTTGCATATCCTGTTCAAGCTGACGAACTTCAGCACGGATATACAAATTGCCTTGATCATCAGTTTGAGTCAAATGGACGCCCTGCGCTGAATATGTCATATTCTTCGCAGAACCAATGTCTAGTTTTTTTGCCTTGCCACTATAGTAGTAGTAACCACCACTTATAGCAGCAACCACTACAGCAACAATTGATAAAACTCTGGTATCCATGAGCAGGAATAGCCTACCTTTTTAAGTAATCTTATTATTAATGCGGTACTGCAAGATATTTTTCAAGAAGTTCTTGGTAAATGCCTTTTGCGATCAGCAACATATCACAGACTTCACGCACAGCACCACGCCCACCCATCGACTGCGTAACCAAATGCGCACGGCGACGTACTTCTTCGTGACCATTTGGCACAGTAACACTCATACCTGCGATTGCAAAAGCAGATAAATCAGGCCAATCATCGCCCATATACAAGCAATCAGACGGCAAAATATTAAACTGCGCACAAGCTTCACGAAGTGCTGAGCCTTTGTCTTCACGGCCTTGAAAAACGAGATCTACACCTAAATCAGACATACGTTTTTCAACAATATTACTTTTTCTGCCTGTAATAATGATAACTTTCATGCCGGCTTGCTGTGCAAGCTTCATTCCTAAACCATCACGAATATCGAATGATTTAATTTCATCGCCACTATTGGTTAACGTTACGAAGCCATCACTTAAAATACCATCAACATCCAGAACCAATGCCTGTAAATGACGCGCTTGTTCTAACAATGCATAAGATGCCATTGATTAATTCACCCCTGCCTGAATAAGGTCATGCATACTAATTACACCAATCACTTTGTTTTGGTCATCTACCACAACAAACTGACTAATTTTTTTCAGGTTCAGCTGTTGTAGAGCTTCTACCGCACGTGCTTCTTGAGAAATCGTTGATGGTTTTTTTGTCATCACTTCTGAAACAGGCAAATTCACATCAAAACCTTGCTGTTTATCAATTAAACGGCGCAAGTCACCATCGGTGAAAATACCAAGCAAATGTTCTTGTTCATCTACAATTGTCGTCAAGCCTAAACGTTTATTAGAAATTTCATAAAGCACTTGATTCATTGGTGTATCTGGTGAAACTTTTGGCAGTTCATCGCCTGTATGCATCAGATGTTTTACATGTAAAAGTAAGCGTTTACCCAACGCACCTGCTGGATGCGAACGAGCAAAATCATCTGCGGTAAAACCACGCGCTTCAAGTAAAGCGACAGCCAGTGCATCACCCAATACTAAAGTTGCTGTAGTACTCGACGTAGGCGCCAAACCTAATGGGCACGCTTCGTCAGACTCACCTAAAGTTAAAGCGATGTCGGCATTTTGTGGCATTGGGCCTTTATCATCACGGCTAATCGTAATAAGAGGAACGCCAAGATGTTTGATTAAAGGCATCAACATCATGATTTCATCACTTTTTCCAGAGTTGGAAATCGCAATTAAAACATCACCACGAACCAGCATTCCCAAATCGCCATGTCCAGCTTCACCCGGATGCATAAAGAAAGATGGTGTACCAGTTGAGGCGAAAGTAGCAGCCATTTTACGGCCAATATGCCCTGACTTACCCATGCCAGTGATCACAACACGACCTTTACACTGTAACAATATTTCACAAGCTCGGTTAAAACTGTCACCAATTTGTGTTGCTAACACGTCTAAGGCTTGTTGCTCAATACGCAATGTTGCTAATGCGCTGCTTTGGAAATCTGTAGGATTGGGCATACGAGTTTGACTCAAAATAATTGATCTGATCTCTTGTGAAGATCGGTGATTTTAATCAAAAGATTTGGGGGCATTCTAACATAACTCAATCATCTACACGTTTTTAAATGTATAAGATTTCACAAGCTTATAAAATTCTTGCATAAACCTTTGTGAAAAATGATGCATCAGTTATGATGTAACACTGTTTTTGTTGAGTGTTTGAAAACCCTTATGCAACCGTTTGTTTTATATAACTCTGAGCAACGAAAAAAAGTTGAATTTGTACCTCGCAAAGAAGGTCACATCGATATGTACGTCTGCGGTATGACCGTTTACGACTACTGTCATATCGGGCATGCTCGAGTTATGGTTGCATTTGACTACATTATTCGTTTCTTACGTAGTCAAGGCTGGAATGTGCGCTACATTCGCAACATTACCGACATTGACGACAAAATCATCAAACGTGCGAATGAGAATGGTGAAACAATCCAACAACTCACCACTCGTTTCATCGATGCAATGAATGAAGATGCAGCGAACCTAGGCTGTTTGGCTCCTGATGAAGCACCTAAAGCAACTGAATATATCGACCAGATGCAAAATATGATTGGCAATTTGGTCAACAAAGGCGCTGCTTACCCTGCTTCAAACGGCGATGTTTATTTTGAAGTGACCAAATTTGAAAAATATGGTCGTCTTTCTGGCCGTAAGCTTGATGATATGCAAGCTGGCGCAAGTGAGCGTGTTGATGTAGAAGTTGAAAAGAAACACCCTTTTGACTTTGTACTTTGGAAACATGCCAAAGAAAATGAACCATCTTGGGCATCACCTTGGGGTAATGGCCGTCCGGGTTGGCACATTGAATGTTCTGCAATGTCGACTTGCTGCTTAGGCAATCACTTTGACATTCATGGTGGTGGTTCAGATTTAATGTTCCCACACCATGAAAATGAAATTGCGCAAAGTGAAGCTTCGACTGGTGAGCAATATGTAAACTACTGGATGCATGTTGGCTTCATTAACGTTGACGGAGAAAAGATGTCTAAATCTTTAGGCAACTTCTTTACGATTCGTGACGTGATGGAGAAATTCCACCCTGAAGTGATCCGCTACTTTATTGTGTCTTCGCACTATCGTAGTCCTGTGAACTTCTCTGATGTGGCACTCAAAGAAGCAAAAACTTCTTTAACTCGCTTCTACCATTCATTTAAAGCTTACCAACAAGTGTATGGTCACAAGACAACTGAAACGCTTGAGCAAAGCTTTATTGAACGCTTTAACAATGCAATGTGTGATGACTTCAACACGGCCGAAGCAATGGCTGTATTGTTTGAACTCAATAAAGAGTTAAACCGTGCTGTAAAAGAAGAGCAAGCTGACCAAGCGACTGTACTTTATTCGACATTACGTCACCTCACCAATATTTTAGGTTTGGTACAACACAATGTAGATGATTTCTTAAAATCAGATATTGGACAAGAAGCGCTTGCTTTGTCTGATGCTGAAATTGAAGATTTCATTCAACAACGTGTTGATGCGAAAAAAGCAAAAGACTTTGCTAAAGCAGACGGTATTCGCCAGTCTTTACTCGACCAAGGTGTGGTACTTGAAGACACTCGCCAAGGTACAGTTTGGCGTCGTGCTGATTAAACGTTCAATTAGATCACAAGAGTGTTGACACTTTAATGAAACACTCTATAATGTGCTCACATTGCGGGAATAGCTCAGTTGGTAGAGCATAACCTTGCCAAGGTTGGGGTCGCGAGTTCGAGTCTCGTTTCCCGCTCCAAAATTTAAAAACCACCTAATTTGAAAGAATTAGGTGGTTTTTTATTGTCTGGTAGTTATTTGCTTTGATTAATTAGACTATTCAACTAACCTATACTTTAAGTATTAAAAAAACCCGCTAAAAAGCAGGTTTAGAATTAAATATTTAAAACACCGTAATTTTTAAAACCTATTTTAAAGATCTAAACTTTTAAGCTCATTAAGACGTTCTTTAGTTTTATCAGCTTCACAACTTAAAATAATTAAATGTGAACCTGCTCCCATTGCTTGAGATCCATAATACCCCATCAAACCAGAACATTGCTTTGTACGATAATCAAGCCAAGCCTTTTGGGAATTTTCCAAACTGGCTTTCCCTTCACTATCCAAGTTTGAAGCTAATTTATTGTATATCTTATTCATTTTAGCTTTATCAGTTTTTAACTGTTTTTCAAAACATTCAATATCAGAATAAACATTGCCAGTTTTACATTCTGCATGAGCAACCCCACAAAATAACACTAACAATGTAAGCATTAATTTCTTCATTTATATAATACCTTTCAAATTTCTAACTATTTGAATCATTAGGTTTTAATTATGACATGAAACAACTTTTATTCGTACCAGAGGTTTTAATTATTTAGCTACGTCATTTCAGTTACTGCAGCATGGTTAATTGATCGCTATAGCCTGTCTCGTAAATTGATTATTGATGAGCTTCGTCCATTCAATAAAGGGACTGATGGCAAGCATCTTTATGAACCGAATGAAGTTATTCCTATCCTTGAAAATTTAAACAGGCAAAGACAGCAACGTCAGTCGAGAAGGAAGAATTAATATAGGGCTTTACGCCCCTTTATTATTTCTTATAAAAATATATTCCACCAAAAAAACCAAGTTTAAATAAAATCACAAATTTAAAAACAATATTTTCATTAAAGTTATTCAATGTAAAAACCACTTATAAATTAATTTATTTACAATTTTACAATGATTTTATTTTCATATTTATATTAACCATTTAACATATAAATTCTTATATTTTATCAATTGGTAAAATATTTAGTTACACGCTTTTATATTTTATAAAAAAACTATATGTTAGGTTTTAGACTCATAATTGATTCCATTGTGAGATAAAAATGTCATCTAAATACAAGAAATTTAAATTAAAAACCCTTTCAACCACTTTATTTATTGCATTTACTTCGACCGGTGTATTTGCAGCAGATAGTAATTCAAATCAACAAAAACCTGTAATGAATGTCGCTGAGACATTAGCATTTGATGCGAAACACTATGCAGCATCTTATGGAGTTACATTAGACGAAGCTATGCGAAGATTACTTATTATGCATGGTACAGATAATCAGGTAGCAGGTTTAAGTGATAAATATAAAAATGTTATTTCTGGTCTATATTTTGATAATGGACCTGACTTCGGATTAAAAGTTAAAGTTGTTGGAAATAATAATTCTCAACAAGCTTTTAAATTAGAAAGAAAACCAGATACATCGATTAAGCTTTTAAAAAATAAAAATGTTCAAGAACGTATTCAAGTTAGAAAGCTGGCAAATTTAACTGAAACAGAAGTGGAATCAGCATATAGAGCTATTGAGCGCGGTGTAAGTGCCCCTATTACCCTTATACAAGGGGCTTCAAATACTAAGCAACAACGAGTAAATCATCTTAATAAATCATTTGCTGCTGTGAAAAAGGCTTACCCTACAGTTGAAATGATTTTAGATAATGAGCAGACTGGAAATGCCTTAGTCTATGTGAAATCTCTAAAACAAGTTGATAAACAAGCTCTCGAAAGACTACTCAACGTCAAAGTAGATTTATCAGAAATTCCTAGTGGTATTCGCCCTACTAAAACACGTGGGGGTTCATGGTTAGTAACGAATTCAGGTGGTAACTACTGTATGACTGGTTTTACCGCAAAAAGAATTTCTACTGGTGAGCTTGGCGTTATAACTGCAGGCCACTGTATAGATCCAAATGTTCCTTTAAATTATAAAGATAAAGATGGAACTCAATATGCTATTTCACCAGTAGCAGGTATGTATCGTGACGATACTGGAATGGATCTAGCTTTTATGAAAGCTGGAACGACTACTACTCAACAAGCAGTACCGGAGTTTTATGCTGACGCAACATCACCAGCTCGAGCATTAACAGGTAAACGAAATCGAACAAGTACTGCAGTAAAAAGTGGAACAGTTAAAGGATCTTATGTTTGTCACCTTGGACAAACTTCACCAACAAATCCAGCATTGATGCAAAGCTGTGGTGAAGTAATATCAATTACTGGTGCGAATCATCATCCAGGTGGAAACACTTATGTAGTTGTTACCAATACCCAAAGTGGAGCTGGCACTAATCATACATCTGGCTTAGGTACTTTGCGTTGTGTGCGTGGTGACAGTGGCGGCCCATGGTTTGCTTTAAATGTAGCATTTGGTATTCAGTCAGCATGCTCATGGAAAGATACTGGCGAAACAATCACAAATACAGTCATTTATACCAGCGTAGATTACTTGGCTGATATAGGAGCTCAACTTGTATATCAATAAAATATTATTAGCGGTTGCTTCGTTAGGACTACTTGCTGCATGTCAGCAGCAAGTACCCAGTAAGCAAGAAAATAAAGATCAACTTAACTCAGTAAAAATTCCTGTTTATCAATTCAATGGTATTTCTGCTTCTGCAAGATTAAGAGGACCATTACAACTTAAGGATGAGTGTCTATATGTGAATGACATTTTAGTTGTATTTCCTGAACGATCTACAGAATGGAATAGCAAAAATCAGACTTTAACTTATAAAGGTAAAAAAATTGCCTTAGGTGAAGAATTGGACATAGCTGGTGGTTTTGGTCAGTTTGAACGAGATAGCCAGCGAATTCAAAACTTAAGTACTTTATGTGATCATAAAAGTATTTGGTTTGCTGGATAACTTAACATCTTATTAAAAGGCAGCAGCGGCAGTCGAGACGGAAGAATTAAAGGGCGCTAAAAGCGCCTTTATCCCTTAGCCGATAACTTCCCTATCAAACCAAAAACGATCTCAACATAAAGTTTTCCCACCAAGTCATTTTCGAGATCTCTAAAATTTTTTAATTTATAAATTGTTTCTTCATAGTTATTTGTATCTGAGATTTTTTGAATTTCATTACATACATTCTGATAAGAATTATATAGCTCATCTTCATAATCAGTAATCGTTTTATACATCTCATCAAAATTATTAAAGTCACTCTTAATTTCCTTAATTTCTAATAGAGTAATTTGAATTTCTTTAAATACTCTTGAGAAAGTAGTATATGACAAAGTAATTTTTTCGATTACTTCAAACGTCAACGCTTGTGTAGGCTGATTGAATTTAAGCTTGTGTAGCATTTCATGTAAGCTATATAAGTCTTCAATATATTTGTCATTTAATTTTCTATAATCTTGTTTAATAGTTTTTATAAGTTCAGTGAACACTTGATGTTCTTGTTCATCTCTCCAATCATTGAAAAGTATAAAAGCAATAACTGAAGCAAATAAAGTTGCTGCAGCAGACAAATAGTCTCCTTCTAGACCTAAAATATGTTTCCCTATGAGAGAAAAAATTATACAGGTTAGTAAAAGAGCAATTCCTATTCCTATTAATTGAAATTCATTAAAATTTTTCATTAGCTAAAGTTAGTAAATAGTTTCCTTAATCTTAACCTAAGACACTGAAAGTTTGAAAATTATTACTTTTTTATTATCGCCACTGCTTTTAAAAATTTTTATATCAGTTAATAAAAGTAGGTTTGATATGTATTTTGGCCCTTAGTCTTATTAATATTTACAATAAGAAAATATTACATTATATATTTAATAAATATTTATAAATTTTAACCACATAATTTTAGTTTTCGTCATGAGCCCGACATGACTCTTTATTACAGATCGGGGGGAGAAATAATGAATAATCTATTGAGCACAATAAACTATTGTCCAGCAATAAGAACGAGTAGATTTGAACTAGCAGCCCTTACTGAGCTTGACAAAAAAGTTAAACAACAAGTAGCACCGTTATTAATTTTGAGAAGTAATTCGGAATCACTTAAAGATATTGAACGCTTCTTGAGTGACTGGGATGGTGGACCATTATTTGTTGATAATTCTAGATATACACTTGATCAAGTCTCAGGCATTGCTCCTCTATTAGACAATTCAGAGAACCATTATGAATACAAATACAATTTTTTCGAAAATTTATCTCAACTAAACTCGAATATAAAGCCAGTCGTGGGTTTTAACGCATTAGACGATGCCAGATCTGTCACACAGTTTGCTTTAAAAGTATTAGATAAATTTGGATATTTAGGAATCAGATTAGAAATCGATCATATCGATAGCACAAATCTAGATAAAAAGCTTGGTATTTTCTCATCTATCATGAATGCAATTCCTGACGAGAAAATAAATAAAATCCTTCTTATTATTGACATATGCTCAATCGAAGTCATACCTTCTTTAAGTGCAGAAAGTGCAGTTATGAAATGTGTGAACAGAGCTATATCATATGAAATTAAGAATATTTTAACTCTAAGTACCTCTTGGCCTAATAATCGTCCTAATAAAAATGAAGAATTAGAGATTAGAAATATAGATCCAATTTGGCAAGCTTATTTTGCTCAATTAGTAAATAAGTCAAATCCAGCTATTAGATGTATATATGGTGATTACGCCTCTACGAATCCATTAAGAGATATTTCAGATGATTACGATCCTGCAAAAATGAGTCTACCTATACCTTTTGCAGGCTATGCCTTTGACTTAGGCTGGATTCAATATCGTTACGGTAAGAGCGGAGAATGGGAGCAATTAATTGAAGTAGCAAAGCGAATTGTTGAAACTGTACACTTTAAGGAACATGGTGAGAATTTTTGTTGGGGAAATCGAAGAATTCACGCAATTAGTCGATGTACTGAAGAACCCAAAACAAATTCTGTATGGAATAAAATTCGGATTAATCAACATATTACTCTTTTGAATAAGCTGTTAACCGAAGACCTTTACAACAAATTACTTACTCCAAAAGATGAAGATGAATAAATTTCAATCAACTAAAGAATAAGCTCTATCTCTAGTTTTAAGACATTTTAAAACAAAATCGTTAATTACATTCATATCAATATTTGATGCTATTCGTTCCCTTATAACTTTCTTATTATCAGATGAGCGAATAGCCAAGTTATTTAAATATGCCAATTCTTTAAGTTCATCCTTCCACAAAAAACTTGTTAAATCAAAAGCATTAATATTTTTATTTGGACTAGCATTTTTATAAATTGCAATTGTACCATGGTCATCAACCATTAAAATTCCAATATGATTTTCAGTAGTTTCAATTGCTTTTTTTAGATGAGAGCTATGACAACATAACCAAACTTCATTGAAAACATTGCTATAAGCTAACATTTGCTTATCCCAACGTTTTAAAGAATCTGCCTTAGATTTAATTTCAAATCCGACTAGACGACCATTGGCCAAAACTAAGTCAGCTCGGAAAGTTGTTTCAACTGATGATTCAGGAGTTCTATTGTAAAAACCTAACTCATTAATAAGCATATCATTATGTTTTAATTCAGCTTTATCTTTAAGCCAATTGGTTAAATTAATTCTAATTTCGTCAGGCCCAAGCGCATTTTCAGTGTAAAACATAAAGTATCCTCCGTTACTTTTGCCTCCATGCAAAAAGTGGAAAAGATTCTAACAAACCAGTATGATTTTTCAATCGTCCAATAGTACTTAAAAAATTATTGTTCTCTTTATTAGTAATCTAATATGCATCTGCTGCTATGACAACAGATTATTTATATTAGAATTAATTGTAGATAATCTCATACATTTTTTAGAATCATATTCTGTTAGTAATTTTGAAAAATAATGAGAAAAACATTCAAAGTAACTCAAGATTTTTGTAAAAAAATATTCGACACCACTTCGACCCCATTAAAATATAAACTATTGTTATTTAATAGTTATTATAACCTTGCCAAGGTTGAGGTCGCGAGTTCGAGTCTCGTTTCCCGCTCCAAAATTTAAAAACCACCTAGCTTAAAAAATAGGTGGTTTTTAGTATCGGTTAGTTAGCTAATTTCGCCAACTCCCTCACATATTTTTAGCTAATTCTTTTGCCAAACATTGTTCATGCCAAGTGGTTTGAAAATTTTCGACAGCTTTTGACTTAATGAGAGGATCTTCAAATAGCTTTGAAGAATATGCAGATTTGATAAGTTCTTGATAAAGTTGCTTGGCTTGTTGCTCTTCAAGATGATTGGCGATGTCATGTAACTCTTTAGCGGGCACATCATGTTGTCTAGCATCCATCACACCACTCGCTGCTTTTTTCACAGTTTCACAGTAATGAAGTTCCATTGCTTCTGATGCTGCATAACATTGAATTGAAATTGCACTTATAAAGAGGAATATAAATCTCATAATCTCACCTTAATTTGACGCGCAAGATTAGCAACTAATCTGCCCAAATTTAAGTTAAAAAAAGTTATTTTTGTTTTCTCTTCTTTTATTTCACCTTTTGCACTTCAGTATTAGAAGCTCTCAGCACTGTTCCATCTGCCGCGACTGGTGCCATAAATGGAATTTGCTGACCCGTATTTTTATCAATTAACAGTGAATGGTGCTCACCACTTTCAAATAGGTTCTGCTCTCCCCATTGTCGTAGGGCAACAATCACTGGGAACAAACTCTCCCCTTTAGCGGTCAATACATATTCTTGATAAGCCGTGCCATCTGAAGCATCTTGCAGTTCAAGAACACCTGCATCGACTAATTTTTTTAGGCGATCAGAAAGAATATTACGTGCTACTCCTAAGCTGCGCTGAAAATCTCCAAAACGGCGCATTCCATCAAAAGCATCACGCACAATAAGCAATGACCAACGATCTCCTATGAGATTGACACAGCGCGCAACAGGACAAGGTTCATCTTTTATCAGTGTAGAGTTCGCCATTGAGTTTCCTAACCAATTATCAGTAACAAGTTATCTAGTTGCATTTTAAAACCAGTCGATCTAACATTCAACTAGTTGCATTTTAAAACTAGATTGAATGGATTTAGGCCCATGAAAGCTTCTCTTGCATCTTCAACTTCATCCTCCGAAAGTGATAAACCGCTTCCAAGCATGCCTCGTGGCGTAATTTTGCTATTTGCGATTGCTAGTGGTGCAAGCGTAGCAAATGTCTATTATGCACAGCCCTTGCTCGACATATTGGCGAGTGACTTTAATGTGAGTCATGCCGCCATTGGTGGTGTGGTGACAGCCACTCAAATAGGTTGTGCGCTAGCCTTAATCTTTGTAGTGCCGTTGGGTGATTTGGTAAATCGGCGTCGGTTAATGGCCCTACAGTTATTGGCTTTAATATCTGCATTGTTCGTAGTTGGCTTTGCCCATTCTACGATTATTCTTTTGGTAGGAATGCTTGCGGTGGGTTTACTCGGCACAGCCATGACACAAGGGCTTATCGCTTATGCTGCAAGTGCTGCGGCCCCACATGAGCAAGGACATGTAGTAGGTACTGCACAAAGTGGTGTGTTCATTGGTTTACTACTTGCCCGCGTATTTTCAGGGGGAATTAGTGATATAGCGGGTTGGCGCGGCGTATACTTTTGCGCAGCCATCATCATGCTCATGCTTGCTTTTCCCCTTTGGAAACGACTTCCTCATTTAAATATTCAACCCAGTGCCATGCGCTACCCTCAACTTCTGGCTTCTATGTTGAAACTGCTACGCCAAGAAAAAGTGCTACAAGTGCGCGGTGTGTTAGCTTTACTGATGTTTGCAGCATTTAATATTTTCTGGAGTGCATTGGTACTGCCATTAAGTGCCCGGCCTTATAACTTTTCTCATACTGTAATTGGGTCTTTTGGGCTCGTTGGGGTGATTGGTGCTTTGGCTGCTGCGCGTGCCGGTTACTGGGCAGACCGTGGATATGCTCAGCGTACAAGCTTGGCAGCACTGTTAATATTATTAATTGCATGGGCTCCACTTTCACTCATGTCCTATTCGCTCTGGGCACTTGTAATTGGCATCGTATTGCTAGACTTAGGTGGACAAGCCCTACATGTCACCAACCAGAGTATGATTTTTCGTACTCGTCCTGAAGCGCATAGTCGGCTTGTTGGTCTATACATGCTCTTTTATGCGGTAGGTAGCGGATTGGGTGCAATCAGCACAACAGCGACTTATGCTTATGCTGGATGGTTTGGCGTGTGTACACTCGGCGCAGGTGTTAGCCTTCTGGCATTATTATTTTGGCGAATGACACAACATATTGCGTCTTAAAGAGCAGATGAAAAAAGATAACAATATACAAATACATAAATTATAATAACCAAAAATTTTATCCCCCATAAATAAACTCATTTGGTCTTCAACTTTGAAGTTCGAGCGGTAATGGGATGAAATCTTCTTTAACAATCTAAAGATTGATATGTAACTTTAGTCAATTACTATCAAATATATGAAAACCCCTATAGGAACAAAATTGGGTATCTATAATAAAGTGATTTACACCATGATATTTGCCCTTGTTGCAGGATGTCATCAACAAGAAGCAGACGATGGTCCCGATGCTGTAAAACTCCCAGTTTATCAGTTTAATGGCGTTTCTGGTTCAGCACGCTTAAAAGGAAATTTAGAGTTAAAGCAAGGATGTCTTTATGTGAAGGATATACTCATTGTCTTCCCTGAACATACTGCTCAGTGGGATGATGAAAAAAACACTTTAAGTTATAAAGGTCAGCAGATCGGCTTAGGCAATAGATTAGATATTACTGGAAATATTGGTGATTTTGAGCAAGACAATCTACGTATTAAGCATTTGAGTCCCATGTGTGATCATCAGAATATTTGGTTTGCCGGCTAATCTTTTGTGAAGACTATGAGTAAAAAAAAGCCCCCGTCTGGGAGCTTTTTTAAAATAGTTTAGGCGCTGTTATTTACAGCTTAAAACTTAACTGGGGTGAATTTCTGCCGTTAATCTTTGCAAATCATGACCCGAAGGTGCTTGGTAAACACGTAAACCAAATTCGGGAAGAATCGCAATTAAATGGTCAAAAATATCTGACTGAATCGCTTCATAAGAAACCCATGCAATCGTGTTGGTAAATGCATAAATCTCTAACGGCAAACCTTGGCTGGTCGGTTGTAACTGACGAACAATAATGGTTTGATTTTGAGCAATACCCTTGTGCTGACGTAAGTAAAATTCAACATAGGCTCTAAATGTACCAATATTGGTTAGACGGCGCTTGTTGTAACGAGATTGATTGCTTAAATGCTTATTGAATTCTTCAATTTCAGAATTCTTTGCATTTAAGTATTGATCGAGCAATAAAAAGTCTTTGAGCTTTTGTTGCTCTTCATCACTCATGAAATGAACGCTACTTTGATCGATAAAAAGTGAACGCTTCATTCGACGGCAACCCGAATTGCTCATGCCTCGCCAGTTTTTAAATGTATCGGTCACGAGCTTATTGGTTGGAATGGTGGTATAGGTTTTATCGAAATTTTGAACAGTCACGGTATGCAGTGAAATATCAATTACATCACCATCTGCATTGAGTGATGGCATTTCAATCCAGTCGCCAATACGCACCATGTCATAAGAGGCAATTTGTACACTCGCCACCAAAGACAAAATGGTGTTTTGGAAAACCAGCATTAATACCGCTGCCATTGCACCAAAACCTGCAAGTAAAGTGAACACATCCTTTTTAAGGAATGTTCCCAAAATCATGAGGCCACACACAACAAATAAAATGAGTTTAACCAGCTGTAAGTAACCTTTAATCGGCTTATTTCTAGATTTCGGATTACGCTGATAAATAAGGTTAAAGATATTTAATAGTTCGCTGATCGTAAGCGCGAGTGTAAGAAAAATGAATGCTTGCGCGCCCATCTCCACAAAAGCAATAAACTTCGGAGATAGATGAGGAACCGTTGCAATACCGTTCATAATCACAACGGCAGGAACAATATTTGCAAATTTCTTTATAACGCTATGCTGAGCAAAAATAGATTGATTCGGAGATTTGAGTTTTGTGACTAAATGACGAACGCCCCGAACAATAATGCGTTTAGCAATAAAATTTGCTATTGCTGCAAATAAAATCAAAATAGTGAGTGAAACAAACATCTCTAGCCAAGGATATTGGCTTAACTCACCCCGAATATCACGGAAAAAATTTAAAAAATCCAAACCTATACACCTTAAAACTTTCTTTTCTAGAATTTTAGGGGTTAAGGACATTTATAATAAGGTTTGTTTACATATGTAGTCATAAATACAACAACTAAGTTATATACCCACTCAAATTTAAATCGAATCGCTTAATTTCACCCCCTTGCCTATTTATGTTTAAGATTGATTCTAGAAAGTAGATCGAAGCTATCAGCTCCTTTAGAATAATGTGCTAAACGAAGGCTTCTGGTTGTATTGAGTGAAATTTTCTGACTTTTTGACTTTTATTGGAGTGGTCTGGTTCAGCTTATTCTTTATCTATATTGTCTGGACCTTTTTTCTTAAAAGTCAGGTTCAAAGATTTTTGATTTATAAACGAGGAAAGATGACTTCTGCCGAGGTCGTATATTTTCAAGACTCATTAGCTAAGGTGCAATATCGCCCTTTATGTTATATCAAATTAAAATTTCAAACTGAGCAAGGCCAAATCATTACTGAAAATCTAAAGGTACTTATTGCTAAGCAAGATCAACATAAATATAAAGTCGGTAGCATTATTAATATTAAATATGACCCTAAAAATTTAAAGAATATTTCGATATTGGGCGAAGTGATGATTTAGGTCATTAGAGATTATTTAAAAAGTACGATAATCCTTGAGGTGCGCGTCCGTTTAAACGACTACTTGTAGTTACTCGAACCAGATTGCTCCAAGTAATATTGCAACAATGATGGATCAATTTTTTGATTAGTGATACATCTTCATGACATGAAATAGGCTCAAAGCCACCAACCAAAAGATAGACCTCTGCACTAAAACTTAAATTTGCCCCATGAATATGCGCGTGATCCATCTGATCTTTATAGTGCGCTAAATATTTCTGCTGTTTCGTTATAGAGAGATGACTAAAATCATCTAGCGTCACAGTGCCGCAAATTGCATCTGTGGGTTGATGCTGGATTTGATAGCGTAGCCAATCTGGACTCACCACGGTGTCTGCATCAGTACATGCAATCCAAGTGACGCCACGCCTGATTAAATGACGGATTCCCAAATCCCTCGCTTGCCCCACACATGCATAGTTGCATTCAATCCAATTGATTTGATGGCTTTGTACAATCAACCGCGACTGATCTGTACAGTTATCGAGTACAACAAGCACTTCTACCTCATAACCAGAAATATTATCTATGGCGACCTGAATAGATTGCAAACAGGCAGATAGATAGTGCTCTTCGTTATGTGCTGGAATGACGATACCTATTTTCATCTTAGTTTTTCCTGCTGAGCTAAAGAGGAAGTATTCGCCGTCCACAGATCAATCATAAAGTCTGGGTCGTTTAAGCTGAGGTAATGATGAAATGGGAAATGTTGCTGAAAAGCTTGATGGACTTGTTCGGCGTTTAACTCAAAATCTTGAATTTCATGACGCCAGTGACAACACAGAATCTCGCCATCATCATTTAAACTATGCTTTAACTTTTCAATAAACTGATGCAATTCATCCTTGGATAAGTAATAGGCCATCTCACTAATTAAAATTAGGTCAAATTTTTGAATCGAGTAGTCTTCGGGTATTTTTCTGTTTTCAACAACGACATGCTCAAATTCTTTTAAACGCTCGGAAGCCAAGCGAACAGCACACTCAGAGACGTCTATACACACTAACTCCTCAGCTCTTTGTGCCAAATGAAAACTTAAATGTCCATTTGAACAGCCCACTTCTAGCACCTTTGGATAGCGGGGTTTTGTCAGTAGCGCGAGACAAATTAGTCTTTTACGAGCTTCATACCAGTGAGCATCATAGCCCCATGGATCACTGTTATGCCGATATAAATCTTCAAAGTACATGCGAGAATGAATCACTCAAATAAACCTCATAAGGTATTAAAAGACGTTTAATTGCATTTGAAGAAAGAACCGCAGCATTACCCGTAGTTTCATCTGCTTCAAGTTGGGTTTTAAACTGCAAAATTGCTTGATGTTTTTTAGTTAGCTGTTCTTCGGTTAAGTGATAGGCTTTTGCTCGGTGCCAATCAATGCGTGGGTCTAAAGGCTCTGCCCAATGCCAAGCCCAGATTAATACGTGTAAACAAATTAGTTGCTTAGCGGTTGCATAGGCTTGTACGGTTTTACCTACTGCTTCATGGTCTGGGTGACCATCAAATTCATAGCTACAAATTAGAATATCGTCGGCTTGAATAGTTTGCTCTAAACTCTGCCACAGTTGATCGGTTTGCAAATGGATCTGACCATCTAACAAATTAAGCTCTACATGCTCAGTTGACTCTGTTACCTCTAAACAATTTAAAGCCGCCAAGCTTTCTTGTGGGCGAAGAATATTGAGCTGATCTGGAGGATACTTTGTAGAGTTAGGATGGCTTTGTGTGCCGTTACTCACTGCTAAAATTAGGATCTTACAGTTCAGTGCAATAAGCTGCTGCATTAATCCGCCACAGCCAAGCACTTCATCATCAGGATGTGGCGCAACAATTACCACTCTTTTTGAGCGAAATAAATCAAGATCTAAAGGCGCTAATGGATGCTCTTGAAATGCCTTTAACCATTGCTCTTTGGCCGTACCCTCACCAAAAATAACGCGGTCTTCAACCAAAGGATGTTTTAAAGTTCCCATAGGCTTTGCTCCGATACACAGAGTTCTGCAATTTGTTCATAGTCAAAAGCAGCATGACTTTGCCGTATAAACACGGGCAGATCAGCCATGAGCTGAGCAAATGTCGCATCCTCACAAAAAGGACGAGCGCCTAAGGCTTTCCCTACTCTTTCAATAACACTCAAACAGCATTGTTCTGTTTGGGCACGCAATATTCGAATTTCCCGCTCATGACTTAGCATTGGTTTCTGGTCTATAAGCTTGGCCACATATTCAAAATACTGTTTGGTGATTTCTAACTGATGAGCGACTTCGCCTAAATACAATTTTTTATAAAGATTCGGATTTGCCTGACAGCTTTCTTGTAAAAAACCGGCTAGACGAACGGCGGCACCAAACCAGCAGGCCGCAACACCTGCTGCACCATGCCAAAAACCTGGGCGTTTTAAATAACTGTTTGGCTGACCAACCATCTGAACAGGCGTATTCTCGAAACGAACTTGTGCAGTCTGTGTTGCGTGCATGCCTATAGCATGCCAGTGGGTTAAATCGGTCGTAATGGATGGATGACTTAAGTCAACAATACAAAGCTGCGCCTGCCCTTGCTGGTCCTTATAACTCATTAAAGCTTTTTGAATAAATTCCGCACCAGAGCACCAAAGCTTGATGCCATTACAAAGACTCTCTTTCACTTGTAATGGCGCTGGTCCACCGTCTGCTGCCCAAACAGCCCAAGTCTGGTCATCTATTTGTTGTTGATAACCCAATTCCCTCAAAATGCTTAAAGCATCGCAATGAGACTCAAAAAGCTTAGCTAAACTTAAGTCAACTCCAGCAATCTGAGCAAAAAGTTGCCAACGTTGATAGGTTTGGCCAGAAGCTGGGTGAGGCAAATTGTGAGTTAAACTTACCAATTGATTGAGCAAATCTATACGAAGCTTACTTTTCTCTTCAGCTAAGGCAGCTTCAAATTCACTCAAGATACTTAATATCGTCATATTTATAGGTATTTTAATATTCATTGCAAATAATTATTTATAAGACTTGATTTAACCATATCTAAATACTTCTGTTTAAATAAACATATAAATTGTAATAAAAAGATAAATATTATTAGTTTTATATCTAATTATTTCATTGTTATTCAAATACACCCATTAAGTGAACTTATAAACCGATCATGTAAGGTTTATTAAAAACTCAACATTTAGTTCATTATTTAAAGTAATTTAGTTCTTACCGTTTTTCTATTTCTACAGAAGAGGTCTAAAATGAACACTTTAAATATTAATGATATTAAAAAACACGCAGATGTTATTGCTTCTTGTGGCACTAAAGTAGGAACAGTCGATCACCTCGAAGGTGAAAATCAGTTAAAGCTCACCCGAGACGAAAGTGGTCAACATCACCTTATTCCTACAGGATGGATTGGGGAAGTAAAAGAAGACCAAGTCATTCTGAATAAAAATTCAGAGGAAGTTAAAGATCAGTGGCAAGCGATCTAGACTTCTAAATATAACTATAAAAGAGTTAGCTTTTATAAATAAGCTATTTTTTACTAATAAAATAAAATTAGTTGATTATTAAAATCTAAAACTAAGGCTCCTTTTTATAAAGGAGCCTTTTTTATTTATCTCATATTTAAAATAAATAAAACTTAACCTCGTTTTATTTCAAATTTACCTAGTCTTTAATGGAGCTGCTTTTATCTCTACAAACCTTTTTGTGGTTCATTTTGTCCCTTAAGCACATGGTGATCGTTTTTACTTAGTGCTAAAAATTGTGCATTCGCATTAAATGAACAATTATGAATAAGGTGACGTATATGATCACAGGGAATCATCAGCTTAAAGCCAGAAAGGTACATTTCGATTTTACCGATTCATCCGTCTGTTGGATGCCGAATGATCCGCTATGCTCGCATGTAGCCAATGGCATTAACATGCTCTTGCCAGCTGGTGAGTTTTGGTTTTGCCGTGTGTTTAATAAAACCCTGCCCTTAATTACCGATGAAACCCTAAAACAAGAAGTGATTGGATTTGTCCGCCAAGAAGCTGCTCATGCACGTGCGCATGAAAAAGCACAGGACTTCTTACGTGAAAATGGTTACGACATTCAAGAAACACTCAACCGTGCCCATTTTGTTTTTAACATTTTATTGGGTGACAAACCGCTCGGCATGCCCTTTTTAAAAGGCGAAAAGCTTGATGAATATTGGTTACTTTTCCGAGTAGGCGTGATTGCTGCAATCGAGCACTTTACGGGAACCATTGGTCAATGGACGCTGGACAGTAAATCTTGGGACCAAGCTGACCCTGCTATGGCAGATTTGTTCCGTTGGCATTTGGCTGAAGAAGTGGAACATCGCTGTGTTGCTTATGATTTATTTGAGCACCTTTTAACAAACAAGTTTGGGTTTTATGTGTCACGCCAAGTGATTATGGCTGCGGTTTTCCCACTATTTATTTATTTCCTTGCTGACTTTGCCCGTAGTTTAGGTAAGCAAGATTTAGAGCATGAAGATATTCAAAAATTGATGCGCCGTGGCTACTTCAAAATTATTCGTGAATTTGAAAAAACCGCGACTCGCTCAGACAACTTACCAACCATTAAATATTTGTGGAAAGCGACGTTAAGATGGGTTTCTCCAAAATTTAACCCAATTCATGAGGGAGACACCGAGCAAGCTTTAGCTTATATGGCTCGCTCGCCTGCCGTTCAATACTTTGAAGGAATGGTACAGGCTGCAAAACCGGCGACATTAAGCTAAGCAACTATTTTTATTTAGAATGAAAAGCCTCCTTGTTTGGAGGCTTTTTCTTAGATGAGTTTTATCGCTTAAGCAAAATTTAAAAAGAAATAATCCAACAACCGACCTCTTTCATCTACCAAATTTTTATCTAAAAGCTGAACCATTGCCCCATCAATCATAAATAAGAACATATAAGCATCTTGGATTGAAGCCGTAGATTTTAAGGTTAAAAGCACCTTATAGATTTCGCTAACCAACCAGTTTCTATAATCAATCACAACTTTATAGGCAACTGGGTAGAGCTTTTCTATTTCAAAAATTGCTTTAAAGGGTAAATGATAAAAGCCATTTAAGTCGGCATGTAAAAGGTAAATCTGCTTAAGTTTATCGAGCACTATTTGCTCACGGTAAGAATTAATAATGGAAAACACTTTTACTTTTAACGCATCTTTTTGAAAAGTGAGACACATCTCGATGAGTCGTGCTTTTGAGTGAAAGTCGTTGTAAAAAGTAGCCTTGGCAACTTTGGCCTCTGCAATAATTTGGTCGACTCCGACCTTATGAAACCCATATTGATTAAATAAGTCTTTTGCAGTGTGAAGCACTCTGAGTGCTCTAAATGAAGATTCTAAATTTGGCATAGGAATACCGTTTAAATAATTTTTTGTTGTATCTAAAAGAGATAGAAATGCCGTCACTCTTAAAATGAGTGCTAAAAACAGGCATGCAAAAGCAGCACAAAAATGTGCCTAAGCTATCTCAGGTTTTATTGTTGCTATGATTTTTTAGTCGTAACGAGCTAAGGTTGTAGAAAACCTAGAGTCGGTTAAACCGCTTTAAAGACCAGTTGGGCGGTGTAGATAGAGAGACTTTGGCAACGACCAATAAAGAAGAAATAGTACGCATAGCGGACTCCTTGTGTGTAAAGAAGTTCTACCAGATCACTGTCAAATGATTATGGTGGTAGAACGAGAGAAGGTTGACAGACTGACACACAAGAATCAGCACGCACAAGGCGTCCCTCCCTCGCCCTACCGCTACGAAGGGGGACGAACGAGTTCGCCACCAAAAAGAGAACTTTTTGATGTCTTGTGTGTTAAATCGATCTGTCAAAATCGACTGGCAATGTGGCCAGCACGCAAAGCATAATCGGAGGGGTTTTAGGTGTCAATGTGATATTGGCTACAAATAAAGCTTTAAAAAGTTTAGTAAAAATATTTATTACTGCATTACACAAGCATTGGTTTATAAAATGAAAAAATTGTTGAACGCAGCTTAAGAAACTTTAAAAGAACATAATGCATTCTTCTCTTTTAATAATTGAATATTTTTAAAACCAACTAAAGAAAATGTATTTATATGCTCATCAATAGTCATATATAAGTCTTTATTTTTCATTCCATCCTTATCTTTAACGATATGATCGGTCACTATATATAAAGAATTTGTATTTAATAGATGATTTCGAACTTGTATGTGAAATTCTTTAGCAAAATTTTTATGCCTTAACTCATGTAAAGCTTGATGAATAATGACGACATCAAAAGTTTCTTGTTGGCACACGTCATACCAACCAGAGTCTTTAAAATTTGCAGTTAAGTAGTTAGCTTTACTCGATAGTAATCCTAAATTTTTTCTAGACAAATCATGCATAGCTTCAGAAAAATCTAAAGCTGTGTATTCTAGAGACTCTATATTTTCTAATAGAATTTTTGCCAAATAGCCAGGACCAGCACCTATCTCAAGAATCTTAGTTTTTTTGATATTGAGTGACTTAATCTCAGCCACATACATACTAAAAAATTCATATCTCCAAGGACGTTTAATATTTACTTCTTCAGCCCACTCTAAAGCATCAGCGGCTTGTCTGAGGTCAATTGGGCTTGCCACTTCCTTTATAGTCATAATTTTACGCCCTTCTAATCGCTCTTTTAGTATTAAAAAATGAATATGCCTTTTAAAATATATCTCTATTAGTTTCTCAGTTCTATTAATTTATACGAATTTTATGATTAACACTTCACTTAATATTTTCAATATTTTGAAGTTATTTATTTAAAAACTCATTTAGTAATTTAGAATAAACCATGAAAATTTGTATTGTAGGCCCTTCTGGCGCTGGTAAAACAACTATCACTAAGAAATTAGCTGATGAATTAAAGATATCAACTTATATATTTGATGAGATCTACTGGAATATAAGTGGAACTGAGTTTGTAAAAAATTCGGAAGAAACGATCTCACGTGGTACCCAAGAAATCGCCTTACAAGATAGATGGATTGTAGAAGGAGCTTACGATAAACGCTTACTTCCATTACTTCTTGAATGCTCTTTAATTTTAAAAATGGAAGTTCCTTTTTATTTAAGAACAGTAAGGCTCTTACAACGTTATTTACAGTCTGTAGTTACAGGCAAAAAACCTAAAGAAACTCTAAAAAATACAATCGAGCTGATTTGGTTTTCACATAGTTTTGATAAACGTTTAGAAAAATTTCTGAGTAGTAATACTCAACTTTCTAAAAAGACTATTCCTTTTAATAACTTTTCAAAAGCTATAAATATTATTCAGACATTTTTTAAAAACAATTAATTCATTTTATTAAATCATGATGACAGAACGGAGGTGGGTTGACAGACCAGCCATCTAGAACTGGCACGCACTAAGCGTCCCTCCCCCGTTCTATCGCAGAGAATAATAAGACCGATTATATGTGTCAATGTGGTGTTAGGCAGTTTTTTAGGGTTATTTTCTATTTTAATTGGCGAATTATATAGGGTGATACACCGATAAAATGAATAATTAAATCCATTTTATCGGCTTGCTAGAAGAGGTTTTTTAAAACCTTTTTTTATTTTTTAATATAGTTTGGGTAATCTTTTAAAACCTTACCACATAGATGGCCTTTTGCATCTTCTCTTTTGCGCTCTTCAAATTGTTTCATACCAAACTTCATGACTTCTCTACCGTATTTATCGCCTAGCTCATGTTTAGTACATTTTGCTGCAGCATCCTTTAACTCTTCTGAATAATAGTGAGAATTACAATCAAGTTGAGCACGGCTTAAAAAGCCATGTAGTTCAACTGCTTTCTCACATTGTGTCTGCTCTAGAAGATTCTTAGTTTCTTGACTAGCATAAATTGATGTTCCTACTAATAAAGTGAGAACTGTTACTAAAAAAATATGCATTATTTCCCCGACAAAGTTATTAAAAGTATTAGTGATAATATTGCGGGCATATTAAATAATAATTATTCATAAGTGTCTATTAATAAAAAGAAAATTAAATAAAACCACTTCTCTTTTGAATACTTAATCACCTTAATAAAATTGGGTGATTAATTTTTATCAAGTAAATCATATTAGATTTGTTTTATAGTCATCTTTAATATAATCCAAGCTATTCGAGAAAAGAGTTCTAGTGATATTTAATTCATTTCTAATCTACTAAAACTCTTACTCATTCTGCTAATTTAAAACCCTAGTTTCTTAAAGACAAAATAACCCACATGACTTTCAAAGCTACCATCATTTTGAATTTTGAAATATTTCTTAACGAGGTCAGATGAACCTTCCTGCAAATAACGTAAAGTTTTGATTTGATCTTCAGGCGTTTTCATACGCTTCACCCAACTATCAAAGTCTAATGAAAGTGTTTGTTTGTCTAAACCCACCAAATCAAAGCCCGCATCTTCGATAAAATAGACCCACTCTTTCACACTATAGTTTCTTACATGACTCGGGTCTCGAATCGTTTCGATCGTCTGTAAAAACGTATCCAATATAGGCGAACTAGAACTAATAATATCTACAAAAATAACAATGCCATCAGGCTTAAGAACACGATTTACTTCCTTCATTGCAGTCGGAACATGCTGCCAGTGATGCGCAGAATATCGGCTAATGACCACATCAAACTGATGGTCGCTAAAAGGCATATCTTCAGCAATGCCCTGCTGCACAAAGATGTTTTTTAATTTACGTTGGCTAGCAGTTTTAGACACGGTGTCTAACATTTCATGAGATAAATCGTATGCAAAGACTAGATCAGCATGAGGAGCAACATTATAAGAGACATGACCACCACCACAGCCTAAATCAAGGACTACAGCATTTTCAACTTTCTGAATTTCATTAACAAATTTATTAAATTCAATACCTTCAGAGTGAGCTTGGCTGTTTAAATAGTCGAGAGATTTATTTTGATATTGTTTTTGATTTATATCATGCTGGGTGATCATAACCTTGCTCCTTCTATGTAATGCAACCACATTAAAGGAAAATTTAGATAAAAAATAATGATTAGTTTTTCTTCAATTGATAAATAAAAGTTATTATTTAGTTTATTTTTATATGCCATGCCAATTAATAAAATAGATTTAAAGATTAATAAGAAATCCGCAAAGAGCACTGTTTAGTCACCCTTACTGAAACAGTGCTCTTTGCTCCATCCCAACCTCTATCCAGAAAGGTTCGATGCATAGAAATAGTGTATGTACCTTTGACTCAAAATGTTTCCTGTATTTTTTAAAATTTTTAAACATTCTCAGCATAAAAATGAAGTATATTGATTTTTATCAGAAGATTCTTCTTTGGTTTATATTTTGAACAGAACAGAATACACACTAGATCGTATAGATCGGAAAATTTTATCTGCATTGCGTGGAAATGGCCGTTTAACCGTTGCTCAACTGGCCGAAGAAGTAGGTCTTTCATCTTCTCCATGCTGGACTCGACTGAAACGTCTGGAAACTTTAAAAATTATTGAAGGATATACGGTAAACGTAAACCCAAAAGCGATTGGCATTCATGAAGTCTTTTTTATTGAAATTACTTTAGAGCGCCACGATGATGAAATGCTAGAAAATTTCAGTGAAGCATTAGCAGATATACCTGAAGTTGTAGAAGCTCACCTCGTCACAGGTGACTACGATTATCTGGTTAAAGTAGCAGTCAAAGATGCTGACCATTACGAACGATTTTTAAGAAAAAAACTTTATTCAATTAAGGGGATTCGACACACACGTTCGACCTTTGCCTTACGCCCTCTCAAATCTGCTAATACTGCCGATTTAATGTTAATTGAATAAAAAGGTTAAACGCGTACAGTTAAATACTTAATTTATTGATTTTAAAATATTTACCAAGGGAAAACCTAAAAAATATAACAGATCATAGCTCTGTTATATTTTTTTTGAAAAATTCTGTATCTATGATTACAGCCTTCAATTCTTCAAAATGTAATTAATCTGAATTGGAGGCATCGCCATGAACATTTTGAAGAAAAAAAATAAGGCCAGTTTTGTATTCTTTATTATTACTCTCTACTCTTTTATTGGGTTTGGCTTAGGTTTCGTGATTTGGGAATACTTTTTAAAGGCCTAGTTTGCTCAAGAAGCGCTAACTCACCTCAGTAATAATTTCTGAAGTGATTTCTTTACTACGATGATATGCGGCCTTCATAGCTAAACGTATATCATCAGATACATTTCCTAACTCAAACATTCTGAGTGCTGATTCGGTAATCCCGTTAGCCAACGTCACCTTGCCACACAGATCTGCTGGCGGGACATTACTTTTACGGATCATTTCAACTGCCCCACTAGCCGCTTGGAGTGCTAAATCTAGAGCAAATTGTTTATCAAGTCCTAAAGAAACCCCTGTCTTTATCATGCTATCTAAAATATAGAAAAAATAAGCCGGTCCAGACCCAGATAAAGCAATAATTGCGTCTGTCTGAGTTTCCGACGGCGCCCAAAAAGTCTGCCCCGTTGCAGAATAGAGCATTTCGATTAAGTCTTTATCAAGCTGGTCCATTTGCTCTGACGCAATAAGCACATGCGTACCTGTATGCGTAAGTACAGGAGGATTTGAAATTACACGAACAATTTTTTTCGAACCAGTAAAACGATTCAAGTTAGTAATATCAATCCCTGCCATCATAGAAACAATTATTTTATTTGCTAACGCTTTTTTGAGGGGAATAAGTGTCTCTTTTAACTGTTTAGGATCTAATAACAACACCACAATTTCAGCTTTTTTTAAACCATTTTCTTTTTGATTTAAAATATTTAAATCATTAATTTTTTTCTCTTCAATCAAATGTATCTTTTCTTTTTGAAATCCTTTTAAAACTAATCCTCCTATTAACGCCAAAGCTAAATTACTACTTCCAATGAAACAAATACTAGGTTGTACTGCACTTAACATTTAAAATGTTTTCCTTTCTTAAGAGAGGCTTATAAAAAGAAATATTATCTATAATTTAATTATGAATATTGAATTAATGATGACCGTCTGAATAAAGAACCCACTTTAATAATATAAATTATTAAAATGGGTTTTGTTTTATTTGCGCAATAAATAAAACAACTTTAGCTTAAGCCTAATGTATTACTATTGTTAGTAAATACCACAAAAAAAATGTTAAGCTGTGTAACGTATACAATAGTATTGTAAAAAAATTCTATTAAGCTTATATAAAGAATATCTATCACTTAATAAGAAAATCTTTAAACAAAATTAAGGCACAGAAGTGTTCTAGTTCAAACAACTAAAGAGTTTCTTTCTTATTCGCTAAAATTCTCTCAGCTTTTCTGATTGCCTGTTGCAGATCAATCTCATCACAGACCCAGAAAGTAAAAATTTTTCCAAATAAGTGAAAATGTTGTTTTACATACTTCGAACTGTTATCAGAGTAATGCTCTTCTATCTTAAAAAAATCATTGTGATTTTCTATTTTTTGACCGTCAAAAATACCGCCAATACAAATATCCATTTTAGCACCATACACCTAATTACTTATATTTTAAAAAAATTTAGAAGTACTTTTAAGAGCGTATTTTTATTCTGCTTTTTATTTTAAAGATAAGTTTAATTAAAACTTATAAAAAACCCACAACATATAGTGGGTTTTCTTAAACTCTATCAAAGCACTTTAGCTTTAAACATATTCTATTTAAATAATATGTTTAAAACAACTATAGATGCCCTATCAAGTTATGAATTCTGAAGAATCACAATATTTGAAGCTTGTGGGCCTTTTTTACCCTGTACTACAGTAAACTCAACACGTTGACCTTCCAAGAGAACTTTAAAACCTTGTGTTTGAATATCGGTAAAATGAGCAAAAATATCTTTACCTTCATCAGCTGCAATAAAACCAAAACCTTTAGTTTCATTGAACCATTTTACTGTACCAGTAGTAGTAGACATATATTTATCCTAAATCTTAAAATATTATAACTTATTATTGGGGAAACCAATTTAACTAAAAAATAGACGTGAAAACTTAAATATCTGAATGAACCGAAGACTTATAAATAAAACTGCGAAATAGAAATTTATGATGACAAGAATATTTTGTTAGTTATGCTCGACTATACACGCTTCAAAATCATTTGCAATCGATATTCAAAATAATTAAAGCGAGAAAAATTCTATGCTGTCTACATTTCGTCTTTCATATTGATTTAATTAAAGATCTTTCAATTAAAAATCAGATATTTTATATTTTAATTGAAAGAAATACATTTAATTATTTACACATTAATAGAATTTCTGTTCACCAGCAGGACGTGTCTTAAAGCGTCGGTGAAACCACATGTATTGTGTTGGGGCAATACGAATTTGGTTCTCAATAATTTTGTTTACCCTTTCAGCATCACTGACTTCACAGCCACTTGGGAAGTTGTCCAATTTTGGCTCTACTAAAACATGATATTGCGGATTACGAATGTTACCGCTTCGATAAAAATATAAAGGAACTGCCGCTGCTTTTGAAATATCCATTAGTCTGCGATGGGCTGTAACTGTAGCGGCCTGAATACCGAAAAATGATGCCATTACACCTTGCTTAAGGCCAAAATCCTGATCTGGGCTATACCATATCGCATGGCCATGCTTAAGATTTTGTATGAGCCCGCGCATATTGTCTCGAGCAATCTGATTTTTATACACTCGAGCCCGACTACGATGAATCAAAAAATCTAAAAATGGATTATTTTGTGGTCGGTAAACCACATCCATATTGAAAAATAAAGTACACGCCGCCCCACCTGCATCTAAAAGCGTACTATGGGTACCTAATAAAAGTACACCATTTTCCTGATTATTGGTTAAGTTCTCTAATCCATCTATGTGAACACGGCTTTTAAACCAGTTTGGGCAATACCAAGCATTTAGAGCTTCAAATACACCCGTTAAAGTATCAACAAAAACCTGTTTAGCTTTTGCCTCAATTTGCAAAGGTGTTTTTTCTGGAAAACATGCTTGTAAATTACGTAGTGTCGTTTTTCTTCGAGAACTTAAAGATTTCCACGCTATTTTTGATAGAAAATCAGCAAGGCGCCATTGAATAGCCCAAGGTAACATCGCAAATAACATTAGAATAAAAGCTAAAAACCATATACCCCAATATTTAAACGCTAAAAAGGAAAATTGAAACTCGCCAGATTTAAACTGCCGTTCATTTTTCGTCATACTATAGATTTCTTGAGGTATAGACTTAGCATACTAACACGCTCAATTTTTAACGTTGTGTGTTTATGTTGCTTTCACTTTTATAGTTTTATATGCCCTATTTATTTATACAAATCTATATTTTAAATATTTAATCTATTTAAAGCTTAAATATACATAACCTTCTGTATACAACGATTATTTTCTCATTTAAAGTAACCGCACAATCTTGCCTCAATTGATAAATAGGATATATCAGCGTGAGCGGTCTTTTAGTATTTATAACTATAGCATTTCTTACCCTATTAAGCCCAGGACCGGGAGTTTTATTTACTGTCACAAATTCAATTAACTATGGTGTTAAAACTGCTTTGTTTGGAATAAGTGGTTTAATTATTGGTATGTTTGTGATTGCTATAATTTCTGCCAGCGGTGTAGGACTTATTATTACCAGTAACCCTACTATTTTTACGGTTTTAAAGTTTATTGGTGCATTTTATTTAATGTATCTCGGATATAAAAACTTCACTAAAAAACTTGCAACCCAAGAGTTAATGACCGATCAACAAAACGATAAAGCTGTAAGTAAATCTAAATTGTTTTATCAGGGCCTATTTGCATCTTTGCTTAATCCTAAAACAATCGTATTTTTTATCGCACTCTTCCCTCAATTTATTGATATCAAGAAAGAGATTTTAAATCAATTTTTAATTCTTTCTTTAACCTTTTGTTTTATTGGTTTTTTAATTCATTTAGTTTACGCAAACTTCTCTTCAATTTTTAAAGAGAAAATGTTAGCTGGAAATAATTTCTCGATGCTCAATAAAATTAGTGGTGCTATTTTCTTTCTACTTGCCATTTTACTTATCGCACAATAAAGCATTGCTCGATCTATTATTTGTTAAAAAGCCTTAACTCATGGTTAGGCTTTTAACTCATTAGATCTTTAAACATGCTTTCTTCTAATACATTTTTAGAGTGTTACTCTGTTTAATATCCAACCGTAAAAGAAATCTTCATAGTTAGGATTGTTCTCGGTAATTTCAATATAATGCTGCCCTTGCATAATATTTAAAATACGCACGAATACTTTTTCTCCCTCTTTATTACGTCTTTTTAAGTACGTAGCTAGTGCTTGCAAAGTAAGAGGTCCGTACTGACCATCTACCACAAGATTTGGCCAACCTTCCTTCCCCTGCTTATTCAGCAGATTTAAAGCACGTTGTAATAAAGGCTTTGTAAAATTGACGCCACAATTTATAGCTGTATCCAGTAACTCTTCTGCAATAGCTGGGCTAATCGCATTAATCTGGTCAAACTGGGGTTCAAACCAGTATTTTTGCTTATAAATAGATTTGGCGACACTTAAGGGCAAGTCTTGCATGTTGCCTTGATATCCGTTCGATCGAGCGACTGCTTCTGTAATGCCAAATTTAGTCGTATGGCCATGATCTGATGGATGGTTAACATATCCGCCTTCTCGGCTGATAACTGTTTCTAAGTATTGGTCAATATTCATTTTATTCTACCTATATGTTTAAAACTGTCTTTAGCTATTTTGAAGATCATCTTTTGCTTTTTTTAGGTCTTTGATGACCTCTACAATCGTTTTACCTTCTTGTTTATTGATGAAGTTAAATATCCATCTCACAATAGCCCAGCCCGGTAAACCACAGATAAAGAAGAATCCAGATAGGGTGATCATTCCCCAAATATCGGATACCCATTCATGCAGGTTCCATTTCATAATAATGAATGAGCCGCCTGTAAGGCTTGAAACTACTGTACAGATGAGAGCAACAATCCATTCTTGTGGTGAACGAGGGAAACGCATCATTAATACAACTGCGACAACTAAGCTGACTGCTAGAGCCACCATAATTGCAATACTATAAAAATTTAAAAATGTGGCTAACCCACTGCTAGAAACTGTTTCCATGACTTTGTCCTGCGCTAAAGGGTAAAACTTAAAAACTCATCACGTTGACCAGCTTGCGGTTTTCAATGTTTATTAATACCCTTCGTTTTCTTTATTACAGTCAATAAAAAAACACTAACGCTTTAAAGCTGCGCTAAATTGCAAGACGAACTTATTCTTGACCCCATTTATTTCAGGGGTCCGAGAAAAAATGTTTGTATGCTAAAGTCTGTTAGTGTGCACCGTTTAAGGCTTGTTCAATCAACTCAATCACTGTGATTGCACCAATCGCTTTTTGCATAGAGACTTGATCATCGAATTCGAATGCTTCATCTTCAAGCTCATTTACAATCTGCTTGGCCTCCTCAAGTGCCCTTTTTACTTTTTGTACCTTATATTTGTTCACGTCTTTGGCAATTGTTGGGATATACCCTCCACGTTTTGCATTTTTAAGTTGTTTAGCTCTGTTCTGCATTGCTGTAGTCATTCACTATCTCCAACTCAACTTACTCGTTAATAAGGCATCTTTATCGTTTGTTATTCTTGAGGTTTTGATACATTCTTTGAGCAATATAGCTAAGCTATGGCTTCAAATATGTGTTCGAAACGTTTCAACGAGTACAACAAGCTTAAAGAACCAAACAAATCACTTTTAAGACATTAATTTATAAACAAATATTTCCTTTTTCTAAAATGTAAAAAAGTATTAATTTTTTTGGAATTAAACTTTTTACACGCCTTAATTTTTTGACCAAAAAGTTCATATAAAGCTTTGCCGTATATCGGAAACTTTTGTTAGGCCTCACAATCTTTGTTAAATTCTTCATGTTCTTGATACCCTTTATCGACGAACATTAAGCCTGATCCACGGAATCGGGCTTTTTTTTATTCCAATTTTTGTTTTGATAGCCTGTTTGCAAATAATAATTGAGCTATCTCCCTTTTATTCTGCTACCTATAGAAACAAAATAAATTTAGCTTCCATCTCAAAGTTTTGATAAAGCGATAAATAGTGACTTAGACACCACTTAAATTTCTCTATTCATCTTGAGATATAACTGATATTATAACTATAGTTATTATTAGTCAATAACTATAGTTGTTTTACTAGATATAACTTAAGTTATATATTTGTTATAAGTTTACTGGTGTAACCATTATGGCTCTTAAAGACCGTTTAAAAGACTCTAGAATTAAAGCCAAAAAAACTCAGGCTGAAGTGGCAGAAGCTGTAAAGATGTCGCAACCCGCCTATCAGGCTTTAGAGTCAGGGAAAAATTTAAAATCTGCATTTCTTCCTTTAATTGCCCAATTTTTAGGAGTAGATGGTTATTGGTTAACGACGGGGAATACTGAAGATTCTTTTAGAGAAAGTGACGTATTTAGTCCGACTGTAGTGAGTGCAGAATCTACCGATCAGTATGTTTGGATTGAAGTTGTAGAAGCTAACTTTTCTTGCGGGACAGGTGAATCTATTGAATTTCACTTTGATGCTATTAATGGAAAAATTCCATTCCCTGCTTCATTCTTTAAAGAAAAACGCGTTGCTCAAGAATGCATGCGTATTATTAAAGCTAAAGGCGATAGCATGACCGACTACATTAAAGACGGAGATTTGGTGGGTATTGATATCTCTCAAACAGAAGTCATTGATGGCGAGATTTATGCGGTTTACTTTGCTGGCGAAGGGATGATTAAACAGATTTTTAAAGAGGCAGATGGCTCTTTAATTTTGCATAGCTTAAATGAAAAATTTAGAGACCGACGTGTAACAGAAGAGAACGGTAAAAACTTTAAGGTTATGGGTCGCCAGTTTTGGCGGGCAGGTTAATTGATTTATTAAATATAATTAAAATAATAAGTCAATTTTTTTAATCACTTCAGTCTTTTTATAACTTTAATTATTTATATAACCTGTAGACATAAAAAAACCTATCTCCTTTAAAAGAGATAGGTTTTCTCGCTTTATTACCATGGTTTTATCAACAATATGTATTTAAACGATAAAGTTGATTAAACCCGGCATAGAAGCTTTTACCATCTTGGTTTAACTCAATTTCTTCACCAGACTGAAGTTGAATTTTTTTACCAACTTCGACCCAACGATATCCATCGAGAGAGTTTTGTTTACGCACATGAGGAACAATCCTCACATTAATTTCGTTGCCATTTACGGCTGTGGCAATGTGCCACTCATTTACTATATTCACAATCATTCACTCATCACTGAGCTCATGTGATTTTACGGTATGTAATTAGAACGCTAGATTTAGGGTATGGACAGTTCGTCTAGAATTTAATATTTAGCTTTATATAGGGTTATTTATAAGCTAATTGCTTTTCATAATTTTCGTATTATGAAAAGTGGTACATCACAGAGCATAATATTTTGGATGCGGGAGTCGGATTTGAACCAACGACCTTCGGGTTATGAGCCCGACGAGCTACCAGACTGCTCCACCCCGCAATTGGAAGTAAGCTTTATACGCTCATATATTTTATAAAGCAAACTTTATTTTTTAATCGTTTGTAATTATTAACAATTCTCTTTTTATTATTTTTTCATTTTAACCATTCAGTCTAAATTCACATATCAGTTTCAATTTTTAATTCTTTAAATTGTTGTATTTATTTTAAATAGAACCCGATATTCATAGACAACAATTGCCTTGGTTGGATGGCTTTTATACTATCTAGATTGGTCCTTTAATTTTTAGTTCGTATGTCTGAACCTCAGTTTTCCCTTAGTGAATATCTCGGCACAGTTCAGGAAGTCATACGTGTGGCTTTTGATGAGCCAGTTTGGGTAAAAGCAGAAATTCGAAATTTAAATATTAAGGGCGGTCATTACTATTTAGAACTCGCAGAAAAAGATGCAGAGACTGATAAAGTTATTGCCAGCTGTAAAGCCACGATCTGGAAATTTTCAGCGAGTAAAATTGTTTTAAAGTTCGAACGTGAAACTGGGATTGAGATTTCAAGTGATTTAAATGTACTCATCAAAATTAGAGCACGTTTTGATCCTCAATATGGATTTTCGGTCAATATTGAAGAGATTGACTCAAGCTTTACATTGGGTGAAATTGCTAAACGTTATCAGCAAATTATTGAACGACTTACTCAAGAAGGTTTAATCCATAAAAATAAACTTCTTCCCACTCCTTTTGATATTCAAAATGTTTTAGTGATTGCCCCTCAAAATGCTGCGGGACTCGGTGACTTTAAAAAAGATGCAGATGCTCTTGAGCGAAATAGGGTTTGCCATTTTGTGTATCACACCGCTACTTTTCAAGGAAACACGGCTGCAACCAGTTTGATTGAATCCTTAGGTTCAGGTTTAAGACAATGGGCCAGCACGTTTAACTTTCCACCTGATTTAATTGTGATTATTCGCGGTGGCGGATCGGTGAATGATTTAGCTTATTTAAATGATTATGAACTTGCCGCCCTACTTTGCAAACGTAGTGTACCCATTTGGGTAGGCATAGGGCATGAAAAAGATCGTACAATTCTTGATGAAATTGCTCATCGCTCATTTGATACACCAAGTAAAGTGATTGCTGGTATTCGAAACCACATTGTTGAACGCGTACAAGAAGCTGTAGATAGTCTACAAACGATTAAGCTACTTTCTCAGCATCAAATCACGACCTATCAAAGTAAGAATGATCAACTGCTTCATCACATAAAATCTTCGGCACAGAGTCAACTTAGCTCGGCCCATCGTTTGCTTGACCAGATGAAAGAACGTATTCAGTTTAGCTCACAGCAACAAGTTAAATTTTCATTAGCCCAAATCGAATCGTTGATGAAAGAAATCCTTTTGCAAAACCCGAAACAGGTTCAAGCCAAGGGCTATGCAATTGTTAGATCAGAAGGTAAAGCGATTCGCTCTATACATCAAATTTCAAGCCCCGCCATTGCTATTGAGATGCAAGATGGTGTGGTTGAAGCCAACATTACACAGGTAATTCCAAATGAAGAATGAAGAGTTAACGTTTAAAGATGGTCATGACATTTTGAAGAAAAATGCCGAATTATTAGAATCTCAAGAAAGCCCAGATATTGATAATTTAATGAAGATTGTTGAAGAATCTATTACTGCTTATAAAGCATGTAAGTCACGTATTGAAGCCGTTCAACAAGCTCTAGATGAGACATTCAAAGAATAAAAAAAGCCCACTCCTACTTCTCATTGAAGGAATGGGCTTAGTGAAATCCACTTAATCCTGAAATGCAAAAATGTGGATTAGGTCACATTTTTACACAAGCATAGTCCCATAACCATTTTAGATGTTCAATATTTTAATTGTGTCTATACGTTAGTTTGGCTTAATTTTCACCACCTCTTAAATAAAACGAGTTCTATTAAGACCCTACCAAACACAAACTCTACTCATGGTTATTGTTAAATTTAATTTAAGAGTTATTCCTCACTGAATGGACCAATTAACTGATAAATTTTGCCGTCTTTAGGGTTTTCATAGAGCAAATCCATATTGGGTAAAATAATATCGTCATTAATTTCAATATGTTCAACGCTTTTATGAAGCTCAAGTGCATGGTCATTCATGGGTCTAACTTTTGCCAAAGCAATTGATTCTTTATCAAACTGGTCCTTGATAATTACTTTTAATCTTTTCATAAAAATCTCCTGAAAAATAAATTTTTTAATATAAATAATGGGTTAAGTTTAAAATGAGCTAATCGCAGAATAGCCGATTGGCATCGCAAAAAAAGTTAAAATAAATGCAGCCGTACGTTGTAAATTACGTTGGTTTAACCAAGTTACTTTGTTTGAAATTAATACGGTTCCAAAAGCAATCCATAAAAATGCAATGGGTGTAATTAATGATAAAAAAATAGCAATATGCACAAAATAAACGTGAAGCACTTCCCATGCTGCATGTGGAAAAATAGCAGAAGCAAAGAGTAAAGCTTTAGGATTTAAAAGTGTTGCAACAAATAAAGCCTTAGGTGTAATCAGTGGGGTGTCTAATTTGATGTCATTTGTTGATGTTATCCAAAGTTTAAATGCAAGGTAGAGAATAAAAGTTGCACTTATTAACTTTAATAAGGCAGGAAGCCAAGGAATAAAATGTGAAACTGACTCAAGCAAAACACCCCATGAAGTAATAGCAATGAGATAACCCATCACTTCAGCAGGGATAAGTTTAAGAGACTGCTTCACCCCTGCTTGTATTCCAGCCGAGGCTAACAATGTATTTGTTGGGCCTGGAGTCAACAAAATGGTGACCACAAGTCCAATAAACATAAATGACACCATAGGCAATGAACTCTTTAGTTATGCTAGGCGAAATATGTCAAAAAGGAATATCTATTGTCGACATATTGGTTGTAACAAGAAATATTGAATTTTATTTTTTTAATTTTAAAACAATTAATTAACTCCACATGACTACAAATTCACTTACTATTTCAATAATTTTAAATATGCAAAATCGATCACACAAATATAGAATAAGTACAATTTTTTTCTGCTTGCTAAACAATTAAATCAAGCTTTTTTTCACAGAAAAATAAGCCGTTATTTTTAATATTTAGTTCTTATTCAGCTTATTTAATAAACGCTTTTTTCTGACTTGAAATTTAAAAATTGATCAATATATAAACAACTAGAAGTCGTGATTTTACTGAATATGATGTCCCATTCCCCATCAATTCTTTGATTGTCGCTTTCATCAAATAAATCAGATGATGGAGGATGTATGATGAATGCTTATGTTCGCCCTCATCCAGATGGTTTTAAATCTTTTTTAGGCAAGAATCAGAAAACTGGACTCTACATTGTACGAGTTGGTTGGACGGTTTATGAAATGAATGGCAATGGTTCTGTGCTATACATTGTCAAAAATGAAGATACGATTCCGTTGGATGTAGAAAAGTTTAAAACTGATCGTCCCAAAATTTATGCTGCTCTTCTAAGTGAAGTTCAGTTTCAACGCAAGAAACAACTCGCGATTGATCTCCAGCAATCAAACATCCCTTCTTATGACCGTAAAGCCTACAAAAAACGGCGTGGCTTTATTAACTCTTAAGTGAAGGTATTTACTTTAAACTCATATAGAAAAAGCACCCTTAGGTGCTTTTTCTTTTAACGACCTGTTGTAATTAATACAAGCATACTCAGTATTAAAGTACTTAATGATCGTTTGCAATGTATGTGGACTTCATGCTCAGCTCCGTGAGCATATTGATTAACGTTTTCCATTTCGTGTGCCCTTAAAGTTCACACTGATAATCTGCCCAATTTTCACACAATAAGAAATTAGCCAAAAGTATTATATGCAATTAAATTTAACACAATCCTTAAATTTAAATCCCCTCTTAACATGAACAATTATGAGCGTTTTAACTAAAAACTGGATGTAACATTCTACTACGAGGTTAATTATGTATTAGCGATTTGTAGACCTTTCATCTCAAACAGCCATGCCTTAAAAATGATCTTCTAAAATAGGAAATATAACGATATTCCATTTTTTAATAATAGTCTTCGACAGGAGAACTTTTATGGAAATTCAACGAGAAACCAACTCTTCTTTATTTTGTAATGCCTCTACCTCAATTCAAGCATGTATTGAATGTATGATTGCTTGTAAAATTTGTGCAGCTGCATGTTTACAAGAAGAACATGTTCATATGATGCGTGAATGTATTAAGCATTGCATGACATGTGTAGAAACCTGCCAACTTTGTACGTCTTTAGAACTAAGAAACTCTGAACTAGCAGAATCAGCCATGCAACTTTGCGCAAATGCATGTCAACTTTGTGCAGCGGAATGCAGCAAACATGAGCATGAACATTGTCAGATCTGTGCGAAAGCATGTTTAGCCTGTGCTCAAGCTTGTCTTGCCTATCGTGCTTAAATAATCTTCCAGATGTAAAGCCTACGCGTCTTTAGATCGTAGGCTGATTAAAATATTCTAAATAACAACAAATTATATATTTATTATTTAAGGAATACTTTTTTATAGGCATAAAAAAAACCCGCATCTTGGGGAAAATGCAGGCTCTTAGATCTCCCACAACGACCATGAGTTCATTATTAAACTTGAACTTTAAACCGTTAACTAAATGTACCGTTAATTAAAATAAAAATCAATACAGAATAGTCTGTATATTTCAATTTTTTTATGATTTTTACATTACTTTTTCATAAATAGTTTAAAAATATAAGATATTTTTAAATGAGAAATAGCTTTTTAAAAGACATTAAAAAAGCCCGTTTCACGGGCTTTTCTGCAACGGTGAGCAAGTTAAGATTTGTGTCTATCCATCTCTTAGTTTGCTCTTTGCTAGCTATATGTAAGGTCTTATCGTATCTTTTGCCCTGTCCCAAGTTTCCCTGTGGATCGAGGAGATATTACGATTACCTTAGGTACAGTTATAGCACATTATTTATTCATGACTAGTCTTGTTCACGTTTTTTTACAAATGAATAAAATACGATCTAACCTTAATATTTAAGGGTTTTCTATCCCATTTGGATATTGGCGAGCGTTATCACAAATTGGATACCACTTCACTTGTGAATTGACAAAAGCATGAGAGATGACTGGCGTCGATATTTCTTCATTAATAAGTCCTACCCTTAGGCGTACCACTTCTGGCTTATCTAGACGTTCACTCCAGATCGGTGAACCACAAGTTTTACAGAACACTCTCTTTTTATTAGGCGATGCAAAATAAGCCTGTAAAAGATTTTCACCCTGCACAATGTTTAAATCACTTTTTTGTACTTGAGTGATGGCAGCAAAAGCAGCCCCTTGTGCTTTTTGGCATTGCTTACAATGACAAACCATGATGGGTTCTAATTCGACATTAATGCACAGTTGAACGCCATTACAAAGACAAGAAGCAGTATAAGCCATGATTTTTCCTTTTTATTTTAATGAAACTTAGCTTACACCCACACCTTTTTCAATGTGATCTAAGATGGCACAAGAAGCCTGTTGGTCGCCACAGCAATCATCAGCAGAAGCCTGCAAAATATTGACCATTTCTTGGAGATGGGCAATTTTTTGTTTTAATTCGGCAATGTGTTTTACAGTTAAGGCTTTCACCTCTGCACTATGCCGATCGGTATTTTTCCAAAGCGAAATGAGTTCTTTCATCTGTTCGGATGAAAAACCTAACTCTCGAGCATGCTTTAAAAAGTTTAAAGTTTTCAGGTCTGTTTCTGAATAAATGCGATAGCCAGAAGCAGAACGCTGAGCTGCTTCAAGTAAACCGATTTCTTCATAGTAGCGAATCATTTTCGCCGAAATGCCCGAATGTTTGGATGCCTGACCGATATTCATCTCACACCTCAAATACTAAATTTGGTTTAAGACCTGCTGTCATGATCTTAAACCAAAAGTTGATTTTCAGCACGCTTACTCTACTGGCGCATGAAAGCGTTTTAAGCGTAATGCATTGCCTAAAACAAAGACTGAAGAAAGTGCCATCGCGCCTGCTGCAAACATAGGTGAAAGCAACACACCAAATGCTGGATATAGCGCACCTGCTGCAATTGGAATCAGAGCAACATTATATACAAATGCCCAGAATAGGTTTTGACGTATGTTTCGCATGGTGGCTTTACTTAATGCAATTGCATTCGGCACGCCTTTTAAACTACCAGACATCAGCACTACATCGGCAGCTTCAATGGCAACATCTGTGCCTGTACCAATGGCTAAACCGACATCTGCTTGCGCCAAGGCTGGTGCATCGTTAATGCCATCACCTACAAAGGCCAAACGACCATATTGTTTTTGCAGTTGGCGAACTGTGTCCACTTTGCCTTCAGGTAAAACCTCTGCCACAACTTCATCAATGTTCAGCTTTTTGGCAATTGCTTGCGCCGTATGACGATTGTCTCCTGTAATCATGGCAACCTTGAGACCTAATTGATGCAAGGCTTCAATCGCAGCATAGGTTGTTTCTTTAATTGGGTCTGCCACGGCAATAATTGCGGCTAGTTTCTGATCAATAGCGACGTATAGCGGTGTTTTGCCTTCTTCACCCAATTGAGCAGCAATCGCTTGGAATGAGTTGGTGTCTAAACCAAGTTGATGCATATAACGATCTGCGCCAATTTGTACTTTTTGACCTAAAACTTCCGCTTCAATACCTGAGCCTGTAATCGAATTAAATGCTGTTACTGGTAATAAGTTTAGGCCTTCACTTTCTGCTGCTTGAACAATCGCGAGGGCAATTGGGTGTTCAGACTTGGCTTCGACTGAAGCAACTAAAGTTAGCACTTGTTCACGTTCAAAACCTGATTGCACATTAAAGTCTGTCAGTGTCGGTTTACCCTCGGTCAGTGTGCCCGTTTTATCAACGGCAACGACCTTCGCTTCTTGTAAAAGCTGCAAAGCTTCACCTTTACGGAACAAGACACCTAACTCAGCACCACGTCCAGTACCGACCATAATAGAAGTTGGCGTTGCAAGCCCCATCGCACAAGGACAAGCAATAATTAGTACCGCAACAGCATTCACTAAACCAAAAGTCAGCGCAGGCTCTGGCCCAAAAATAAACCAAACCAAGAAAGTAATTGCAGCAATTAACATCACTACAGGTACAAACCACATGGTGACTTTATCGACTAAACCCTGAATCGGAAGTTTAGAACCTTGAGCTTGTTCAACCATGCGAATAATTTGTGAAAGTACAGATGAGCTACCCACTGCGGTTGCCCGAATGTTTAGAGTACCGTTCTGGTTGACTGTACCACCGACCACCTGATGCCCTACTATTTTTTCAACAGGAACAGGTTCACCCGTAATCATAGATTCATCAATGTAGCTATGCCCTTCAATCACTTCACCATCGACAGGTACACGTTCACCCGGACGAATTTCTACAATAGTTCCACTAACCACGTCGGCAACAGCAACTTCCACCACTTGACCGTCACGCTGAATACGAGCAGTTTTTGGTTGCATTCCCACTAAATGTTGAATCGCTTGTGAAGTACGCCCTTTAGCTTTAGCTTCAAAATATCGCCCAAGCAAAATTAAACTGACAATAACAGCAGCCGCTTCAAAGTAAACATTGACCGTGCCTTGGGGTAATACGTGTGGCATAAAGGTGGCCACAACTGAAAAGCTATAGGCTGCTAAGGTTCCAACAGCAACCAGCGAGTTCATATCTGGCGCTAAACGCCATAAAGCTGGGATCCCTTTTTGATAAAAACGGCGGCCAGGAAAAATGAGTACTAAGGTTGTTAAAACAAACTGTAAAAGCCAGCTATTGTATTGACCAATGGTGTGCATGACCCACATGTGAAAAGCTGGAATGAGATGTGAACCCATTTCCAAAATAAACACAGGTAAGGCCAACACAATCGAAATGATCAAATCTTTTTTAAGCTGATCTAACTCTGAAGCTTTTTTGTCGAGCTGCTCATCTTGATTTTTTTCAGATGCTTTCGCGTCGTAACCTGCTTTTTTAACAGCGCGAATTAAGTCTTCAACATTAACTGATGCATCTGCTTGTACCCAAGCCTGCTCTGTTGCTAAGTTGACAGTCGCTTCTTGAACACCGTCTACTTTTTTAAGGGCTTTTTCTACACGTGCAACACAAGATGCACAAGTCATGCCCTCAATAGATAACTCCACTGGCGCAGCTTTTGGCACATCATAACCTGCTCGTTCTACTGCTTTAACCAGTGCTTCGCGCTGAATCGGTTGATTTGAATAAACAACCGCTTTTTCTGTTGCCAAATTAACGTTGGCAATCTCTACATTTTCAACTTTCTTAAGTGCTTTTTCGACACGCCCTACACAGGAGGCACAAGTCATGCCCTCAATTGAGAGTGTCTCACTATATGCTGGCAATTTTGTGGTTTTTGAGTCCATCAAACACCTCTGCAAATCTGCAAAATTTAATATTCTGTATTGAGCATACAGATTCCCATCATGGGAAGGTCAAGCATATTTTTTTAAAAAATTGGTCTTGACCTTACAATCATGACAAGGTTTAGACTCAGTGTTATCCAAACAAACATCTCATTCTTGATGGAGTATGAACATGAAACTACTTATTGAAAATATGACTTGTGGTGGCTGCGCCCGTGGAGTGACTGCGACGATTCAAGATATCGACCCAAATGCAAAAGTAGATGTAGATTTAGCAACCAAAATCGTGACTGTTGAAAGCAGTGAAAGCGTCGATAAAATTACCGAAGCACTTGAAGAAGATGGTTTCCCAGCGAAAGTGCAATAAGATATAAAACTGCATAGCTTCAACTTTTGAGGCTATGCACTTCCATTATTTAAAAATCGACACCATTTGAATCATCTATCGGGTTCTGATCGAGTGTAAAGACAGTCCGTTGATAAGGTATCCCTTCTAAGTCATAAACCTGATAAATACAATCAAACAGTGACTGTAAATCTTCACTTCGGTCCATTGCCCGTGCAGTAATAAAAATTGGACTGACCGCGCCGTTATCTAAAATTGGAATATAGTTTAGGTGTGGAAATCGAATGGTATCGGCACTTGCTGGAATAATGCAAATCCCTTCTCCCGCTGCCACTAAGCCCAAAGCCAACTGAATCTCTCGTATTTCATGCATATTTTTTGGAACCAAACTATGTTCGGCAAAAATATTTAAAAGCTGGGTCGAAAAATTGGGTTTCGGTGAAGTGGGATACATAAACATCTTTTCATCAATGAGATCGGCCAGATATACCCCTTCCGTGCGCTGTGCAATTGGATGGCTGGTATGTGCTGCCACTACCAAACGCTCTTTACGTAAAAGAATTCGTCTCACAGCAGGATCACTAATTCTTAGGCGTCCAAATCCAACATCAATGCGCCCTTCTTTTAATGCCTGTAGTTGCTCAGTCGTACTTAACTCCATCAATTGAATATTCAAATGCGGTTGCTGTTGGCGAAATAAATAAATGATTCGAGGCAGCAAACCATAGAGTAAAGACCCAACAAAACCAATGGTCATACTTCTTTCGATGAGACCAATACGCTTGGTCATACTTTTTATTTCTTCAGCATTCGACAAAAGTTTAACGGCGTGCTGATAAAAGAAATGCCCTGCTTGTGTGGTTTGTAAAGGGCGGCTTCCACGCTCAAACAGTTGAATGCCAAGCTCGCTTTCCAGATTTTGAATCTGTCTACTCAAAGGTGGTTGAGCAATAAATAGTTTTTCAGCTGCCTTTGTAAAGCTCTGTTCTTCAACAACAGCCACAAAATACCGTAAATGTCTTAGTTCCATAAGGTTTCCATACCTTTAAGATATAAAAAAATGCAAATTCAGTCTTAGACACAGTTTAACCATTCTTTTAAGGTATATACAAGCAACAAACCGATGAAGTGATGAATTGCTTTGTGAACAAGCCTTTTTGCCAATCTTCCAGTTATTCATCTTCATCAATTCACGGTTAAACACTCAGCGCACTCATGCGCTTCATTGAAAATATTAGGATATCAAGACCTTGTAGATCGTAGCTAAGGCCTTGGTGACTTCCACACTTTTGGAAAGTCGGAGAACGGACATGCCACGTATTCCTGTAATCAATACTAGCCATCTTGACCGTATTGATGAATTACTTGTCGATAACATCGATACAGGCGAATTTAAACTTCATCGCTCAGTGTTTACTGACGAAGCTCTTTTTGACCTCGAAATGAAATATATCTTCGAAGGCAATTGGGTTTACTTAGCGCACGAAAGCCAAATTCCAAACAATAATGACTACTACACCACTCATATTGGTCGTCAGCCAGTCATTATTGCACGTAACCGTAACGGCGCACTCAATGCCATGATCAATGCGTGTTCACACCGCGGAGCACAACTTTGCCGTTACAAACGTGGTAATAAAGCAACGTATACTTGCCCTTTCCACGGCTGGACTTTTAACAACTCAGGTAAATTGCTTAAGGTTAAAGATCCAAGTGAAGCAGGCTATTCTGACTGTTTTAACCAAGACGGCTCACACGACCTTAAAAAAGTAGCTCGTTTTGAGAGCTACAAAGGCTTCTTATTTGGTAGTTTAAATCCCGATGTTCCTTCACTTGAAGAGTTCTTGGGCGAAACCACCAAAATCATCGACATGATTGTTGACCAGTCTGAACATGGTTTAGAAGTTTTACGTGGTTCATCTACTTATACCTACGAAGGCAACTGGAAACTCACTGCTGAAAATGGTGCCGATGGTTATCACGTTTCTGCTGTTCACTGGAACTATGCGGCAACAACTCAACACCGTAAAGAAACTCAAGCTGCCGATAACATTCGTGCGATGAGTGCAGGTTCTTGGGGTAAACAAGGCGGTGGCTCGTATGGCTTTGAAAATGGCCACATGTTGCTTTGGACACAATGGGCAAACCCAGAAGACCGTCCAAACTTCCCGAAAGCAGACGAATACACCGAAAAATACGGCGAAGCCATGTCGAAATGGATGATTGAGCGTTCACGTAATCTTTGTCTCTATCCAAATGTTTATTTGATGGATCAGTTCGGTTCGCAAATTCGTGTACTTCGCCCACTTTCGGTTAATCGAACCGAAGTTACCATTTACTGTATCGCACCTAAAGGTGAAGCACCTGAAGCTCGCGCACGTCGTATCCGTCAATATGAAGATTTCTTTAATGCTTCAGGTATGGCAACACCAGACGATTTAGAAGAATTCCGTGCTTGTCAGGCAGGCTACGCAGGAATTGCACTTGAATGGAATGACATGTGCCGTGGTTCAAAACATTGGATTTATGGACCAGACGATGCAGCAAATGAAATTGGTTTAAAACCCATGTTAAGTGGGATCAAAACTGAAGATGAAGGGCTTTATCTTGCCCAACATCAATATTGGTTACAAACCATGAAACACGCGATTGCATCAGAGAAAGAAATTGCTGATCAGGGAGAAACAGCATGAGTGCTCAAGACAAAGCAACTTTAGAAAATATTGCTCAGTTTCTCTATCGTGAAGCTCGTTTTTTAGATGATGAACAATGGGATGACTGGCTTGAATGCTACGCACCGGAAGCTTCTTTCTGGATGCCAGCTTGGGACGACGACGATAGATTAACTGAAGATCCACAATCTGAAATTTCACTTATTTATTATCCAGATCGTCAAGGTTTAGAAGATCGTGTGTTCCGTATTAAAACCGAGCGCTCATCTGCAACCATGCCAGACACTCGCACAAGCCACAATATTGCCAACGTTGAAGTCGTTGAGCGCGACGGCGACAAAGTTACTGTTCGCTTTAACTGGAATACCTTGAGTTTCCGTTACAAGACAAATTACAGCTATTTCGGTATGTCACGTTATGTGATCGATTTTTCAGGTGATCAACCAAAAATCTTGAGCAAGTATGTCGTTTTGAAAAATGACTACATCAATCAAGTGATTGATATTTACCATCTTTAAGACATGCCCTCTCAGTTAAACGGACTGTTGGCTGAGGGTAAAAGTTTCAAATATTTTGTAGGATACATGCCATGTCAAACCACAATATCGCACTTCAATTTGAAGATGGTGTTACACGTTTCATTAACGTAGCTCAAGGCGAAACCCTATCTGACGCAGCCTATCGCCAAAAAATTAATATTCCTTTGGATTGCCGTGATGGTGCATGTGGAACTTGCCGCGCATTTTGCGAGTCCGGTAGTTATGACATGCCAGAAGAAACCTATATTGAAGATGCATTAACCCCTGAAGAAGCTGAACAAGGCTATATTCTTGCTTGCCAATGTCGCCCAACTTCCGATGCAGTATTCCAGATTCAAGCCTCATCAGATGTCTGCAAAACAGAAATTCATAGCTTCCAAGGTACATTAGCCCGCGTTGAAAACCTATCAGATTCAACCATCACATTTGATATTCAACTTGATGAAGGCCAACCGGATATTCATTTCCTTGCAGGCCAATACGTCAACGTTACAATTCCAGAAACTGGCGAAACCCGTTCATATTCATTTAGTTCAAAACCGGGCAATCGCTTAACAGGCTTTGTGGTCCGTAACGTACCGAATGGCAAAATGAGTGAATTCTTAAGCAAGAATGCCAAAGCCGGCGACAAAATGACTTTTACCGGTCCATTCGGTAGCTTCTACTTACGTAATGTAGCGCGTCCAGTACTAATGCTTGCAGGCGGTACTGGTATTGCCCCATTTATGTCGATGTTACAAGTGCTTGAAGAAAAAGGTTCAGAACAGCCTGTTCGATTGGTTTTTGGTGTCACCAATGATTTTGATTTGGTGGCTCTAGAAAAACTCAATGAATTGCAGGCGAAATTCCCATGGTTTGAATATCGAACTGTAGTTGCAAGCCCTGAGAGTAACCATGAACGCAAAGGCTATGTCACTGGTCATATTGAAAGTGAATGGTTAAACGGTGGCGATGTCGATGTTTATCTATGTGGTCCAGTTCCAATGGTAGAGGCTGTACGTGGCTGGTTAGACACTGAAAATATCAAACCTGCTAATTTCTTGTTTGAAAAATTCTCTGCAAACTAACTTAAGGTGGAGAAGTTATCTATGTCAAACCGTCAAAGATTTACTAATAAAGTCGTGATTGTTACGGGTAGTGCCCAAGGTATTGGTCGTGGCGTGGCCCTGCAAGTCGCGGCTGAAGGCGGACAAGTCGTCATGGCTGACCGCTCTGAATACGTTGAAGACGTTCTCAAAGAAATTCAGAGTACAGGTGGTGATGCTGTTACGATTAATGCTGATCTTGAAACCTATGCAGGCGCGCAAGCGGTTGTTGCAAAAGCCATTGAACACTATGGTCGGGTAGATATCCTGATTAATAATGTGGGTGGCGCGATCTGGATGAAACCTTTTGAAGAGTTTTCCGAAGAAGAGATCATTAAGGAAGTGAATCGCTCGTTGTTTCCAACGTTATGGTGTTGCCGTGCCGTGTTACCCGCCATGATTAAGCAACAATCTGGTGTTATTGTAAATGTCTCTTCAATTGCAACCCGTGGTATTAATCGTATTCCCTACTCGGCATCTAAAGGTGGGGTAAATGCTCTAACGGCATCGCTTGCTTTTGAACATGCCAAAGACGGAATTCGAGTCAATGCCGTTGCGACCGGTGGAACTGAAGCACCACCTCGCAAAATACCACGCAATGCCAACCCGTTAAGTCAAAATGAAAAAGACTGGATGCAGCAAGTGGTTGATCAAACAATAGATCGAACATTTATGGCCCGTTATGGCACAATTCAAGAACAAGTCAATGCAATTTTATTTCTTGCATCAGACGAAGCATCATATATGACTGGCTCGGTTATTTCAGTCGGAGGTGGAGATCAGGGTTAACCCTGATCTTTTTGCATGATTGGGTAAATAACATGATTTGCATGGAGGCAATCACACATGGCAACCCTGTTAAAGACGTTAAAAAATGACTGGTCCATATCAGCAACAGTTGCTGGCTTTCTTGCGGTTTTAATTTCTTACTCAGGCCCATTGATTATTTTTTTTCAAGCTGCTCAGCGCGCCCATGTATCCACCGACATGATGGTGTCATGGATTTGGGGAATCTCAATTGGTGCCGCCGTTTCAGGTATTTATCTTTCAATTAAATATAAAACGCCTGTCATAACCGCATGGTCTGCACCGGGTACTGCCCTGTTAGTTACCCTATTTCCAAATGTCTCACTGAATGAAGCGGTAGCCGCCTATATTACTTCTGCCATCGTTATTTTTTTAATTGGCGTTACAGGTTACTTCGACAAGTTACTGAAGTGGATTCCCCAAGATGTCGCTGCGGGCATGATGGCTGGTATTCTTTTTCAATTCGGTATTGGTCTATTTACCTCGTCCGACAGCATGCCTTTTATTGTCTTTAGCATGCTCATTGTTTTTTTAATTGCCAAACGATTAATGCCACGCTACACCATGATCTGGGTGTTAGCAGCCGGAGTTTTATTAAGCCTCATTTTAGGCAAAATGAATCCGGTTGATGTGAGTTTTAGTTTAGCGATCCCACAGTGGATTAGCCCAGAATGGACTTGGAGCTCAACACTCAACCTCGCCGTTCCTCTCATTTTAGTCAGCCTAACTGGCCAGTTTTTACCGGGTATGGCGATTATGAAACTCAGCGGTTACGACACCCCAGCTAAACCCATTATTACTGTTACCAGTATTGCCTCTTTAGCTGTTGCTTGCATCGGTGGTATTACCATTGTGCTTGCCTCAATTACCGCCGCTTTATGTATGGGCAAAGATGCACATGAACTTAAAGAAAAACGCTATATCGCAGGAATCGCCAACGGAATTTTTTATATTTTAGGAGGCTTATTTGCTGGCAGTATTGTCATGCTATTTAGTTTACTTCCTAAAGAGTTGGTTGCAGCACTGGCGGGTTTAGCCTTGCTTGGAGCGATTGCGACCAATATTTCTGTTGCCATGAAAAATGACAATCAACGCGATGCTGCACTTATTACCTTTTTAGCAACAGCATCAGGCATGCATTTTCTTGGATTAAGCTCAGTTTTTTGGGGCATTTGTATTGGTGTAATCGCCCATTTCATTCTCACACCACGCTCAACGCCATCCACAAATTAAGTTTTTTATCTAAGCGCCTACCACTAAAATAAAGCCTCAATCGTCACATCAGGATGCAAATAATTTACTAATTCTGATTTGGCGATTTTTTATTGAATATAGAGTAAATTTCATTTTTAACATGAATCTCTAAAATAGTTAAATAATAGACTTTAGTATTTTGTTTTTATATTTTCACTTCAATTTATAATATAAATTTAACAATATTTTTAGGTGTGATTCTCACCAATAAAATCTATAAAAAAGTACCTATAAAATCCTTAAAATTCTCATCATACAATATTTAACCCTATTTTAAAGACACAACAAAGACAGCTAAAACAATAAAAATAAATACATATTTTTCAAATAATTAAATCAATAAAACCACAATACCTTAAAGACATAAAGATATATCAATTAGGTTTTTGACTCTAATCCAATAACAAAATAGTTTATTAAAAAATAACGCGATGCTTCACAAATTGGAGGTGAAGAAAATGAATACGAGCAAGGTTAATATTAATGAGTTAATTGATAAAGCCAGTTTTACCTCTTTTCATTGGAAAGTTTTAATCTGGTGTTTACTTATTATTATTTTTGATGGATATGATTTAGTTATTTACGGGGTTGCTCTTCCTCTGTTAATGCAGCAATGGTCATTAACTGCTGTTGAAGCTGGTTTACTCGCCAGTGCTGCTCTATTCGGGATGATGTTTGGTGCCATGATTTTCGGCACGCTTTCAGACAAATTGGGACGTAAAAAGACCATCCTGATTTGTGTCACCTTATTTAGCGGATTTACCTTTATGGGTGCCTTTGCCAAAGGACCAACAGAGTTTGCTATTTTGCGTTTTATCGCAGGTCTTGGGATTGGTGGCGTTATGCCAAACGTTGTGGCACTTATGACCGAATATGCACCAAAAAAAATCCGCAGTACCTTAGTCGCAATCATGTTTAGTGGCTATGCAATTGGCGGCATGACATCTGCTCTACTCGGTGCATGGCTCGTTAAAGATATGGGTTGGCAAATCATGTTTTTAATTGCGGGTATTCCCCTGTTACTGCTCCCACTCATCTGGAAATTTTTGCCAGAGTCTCTCGCCTTTTTAGTGAAATCTAACCATAGCGAACAGGCGAAAAGTATTGTGAGTAAAATTGCACCTCAAACTCAGGTAAACGCCAATACTCAACTGGTATTAAACGAGAGCACCACAACAGATGCACCTGTCCGTGCACTTTTCCAGCAGGGTCGTACCTTCAGCACATTTATGTTCTGGATTGCTTTCTTTATGTGCTTACTAATGGTGTATGCCTTAGGAAGCTGGTTACCTAAACTCATGCTGCAAGCGGGCTACTCGTTAGGTGCGAGCATGTTATTCCTGTTTGCACTCAATATTGGCGGCATGGTCGGTGCAATTGGTGGCGGTGCTTTAGCAGACAGATTCCATTTAAAACCTGTTATTACCATTATGTTTATTGTGGGATCAGCAGCTTTAATTCTGCTTGGCATTAATAGTCCACAATTTATTTTATATAGCCTGATTGCGATTGCTGGCGCTGCCACAATTGGTTCGCAAATCTTACTCTACACTTTCGTGGCACAGTTCTATCCAACAGCACTTCGTTCAACTGGCATGGGCTGGGCATCTGGAATTGGTCGTATTGGCGCGATTATCGGACCAGTTTTAACCGGAGCGCTACTCACACTTGAGCTTCCTCACCAAATGAATTTCTTAGCGATTGCAATTCCGGGTGTGATTGCTGCACTTGCAATATTTATGGTCAATCTAAAAGCCTCTGTTGCCGCACAAACGCCTTCAACTTTTAACCCTCAAAACACGCTTCCCCAGCAGTAAACATAAATGCGCCGAGGACTGGCGCATCTTTTTGGAAATGGATTATGGAATTATTACATCGCTTTAAGCCATGTGCTTTAACTTTCGCAACCTTAGTGTTGATGTGTGGCAATTCATTCGCTGCAAATCCAAATCAGCAAACTGAAGATGAATGGAAATTCACTTTAAAAAACGCCTATATCAACCGTAATTTTGATAATGATGTACTTAAAGATACTGGTAGTTGGTCTCAAGCAGCATCATTATTTTATAAATCGAAAATGCATGACACCCCGTTAGTCATAGCAGATAAGCCAATCACGATTGGTGCAGATGCTTCTGTTCAATACGCCGTGCGCTTAAGTTCAGACAAACATGTTGCGGACACAGTTTTGCCTTTTAATAAAGAAACTCAATCACAAGCATCTGACTTTTTAAAATACGGAGCAACTTTAAAACTAGGTTATGACAAAACCTTGCTAAGTGTCGGTGAACTCTGGTTAGACCTGCCTGTAACGGCTGTGGATGCCAGTCGTCAGTTGCTTGCTTCATATTGGGGAACCAATCTTAAGTCGCAACTTTCAGATCAGCTTTATGCAGAAATTGGCCGAGTGGAAAAAGTCTCTCCACGAAATGAAGAAGACTTTAAAAAGTTTTCATTCACGGCAAATGGAATAACTAAAGAATCTGATGGTTTAAATTACATAGATCTGCGCTATCAATTTACCCCCTCACTCAAGGGCGAATACTACTTTGGTAATTTAGAAGATCTGTATAATAAGCATTATGTTGGGCTTGAACATACTTGGAAACAACCTAATTTTGCGCTTACGTCTAAGTTTAAATACTTCAATGCAAAAGATGATGGCAATACTTTTGATATTGATGCGCAAAACATCGGGGTACTAGAAACACTTAAAGTAAGAAATCATACCTTCGGCTTGGGATACCAGCAAATTATGGGTGAGTCGGCTTATCCATTACCGGATGGTTTCTTACCAGAGACGTATTTCATTAACTGGAACGCAACTGGATTCTTTAAAGAAGATGAAAAGTCTTACCATGTCATGTATGGCTACGACTTTAAAGACTATGTACCGGGCCTAAATGCGATGGTGAAATATGTCTATGGCCATGACTTTAAAGCAGCCAATGGTGAAAAAAACCATGAAACCGAGTCTAATGTGATTTTAAACTATGCATTTCAACAGCCGTTCTTAAAAGGCGTGGCTCTGCAATATATTCGTATTGATTACAATGTAAAACACGGCAATGACTTTGGTGAAGATCGCCTGTTTGTAAACTACACCAAAAAGTTTTAATCATTTTTGATTCAATTGAAGCGGGCTAATTTTAGTCCGCTTTATTATTTTCGACCCATAAAAAAACGCTCTTACGAGCGTTTTTAATTAATCTAGTAACTTAAGCAACGTGCTTTTGAACAACAATCGAACCTACTGAATAACCAGCACCGAAAGATGAAATCACGCCATATTCGCCATCATCCACTTCGTGGCCTGTACGGTGCAAAGCAATAATAACACCTGCTGATGAGGTATTGGCAAACTCATCTAGAATAATTGGTGCACGGCTTAGATCTGCCTCTTTACCAGCCACATATTTCAAGATTAATTCATTCATATTGGCATTGGCTTGGTGTAACCAGAAACGCTTAATATCATTTGCAGTTAACTGCATTTTTTCCAACTGTGCATTAATGATTTTTGCCACCAATGGACAAACATCTTTAAATACCTTACGGCCATCTTGACGGAATAACTTGTCATCAACGACCGCATCTTCGCTACGGTTTAAGAAACCAAAGTTATTGCGAATGTTGTTTGAAAATTGAGTAAATAAATGAATATCTAAAATTTCAAAACCAGTTTTAGTGGTGGTTTCTTCAATAATAGAAGCGGTCGCAACATCACCAAAAATGAAGTGACAATCACGGTTACGGTAGTCTAGGTGACCCGATGTAATCTCAACGTTCACCAATAAAACACGGCGAGCACCTGAACGAATTGCATCTGCTGCTTGTTTCAAACCAAAAGTAGCAGCTGAACATGCAACGTTCATGTCGTAGGCATAACCTTGAATGCCAAGTGCCGATTGAATTTCAATTGCTACAGCTGGATAAGCACGCTGCATGTTTGAACATGCCAAAATCACAACATCGATATCTTCAGCGGTTACGCCTGCATTTTCCATTGCCTGTTTCGCAGCAATGACGCCCCACTCTGCTTGAAGTGAAAGTTCATCATTTGAACGTTCAGACAAACGAGGACGCAAACGATTTGGATCGAGAATACCTGATTTCTCAATCACGTAACGGCGCTTAATACCAGACGCTTTTTCAATAAATTCAGCACTAGAACCACGTAATTCTTCTAGCTCACCTGCTGCAATTTTCTCTGCATTCTCTTGGTTATATTGTTCCACATAAGCATTTAAACTGTCGGCCAGTTCTTCATTAGAAATGATTTCTGTTGGGTGAAATAACCCAGTACCTGTGATACGAATGCCCATGTAAAACTCCTAAAAAAATGAATAGGGTCTGTTAATCTTTCATTTATAAATTGCGTTGTAGGCTAAACAACAGCATAAACAGACCCCGATCTATCTTAACTGATTCCCAAACGATCCCATAACTTTTGCAGTCGAGTTGGCGAAATAGGCATCTTGGTTTTCATCGGTTGAGAAAATAAAGAAATGCGGAATTCTTCCAACATCAAATACAATTCTTTGATTTTGGGGTTGTTTTTGAATTTAAACACCTTGTCCATCCATGGATCGACATCATCAATAGCGGCATGATCTCGCTGTAGACTATTTGGCAATCGATCTAAACGCAATAGCAGCGCTTTTAAATATCGCGGATATTCCTGCCAAAGATCGACCGGTTGGCAATAAACAAAATTACCAAGTGACATGAGATCTAACTGGTCTTCAATATCATCAATACTGCGTCCAAACACGCCTGAATCAAGTACTAAAAGCTGACGACGGATTTGCTGCCACTGAATATAAATATCACTTAATTGCTCAAGTGCTTGCTGACCATAACTCAAAAATTGCTTTTTGACCTGATCTAGCAGCTTATTAAATTCATCAGCGTTAATTGGCAAAGTCGTAATTGCCATCTGCAACGTTGCATAGACTAACATCTGCTCAAGCTTAGCTTTATCGCCCAAAGGTGAATAAGCCAACGCGAGCGGTTTTGAAATCTGCTTTTTCAACTGACGAACCAAATCGCCAAGTTGCATATGGACCAGACGAATAATCCCTTCACGATGTTGTTTAATCGCCTCAGCTTGATCGTTAAACGTTTGAATAACAATGCCTGACTCATCTTTAGCTTCGAGGTCAGCAAAAGCCTTGGTCGGAACTAAAGCCTGATATTGTTTAACTACAACGCCCGTGACTTTATGAGAGGCCTCAAAAGTAAAGTTTTCAGGAAAGTTTTTAAACTCACCTTTTTGCTGTTTAACTGGACGATGTGTTTCTACGCGGCAACGTGCTTTTAACTCAGGTAAATCACGCCCTTTCGCAATCAGCTTACCTTTTTCATCAATCACTTTAATGAAAGGTACCAAATATGGATCAATACGTTCAAACGAGAAATCTTTTTCAGTAATTTGCTCACCACGCAAGGCAAAAGCTAAATAACTAAAAATATGTTCACGTAAATGTACCGCATCAACCCCTTGCATGAGCTTACGAGCTGTATCAGGAATTGGCACCACATTACGACGCTTGTCTTTAGGTAAAGCTTTGAGTAAAGCCTCAATTAAATCTTGTCGCCAACCCGGAATTCCCCATGACCATATATTTTCATCAACTTGAGGCAGCGCCTGTACAGGAATTTGAACAGTGGCACCATCTTCGTCGTGGCTCGGGTCAAAATGATATGTCGTTGCTAAACGTAGCTGACCATTGTGCAAATGATCTGGAAATTGCTGAGTTGTTGGTCGGTCATTGAGCCAGAGCGCATCATCGTCAATAAATAAATAACGAGGATTATTTGCTTCTACCGTTGCACGCCAGTCTTCAAAACTACGGCGACTCGCGATTTCCTCAGGAATTTTCGATGCATAAAACTGATAAATTGTTTCTTCATCCACCACCAAATCACGGCGACGCAATTTATCTTCAACTCGCTCTACTTCTTCAAGCTTAAGTAAGTTGTGTTTTAAAAATGGCGGAATCGTACCCAAGTTACCTGTGGTTAATGCATCGCGTAAGAAAATCTCATGAGCAGCAGGTTGGTCAACTTTCTCAAAATTAATTAACCGCTTTGGTTCAATAATTAAACCAAATAAAGAAATTTGCGCATACGCATTGACGATCCCAGCTTTCTTAGACCAATGTGGCTCAAAATAGTGATATTTCAATAAATCACGTGCAGCAAGCAAAATCCATTCAGGGTCAATTTTGGCTAAAGTACGTAAGTACACTTGAGAGGTTTCGACCATCTCAAAAGCCATCACCCAAGAGGTATTGGTTTTATGCAGCGTACTTGCAGGGAAAACTTTAGCCTTTTGCTGACGCACCGCCATAAAGGTATTACGTTCATCAGTTTTATTAGCAATGAACGATAATAAACCTGTCAGCAACGCACGGTGCAAGTTTTCATAATTCGCAGGTTTTTCATTAAAGCTGAGTTTTAAACCTTCTGCTAACTCAACCAATTGCTGGTGTGTCTGCTTCCACTCACGTAAACGTAACCAACTTAAAAAATTCTGCTTAGCAAACTGACGTCGTTTATTTTCAGACATCCCTGCTTCACCTTTAGGATTTAAAGTATCCCAAAGTTTTAAATAAAACAGAAAATCTGAATCTGCTTCCTTAAACAAAGCATGCTTTTGGTCAGCCTGCATTTGTTTGTCTGCTGGACGCTCGCGCGGGTCTTGAACTGCTAACGCACTCACCACAATTAAGATTTCTTTGAGTACACCAAAATGAGCACCACCAACAATCATACGAGCGAGTCGCGGGTCAATTGGCATACGAGCCATCATTTGCCCGACTTTAGTCAGCTCATTTTTCTTTTCGTTAAGTGCGCCTAACTCAATCAGCAACTTACGCCCATCATTAACTAGGCGGAAATCTGGCGGCTCAATAAAATCGAAGTTTTCTAACTCACCTAACCCTAAGCTCTGCATTTGCAAAATAACAGATGCTAAGTTGGTTCGTTTAATTTCAGGTTCGGTAAATTCAGGACGACTTAAAAAGTCTTCTTCGCTATATAAACGGATACACACACCCGGAGCAATACGACCACAACGCCCTTTACGCTGATTGGCCGCAGCCTGAGAAATTGCTTCAATTGGTAAGCGTTGTACACGTGAACGATAGTTATAACGCGATATACGAGCAAAACCGCTATCAATCACATAGCGAATATTTGGAACCGTAAGTGCAGTTTCGGCCACGTTCGTCGCAATAATAATACGACGGCCTTTTCCGCCAGGGCTAAAAATCTTCTGCTGTTCAGAAACGGCTAAACGCGCATACAAAGGTAAAATTTCGGTATGTCTTGGCCCGTACTTTTGCAAGGTTTCCTGCAACTCTCGAATTTCTTGCTCTGTGCTTGAGAAAATCAGAATATCGGCATGTTCAGGGTGACCTTTTGCTTCTGCATCAGCAAAGCATTCTTCTACCGCTTGTACCACTGCACGCGGAAGGTTTTCTTCAAAATCATCAAACTCATCGTCATCACTACCGCCGATATTCATTTCTGAAATTGGGCGATAAAGTACTTCGACAGGATAACTACGCCCTTCTACTTCAAAAATAGGTGCGTCATTAAAGTAATTACTAAAGCGATTTACATCTAAAGTTGCCGAAGTCACGATAACTTTTAGATCTGGGCGTTTTGGTAGTAACTGCTTTAGATAGCCCATAATAAAATCTATATTGAGTGAGCGTTCATGCGCTTCATCAATAATGATCGTGTCATATTTAGACAAATAACGGTCATTACCTAACTCGGCAAGCAAAATACCATCGGTCATTAACCTTACGATAGAGTCCTGCGAACCTTGTTCATTAAAACGGATTTTAAAACCAATCGATTCGCCAAGCTTTTCGCCGACTTCTTCTGCAATACGCTGAGAAACACTACGTGCAGCTAAACGACGTGGCTGGGTATGACCAATCATTCCCGTTAAACCACGGCCCGCTAGCATTGCAATCTGAGGAAGCTGGGTGGTTTTACCTGAACCCGTCTCACCTGCCACAATAATCACCTGATGCTTTTGAATCGCATCAATTAAACGGTCTGCATATTGGGAAACAGGTAAATCCTGATTCAGTTTGATTTTAGGAAGACGTTCAAATCGCTGCCTTACTTTGGCATTAGATTGTTCAAATAATTTTTCAATCTCTGCTGTATTGGCTTTTTTATCTTTACGCAAACGATTTAAACGGTAACGATCTCTTGCCATCACCCACTGATCAATATTTAAATCATTCTGCACAGACAAATTTTCCTGAAAATACAACAATCCTCTATTTTACGCTCTAATGACCATAAGGTAAAACAGTTGGTTTTTTATATATTTTTAATTTTTTAAAATTTTACCCTTGAATTTTGATTCACTAGACTTCATGTTGTTAGGCAAGTTTCTTTTACGATAACTGTCATTTGATTTACATGTTTTTGTAGTCAAATCGAATACAGTGTGTGGGGACTTAAAAATCGTAAACTTATCACTTATTCGATTTTCCGATTTTAGTCATGTAAAAATACTATTTCCCCAATAAAGAATTTTTATTTATTCTACATCTCGTAAACAAGTTTAAATATAAACCTCAATCATGGAGACAATGATGAGCTTGATTAATACTGAAGTTAAACCATTCCAAGCAACTGCTTACCACAACGGCCAATTTGTTGAAGTTAACGAAACTAACCTTAAAGGCAAATGGTCTGTTGTATTCTTCTATCCAGCTGACTTCACTTTCGTTTGTCCAACTGAACTTGGTGACTTAGCTGACAACTACGCTGAATTCCAAAAACTTGGTGTTGAAATTTATGCTGTATCTACTGATACACACTTCACTCACAAAGCTTGGCACGACACTTCTGAAGAAATCAAAAAAATCCAATACCCATTAGTTGGTGACCCAACTTGGACTCTTTCTAAAAACTTCGACGTTCTTATCGAATCTGAAGGTTTAGCTGATCGTGGTACTTTCGTTATCGATCCAGAAGGTAAAATCCAAATCGTTGAACTCAACGCTGGTGGTATCGGCCGTGACGCATCTGAACTTCTTCGTAAAGTAAAAGCTGCTCAATACGTACACGCTCACCCAGGTGAAGTTTGCCCAGCTAAATGGAAAGAAGGCGAAGCAACTCTTGCTCCATCTATCGACCTAGTTGGTAAAATCTAATCTCTTATTAGATTTTAAAAACTCAAAGAACCATCCCTCATCGGATGGTTCTTTTGTTTTGAATAAGCACATCACATTTTCTACTGATACTTTTACAATTATGCCCTTCCCCATTACATGAAGTTTGAGTAATGTCGAATAAATAACCGATGTTTTTTGAGCTTAAGTAATATGAAATAAAAGGGGAAAAATTTATGGCGAATACTGTGGCAGTCACTTCATGGAAATACAATGCGACTTCACGTCATCTAAAAATATTTTATAGCGATGGTTCGGGCGAACTTTATCATCCTGTACCAGAATTTATTTATGACAACTTATTACGATCAACAGACAAAGCTGCTTTTGTACATAAATATTTAGAATTCGACTTACACTTTACTCGCCTATCTTTAGTGAATGCTTCATAACATAATAAAATAAGGCCTGCGTTAAACAGGCCTTTATGAATGAATAAATCAGATTTTTAAATGGCTTACCTTGCCACTACAATACATAAACCAGCACCTACAGGTAAAATACTGCTCATAAAATTTTCATCTTTTTTAATTAAAGCTAAGAATGAACTGACTTCAGCCGCATGTGAAATAACCTTATCAATAATGAGTACGCCACCTTTTGGCTTTATCAGCCGTTTTAAATCTAGCCAATAATTCTCATAAGCAGGACGCTCAGCATCTAACAAAATAAAATCAAAAGTTTCCTGAGCTTCTTTTAGGTAATAGGCTGCATCGCCCACCCAAAAATCAACCAATTCATCTAATGCCAGTTCAGTTGCATGGCGTTTTGCTTCATTACTACGCTTGGCATCAATTTCAAGCGTGGTTACTTTTCCATGAGTAGCTTGAGCAGCCTCAGCAAGCCATAAAGTAGAATAACCTGTTGATGTCCCGATTTCTAAAATTGATTTGGTTTGCTGCATTCGAATAAATTGCGACAGTAACTTTGCAGATTCAGCTTCAATATTACGATAACGTAGTAGCCGATCTGTTTGCTGGGCATCGTGTCGTTTAAAGGTGTCATATAAATCTGCAACTCTTTGTAAGAAAAAAGTATTTGGCATATATTCACCCTTTAAAATCGTTATTTTATATGAAAGTCGTTTGAGTTAAGTACTTTGAATTAACTTGAAACGCGGCACGATACTTCCATCAGCCATTTGAACCGTTTCTGTAAACATATCTAGAGGACGTACCCAAGTTGAATAGTCACCATAAAGACACTGATAAACGACTAACTCCTCTTCAGTCTCGCTGTGTTTTGCCACAGAAAAAACTTGATATAGATTACCTTTATAATGCTGATAAATGCCGCGTTGCAATGACATGAAAGTACCTTTTAATGTTATGACATAAAATCTTTACAGCCATATAACATATATAAATTTTTAAATACTTTCACTTTAAAACACTACAAAACATAAAAAAGCGTATTTTAGAGATAAATTATTGATCTTATTTATGAATGTTTTCAATAATTCAAAAAACCGATCAAATATATAAAAACATACTGTTTTACCTATTTTGTGTTTTCACGTACTATGCATCTATTGAAAGAATTTGGATGCATTGGAGTAAAAACAGATGTTAGATCAAAACATTAAAACTCAATTAAAAGCTTACTTAGAACGTCTAGAAAGTCCAATCGAATTAGTTGCTGCCTTAGATGAATCAGATAAAGCTGCTCAAATTAAAGAGCTGGTGAGTGAAATCGCTGAGCTTTCTGACAAAGTGACTGCCCGTTTTGATGGCAACAATACACGTCGTCCAAGCTTTGGTGTGGCTAAAGCAGGTGAACAACCTCGTGTGTTCTTTGCTGGCTTACCAATGGGCCATGAGTTTACGTCTTTGATCTTGGCGCTGTTACAGGTGTCTGGCTATGCACCTAAAGTGTCGGATGAAGTGCTCAACCAGATTAAAGGTTTAAACCTTAAAGCCAACTTCGATGTGTTTGTATCACTCAGCTGTCATAACTGTCCGGATGTGGTACAGGCGCTTAACCTGATCGCGATTTATAACCCGAACACTACGGCAACCATGATTGACGGTTCATTCTTCCAAGACGAAGTGGAACAACGCAAAATCATGGCCGTACCAATGGTATTCCAAGACAACGAACACATTGGTCAAGGTCGTATGACCCTTGAAGAGATTGTGGCAAAACTTGACACCAATTCAGCTGAAAAAGATGCAGCAGCACTCAATGCCAAAGATGCTTTTGATGTGTTGGTGATTGGTGGTGGCCCTGCAGGTGCAACAGCTGCAATCTATGCTGCACGTAAAGGTATTAACACAGGTATCGTCGCTGAACGCTTCGGTGGTCAGGTGATGGACACCATGGACATTGAAAACTTCACGTCTGTGCAAAAGACTCAAGGTCCTAAGTTTGCTGCCGAGATGGAAGCACATGTCCGTGAATACGATGTCGATATCATGAATCTGCAACGTGTCAGCAAAATCACGGGTGCCAACCAGACTGCAAATGGCTTGGTTGAAGTTGAACTTGAAAACGGTGCCAAACTTGAATCAAAAACTGTAATCCTTTCAACAGGTGCACGTTGGAGAGAGATGAATGTACCGGGTGAGCAAGAATACCGTACCCGTGGTGTCGCGTACTGCCCACACTGTGATGGTCCACTGTTCAAAGGCAAACGTGTTGCTGTGATTGGTGGTGGTAACTCAGGCGTAGAAGCTGCAATTGATCTTGCGGGGATTGTTGAGCATGTAACTCTGGTTGAATTCGATACCAAACTTCGTGCAGACCAAGTCTTGCAAAACAAATTGCATAGCTTGCCAAACACAACGGTGATTATGAATGCCTTAAGTACAGAAGTGTTAGGTGACGGATCACAAGTGACTGGTCTTAAATATAAAGACCGTGCGACTGATGAAGAGCATGTGGTCGAGCTTGCAGGGATCTTTGTCCAGATTGGTTTATTGCCAAATACTGACTTCTTGAAAGACAGTGAAGTTGAGTTAACCAACCGTGGCGAGATCATTGTGAATGACCGCAACGAAACCAATGTTCAAGGTGTATTTGCTGCCGGTGACTGTACGACTGTACCTTACAAGCAAATCATTATTGCTACAGGTGAAGGTGCTAAAGCATCACTCTCTGCGTTTGATTACATCATCCGTTCTGGGCAGTAAAATCGATCAAAATCATTATTATTTATTTCAAGCCTAGCATTACAAAATGCTAGGCTTTTTTAATACTAGAGTTACAACTTCTTAACAATTTTCGATCTTTATTAATCATTTACTTTATGTTTATATTTTAGACATCCATATTTGGATGCCATGAATTAGAAGGAAAAACACAATGAATAAATTACTTGTTGCTTTAGGTCTTGCTGCGACTGTTGCCCTTGTTGGTTGTAATAAAGATAAAGCTCCAGAAACTGGCGCGACTACAGGTGAACACTTAGAAAATGCTGCTCAACAAGCAAGCGCGGATATCAAATCTGCTGGTGACAAAGCTGCAGAAGATATTGCAACTGCGACTGATAATGCTGCTGAGAAGATTGATGCTGCAACTGATCATGCTGCTGACGCAACCGCTGAAGCTGCTGCAAAAACTGAAGCGACTGCACGTAAAGCAACTGCCGATACAGCTCAAGCTGTTGAAAATGCAGCTGCTGATGTGAAAAAAGATGCTCAACACTAATCGTCTTTAGTATAAAAAAGCCCCTATTGATTAGGGGCTTTTTTTTGGCTTTTAAAATCTTTTATGAAATTAAACCTTCATCACGCATCGCAATTTGTACAGATTGACGTTCTGCAACTTTATTACGTAATGCAATAATGTGTTTATATGGTGTTAAATCATGCTCAATTGAGTTTGACCAATTTGTTAAAACAAATAGATAAGCATCTGCTGGGCCGAAATTATCATTTACCAAATAATCATAATCAGATTCAGCCAAATAATTATCGATATATTTTAAAAGGCGATCAATTTCTGCATAAGCTTTATTTTTTTCATCAGTCGTTAACGGTGCCCCAAAGAATACTGCATAGGCATCATGTAACTCAGAGTTCAAATACCCCAACCACTCCAATACTTTCGCACGGCCCATCCCTGATGGCGGAATCAAATCCTGCTTAGGATCATGCTGAGCAAGAAACGGTAAAATCGCAACGTTTTCGGTTAACATTAAGCCAGGATTAATTTCTAAAGCTGGTACATATCCCTTTGGATTAATCTCGTAATAATCTGCGCCTTTTTCTGTTTTATGTGTTTTTAAATTTACTCGTTCTAAATCAAAATCAACATTAATTTCATTTAAAATAATATGTGCAGCTAAAGAACATGCGCCTGGCGAATAATATAATTTCATATCTGATCCTTGTTATCTCATATTAACGTTTTAAATTGCTTCTAGAAAACCTGCAAGGTTTGCACAATTCCTTAATTGTAAAAAAGCGTAAACTTATAAAATACTTACACCATCTAATATTCTTGAAAAAGTTATTCCTTGCAAGTTGTCTTGCGTGACGATTGTTTAAAATATGATAAAACACATTTGCGTCACGCAATTTTTCCATTAATTACGTTTAAAAAGCTGGCTAATCCAATTCATTAATTCAGTTAAGAAATCAAAAATACCGTTTTTCTTATCATCATCAGGCTGGCTTGAATCTTTACCATTTAAATCCAGATCAACAATTACAGGGTCATGGTCCGAAGAACGATAAGCATCTTCACCATAGAACAATGCCTTTTGCTCATCCGTTTTATATTCTTCGTTGTAGTCTAAAACGGTTGGCTCATCTGCATTGATATGCCATGCAAAGGTTCTCACTACTTTTGGATATAAAGATGCATCCGCAATTGCATGGTCTAAGTTACCTGCTCCACCATTTCCATTGGCATCACTCGCAACACCAAATACATAGCTATATGCCTGAGCACCCTGTCCTACCTTAGCGTCATTCAGCAAAACTTTGTAGTTTGCTTTTTCAAATGACAAAATAGGTTCTTCTTTTGCATAGCTGTTCATGTCCCCTACAAGTAAAGCATTTTGCTTAGGCACTTGAGTTGGATTTTTCGCCAACCACTGCACAATTTGATCTACTGCTTTCACGCGAGTCGGGTTCCAACAACCTTGACCATCTTTTTGGTCTGCATCAGTAGAGCTAGCATCTACCCCGCTACAGCTTTTCGATTTCAAATGGTTTGGAATAACGGTAAACGTTTTATTGCCGCGAACTGCTTGGAAACTTTGCGCCAATGTTGTTCGGTTCTTGTCGCCCAAATCAAGCACAACAGGTTTATTCAAAGGCTTAACACGCTTGCTGTTATAAATAATAGCAACAGCAATTGCATCACCACCTAAACGGTTTAAGTTTTCAGGAACAACATATTTCCAGTCACTACCTAAAGCACTGGTTAAATGAGCAATTGCACTGTTCGGGCCATAACCATTGTTCGCAATTTCCATTAAACCGTAAACATCGGCATCAATCGCTTTAAGTGCACTCACAATTTTACGGTGCTGTTTATCAAACTCAGCTTGCGTCGTTGCACCACGCTCTGTTGGGAAACCAGTTGCACCATTGTCATAGTTCAAAACGTTAAATGAAGCTACACGGATGTGATTGGCATTTTTGGTAATGACACTTTGACGCGGGTTTGTTTGAGTAATTACTTCAGGTTGATTACGTCCAAGCACTGGTTGCACACGCCAACCATTAAAACGATATTCCAAAATACCTTCAGCATTCTTAAGTTGATAACCCGAACGTAGCGTATTGGCAGCACTAAAATTTGTCGGTAACCATGGAGTACGGTTTTGATTGTTATAGCCGTCATCAAAAATAATTTTCGACAATAAATTCTTCTGAGCAAGAGCTTTAGCTTCTGGAGATAACGCTGGATATAAATTAGTCGGAATATATAAGCGGCCTAAGCTTAGAGATAGTTCACCATAACGACCATAATTGTAGTTCTCGCTCACGGTTAAAGTCTGAGGTAATTTGACCAACATACCTTGATAACGCTGCGGAGAATGGGTCGAACTACCTGTTAAGCTAGCAAATGGGAGTTCAAGGCTAATCGGCTGAACTTGATTTGCCATATTGCTATTACAAGTTTGAATATCTTGTTGTAATTGATCTAATTGCAATTGGTTTTGATAAGTCGTTAAACGACCACGCAAAATAACTTCATCGCCAATTTGTCCACCTTTTATAGCGCTACTATTTGGAATATATACAAAAATAGCATTGCTAACATTCGCACGTGCTTTCATATCTGGTGTCTGAATATAGAAACCAGAGAAACCATTGGCATAACGATAGTCAGCTGTAATCACCCCACGCACTGTATAAGTCTGGTCTTGAGTTGATGTAGCTAAATCAGCAATTGGTGTATCTGAGCTAGAACAACTTACTGTTTCAACAGGAGGCTGAGTTGTAGAACCTGATAAATTTGAAAAGTCATTTCGATTTACCCAAGCCGACCATGAACGGTCCAAATCAAATGCTGCGGTTGCATCAATACTTAAAGCTGGGTTCTCAGTTTCAAGACGCTTAAAACTATTTCCTAAGCTCGAAACGGCTGTTCCCCATCCTGCTTCTGGTCGCTCGCCAATACGCCCAAAACGGTCTACAGGTGTGCCTTTATAAACAAGTACAACGGCATCATCACCGTTAAAAGATAATGCAGCGACCTGATTTACTTTACTACCAAGTTCAGCCTGCAACTCAGAACGACCTACTAAAAACTTCTGCTTACTGGTTAATGAACCTTGTAAACGGAAAGTCGCTGTTTTTGCTGTACCACCATTATTAAATTGTTGAATTTCATAGTCGGCTAAATTAACGGTGGTCCCATCTGGATTATAAATTTCCAAACCTTTGCGGTTACTACTGCCGTCAACATATTGACTAAACATGAGCTGTGCTTGTGCCCAAGGACTATATGTAAAAGCACCAAGTGCCCCTAATAGCACAGAAAGTGTGCGTAATTGAAAGTTTTTCATGAGTAAATATGTTCATTTGAAATTTATATAGATTCTTAGATTAAATATTGAACATGACATCTACATGAAGAAAAACACCGAAACATTTGACTTGACCAGATGAAGACTTAAAATACCGCATTTGAATTTCAATATTGCCAAGGTTATGTCGATCGATCAGTTAGAAACGCAAATTGCAGACTTAGACAATTTGCCTGAACACCGTGAAATTGTGACGTTTATGCGTCGTTCAGCACCACTTAATACGTCTCAACGCACGGCATTAGAACAACATCGCGATTTAATTTTGGAATATCCTGTTGGTGACTTACGCCAACACTTCGAACATCCAGAACGTCCTTTAACTGTTGAAATCGGTTTTGGTATGGGTCGTTCATTAGTGCTTATGGCAAAAGCCAACCCTGAGCGCAACTATGTGGGTATTGAAGTCCACGTACCTGGTATTGCTCAGTGTCTTTATGAAGCAGGTATGGCAGAACTTAAAAACTTACGTGTACTTGATGCAGACGCGATTCAGGTTTTACGTGAAATGCCAGACAACAGCATTAACTGCGTACAACTTTACTTTCCAGACCCTTGGCAAAAGAAACGTCATTTCAAACGCCGTTTTGTTATTCATGAGCGTATGCAATTGGTTGAACAGAAACTTGAGCTTGGTGGTACATTCCACGCAGCAACAGACTGGGAACCGTATGCTGAATGGATGCTTGATATTTTAGACAACCGTCCAGACCTTGAAAACTTGGCAGGTAAAGGCAACAGTTACCCACGTCCAGAATGGCGCCCAGTGACTAAGTTTGAACGCCGTGGTATTGAGTCAGGCCATAAAATTAATGACTTTATCTTTAAAAAGATTAAGTAAATAATAAAAAGGCTTAGTAATAAACTAGGCCTTTTCTTTTTTATATAAAAAGAAATTAAATATATATCTGATCTATAGTATTTCTTCTTTCTAATTAATAATTGCCAATCTAAGCGAATCTAGCTATTTATAGAAACTGGTACTTGCCACACTAAAAATACTAAGGACACCACATGTTAAAAATTTTAGGGCGCGATAACTCCATTAATGTTCGCAAAGTCTTATGGTTGTGCGAAGAATTAAATCTTGAATATGAAAGAGAAGATTGGGGACGAGGCTTTCGCTCCGCTCAATCACCTGAATATTTACAATTAAATCCAAATGGTCAAATTCCTGTTGTTTTAGATGGCGATTTAGTCCTTTGGCAGTCCAACAGTATTATCCGTTATTTGGCAAATGCTTACGATAAAGAACATCAGCTTTACCCTACTCAAGCGAAAGAAAGATTCTTTGTTGATCAGTGGATTGATTGGCAAGCCATCGAGCTGAATAACAGCTGGACTTATACCATTATGTCTCTCTTGAGACATTCTCCAGATCATCAAGATCCAAACTTATTACAACAAGGTATTGATGACTGGAATCATCATATGCAGATTCTCGATCAACAACTTGAAAAAACTCAGGCCTATGTTGCTGGTTCACAATTTAGCTTGGCCGATATTCCAATTGGTCTGTCTGTACAACGCTGGAAGGCCACTCCTTTTGACCATCCAACGCTTAAGAATGTCGACCAATATTTTGAACGTTTAAATCAACGTGCGGGTTTCTTAAAATGGGGCAATAACGGCGAACCTTAATTTTGAGCAAGCTTTAGTCCGAGTGATGGCGCTTCACGATGCCATCACTTAAAAGTTGATAGACTTGTTTTAAGTCATCTTGATTTGCTTGAGCTAATAAGTCTTGATGCATTGCCAAGATATTCTGATCTCCCCGTACTGCAGGCCCAGTTTGCATTTGTTTCGGATCATTTTCAGTCGCTTTTTTAGCTGTTTCCAAAATTAAAGGATAGAGCAAGCCAAAGTCCACCTGCTCTTTATCTACAACCTGCTTTGCCATATCAAAACAATAGTTACTAAAGTTACAAGCAAACACAGCTGCCAAATGCAAAGTTAAACGCTGTTTTGAGGTGTATTGATATACTCGTTTACTTAGGCTATTTGCTAAATCTGAAAGTAGTTCTTGATCAGTATCTGTTACCGCTTCAACAAATAGCGGTGTTGCAGACCAGTCAACGCCTCTTTCAAGGCTAAATGTTTGTAATGGATAAAATACCCCTGCTTTTTTGTGCACATGACTGATGACTTCAATATCTGTGCTACCAGAGGTGTGAACCATAAGTGTTTCAGGAAATAATTCATGAATCTGGTTTGCAAGGTCAGCAATAGCACTATCTGAAACTGATAAAATAATAAGATCGGTCAGTTGAAATTCGCGAAGAGACTGACATGCTTTTGCATGAAATTGCTCTGCAAACTTTTGGGTTTTATCAAAATCACGCGCATAGACTTGTACGATGTGATGTCCTTGAGCTAACAGTACCTTTGCTAAATGAAAGGCAACTCTCCCACTTCCAACCAAACTGATTTTCATATCAACTCAACACTATTTGTTTCAACAAAAAAGCTTCTCAAAATGAGAAGCTTTTTTCAAATTTAAATAACTAATTTTTCATAAATCAGAATATTATTGAGCTACTGAAAACTCGATACGACGGTTTTTAAAGCGTCCTTCTTCTGTTGTATTCTCTGCAACAGGCTGATCAGAGCCATGACCTTGTGCAACTAATTTAGATCCATCTACACCTTTAGATGTTAAATAGTCGACTACTGCTTGAGCACGGCGTTGTGATAAAGCTTTATTTGCCGCAGCGTTGCCTGTTGAATCGGTATGACCACCCACATTTAATTTTACATTAGTCACTTTACTTAAGAGTGCTGCAGCTTGATCAAGAATGGCTTTGTTATCTGCAGGAATATCACTTGAGCCACTCGCAAAGTTAATGATTTGTAAGTTGAGTGCTTTTACTAATGCATTTACATCGACATTGTTCGGGTCAATTGAGCTTAAAGCTGTTTGCGAAGCACTTAAACTATTACTTACGGATTGCTCAGCTGTTTGTGGGGCTGTAGAAACAACTTCAGTGTGAGGAACAAGCGCTTTTACTTTAGCAGTTAATGCTGCTAACGCTGCTGCATCACCTGCTTTCAAAGTAATTTTGTCACCTACCCATTCTAAAGATGCATTTGGCACACCTTTTAAGGCACCAAGCACGCCAGCAAGAGCATCTTTATCTGTAAATCCAGCTGCATATGTTTGACTGGTATCAACGTTACAATCTTGGGTTGATGAGAAAACCTGTTTAACTTGAGTTTGTAGTGTTGCTAAGAATCCTTGATCTCCAATACCTGCCTGACACTGGCTCACAGCACCTTTATCATCTGTGCTTAATGTTAAACTCGCGGGTGCAGCTGCGGTAGTAGCTTCAACACCACTTGCACCCGTTGGTTCTGGTGCTGGCACAGCCTCCTTATGTTGGCAAGAACGCCATAACCAAGCAATGATAAGACCCAGAATAATGAGTGCAATAATAGGCAAGAATCCACGAGATTTGCCTGTATTTTCAGTCGCAGCGGCAAGTGGTGGTGCTGTTGACGGTGTAACAGAAGACAAGTCTGCACCAAGCCCTAGTGGCGCTAATAGGCCAACAGCCCATCCCGGTAAATGTGAACGAATTGTTTCGGCATGCTGACGTAAATAATTCACAATACTTTGTTGATCATTTCCGGCAACATCCGAAATTGCATTAAGGCTGGGTTTAATTGCACTATTGAGTGTACTTTCGATTTCATTATTTGGTGCCGTACCGCTTAAATGAGTAAGTACCGTATTCTTGATTTGGTCATTATGAGAAAAGAGGTCTGATAATGAAGGAGTCAAACTATTTTTTAATTGTCCAATAAGATCAGGTTTAGCAGCTAACAATGAAAGTAAAATTGGATAAAACTTAGATAAAGCATTCGATTTTTCGCCTAGGTATCCGTCCTGATTATTTAATATAGTTGATGATACTTTTTCTTTAAGCAGTTCTATAGGGTTTATCGACATTGGTTATTCTCCCGAATTTTATACGTCGTAACCAGCAACTTTTGATTATTCAAATACTTCTCTTTGCTGATAGTTTTTTATTCTAATCTGCGTTCAATCTTTTATTGTTTTTTAAATAATTTATATACAAATTTGCATCTAGTCTTTACAAAACAGGCAGATCTTATTGATCTACCTGTTTATATTTTAAATTTACTTTAAATAACCACTTTATCAGTTAGCAAAAGTTTGAAGTACTTTACCGCTAAGGTTTTGGCCCAACAATGGAGTATTTTTCCCTTGCGATAAAATCGTGTCTTTGCTTACTGTCCAGCTTAATTCAGGATCGACTAACACCCATCCTGCTTCATCTTTCCAACGCGTAGTCATATTAGCAACCTGCGCAGGTACGCTCGTCACTTTTTCCACCCACTCTAAAGGTTCAAATAAGCCTTCATTAATGAGTTGAATGCCTAAAGATACATAAGTATCAAAAGCAGTAATGCCCGGTTGAGTTTCAGCAAATGGTGCCATTTTTGCGGAGCTGCTTAAAGGTTCATGATGCGTACAAATTGCATCAATCACGCCCTCTTTTAAACCTTGACGTAAAAGTTCTTTATCTTGCTCAGAACGCAATGGTGGACGAACATGTGCTAGCGAATTGAAACCATCAGTTAAGTGTTCAGTTAAATGCAACTGATGCATTGCTACATCGGCAGTCACAGGTAAACCTTTTGCTTTTGCTGCGCGGATTAATTCAACCGATGCACCACAAGATAACAAACCAAAGTGGGCTTTTACGCCAGTTGCTTCAATCATAAGCAAATATTTCGCAATCGCCACAGTTTCAGCAATTGCCGGAATCATTGGCAAACCTTGGCGAGAAGCAATAAAGCCTTCGTGTGCACATCCGTCTTTAGCAATCTGTGGCTCTTCAGCATAAAACACAACCGTTAGACCAAGACCCGCTGCATATTCCAAGGTACGAATAACTACATCGTCATTTTCAAAAGCAGCATTCGCATTAGAAACAGCAGTACAACCACCTTTTTTCAGGCCCGCCATGTTTGCTGGTTGCTTACCATTTAAACCTTGGGTCTGAGCACCAATGATATGCATGTGAATGCCCCCATCATGCCATGCCTTTTCAATCAAGCCATGAATGAGAGCACCGTTGTCTTGTACAATCGGCTTTGAATCAGGTGGTGTAATAACATGCAAAATACCATTGGCAAGTGCTGCCTTACCTTCTGATTTCAATGTCCCATGTTGTTGTTGACCCGGTTCACGCAAACGCGCGCACAAATCAACCATGGTTGGCATTAACCATTTACCTTGACCATCAATGGTTTGTTCAGCTTGCGCTACTGGAGCAACCAACTTGCCATTTTCAATATATACAGTTTGTACGCTGTCTGTTTTTTGGATTGGGTCTAACACACGTACATTTTCAATTTTTACAATACTCATGTGATCCATTCCTTATAACGTAATCGCTTCAATTAAACCTTGCTCTTGGAGTTGGCCTTGCATCGATAACGCCAATACGGCCATACGAACTGCAATGCCATTGGTTACTTGTTTCAAAATAACCGACTGATCTCCATCAGCAACACTTGAATCAATTTCTACACCACGATTCATTGGTCCCGGATGCATCACAATGCAGTCTGGTTTAGCTAAACCAAGACGTTCTTTGTTTAAGCCATACATTCTGTAGAATTCAGACTGTGAAGATAATGCTGGAGAGTCAATACGCTCGTTTTGAATACGTAAAGCAATAATCACATCACAATCAGTAATGCCTTCATCCATCTTGTTGAACAAGCGAACGTGCTCGCCATATTCCGAAAAACCCACTGGCAATAATGTATTCGGTGCAATCACACGAATATCTTTACAACCTAGAGTTTGTAATGCAGCCACATCCGAACGTGCAACGCGAGAGTGTTTAATGTCCCCGATAATGGCAACGCTTAAATCTTCAAATGGTTTTTTAGTTTCACGGCGAATGGTCAGCATATCAAGCATCGCTTGCGTTGGATGTGCATGACGTCCATCCCCTGCATTAATAATCGCGACCTTAGGACATACATCTTTAGCAATAAAATGTGCAGCACCCGAAGATGAATGGCGAACAACAAAAATGTCTGCAGCCATTGCTTCAAGGTTCCAGAGCGTATCGCGTAGAGTTTCACCTTTTGAAGTGCTTGAACGTGCAATATCAATGTTCAGTACATTGGCAGACAAACGTTTTGCTGCTGCTTCAAAAGTAGTACGGGTACGGGTGGAGTTTTCAAAGAAGAGATTCATAACCGTCAATCCCTCTAAGAGCGGACGGTTAATTAAATTATTATTATCATCTAAAAAGCTTTGTGCGGTATCTAAAATCTTAGTGAGGTTTTCTTTTGAAAGCCCCTCAATGGTTAAAAAATGTTTTAAATTTCCGTCTTGATTGAGCTGAACCTGGCTCGGTTGATGCAACGCTGCAATATGCATAATGGATTCCTATGGGTCGAATCGCGAAAACGTGCATAGTGTAGCTGAATTCCGCTCTTTTCGCAGAAGAACTTTACAGAATAAGGCCCTAAATTAACCAGAAAATTTAGGACCTTGATCTAGATTATCTCAAGGCACCAATATAATGATGTGGAACTTGTGCTCGATAAATGTCTTCGGCACTGATTTCTGAATCTTCATCATCGTTAACAACAGTAATTTTTTCTTTTTGAGAAAGCTCCGGTATTGTGTCAACCAACGATTTTAATCGTTCAACGCATCGTTTTAATTCGTCGTCGTCCGACTCTAGTGCAAGCCCAATAACATATTTTGCATAATCTTTATTTTGAACCACATACAGGGCATCTATTACCCGCCCTGTCACCCTACGCATGCGTACATATATTTGTGTAGCTACTGAGAAAGCATCTGCATTAGAAACAAAACCATTCCCCATCATGTCTTTCATTTATAATTACCCCATTAATCTAAAATAATAAAAATGGTTAAAAAATAGCTGTGTTTGTTAAATAAATAACCATTGATAGGATTGACTTAGCAAAATACATACCACTTTTACTGTATTAATCTTTAAAAATCAGTTTATTGGTTGGATTATGATAGGTTGCAATAATTTAAAAACCTTTACACATCAAAATAAGTTAAACTTTGCATCGTTAATATTTATATGTTTTGGTCAATCGAGTTTATGAATACCTCTTTACGTTTAAACCACTATTGGATTACTTGTGCTGATGGTTTAGAAGCCCTCTTACAAGAAGAAATAGAACAGCTTGGCACCAAAGTGACAGAACGTAAAGCAGGACGTTTAATCATTGAAGGGACGCTTGAACATGCTTATCGCATCTGTATGTGGTCGCGTCTTGCTTCACGTGTTTTACTTCCAATTCATACTTATGAACTCGAACATACACATGATGCACGTGATGTAGCTGAAGAGCTTTATGAAGGTGCGATTAGCTTTGACTGGTCACTTATTTTTGCACCACAAAGTACCTTCGCAATTCGCTTACATGCAGAACGTGAAATTAAGGTTAATACTCAATTTGCAACACTTCGAGCAAAAGATGGTGTTGTCGATTCTTTCATGGAAGCTGTAGGTCGTCGTCCGAGCATTGACACCAAACAACCAGAAATTACGTTATATGTTTTAGCAGGTAAAACCGAACATACTTACTGCTTAGATTTATCTGGTGATTCATTACATAAACGTGGTTACCGTCGTTATATGACGGATGCACCAATCAAAGAAAACCTTGCGGCGGCAATCTTACAAAAAGCTCAGCTTCAACAACGTAAGCCAGAGATTGTGCTCGACCCAATGTGTGGTTCTGGTACATTTATTATTGAAGCATTAATGATTTTGACTGACCGTGCGCCAGGACTTGTTCGCCGTTTTGGATTTAATGGTTGGCATGGTCATGACCGCGAACTTTGGCTTTCAATTAAAGCTGAAGCAGCAGAACGTCATGAAAAAGCACTTGAATTACCTTTACCTAAATTTTATGCCTACGATGCAGACTGGGAAGCTGTAAAAGCAACCCGTGAAAATATTATTGCGGCTGGCTTTGAAAAAGTATTAGGTCAAATTCAGATTGAAGAACGTACTTTAGCGGATTGGCCTGATTTTTCAGCTGAAGGCAAAACTGCATTTATTGTGACAAACCCTCCCTATGGTGAACGTTTAGGTGATAAAGCATCTAACCGCTCTCTTTACCTAGGTTTATCTGCGCTTTTACAAAAACATTTCCCAAATCAGTATGCAGCAATTATTGCAGCGCAAATTGAACAAGCTGATGTTTTAGCATTTGAAGCACCTGAAACTTTACGCTTAATGAATGGTAAATTACCGATTTACATTCGCTTTGGTTCAATTAAGCCAGAAAAAGTTACACAACCATTCTTAGCAACTTGGCAAGCTCAACCTATTGAAATGGAAGAAGCTCAAGATTTTGCTAACCGTTTGCAAAAAAATATGACTGCCTTGAAAAAATGGGCAACGAAAGAAAATGTCTATTGCTTACGTTTGTATGATGCAGACTTACCTGACTTTAATGTCGCTGTAGATTTATATGGCGATCGCTTACACGTTCAGGAATATGCACCACCAAAGACAATTGATCCTGAAAAAGCAAAGAAACGTTTTAATTTAGCACTCGCTGCAATTCGTGCTGTTACTGGTTTAAACCGCGATGCCATCTTTATTAAGACACGTGCGCGCCAAACAGGTACAAATCAATATACAAAACAAAGTACTGCCTCAAAACGTTTTATCGTTCAGGAAGGTAAAGCTAAAATTTTAGTTAACCTGACAGATTACCTAGATACAGGTTTATTCCTTGACCATCGTCAAATGCGTTTACGTATCGCTCAAGAAGCGCGTGGCAAACACTTCTTGAATTTATATAGCTACACCTCTACAGCAAGCTTACATGCTGCTTTAGGCGGTGCCGCAAGCACGACAAGTGTAGACTTATCTAATACTTACTTAAGCTGGTCAAAAGAAAACTTCGTTTTAAATGGCCTGACTGTAGATCATGCAGATGAACAGCACATGTTCTTTGCGAGCGACTGTTTTGAATGGTTAAAAGAAGGTCATGAACAATACGACCTTATTTTTATCGATCCACCGACATTCTCAAACTCTAAAAAGTTCTACGGTACTTTCGACGTCCAACGTGACCATGTTTCACTCATTAAACGTGCAATGAACCGTTTACATAGTGAAGGAACACTCTATTTCTCAAACAACTATCGTGGTTTTGAAATGGACGAAGAGATCGAAGCTATTTTTCAGGTTGAAGAAATTACTTCTGAGACCATTGGCCCTGATTTTAAACGTAATCAAAAAATCCACCGTGCATGGAAAATCCAGCATCCTGGCCTAGACCAATATTAATAAGACTAGAGGTTATTATTACTTCACGGTAATAATAACCTCACCATGAACATTCTTTGATTCAAAATCATATTTGGTAAAGCGGTCTGCTCTTTCTGGTAATGCCATCATTTCCAGTTTCTTCTTTTCCTTACTATCGATAACATTGTTTTGTTTTTGCTCTTGATAAGGTGAAAGTACACTTGTTCTAAGTGCATCCCATCGGACTTGTTGTAAATAATTATCCCCTAACACCTGACGTGCCTGTTGCTGTTCTGTCATTGGTTTCTTAGCATCGTCTTGAGCTTTCGCAATAATTACAGGCAAAGCTGCATTTACCGCCCCTGTTTGCGTTGCCAAAGCCCCTTCACTTAGAGGCTGCGCAGCCCATACATTAATTGGTATCATTGAAATACAACCTAAAATACACAGCGCAGGTCCTTGTTTATTGTTCATTGCATTTATCCTAAATTGTTATTGTTTGTTATATCGAACAAAATTAACAATTTTTTAAACATGTCGCAATGTTATGAATAGATTTCCCGACAATTAACATTGATCAATTTAAAACCAGAAATATTTCCCAAGCATTTTTCAAATATTAAGCCTTTTTATAGATTTTTATCTTCGACTTGAATCACACCTTTAAATCACTTACTGTGATTTTATAATTTTCTATAATTGATTTTAGTTATAAATAAACACCATTCGAGGTGAAATAATGCTTCAGTACTGCTGCCAACTATTAGAAGATCGCCAGCTCAAAATTGCTTTTATTGAGAGTGCGAGTTCCGGTTATTTAACAAGTCAGTTTTCTATTCACAAAAATAGTGGTGCAGATATTTTACTGGGTGGCTTAGTTAGCTACGACCCAAGCATTAAAATTAGTATTTTAAATATCGATCCAAAGTTAATAGAGACTTACACAGCAGAGTCACCGCAAGTCACGGAGGAAATGTGTAGGCTGGGTCAAAGCTTATTTCAACAAGCTGATATTATTGTCAGTTGTACTGGGCTATTAAAATCTGGCGGAAGTGAAACCCCAGAAAAGCCTGTAGGTACATTTTTTATTTGTATGTCTTATCAAAAGCATATTTACCATTATCGTTATTTTTTATCTGGTCACTCAGAACAAAAGTTAAAGACATTAACTCAGAAAGTTTCAGATGCCATAATTGCTTTACTCACTTCAACTATAAAAACTGATTCACCATAAAAAAAAGAGAATATGTTTCCATATTCTCTTTTCGGTTTTAGCAGACAAAGCTTAGCTGAGTTTCATTTTATCGAAGACTAAATGCCCATTTTCGCCTTTGACTAGAATAGTATCACCTGCGACAAAATCACCCGACAAGATTTTTTGTGCTAATGTGTTTTCAATCTGTTGTTGAATCGCACGTTTTAATGGACGCGCACCATATACAGGATCGAATCCAGCATCAATCAATAAATCAAAAGCAGTGTCATCTACAGTTAAACTCATGTCACGATCAACAAGACGCGAACGTAATCGATCCAACTGAATATCGGCAATGCCACGAATTTGTGCTTTTTTGAGTGAATGGAAAATCACAAGCTCATCAATCCGGTTAATAAATTCCGGACGGAAATGCTGACTTACCGCATTCATTACAATGGTACGCACTTCATCGTCTGTTGCACCCTCGCCTAGCTCACGTACATCTTGTGAACCTAAGTTCGAAGTCATCACAATTACCGTATTTTTAAAGTCTACTACTCGACCTTGTGAGTCTGTTAAGCGGCCATCGTCCAATACTTGGAGCAAGATATTGAATACATCTGGATGCGCTTTTTCAACCTCATCAAACAACACTACGCTATATGGCTTACGGCGAACAGCTTCAGTTAAAACACCGCCTTCTTCATAACCGACATATCCTGGAGGTGCACCAACCAAACGGCTAACCGAATGTTTCTCCATGAATTCACTCATGTCGATACGAATCATGGCATCATCACTGTCAAACAAGAAGTTAGCCAGCGCTTTAGTCAACTCAGTTTTACCAACACCTGTTGGACCCAAGAACAAGAACGAACCACTAGGACGATTCGGGTCAGACAAACCGGCACGTGAACGACGTACTGCATTCGACACCGCAACAACAGCTTCATCTTGCCCTACAACACGGTCATGTAAAAACTCTTCCATATGAAGGAGTTTTTCACGCTCGCCTTGCATCATTTTAGCAACCGGAATACCTGTTGCAGCACTAACAACTTCAGCAATTTCATTTTCAGTCACTTTAGTACGAATCAGTTTTGGCTCTTCGTTTTCTTCTGCAACCTCGTCTTGCTCGAGTTGTTTTTGCAACTCTGGAATTACGCCATACTGTAAACGTGCTGCCTCAGCCAAATCACCTTCACGCTGAGCTTTCTCAAAAGCAATACGCGCTTTATCAAGTTCCACCTGAGCCTGTTTAGTACCTTCTACTAAAGTTTTTTCAGACTTCCAGATTTCTTCAAGATCGTTGTATTCTTTCTCGACTTCAGCAATCTGTTTTTCAAGATGAGTGACTTCAGCTTTACTGCCGACATCTTCATCTTTTTTCACAGCTTCCAATTGCATTTTCAACTGGATTAAACGGCGATCAAGCTTATCAAGTGCTTCAGGTTTAGAGTCAATCTCCATTTTGATACGAGAAGCTGCTTCATCAATCAAATCAATTGCCTTGTCTGGTAATTGACGATCGGTGATGTAACGATGAGACATTTTCGCCGCAGCAATAATCGCAGAGTCTAAAATTTGCACACCATGGTGAGTAGCATATTTTTCTTTGAGTCCACGCAAAATCGCAATCGTATCTTCAACACTTGGTTCATCAACCAATACTTTCTGGAAACGACGCTCTAAAGCAGCATCTTTTTCAATGTATTGGCGATATTCATCTAATGTTGTCGCACCCACACAGCGCAATTCACCACGTGCTAATGCAGGTTTTAACATATTCCCTGCATCCATTGCGCCATCGCCTTTACCAGCGCCTACAAGCGTATGTAGCTCATCAATAAAGAGGATGATTTCGCCTTCGTGTTTCGCCAAATCTTTTAAAACTGCTTTTAAGCGTTCTTCAAACTCACCACGATATTTAGCACCAGCCAGTAATGAACCCAAGTCGAGGGATAAAACACGTTTATTTTTTAATCCCTCTGGCACTTCACCATTCACTATACGCTGCGCCAAACCTTCAACAATAGCGGTTTTACCTACGCCCGGCTCACCAATAAGAACAGGGTTGTTTTTGGTACGACGCGATAACACCTGAATGGTACGGCGAATTTCATCATCACGCCCAATGACAGGATCAAGTTTTCCAGATAAAGCACGCTCTGTTAAATCAATCGTATATTTATTCAGTGAGTCACGTTGGTCTTCGTGATTATTACTCATGACTTTGTCATTACCTCGAATATGTTCAATTACTTTACGTAAGCTGTCGGGAGTTACGCCTACCGCGCTTAAAATACTTTTAGTTTCGCCGGTCTCTGCCAAACCCAACAACACCCAATCAGTTGATAAAAATTCATCACCTGCTTTCTGTGCATATCTGTCTGCCAAATTAAGTGCTTTTACAGCTTCTGGGTTTAAGTTGACATCACCCGTTGGATTGGCAATTGTCGGTGCATCTTTTATAGCCTGTTCAAGTTTCTGTTTAAGTTCAGGTAGCCGTGCACCTGCTTGTTGCAACAAACTAATATTTGATGGCTCTTCTAACAAGGTAGACAAAATATGAATACCTGCGATAGCGGTATGGTCCTTACCCATCGCTAAAGATTGAGCATCTGAGAGGGCTTGCTGCAAGCGGTTTGTAAATTTTTCAAAACGCATTCTTGTTATTCCTCACAACAAATTTGTACTTGTCTAATAGATGGGAACACTTCTTCGAATTTCAAATAAATTTTTATATATTTTTCATAATGTTATAAAAATAACAATGAGTAAAACTCCATTATAATATGGGATTGTTTTGTATATATTTCAAGTACAGTTCAGCTACATTTTATTAAAATGCTTGAATATTTAGATTCATGCTTATTCTTACTACGCTTTTCACAAAGTCTTCATTGAGAATTTAGTGATTAAGCTTTAGTTTATCTTGCTAGTTTCCTACTCGTCTTGAAATGAAAATGCACTTTAAACACTTTATATTAACAACAACTTGTCTTTTTACTTCGGCACTGACAATCGCTCAGCTTCCACAAGACTCTAGACGACCTGGTGGAATTGCAGTTATTCCTCTAACTACTGATATTACTCAGGTCACTTTTCAACAAAAGCCTGTTTTAATTAGTCAAGAAGGTCAGCAGCGTTATGCTGTGCTTGGTATTCCATTATCTACTCCAATCGGTAGTATTCAACTCGACACAAATAAAGCCCCGATCCAAATAGAAGTTAAGTCTTATCCTTACGCAGAACAACGGATTAAAGTCACTAACCAAGATTACGTGAACCCCAACCAAAGTCAATTAGACCGCTACGCTCAAGAAGCGAAAGAACAAAATGATGTATATAGTTCATTTAGACAGAGCTCATGGCAAACCTTCCCAACATTTATACGTCCAACTTCAGGAAAATTTAGCAACTCTTTCGGGAGAAAACGTTTCTTTAACGGTGAAGAACGAGCGCCCCACTCAGGCTTAGATATTCCTGCCCCAGTAGGACAAAAAGTAGTTGCGCCCGCAGATGGTGTCGTTATGCAAACTGGATCTTATTTTTTTAATGGTCAAACAGTGTTGATTGATCATGGTCAAGGCCTCATCAGCATGTTCTGCCATTTAAGTGCAATTAAAGTTGAGAAAGGCCAGCATATCCGCCAAGGAGAAACATTAGGTTTAGTAGGCAAAACTGGACGAGTGACAGGCCCTCACCTTCATTGGGGGATGAGCCTTAATAATGCTCGGGTAGATCCTCAGCTTTTCCTAAATACAGCTCGTTAATTTAAAGCTTTACGAAAATACTTTGGTGCCTCGACATAACCTTCTCTTAGGTAAAATTGATGTGCCAAAGGTCTTTGCACTCCTGAATGCAGTTCCATTCGATCGCAACCACGGCGCTTGGCTTGTTTCTCAGCCTCATGTACGAGTAAATGTCCTACACCTTTGCTACGTATATTCTCGTTAACGCACAAATAACATATTTTGGCAAAGTCGCCTTGTAAGGCTATTTGTGGAATAAAGTAGAGGGATAAAAAACCACAAATTTTACCTTCTTCTTCAGCAACTAAAATTTGTGAATTAGAGTCGTGATTTAGTAATTCAAATTTTTCTTGAATAAGAGCGAGAGGTTGAGAGTATCCCATCTGTTTGAGTAGATCACATATTGCTTGAATATCTTCCGATTTAGCAGAACGAATATGCACTTTCATTGTTCCTCTTATTTTTTAGTTATTTTTGATAATAAAAAAGCCAACTCTCATGTCAGCTTCTTTTAATTTTTTATCTATCAAACAAGTGCCTTATTCAGCTTCAATAATTTCAAAGTCATGTGTAATTTCTACACCACCATCAGAAAGCATTTTACTTGCTGAACAATATTTCTCGGCAGACAATTCAACTGCTTTTGCAACTTGCTTTTCTTTCACAGCTTTACCCGTTACCACAAAATGTAAGTGAATTTTAGTAAAGACAGCCGGAATTGTGTCAGCACGCTCAGCTTTTAAGTTACATACAACATTCGTCACATCTTGGCGAGATTTCTTTAAAATGGTCACAATATCAAACGAAGCACATCCACCAAGTCCCATTAATAACAGCTCCATAGGACGTGGACCACGGTTTTCACCACCATACTCAGGTGAGCCATCCATAATGACACTATGCCCACTATCTGATTTCGCTTCAAAAGCAACATTCTCTAGCCAATGTACACTTGTTTGCATTGCAACTACCTAAAAAAAATTATAAATTTAAGTAGGGTCTTTTGACATTTCATCTATGGATTGCGTTATAGCTAAAAATTAATCCAAATAAGACGCAAAACCCAGACAATGGCAATCCTTTGTCCAGTTTTGTAATAAAGTTTGTGAAATTTCAGCCATAATCTGAGTTGCAGTAAAAGCAGCGCAGGCTTAGCGCAAGACCAAGTTATTTTGTACGTTCCGTTGTTAAGATCTATTTATTTAGAATGACTAAATTTCATAGTTCTTATTAGGTACGTCTAAAAGAATTGTCTTATGTCGCAACCATCTGTGAAATGTCAACAGGCCCTTGTTTTGTACACTAACATAAAATGAGTTGATAAGGAATTTCATCTCTTCTGTGTAATAGCTCATCTCGGGCTTGTGTGAATTGTTTACCCTATTCGGAACATATTAAGCATGACTTCAAATTTTTCACAACTCAGCACAGATGCTTTATCCCCGGGGCAACTACCTGAATCCGTTAAAGCATTGTTAAAACGTGCTCACATCAACAGATATCCAAAACGAACCACAATTGTTGATGCCGGAACAGAGTCAAAATCTTTATATTTAATTTTAAAAGGCTCAGTTTCAATTATTTTACGTGAAGATGATGAACGTGAAATTGTTGTTGCATATTTAAATCCGGGAGATTTCTTTGGGGAAATGGGGCTTTTCGAACCGAACCCTCAACGTACAGCCGAAGTTCGTACGCGCGATGTCTGTGAAATTGCAGAAATTTCATATGACAACTTTCACGAACTTAGCAAACAATATCCAGACTTAAGCTATGCTGTTTTTGCACAATTAGTTCGCCGTCTAAAAAATACCACGCGTAAAATGACTGATCTGGCATTCATTGATGTGTCTGGTCGTATTGCACGTTGTTTAATCGATCTATCTTCTCAACCAGAAGCAATGATTTTGCCAAATGGGCGTCAAATTCGCATTACTCGTCAAGAAATTGGCCGTATTGTTGGATGCTCACGCGAGATGGTTGGTCGTGTACTCAAAACCTTAGAAGATCAAGGTATGATCCAGACAGATGGTAAAGCTATTCTTATTTTTGATACTTCATTAGAAGAAAACTCTGTTTCTGATGAAGACTACGACGATGAAGAATAACATTCATTAAATTTTAATAAAAAGCAAACTTCGGTTTGCTTTTTTTATATGCAACAATGAGTTAATACACAAAACTTACAAACTATTCTAAGTTTATGATTTAAGTTGAATACATATTCTCCGTTAGGCTAACTCAAAATTTCCAAGGATTTCACTGTATGCAATTTAATTCGCTTAGTCGCACAGGCATTAAACTTCCAGAAATTTGTTTAGGCACCATGACATTTGGTGAGCAAAACTCCCAACAAGAAGCTTTTGAACAACTCAATTATGCCTTGGCACATGGTTTATATTTTTGGGATACAGCAGAGATGTATTCTGTTCCACCAAAACCCGAAACTTACGGTGCAACTGAAACTATTATTGGCAATTGGTTTGCCCAGCATGGACAACGCGACAAAGTTTTTCTCGCATCTAAAATTGCAGGTCCAGGCTTTGGAGGAACGCACATCAGAGAAGGCCATACCCGCTTTAACAGTGACCATATTGCCAAAGCACTAGATGGTTCACTTAAACGCCTCCAAACGGACTATATCGATCTTTATCAACTGCATTGGCCTGAACGTCATACCAACTTTTTTGGTACACTCGCTTATGGCAATCAGCAAGCTGAAAATAATTACGACACAACACCTCTAGAAGAAACTTTACTCGCTCTACAAGAAGAAATTAACCGTGGGCGCATTCGCTATATTGGTTTATCAAATGAAACGCCTTGGGGCACTATGAAATTTTTACATTTGGCTGAAAAGCTAGGTGTCAGTAAATTTGTAAGTGTTCAAAACCCATATAGTCTTCTCAACCGTACTTATGAAATAGGTATGTCTGAGATTGCCAAATATGAAGATGTCGGCTTGCTCGCCTACTCTCCTCTGGCTTTTGGATACTTAACCGGCAAGTTTAGAAATGGTGCTCGTCCAGCTAATGCCCGTGTAACATTATTTCCTCGTTTTAGCCGCTACAGTAACCCTCAAAGCGAATGGGCAACTGAACAATATGCACAGCTAGCAGAAAAGCATGGGCTAAGCTTAACTCAAATGGCCTTAGCTTTTATTAAACAACAGTTCTTTGTAACAAGCACAATTATTGGTGCCACTAATTTAGACCAACTCAAAGAGAATATTCAGGCATTTGAGATTGAGTTGTCTAGTGAAGTGCTACAAGGTATTGAAGCCATCCATACCCAGCAGCCCAACCCTGCTCCTTAAATAAAAAACGGATGCTTAAGCATCCGTTTTCTTTATCTATATAAAATTTACATCTTATTTGCGGCTATTATAAACTGCCATTGCCGCAGGTAAGTTTTTACGCATATCACCAATACGTTGTGAGTTAGATGGGTGAGTAGACAAGAATGATGAACCACCACCACCTTCAAGCTTATTCATTTTTTCCCAAAGTGTAATCGCTGCATTTGGATTATAGCCTGCACGCGCCATTAGCATTAAACCACCTTGGTCAGCACGACTTTCCAAGCTACGAGAATATGGTAAGCCCACACCCACTTGTGTACCTAACTGAGCGGCAGCAGTACCAAGCTGGCCTACATTATTACCCGCATAGCTTAAACCAATGCCTAGAGCTAAATCAGTTAAAGCTTGTGCACCGATTTTACTTTTTGCATGCTCTTCTAAAGCATGTGTCATTTCATGTCCCATAACAGCTGCAATTTCAGCATCTGTCAGGTTCAATTTATTCACAATACCTGTATAGAACACGACCTTGCCACCAGGTGCAACGTAAGCATTAATCGTATCTGATTTCAACACCGCTAACTGCCAGCTAAATGGTTGACCAGTCTGATTCATCTGGTTCGCATATGGTTTTAAACGGTTGAATACAGCATTAATACGGTTATATGTACTAGAACTTGTATCGAGAGCACCCTTACCACGTGCTTCCTGCACCATCTTATTAAAACCTTGAGCAGATTGAGCATTCAAGGTTGCAGTATCTGCACCTGCCATGTCCGCTACGGTTGCACAGCCAGAAATGGTCATCACGCTTGCTGCACACAAGCTTAAAAAGAGTTTTTTATTCATAACACGGATCACCTAAATCGATAAAAAGCTGTTTATTCTTTTGCACTTATTATAAGAAATACCAGTCACGCTTTGAATGTCTCATTTCTCCATGATCATAGTATTTATGTAACGATCAAGCAGATAAAGTCATCAAATAAATCCAGAAAATCAAACAGATTACATTTAAACCCAGATAAACATGACTTAAGGTCTTAACTTTCTCTTCAAGATTAGGACTTTCTCTTTTCCAGAGTAAATAACTATTTTGTATGAATACGACAGGAATTAACACACATGCGAACAAAACCGACAAGCTCATAAACGCAGTCATAAAGAAGTCTTTATGATATTCCTGTCCATAAATAATCAACATTGCCAGCGTGGGTGAACCACCAATAGCAAATAAAAAAGAATAAAAAATTGTTTTTGAAATAGTTGGTTGCAGCTTCATCCTGAGCCCATCCTTCCTGATCTATATATAACGTTTTAATCTGGATCTAATAAAACGAAAACTGCACTTTAGTCGGGTATAAAAAAGCCCCCTTTCAGGAGGCCTTTTTAATCTTTGCTAATTAAGCAGAGAATGGATGACGTAAAACAATTGTTTCTGCACGGTCTGGACCAGTTGAAACAATATCAATCGGACATTCGATTAATTGTTCAATACGCTTAACATAAGCTAAAGCATTTGCTGGTAATTGATCGATACTAGTTAAACCAACAGTCGACTCGCTCCAACCAGGCATAGTTTCATAGATTGGCTTCAAGCATTCAAAAGAAACCGCATCTGAAGAACCTACACAACCTGAATCTGTATTTTCATAACCCACACAGATTTTTACTTCTTCCAAACCATCTAAAACGTCAAGTTTAGTTAAGCAAATACCTGAAAGTGAGTTTACATCTACAGAACGGCGAAGAATTTCAGCATCAAACCAACCACAACGACGTTGACGGCCAGTAGAAGCACCAAATTCATGACCAACTGTACCTAGGTGTTTACCAATTGGGTCACCAGAATCAGTCGCTGCATCGTAAACCAATTCAGTTGGGAATGGACCAGCACCTACACGTGTTGTATAAGCCTTAGTAATACCCAATACATAATCAAGATGTAAAGGTCCCATACCTGAACCAGAGCTTACGCCACCAGCAGTTGTATTTGAACTTGTAACATACGGATAAGTACCGTGATCGATATCAAGAAGTGAGCCTTGAGCTCCTTCAAACATTACCGCCTTACCTTCTTTGCGATAGTCATGCAATACTTTAGTAACATCAATCACTAATGGAGCAAGCACTTCACGCCATTGGTTGCAAAGAGCCAATACATCTTCAAATTTAACAGCTTCTACACCGTAGAACTGAGTTAACTGGAAGTTATGCAACTCAAGCATTTCTTGGAGTTTTTCTTCAAGCGCTGCACCACCACGAACAAGGTCAGCAACACGCACTGCACGGCGAGCCACTTTATCTTCGTATGCAGGACCAATACCACGACCTGTAGTACCGATTTTAGCATTACCACGTTTCTTCTCACGTGCCTGATCAAGTGCAATGTGGTTAGGCAAAATGAGTGGACAGTTTGGAGAAATACGTAGACGTTCTTTAACAGGAACACCTTCCGCTTCCAAAATTCCCATTTCTTCAATTAACGCGGCTGGTGAAAGTACTACACCATTACCAATTAAGCACAATACGTTTTCACGTAAAATGCCTGATGGAATGAGGTGCAATACAGTCTTTTTACCACCTACGACAAGAGTATGACCTGCGTTATGTCCGCCTTGATAACGTACTACCGCAGCCGCTTGATCTGTGAGCAGGTCGACGATTTTACCTTTACCTTCGTCGCCCCATTGGGTACCAAGTACCACAACATTTTTGCCCATAATAGCCTCATTACATCATGCTGTTAAAATTGGAAACCACCAGTAAAAATTTACCGCTGGCGATTAAATCTTTTCAATATTCCATTGTCCATTTTGCGACACGAATTGATGGGTCGCATATGGAATAGAACTTAAATCATCATTACCTAACAATTGAACGACACGTAAACCTTGAGCGCGTGCATTCGAAATTGCTGAGAGTAAATCCTGTTCTGAGCCTTTTGGAGCAACAATAGTTTCGATTTCGGCAAACTGATTTGCACCTAAGGCATATAAATCACAACTAAAGCCAGTAGCAGGACGTGCGCGGCCAAAGTGCTCACCAATACCATCATAACGACCACCCTGTGCTAAAGGCGCAGCACGATTCGGTGCATAGACCGCATACATCAAACCAGTGTGATAGTGATAACTACGTAGCTCTACAACATCAATACCGATATTGAGATTTGGCCAACGGCCTTTAATTTGCGCATGTGTCGTTTTAAGTGCATCTAATGCTGACTTAAATTCAGCATCTTGTAAGATGTTTGCACTTAAATTCGCCTGTAATGCTTCTAGATCACTAGAATAGCGACCAAGCGCATAGAAATCAGAACCCATATTCAGGTTTTGTGTAAACTCGGCTAACTCTGGTAACGCTTTTCTTTGATAAAGATCTGAAAGCTCATGCTCTTCATTTTTTGACAGTCCAGCATACTTTACTAAACTGCGAAACACCCCTACATGGCCCAAATCTAAATGCGCGCCTTGTAAAGTATAAATGTTCTCGATCAACCCCAGCATGACATCGACCATTTCGACATCAGCTTCGATACTGTCGTGTCCGTATAACTCTGCACCTAATTGTAGAGGTGCACGTGTGGCATTGAAATTTTGTGGTTTAGTATGTAATACAGTCCCTGAATAACAGTAACGTGCAACGCCTTCAACTGGTCTTACATGTGCATCAATACGTGCAACTTGTGGCGTCATATCAGCACGAACACCGAGTAAACGGCCTGAGAGCTGATCAATGACCTTAAAAGTTACTAAATCCAAGTCTTGATTTGATTCTGATAATGAAGACAACGATTCGATGTATTCGATAAATGGTGTATATACCAATTGATAACCTCGTACCGCGAGGAAATCTAAAGCTTCACGGCGAAGTTTTTCAATGACTTGTGCCTGTTCCGGCAATACATCTGCTACCCCGTCAGGCAGCAACCATGTCTCTGAAATGGTCATATTTCAAGCCTAAAATCTGATCAACGTGGAACGACCCCACATAAAAAAATCGGGAACACACCCGATTTCTCTTAGTGTAGCATGATACTTTGCGCCATGCACCTGACAATTTGCATAAATCTTCGTTAATAAACTCTAAAGTCAAAAAGAAGATTTTATAAATTAACAATAATATTCAATACCTTACTATCATTCTCTCATATCATAAGCAAAAGTTCTTCGACTAAAGAATGGGCCAATATCTGAGCTATCCCCTTGTTGCCAGTTAACCAGATTTAATCTTTGAATAGCTTGAGCTGCTTGAGTATTAAAAGCAAAACAGCCTTTTTCAAGATTTGCGATTTTTAACTTTTGTCTTAAAGCAATTAATGAATGCACATTATTAAGCGGGTTATCTTCTATAGAATACAGATGAGACTTTTCATACGCCAAACTTTTATCAGCATTCCATAAATTACTTGATACAAAACCCATAGAAGCAGACTGATCGTTATTATTACCTAAGACACTTTGAGTATCACCAGTTTCTAAGTTTTCTAAAACAGTTAAGTTATAACCATACCACTGCGAATTTAGAAGTCTAAAATACTTTTTATCTGGACCTAAGTTATTATATCTTTCGACAATTGACTGCTTTTTCTCACTAAACGAAGGATTTGAATTAAAACTAGATATATAAGAAATATAAGATTGATTCCATTGAGTTTCTTTTAAACGATAACAATAACTATTTTTTGGGAACCTAACATTCTTATAATTTTGGTAGAAGTCTATTAAATTTTTATCAAGTTGATTGTGAAGGCCCGTTTCTAAATTTTTATTTTCTTTATAGCCAGGTAATACACGATCAAAGATATTTTCACCCTCTAAATTTACAATTTCAAACTTTAAATTTTCTTTCAAATCAGGCGTTAATTCATAAGTCCAACTGCTAGATGTTAACCTTTTCACAGTATGTGTTTGTAACGTCCCTTTATTTAAAACTTTCTGTTCAGTTAAAAGTTCAGTTTCTAGCGGTTGGTTATGTGACTTAGCAAAAAAGATTTCATTATTCTTAATTGGATATTGAGTAATTTCAAAAGAATCACTATAGATACCTGAAGAAATATCAGAAGGTTGATAATAAACTTGATAAATCGAGCCTTCTTTTTCTAAATTACTATTAGCCTCATTATTTGTATTTTGATCGGAACTTTCACCACCACAAGCAGTTAAAAAAATAGTAGATGTAATAATTAAAAACCCACTTATTCTTTTTAAGTTAAATTTCATATGATCTCTATAATTAAAATTTTAATGTTTGAGAATCATACAAATAGATATAATTTTACACAACACTAATATTTATAATTTTAATTATTTTTAACTTTTCATATTAGAAATTGATCATCATAAAAAGGATGTTAATTTAACACCCTTAAAAGATTTAAATTTACATTTAGAAAGAATCACACAAATCCAATAATCGGTTTGCATAGCCCCATTCATTATCATACCAAGCGAATACTTTAGCTTGATGGCCAACAACCATCGTCTGAGTTAAATCAACGATGAGTGAATAAGGTGAATGATTAAAATCACTTGAAACTAAAGGCTCATCTGTTACCGCCATAATTTCTACATAATCTGTTTGAGATGCTTTAATGAGTAACTCATTAATGTGATGCACAGTAATTGGAGATTGCGCGATAAAAGTTAAGTCAATTGCAGCCACATTAATAGTCGGCACCCGAATTGAATAACCATCAATACGGTCTTCCATTTTAGGCATAACACGTTTTAATGCACCAAGCGCACTAGACGTGGTCGGGATAATATTTTGCCCTGAAGCTCTAGCACGTCGTAAATCACGATGTGCGTGGTCAAGAACAGATTGATCTGCCGTTACCGCATGAATTTCTGTCATAAGTGCGGTTTCAATACCGAAAGCATCATCAATGATTTTGACTAATGGAACCAAAGCTTGAGTAGTACACGACACACTCGAAATGATTTGATCAGTCACTTTGACTTCATTGTGGTTCACACCATAAACAATGGCTGCATCGACATGATCAAAAGGTGCTGCTCCAATAATGACCCGCTTCGCCCCTGCTTGTAGATGACGTGTTGCATCCGCATGAGAACGAAACAGTCCTGTACACTCAAGTACCACATCAATATCTAAACTAGACCATGGTAAAAGTTCAGGTTGTTTCTGCTTTAAAACCTCAACTTTTAGCGTTCGTTGATTTGACTGAATATTCAAAAAAACTTTTTCATTTTCAATCAATATATCTACATTTCCATTGAAGCGGCCATGTGTAGAATCATATTTAAATAAATGCACTAATGTCTGGACATCTGCTATATCGTTAATCGCCACGATTTCAAAATGAAATTGTTTTGGGCTTTCGAACCAGGCGCGTAAAACATTACGTCCAATCCGACCAAACCCATTAATGGCGATACGTTGCATGACCTATCCTTATCAACAAAACTACAAACTAAAGAAGGCATATAGTAAAGCACGTCAAGGCCAATTGAATATAGATTTTTAGCCAAATCACAGTTTTGTAAGATATTCCTTTTAAAATCGTTGGTTCGGTGGGGTTTTTCCGCTACAATTTAGCGTTTTTAAAAAATAAGCCCCGTATCACATGCAAGGTTTGGCATAAAACAAACAGGCATTGATACATTTAGCCAAATTCGAAAATATGGAGTGACTTGGTTGTGAGTACTCGTTTAATGACATCTGCTGAAATTCGTGAAGCATTTTTGCGCTACTTTGAAACGCAAGGGCATACACGTGTCGCGTCGAGTTCTCTTGTTCCTGCCAACGACCCAACTTTATTATTTACAAATGCTGGGATGAACCAGTTTAAAGACTGCTTTTTAGGTCTCGAGAAACGTGACTATGTGCGTGCGACCACATCACAAAAATGTGTACGCGCTGGCGGTAAACACAATGACTTAGATAACGTTGGCTACACTGCACGTCACCATACATTCTTTGAAATGTTAGGTAACTTCTCATTCGGTGATTACTTCAAACGTGATGCACTTAAATTCGCATGGGAATTTTTAACCAGCGAACAATGGCTTGCTTTACCAAAAGATAAACTTTATGCCACGGTTTACCACACCGATGACGAAGCTTACGACATCTGGAACAAAGAAATCGGTTTAGCACCAGAACGTATTATCCGTATTGGTGATAATAAGGGCGAAAAATACGCATCTGATAATTTCTGGGCAATGGGTGATACTGGCCCATGTGGTCCATGTTCTGAGATTTTCTTTGACCATGGTGATCACATTTGGGGTGGTTTACCAGGCTCACCTGAAGAAGACGGTGACCGTTTCATTGAAATCTGGAACAACGTTTTCATGCAGTTTAACCGTACTGCTGATGGCGTGCTTCACCCTCTTCCTGCTCCGTCTGTTGATACAGGTATGGGCTTAGAGCGTATCTCTGCTGTATTGCAACATGTTAATTCAAACTATGATATTGACCTGTTCCAACACCTATTAAAAGCTGCTGCCAACATTATCGGTATTGAAGACCAAGGTCAGCCTTCTTTACGTGTTGTTGCAGACCATGCGCGTTCATGCTGTTTCCTCATTGCTGATGGTGTAAACCCAAGCAATGAAGGTCGTGGTTATGTACTTCGCCGTATTATCCGCCGTGCTGTTCGTCACGGAAATAAACTTGGTGCAACTGGTACGTTCTTCTACAAAATGTTGCAACCTTTAATTGAAGTTATGGGTGATGCATATCCAGAGCTTGTAGCGCGTAAAGATGTGATTGAAGCAACTTTAATTCGTGAAGAAGAACAATTTGCTAAAACACTTGAGCAAGGCTTGAAACTACTTGAAGGCGAACTTGCTCAATTAAAAGATAAGACGATTCCTGGCGCCACTGTATTTAAACTTTACGACACTTATGGTTTCCCGACAGACTTAACTGCTGATATTGCACGTGAACGTGACTTTATTATTGATGAAGCTGGTTTTGAAGTAGAAATGGCAGCACAGCGTCAACGTGCTCGTGATGCTGGTAAGTTTGCAGTTGATTACAACAACATTGTAAAAGTTGAAGGCGAAACTCAGTTTGATGGTTACATCAACACCACTGGTCAAGGTCAAATTGTAGCGATCTATAAAGATGGTGTACAAGTTGATGAAGTTTCTGAAGGTGATGAAGCGCTTATCGTTTTAAACCAAACTCCTTTCTATGCTGAAAGTGGTGGTCAGATTGGCGACACTGGTATCTTCAAAAATGAAACTGGTATTTTTGAAGTTCAAGATACTAAAAAGTCAGGTGGTGCCTTTGTTCATCAAGGTATTGTGACCGTTGGTAGTCTTAAAGCAGATCAAAATGTTGAAGCGATTGTTAAAGCAGACATTCGTGAAGCAACTGCACGTAACCACTCTGCAACTCACCTATTACATGCTGCCCTTCGTCAAATCTTAGGTTCACATGTACAACAAAAAGGTTCTCTAGTTGCAAGCGATATCTTACGTTTCGACTTTGCTAATGACCAACCTGTAACTTTTGAACAGTTACAACAAGTTGAGCGTTTAGTGAATGCAGAAATTATTGCAAACAGTGCTGTAACAACCGAACTTCTTGATATCGAAGCTGCAAAAGCTAAAGGTGCCATGATGTTGTTTGGTGAAAAATACGGTGATGAAGTACGTGTACTTTCTATGGGTTCAATTATTGATGAGAAAAACTTCTCAATTGAACTATGTGGTGGTATCCACGTTAAACGTACAGGTGATATTGGTTTATTCAAAATCACTTCTGAAGGTGGTGTAGCTGCTGGTGTACGTCGTATTGAAGCTGTTACAGGTACTAAAGCACTAGATGTAGTACAAAAAACTGATGCTGATATCCAGCACATTAATGGCTTATTAAAAGCACAGAAAGACCAAACTGTTGAGCGTGTACAAGCCAATGTTGAATTGGTTTCTGCATTACAAAAGCAGATTGAACAGCTCAATCAGAAATTGGCAAACTTCCAAGCGTCAGAATTGATTGATCAGGTACAAACCATTGCTGGTCGTCAAACGCTTATTACCACTGTTCAAGGTGTAGATGCAAAATCACTTCGCAACTTACACGACAGTGTTAAATCGAAATTAGAGAATGCAGTTATTGTTTTAGCTGGTGTAGAGGGTGACAAAGTTAGCCTACTTGCTTCAGTTGCATCACAATACACTGCAACTCTAAAAGCAGGTGACATCATCAAACATCTAGCAACTGAGCTAGGTGGTAAAGGTGGTGGTAAACCTGACTTAGCACAAGGTGGCGCGCCACTTAACGAGAAGTTTGGACAAGTTATCGCAGCATTACCTGCATGGCTTGAACAAAAATAAGACTTCACTTTTTGTGTAACTGACCCTGAAAAGCCTCTCAGGGTCATGGCTTATATGGAACAACTATGGCATTAATCGTTCAAAAATATGGCGGTACTTCTATGGGTACCCCCGAGCGCATTTTAAATGTTGCTCGTCGTGTGAAGCGTTGGCATGATCACGGTCACAAGGTTGTTGTGGTCGTATCTGCAATGAGTGGTGAAACAAACCGCTTACTTGCTCTCGCTAAAGCCATTACCGAAACACCTGACCCACGTGAGTTAGACCAAATGGTTTCAACCGGTGAACAGGTGACGATTTCCATGTTAGCTATGGCACTTAATTCGATTGGTGTGGAAGCTAAATCCTATACCGGACGTCAAGTCGGTATTAAAACTGACAGTGCATTTACCAAGGCGCGTATCGAGTCTATTGATACAGATGTCATGACCAATGACCTAGATGCAGGCCGTGTTATTGTGGTTGCTGGTTTCCAAGGCTTTGATGCTAATGGAAATACCACAACACTAGGTCGAGGTGGTTCAGATACTTCTGGTGTTGCTCTTGCTGCTGCTTTAAAAGCTGACGAATGCCAGATTTACACTGATGTAGATGGTGTTTACACCACTGACCCTCGCGTTGCTCCTAAAGCCAAAAAAATCGACCGTATTTCTTTTGAAGAAATGCTAGAAATGGCATCATTAGGTTCTAAAGTTTTACAAATTCGCTCAGTAGAGTTTGCCGGGAAATATCAAGTTCCTTTACGTGTATTATCAAGCTTTGATAATGACGACGACGGCGTTTTTGACGACGAATTTAAAGAAAATGTTGGTACACTCATTACTACTGAGGCAGAAGATACTATGGAACAGCCAATTATTGCAGGTATTGCTTTTAACCGTGACGAAGCAAAATTAACGATTTTAGGTGTACCTGATGAACCAGGCATTGCTTCTAAAATCTTATCACCAGTAAGTGATGCCAATATCGAAGTCGATATGATAGTGCAAAATGTTGAAGAAGATGGCACAACAGATTTCACTTTCACTGTAAACCGTGTTGATTTAGCGAAAGCTGAAAAAATCTTAAATGAAACTGCTAAAAATATTGGCGCACGTGAAGTTTCAACACGTGATGACATCGTTAAAGTATCTATCGTTGGTGTAGGTATGCGTTCACACGCAGGTGTAGCGAGCAGAATGTTCACTGCCCTTGCTGATGAAGGTATCAATATTCTTATGATTTCAACTTCTGAAATTAAAGTTTCTGTGATTATCGACGAGAAATATCTTGAACTTGCTGTTCGCTGCTTACATACCGCTTTTGGTTTGGATCGTGAACATGGTGAAAGCAGCGCTCGCGCTTAATTTTACCAACCGGTCAAGAATTCATTAAAAAATGTCTACTTGTCCGACAATAATCAAAGAAAACACAGAGCCGCTATAGTTTTTTTTATAGCGGCTCTGTTATATTAAACGGAAAGTTTTTTGGCAGAGATTATCAAAATATGACTTTGTTCTCATATTTCTGTTAGAATCTGACTGAAAACTGAGGTTGAGCTTTTTATTTGGGTACCAATATTGCAGTTTTAAGCGTTTAGCAAGGAGATAAACATGCTGATTCTGACCCGCCGTGTCGGGGAAACATTAATGATTGGGGATCAAGTCAGTGTTACTGTGCTTGGCGTCAAAGGAAACCAAGTTCGTATTGGTGTGAATGCACCAAAAGAGGTTTCTGTTCATCGCGAAGAAATTTATCAACGTATTCAACATGAACGTGCAATGCATGAACACCTTCAACATCTTGATCAAGATTATCAAGTTTCTTATGAAGATGATAATTATGCACAGAAAAACTTCAATCGTTAGTATGAAGTTGTTCTCTCCCTAATTAAAGCGACTTTATAGTCGCTTTAAATTTTTTAAGTGGTTGTATTTATAGACCTAACGCACGTTTAACAGGTGCATAACTACGACGATGCTGATCAATCACACCATGCACGGCAATCGCTTCAAAATGTGCTTTGGTTGGATATCCTTTATGTTTGGCAAAACCAAATAACGGATATTGCTGATCTAATTCCGCCATTTGTCGATCTCGTGTCACTTTTGCCAAGATACTTGCTGCACTAATTTCAGCATGGCTTGCGTCCCCACCAACAATCGCTTCACAAGGAATAATAATTCCTTTAGGAATTTGATTACCATCGACAATCACTTTTTGAGGTTGAGTTTTTAAGCCATCAACAGCGCGCTGCATAGCCAAAAAAGTTGCCTGTAAAATATTTAGCTCATCAATTTCAGCATGTGTTGCTTCAGCAATTGACCAAGCTAAGGCTTTTTCTTGTATTTCAATAAACAACTTTTCACGTTTCTTTTCAGTTAATTTTTTAGAATCATTTAATCCTAAAATTGGATTATTCGGATCTAAAATAACGGCCGCTGCCACAACCGAACCTACTAAAGGCCCCCGTCCCGCCTCATCTACACCAGCAATAAACATCGACTCACTACCTTTAAATAAAAGAGGCTGATCAATATAATCAGCCTTCTTTAATACAAAATCATTAATTACTTTTGTAAAGCTTCTGCCACACAAGCATTTACAGTTTTAGAAACCACTTGGTTTACGATTGTAGCACGTGTATTTACATCAAGTGCAGCTGCCGCTAATTCTACAGCTGTCACACTGTTTGGAGCCTTTTCACTCACACAACCACATACATTTGTTTGAATGCTATCACGTTGCTCAGCAGTCATATATTTTGTTGCTGTTTTCCAAGCCGCAACATTATTAATCTCTGTAATACATTTTGCATTTACAGCAACCTTTAACGCAGCAACTCCCAATTGTTGAGTTGTAGTTTGTGCAGGAGCGCCCGTGTCAGTTCCTGTAGTCGTTGCACATGCTGTTAAAGCTAAAACAACTGGTGCTAGAGCAAGCATCAATTTTTTCATCATTTTTTCCTTTGATTGAACGTTGGCAGCGCGTATTGTGCCTAAACTCGACTTTAGAAGAAACAAATAATTTGATGCATTTATGCAAACTATTTTCACTGGTTAAACTCAACTCATTAAATGTTTCTTTTGGGGAAAAACGTTCTGTTTTTAGCACGCTCTGTTACATTTAAAACATTTCTCAAAATCTGTGCTTTCACCTAAAATCACGAATCAAAACGACAAAAAAAGGGTCTTTTATGCCTGCTGCTTCCTCTCAGTATTACACCCGTACCGCACAAATCCTGCATTGGGTGATGGCAATCATTTTCATCGCAGCATGGGCTATTGGCTTTTATAGTGGAAATTTTTTAAGTTATGATACTAGTACCATTAAAGGTGATGTCATTACGCTGCACAAAAATATTGCAACCACCATTATCTTTTTGGTGATTATCCGGATTTTATGGCGCTATACACATCCAGCTCCAAAACTACCTGACACCATGTCACCGATGATGAAAACTCTGGCTCACATTGGTCATCTGTTACTTTATGTGATTTTGGTGGCTTTACCTATCACTGGATGTCTATTTAGTTGGAGTGCAGACCATCCGGCTCCAGTTTTATATTTATTTGATATTCCACGTTTAGTTCAAAAAAATGATGAGCTTTTAGCTATCGTTAAACCTTTACATATTTATATTTCTTGGTTTGCAGGCTTGCTGATTGTTGGGCATGTACTAGCAGCTTTAAAACATCACTTTGTTGATAAAGACAATATTTTAAATAGTATGACCAAACAACCTAAATAAAACGTATGTATAAAAAAACCGCCTGAGATAGGCGGTTTTTTTATTTAAATTTTTTGGATTTCTGCAATCCACTTTTGTTTCTCTTCATCTGAAATGAAAGAGGCTTCAAAAGAGTTAATTGCGAGTTGCTTCAACTCATCATTGTTTAAGTCTAATGCTTGCTGGATGGCAAAGAAATTATCATTCATATAACCACCGAAATATGAAGGGTCATCTGAGTTAACCGTCACGTGTACGCCTTTTTGTAAAAGACGGCGGATATTATGATCTTTCATATCCTTAACAACACATAGCTTTAAGTTACTTAAAGGACAAACTGTTAATGGCATTTTTTCATTAATTAAACGCGCCATTAATTGTTCGTCTTCTTCAGAACGCACACCATGATCAATACGATTCACTTTAAGTAGATCTAAAGCTTCCCATACATATTCAGGCGGACCTTCTTCGCCAGCGTGAGCAACGATTAAGAAACCTTCTTCACGCGCCTTAGCAAAAACACGTTCAAATTTAGCTGGCGGATGCCCTACTTCACTTGAATCAAGGCCAACTGCAATAATGTCTTGTTTAAATGGTAAAGCCTGCTCAAGTGTTTCAAATGCAGCTTCTTCACTTAAATGACGTAAGAAACACATAATCAGTTGAGAGCTAATACCAAACTTAGCTTTGGCATCTGCACAAGCGCGTTTTAAACCATTAATCACTGTTGAGAATGCAATACCACGGTCAGTGTGGGTTTGCGGGTCAAAGAACATTTCTGTGTGAACGACATGATCTTCGGCACATTTCTCAAAATAAGCCCATGCTAAATCATAAAAGTCTTGTTCATGTACAAGAACATTCGCCCCAGCATAGTAAATATCTAAGAATGATTGAAGATTATGAAAGTTATAAGCTTGCTTTACTTCTTCAACAGATTTGTAAGGAATCTGAATCTGATTGCGCTGGGCAATTGCAAACATTAATTCAGGTTCGAAAGTCCCTTCAATATGTACATGCAATTCGGCTTTTGGCAAGGCGCGAATCAGCTCGACTTGATTCATATTAACTCCACGTCTAAAGAAAAAGGGTGTGGTCAAAATCACACCCTTTTATAATTTTCTTCTTATTGAAAACTATGTCTAAGATAGCTCAAGAAGAAAATTATAAAAAATCATATTAACCGCCAAACGCGATAAATTTAAATACCCAAAGTGCAGCAATAATCCATACCATGTACGGTACAGTTTTTGCCTTCCCCGTGAATAATTTAACTAATGCATAGCTAATAAAGCCCATTGCAATACCATCAGCAATTGAATAGGTGAATGGCATAAATACAATGGTTAAAAATGCTGGAACAGCTTCAGTAATATCATCCCAATCAATGTGAGTGATCCCTTGGATCATCAATACACCAATAAACAATAAAGCTGGCGCCGTTGCAAAACCTGGTACAGATTGAGCGAGAGGTGCTAAAAATAAACAGCAGATAAATAAAACTGCAACCACAACAGCAGTTAAACCAGTACGTCCGCCTGCTGCTACACCTGAAGCTGATTCAATATATGGTGTAGTTGAAGATGTACCTAATGCAGCACCTGCAACGATTGCAGTAGAGTCTGCAAATAATGCTTTCTTCAAACGGGGTAATTTACCGTCTTGTAAAAGACCTGCACGGTGCGAAACACCAACCAAAGTACCTGTACTGTCAAACAAGTCGACAATAAAGAATACGAAAATGACGCCAACCATACTTGCAGTAAATAGACCTTCAAAGTCCATTTGCATGAATGTTGGTGCAATTGAAGGAATTTGACCCACTACACCCTTAAATTCATTTAAACCTAAAGCAGTAGCGATGGCCGTAACAACTAAAATACTAATAATGATTGCGCCACGAACTTTTAATTGGTGTAAAACCACAATCATTAAAAATCCGAATAACGCTAATAATACTGTAGGCTGTTTAATATCACCCAAACCAACTAATGTCGCTTGGTTATCAACAATGATTCCAGCATTTTTTAGTGCAATCAGTGCTAGGAACAAACCAATACCACCACCGATTGCAAACTTAAGTGACATTGGAATCGCATTAACAATCGCTTCACGAATTTTAAAGAAGCTAATTGCAAGAAAGACAAGGCCTGAAACAAAAACAGCGGCTAAAGCTGTTTGCCATGGCACGCCCATTCCCATACAAACCGAATAGGTAAAGTAAGCGTTTAAACCCATACCAGGGGCCAGTGCGATTGGATAATTAGCAATGATCCCCATTACTAAACATCCGATTGCTGCTGCCAAACAGGTCGCAACGAATACGGCACCATGATCCATGCCGGTTTCAGATAAAATGAGTGGATTGACAATAATGATGTAACACATCGTTAGGAATGTAGTTACACCAGCAAGAACTTCAGTTCGGAAAGTGGTTTTATTGTCGCTTAGCTTAAATAAACGCTCTAACCAGCCTACCGAAGAATTGGGCGCCGCCATAAGTAGCCTCTATGCAAAATCTGAACTGTGAAATATTTACGTCTATGTAGGTCTCTGAACAATATTGTTTTTCTGTTCAGTCCTATAAACAAGAATCTCAAATTTAAGAAGCAACAAATATGCCACTCATTTGGTTTCTAGCTGTATACGTAGAAAATAACCACAGCCCCTCTTGAAACACAAAAAAGCTGCATAACCCCTATGCAGCTTTTTTACTATACGTTCAATAAGTTTAACAGATTCAAGAGAAACATGATCAAAATTTATGAAAAGATATGACCAATGGCACTGTAAAAATTAGAAATTTATAGCTCAATATTGCTAAAAAATAATTTTTTTCTCGCCTATATATTGTTGCATATTATAAGAGGCTAAATTGCTATGATGAGCATGATTAGGATTTCGCTCGATACTTTGTAAATTTTTTTCAGCTTCTTGTATGATCCGCATTAGCTCTTGATGCCTTTTATTTTGAGTATCTAAATACACCCAATACCCTAATACAAAGACGATACCCACACACAACACTATTAATACTTTATTGATCATTATTATTATCTCTATGTTTTTAATGTTAATGATCTTAACAAAAAATTATAGCTTTGTGAATATTTTCACATTTATTTACAATAACACATTACCACTCAAGCAATTGAAAATAAATGTGATTTTTAAAATATTCATAAAATTACCAATAATTATTAAACTTTTCCATTGAAAAGTACCTTTATTTTATTAGAACTTATTTTAGTTATTTTTTAATATTATTTTTTATCACATTTAATTATTAAGTTATTTTAAAGACAAGGTATAGACAAATGTGTATAGGGCTTAAAATTTCTTTTTTATTTACCGAGCTTCAAATGAAATAAAAAGGAGCTATTTTTGTTTATGCAGTTTTCTTTAAAATTGTTTCTTTAGCTACTAATTTCCGTGTTTCTCCTCCAGCTTACAAAGAAAATTCTATTCAACGTAATCTTCATCTTATTTAAGAAATAGCTTTTATTACTATCTTTCGATTAGCAACATTACGTTCAAGTTTCATCGTTCCATAAATCACACCAAGCTTTCTATTTTTAGAGCTTTATTCCCATAAACGCTACGATAAAATGCACTCAGATAAAAAATTAAATGAGGAGAATACATCATGTTTGATATGCGTTTATCTCACGAGCGTGGTGCAGCACATCATGGTTGGTTACAATCAAAACATAGCTTTTCATTTGCTAACTATTGGGATCCTAAACAAGTCGGTTTTTCGGACCTCCTTGTAATTAACGATGATAACGTTGCTCCATCTAAAGGCTTTGGTACTCACCCTCACCGCAATATGGAAATTATTTCCTATGTGCTTGAAGGCGCATTAGAGCATAAAGACTCAATGGGTACAGGTTCTGTGATTGTGCCGGGTGACATTCAACTAATGAGTGCAGGTCGTGGTGTTGCTCATAGTGAATTTAACCACTCAGCTCAAGAAGGTGTTCATTTCTTGCAAATTTGGGTTGTTCCAAATGAAGTGAATACAGAGCCAGGCTATCAACAAGTTCATATTGATGAAGCAGATAAACGCGGTAAATTGCATTTGATCATCTCACCAAAAGGTGGTGAGAAAACTTTATCGATCAAACAAGACATTAATATTTACTCAGGTCTTTTTGATGGTGAAGAAACTGCTGAATTTGTAATTCCTGAGGGTCGTTATGTGTACCTACACGTTGCCAAAGGTCGTGTTGATGTAAATGGTAAAACTTTTAATACTGGCGACGCAGCACGTATTCGTGACGGTGGAAGCTTATCGTTTACCAATGGTGATAACGCCGAAATTTTGATTTTCGATATGCGTCCTGAAGAAGTTCCAACCATGCCATAATGCAACTAGGCCCTCACATAAACTTTATGTGAGGGCTTTTTATATTGTTTAGTCGACTTATGAAAATGCTATCTCTGCTCAATGCTCTTCTGAACGCGCCATCTCTGTATTGATATAACTCATGATCATCGTGCTTAGCCCTTGTACCATTTCATCAAAACTAATATAAGGGTTTGGCAAAATAAGATGCCGTGCGACATTAAAAATTCCACTATTGATACATATATATGTAATTACGGGTAAATTATTAATTTTTAGGTATTTGGGATTATGCATCATATATTTCATGATGACTTCCATTAAAGCTTGTTCAATTTTGGGAATGTATTTGTCGTACTGCAATTCCCCTGCATAGCGCAAAACAGTCAAATAGCGGTCATTATTTTTCTTTAATAAATCACTAAAAGTATAAAAAATCATTTCAATGACAGGCTCTAACTCCAATTGTAAAATCGTCGGTGTAAGCTCTGTAATCATGTCCAGAATTTCCCGAACAAAAAAGTGATTCATCGCATCATAAATTTCTTCTTTATTTTTAAAATATTCGTATAAAGACCCGACACTCACCCCTGCAATTTCTGCAATATGACGTGTCGTGGTTCCACTCGGTCCATGAAGTGCCACTGCAATAAAACCTGCTTCAATAATCGTGTCGACAGTGACTTTGGCTCGAGTTTGACGAGGTTTACGCGTAGTCATACGATCTAATCAATAATCCGAACATAAAGTCAGATTAGCATGTAATCTAACTCGGTAGAAATAAAAAAACAAAATCCGAATAGTTGTCAAACTTAATCAGAAAAACTGAGAAAAACAGATCTCAACTTATCAATCAATCGATGCTTTTATTTACTATTTTCCGAGATCAGGAATAAATTTAATTTGTTATATTTCAAAAATATAAATCAAATTTATTTAAAATTATTATTACAAAGAATGTCTATAAAATACTTTTATATATTTAAAAATTTACCCGAATTGAATCCGAACATAATGTCAGATTAATATGAAAAAATTAAAGAAGACTCTTTAAGCAGCTCTTTTGTCTGCCTCGGTTCTTCTTCCGTTATTCAGCCAAATAATCAAACAAATAACGGAGCAACAACACCGTAGTCAATGCAGAGAATTATCTGTTTTTGAAAATGGAATTTTACAGTGCTTTGTTGATCATTGAGTTTATTAATTTTCATCAAAATGCACCACTACTTTGCTTCAGGGTGTCGCCATGATCTCGACCGCAGTTAAAAAATCATTCAACAAACTTAAATTTCAGCGTGAAATTGAGCTACCAGATTTTGCTAGCAAAAGCTCAATTCCGATCAGACATTTAAATATTGGTTTTGATGGTAAAGAAATTGATGTCAGATTCTATATGGACAATCAATTTGCTACTTTGTTTTTTGCCACTCTCTCAGTATTTTTAACTTATGGTGAAGATCTGGTTATTGAAACCGCTCGCCATCACCGTGAATTTATCAAAGATCCAATATTAAAGCAGCGAGTAACGTCGTTGATTGGCCAAGAAGCAATTCACTCGAAATTGCACAATGAATATAACGATGCCCTTCAAGATGCTGAATATCCTGTCGCTCTATATCGTTTTCTTGGCTCAAACTTCTTTAAATATGTTTTCTTAAAGTTTCCACAGCCACTCAAATTATCAATGATGGCGGGTATTGAGCATTTTACTGCGGTACTTGCTGAATACATGATGAAGCATGAAAAGAACTTCTATTATTCAAATGACGAAAAAAGCCGCGCACTTTGGATGTGGCATATGCTTGAAGAGTCTGAGCATAAAGATATTGCCTATGATGTCTATCAACTTTTAAATGGTAGTTATGCACTACGTGCGTCTGGTTTTTTCCTCGCGCTATTTACCATTTTAGGTTTAATCCCTGCGACTACATTATTTGTGCCTGTGTTAAGAAAGCCACAAGAGATGCTGACCTTGAAATTCTGGAAGGACGCCCGTCGTGGTGTAGGCTTAATCTTTGGTCCAAAAGACGGAGTTTTCGGCAGTACGATTGGTCAAATTCTTGACTACTTACGCCCAGACTTTCATCCAAATGATCATGATACGACTGAATATCTTGAGTATTACAAAAAGAAATTGCTGACAGAAGGCGGCGCAATTGCTCCTTACTTTGTTAAAGAATTTACCCCACCAGTACGCATGTCTTAATCGTCCTGTATTTCCAGCTATCGAATAGGTAGCTGGTATCTCTTCAAGCTATTTATGGATGAATCATGATTTTATTTGGCAAAAAGAAAGTTAAACCAAGCCAAAAAGCTTATGCCGTAGTGACGGGTGCAGGCAGTGGGATTGGTCGAAGTTTTGCAATTGAACTTGCGAAACGTGGTGGTAGCGTAGTGTGTGCAGATATTAATCTCGAAGCTGCTGAAGAAACAGTAAAACTTCTTGAACAAGAAGGCGCAAAAGCTTTTGCTATGCGCTGTGATGTGGGTAATGCTGAACAAGTTAACCATCTCGCTGAGACTGCTGAAATCTTGCTTGGGCACCCTGTAACTCTTGTCATTAATAATGCTGGTGTGGGTTTGGGTGGCAAGTTTGATGAGCTAACCCTAGAAGACTGGAACTGGGTCATGAATATTAACCTTTGGGGTGTTATTCATGGTTGTCATGCATTTGTTCCCAAGTTTAAAAAGTTAGGTTACGGCGCGATTATTAATGTGGCATCTGCGGCATCTTACACGGCTGCACCAGAAATGACTGCTTATAACGTGACTAAAGCGGGTGTGCGTGCGCTTTCAGAAACTCTTTCTGCCGAACTGCGTAAGTTTAATATTAAAGTGAATGTGCTCTGCCCGACGCTGGTACCCACCAATATCATTAAAAATGGTCGAATTCCAGGACGTTATTCAAAGCTAGCAGACCATGCACTGATGAACTATGCGCTCACCACAAGTGACGATGTTGCAAGATTAACCCTTAATCGCCTTGATCAGGATGAGATGTATACCATTCCTCAAATTGATGCGAAGTTATTCTGGCTCATGAAACGTGCATCCCCAAGCTTGTATACCAAGTTCCTTGGCACATCGTACAAATTATTTAAATAAGAAATTTATAGGTAGTACACATATGACTGCTCAAATGAAAACAAATGCATCAGCAAAAAAAGCTGTCAAATCACCAAGCCATATTTTCGATACTTTTATTGTGGGTGCGGGCATTTCAGGGATCGCTGCTGCCATTCGCCTAGATCAAGTTGGTTATACCAATTATAAAATTATTGAAAAAGCTAGTCGTGTTGGTGGAACATGGCGTGAAAACACCTACCCAGGCTGTGGCTGCGATGTACCTTCTGCTCTTTATTCTTACTCATTTGCACCAAGTGCAAAATGGAGCCATTTATTTGCGCGCCAACCAGAAATCTTAAGTTATCTGGAAGATGTGAGTAACGAATTTAATGTTACTTCTAAAATCGAGTTTAACAACGAGTTGCTTAACGCAGCGTGGGATGACTCACGGCATGTGTGGGTGCTTGACACCACTACTGGGCAATATTTATCTAAAACCGTTATTTTTGCCACAGGTCCAATTACCGAAGCTCAAATTCCACGTCTTGAAGGCTTAGAAACATTTAAAGGCGAAATGTTCCATTCAGCGAAATGGAATCATGATTATGACCTCACAGGTAAACGCATTGCCGTAATTGGTACTGGTGCATCTGCTATTCAGTTTGTGCCACAAATCCAACCAAAAGCGAAAGAACTGTTTGTGTTCCAACGTACAGCACCTTGGGTACTGCCAAAACCAGATACAGACTTGGGCGAGTTTAGTAAATCAGTCATTGCAAAATATCCAGCTATTCAGGCGAGCTGGCGTAAAAGTGTCGCGTTAACGCTGAATGCAATTAACTTTGGTTTACGTAATCCACTTGCCCTAAAACCAGTCAATGTATTGGGTAAGCAATTACTTAAATTGCAAATTAACGACCCAGTGCTACGTAAAAACGTAACGCCGAACTTTGACATTGGTTGTAAACGTATCTTGTTTGCTAACAACTATTACCCTGCTTTACAAGCACCGAATACCACACTTATTCCACATGGTTTAGTGAAAGTAGAAGGCAACACAGTGGTTGCTGCGAATGGTGAACGCCACGAAGTTGATGTGATTATTTGGGGTACAGGCTTTGAAGTATCTCACCCGCCAATCGGTAAACGTGTGTTTAATGAAAAAGGTCAATGTTTACAAGATATTTGGAAAGATAGTTCACCAGAGGCTTATTTAGGAACCAACATTGAAAATGTACCAAATGCATTTTTAATTTTAGGACCTAACGTACTGGTTTATGATTCTTTCATTGGTTTAGCAGAGGCACAGCTCGACTATATCGTAGATGGCTTATTGAAAATTAAAAACAAAGGAATTAGCAAGTTAAATGTTAAATCTGATGTGATTAAAAAGCATAATGATTTAGTACAAAAGCACTTACAAACGACCGTATTTAATAGCGGCGGATGTAAGAGTTACTACCTTGATGCCAACGGTCGTAACTTTGCCGCATGGCCTTGGTCATTGAAAAAACTTAAACAGCGTTTGAAAAAAGTAGATTTGAAAGATTATGAAGTGACGTATCAAACGACAAAAACTCACTAATTTGTATTTTCGATCAAATCAGTTGTAAGAAATAGGCAGTGTATTTTAGGTTTTCATGAAATGCACTGCCTTCTTCGTTGAATATCTTCAAGAAATAAAAAAACAGGATAAAGATGAAAGAAGGTCAATCTAGTCGTACTGCTGAAGCCGCTGCTGCATTACGAGCCAATCATTTTCAAAATACACAGAACCCTGTATTTTCAGACCCTTATGCTTTTGAACTAACGAGTAAAGGCTGGAAAAAACTTCTATCTAACACACTGATTGTTAAACTCATGAATTCTGCGGTGTTAAACCGCACTTTAGGTTTACTTACTGGGCAAGTGGTCGGGCGCTCCCGTTATGCCGAAGATTTACTTGATCTAGCAGTTCAACAGAACACTGAACAATATGTATTAGTGGGTGCTGGCCTAGACTCTTTTGTACTACGTGAATCACACCACTACCCTACTTTGAAAATTTTTGAAGTGGATCATCCTGATACTCAAGCGGCCAAACAGACTAAGCTAAAAAAGTTAGGGAATATTCCTGCTACCGTTGAATTTGTTGCGATTAACTTTGAGAAAGAGTCTATTTCAGAAGCATTAAACAGAAGTATCTATGATTCATCTGCTCCTGCATTTTTTTCGTGGTTAGGCACAACGCACTATTTAAATCCGCAAACGACATTACAAACTTTAAAAAGTATTGCTGAATTTGCTGCAAACGGTAGTGAAGTGGTACTCGACTATTCGACCGATTTTCAGGAATTAAACGGTATTGAGCGACTTGGAAGTATGGGCGTTGCACAATTTACCTATTTGCTGAAAGAGCCTTTATTGGGCCAATTTAAACCAATAGACTTACATCATGCAGTGGAGCAGATGGGATTTGAAGTAGTCGAAGATCTTTCAGGTGAAGCCATTACTGAACGATATTTTAATGGAAGGATTGATGAAATTCGCCACACATCAGCAACGCGTTTGCTGCATTTGCGTTTAAAGAAATAAAGATAATTTGATTATTGGTTGTTAAGCCGCATGGCATGAGGTGTTTTCCCATGCCATCTTTTATAAGCATGAATAAAACTGGCAGGTTCTGCATAACCTAACCACTCGGCAATCTGCTCAACCGAAACTTTTGATAATGCCAAATATTGCTCAGCTAAAACCTGCCTAACCTCTTCACGAATTTGAATAAAAGTCATTCCCTCTAATGCCAAATGACGGCGTAAAGTACGAACATTTAAATGCAAACGTTCAGCCACTATATCCATAGATGGCATTTCCCCGCGCATACTCATCAGCTGCTGTTGCACTAAGGTTGTAAATTTATTTTGTGATTGGCGCTTTTCTAATATTTGACGGCATTGTTCTTCTGCAGTGTGCAAAACCAACTCATTCGCCATAAGCAACTTTTGGTCTACTTTTTGCGGATCCAGAATTACAAAATTTTTAGCTGCGCCAAATTCTGGCATGACCCCAAATAAATTCCGATAAGGCTCGGCATCACCTTTGGGTTGGAAAGAAAAAGCCAAATATTGGCAAAAATTGTCCTGCACCAAATCTCGCTGTACCGTAATGAGCGCAGCGGCATCGCGTTCAATAATGAATTGACGTACTGAAGATGGAATATCTTGCTCATCAATTTCAATACGGATTCCTTGTGGTGTATCCGACACATCAAAGCGGGTAAAAGCAAAGGTTAAGGTAAAATAGGTCAAGGCCAAATCTAATGCTTCGCGAATGCTAGCGCTACTCATCAGAGCCATACCTAATGGCCCAAATGTGGTGAAATGATAGCGTGTGCCGACCTCTAAGCCTAATGTTGGTCTGTCTCCTAGTTGCTCAACCAAGTTATGAATCAACTGTAATTCCTGATGGCCTGTCACCACCATATTAGGGTCAAGTAATTGTTGTTGGCTAAGCCCAGTCCCTTGCAAAATTGTCTGATAAGAGATGCCTGATTCCATCGCGAAATCAGCCATTAACCGAACACTATGTACACTGCGTTCAAATGCCCATGCATACTTCACTGTATTGCTCAGAATGTCCTCGAATCACAATATTTTGTCCTCATCCATCCTCTAAATCAAGTTAATAAACGTCTATTCTGCATACAGGAAATTGCGATTTTTTCGCTCACTGTTTTTAAGGATTTAGAGCAGCCCATGTTTAACTCGTCATCTAATTCAAATAAAAATGTACGCATCGCCATTATTGGCACAGGTTTTGGTGGTCTAGGACTTGCCATTCGTCTCAAACAAGCAGGTTTTGAACAATTTACGCTCTTTGAAAAAGCTAGCGATGTTGGTGGTGTCTGGCGTGACAATACGTATCCAGGTGCTGCATGTGATGTGCCTTCTCATCTGTATTCTTTTTCTTTTGAGCAAGAGCTAGGCTGGAAAAATCGCTATGGGACATCTCAAGAGATTTATCAATATTTACGCCACTGTGCGGATAAATATGATATTCGTCCGCATGTTCAATTTAATACTGAAATTGCCAGTGCTGAATTTGATGCACTGCAAGGTGTATGGCACATTCAAAGTACGACTGGTGAACAGTTTGAAGCTGAGTTTCTAGTCGGTGCGGTAGGCCAACTCAACCGTCCTGCTTATCCAAAACTTAAAGGTATTGAAAACTTTAAGGGTAAGGCATTTCACTCAGCACGTTGGGACCATGATTATGATTTAACTGGCAAACGTGTTGCAGTGATTGGTACAGGTGCAAGTGCAATTCAGTTCGTCCCTGAAATTGCTAAACAGGTTGCTCATCTCGATGTTTATCAACGCTCCGCACCTTACGTGATTCCTAAACCAGATCGGGTTTACCAGCCTTTAGAGAAAAAAGCTTTCCGCAAACTACCGATTTTGCAAAGTCTAGACCGTGCTTTGCAATATGGACATCATGAAATTCGCCTACTTGCTTTTACAACTTCTTTAAATGAAATGCCTTTGGTGGAATATTTATTTCAGCGTCACATCCGTAAAGTCGTTAAAGATGGGAAGCTGCGCCACCGCTTAATGCCGGATTATCCAATTGGTTGCAAACGTATTTTAATTTCTAACCATTGGTATGAAACACTGACTCAGCCTCATGTCGATGTGATTAATACGGGCATTCAAGAAATTACTGAAAATGGAATTTTAGATACGGAAGGAAATCTGCGTGAAGTCGATACCATTATTTATGGTACAGGCTTTGCCGCAACAGAATTTATGGCGCCAATGCAAATTACAGGTCTTGATGGTCGCACCTTAAAAGACACATGGAAAGATGGTGCAGAAGCTTATCTCGGTTTAACTGTAAGTGGTTTTCCAAACTTTTTTATGCTCTATGGTCCAAACACCAATCTTGGGCACAACTCAATTGTATATATGATTGAAAGCCAAGTGAATTATATTTTAGATGCCATTCAAACAACCCTACAAAACAAACTTCTGTTCACCAATGTTCGTGCAGAAGTTCAACATGAGTTTAATCAAAGCATTCAAGAAAAAATGAAAAAAACTGTCTGGGCTCAAGGTTGTACCAGTTGGTATCAAACTGCTGAGGGTAAAAATACCAATAATTGGCCAGGTTTTACTCTTGAATATCGTCAACGTACTCGTCGCTTCGATGTTGAAAACTACACTCAGGTTTCGGCTATTTCTTAAACAAGCTTCACCATAGGAAATGAGAAAAATAAACGGAGAATTTTATGAAGTCTTTTAAAAATAAAGTCGCAGCTGTGACAGGTGCGGGTTCTGGTATTGGACAAGCACTTGCCATTGCATTAGCCAAACAAGGTTGCCATCTGGCACTTTCTGACATTAGTGAAGCTGGATTAGCTAAAACAGTCGATCTGATAGCACCCTATTCTGTCAAAGTCACTACTCAGAAAGTCGATGTAGCTAAGCGTGATGAAGTTGCAACTTGGGCCAAAGCTGTTGTAGATGAGCATGGTCAAGTTAACCTGATTTTTAATAATGCTGGTGTTGCAATAGGTAGTACGGCTGAAGGGGTGAGCTACGAAGATCTTGAATGGCTCATTGGTATTAATTTTTGGGGTGTAGTTTATGGCACCAAAGAGTTTTTACCTTACTTAAAGCAAAGTGGTGACGGGCATATTATTAATATTTCCAGTATGTTTGGCTTAACAGCTCAACCAACTCAAAGTGCTTATAACGCTAGTAAATTTGCCGTTCGTGGCTTCACTGAATCCCTACGCCAAGAACTCGATCTACAAAATGCTGGAGTGAGTGCGACCTGTGTGCATCCGGGTGGTATTCGTACCAATATTGCCAAAGCTGCCCGCATGAATAATAGCGTCCAGTCTTTAGGAATGGATCCTCTAAAAAGTCAGGATGCTTTCGATAAATTACTTCGCACCCCTGCTGATGATGCAGCTCAACAAATTTTAGAAGCTGTTCGTAAGGACCGCCGCCGTTTACTTATTGGAGCCGATGCGAAAGCCGTTGATGTGATTCAACGTATTCTGCCACAAGGCTACCAAAAGATTTTTGCAACTGCCACTGCTTGGCAAACTCGCCTACTCAACAAATCAGCAAAATAAAAACAGTGGTCAGCATACTCTTCATTTTAAGAGATGCTGACTGATATTAAATGCTTAGTATGAGTCCTTATTATGAAGCAGCTTCTTGCATTGACTATTCGTACCACACTACGTCCAGCTTTATCCCCTAAAACACCACTAAAGCTACAACGTTTTTGTAGTAATGCAGCCAGTGCAATTGTGCTTGGGCCACGTGGCTATAAAACAAAAAAGCAAACCATTGCGCAAGTACCGACAGTCCATATTCAGCCCAAAACGACTCAATCAGGACGCGGCATTTTGTATTTACATGGCGGAGGCTATGTGGTGGGTAGCTCAAAAAGTCACACTAAGCTTGCTGCTCAAATCGGACATGCAGCTCAAGCACAAGTCTGGTTACCTGAATATCGCCTAGCCCCAGAGCACACAAGCCCTGCTGCTATTGAAGAGGTAATTGCAGTTTATAAAGCTTTACTTGCTCAAGGACAAGACCCGAAAAAACTCGTGATCGCTGGTGACTCTGCTGGCGGCGGACTGAGTTTAAGTACTGCAATTGCAATACGAAATGCGGGGTTACCTTTACCAGCGGCATTAGCTTTACTTTCACCGTGGGTTGACTTAAGCCTCTCTGGAAGCACAATAAAAACTCATGCTGCTCAAGATGCGATGTTGTCAGAGGACTGGTTAGCTTGGTGTGCAAAAAACTATTGCGGCCAAAAATCGGCAACCGATCCAACCTGTTCCCCACTCTATGCCGACTTAACTGGATTACCTCATATTCTAATTCATGTCGGTACCGAAGAAGTTTTATTAGACGATGCAAAACGCCTTGCTGAACAAACCGAAAAGTATGGTATTCCGACGAACTTGAAGATTTATGACCGAGTCGGACATGTTTTTCAGTTCCACGCGGGTATACTAAATGAATCTAATGACTCGATTGAGCGCATTGGGCAATTCATTGATAAACATACACAGTCAATATAAAAATATCGCCAGAGAGGAGTCCTCGGCATGACAACAAACAATTATGACTATGATTACCTCATTATTGGTTCAGGCTTTGGTGGTAGTGTTTCTGCCTGCCGTCTAACCGAAAAGGGCTACTCAGTTGCTGTAATGGAAATGGGGCGACGCTGGGAAGCTAAAGATTTTGCTAAAAATAACTGGAATACCCGTCGCTGGATTTGGCGCCCGGGCATGAAACTTTTTGGTTATTTCAACATGCGTTTTTTTCGCCATGTCACCATTATTTGCGGTAATGCTGTAGGTGGCGGTTCAATCACCTACGCCAATACCCTACTTGTTCCACCTGAACATATTTGGGATGAAGGCACGTGGGCAGATGCAGCGGACTGGAAAAATGAAATGCCACAGCACTATGCTGAAGCCGAACGTATGCTTGGTGTGACTGATAATAAAATTTTCGGTCCTGCCGACCACATGCTCAAAAAAATGGGCGATGCAGTTGGTGTTGGGCATACGTTTAAGCCGACGCGCGTTGCAACTTTCTTTCCACCCGAAGGTGAACAAGGTGGTAAAACCTACCCAGACCCGTATTTTAACGGCGTAGGTCCAGACCGCGGAACCTGTACCGCATGTGGCGGCTGTATGACAGGTTGCAAGCACAACGCAAAAAATACATTAGATAAAAACTATTTGTATTTTGCCGAAAAAAATGGTGCCAAGGTTTACGAAGAAACCAAAGTTGTTGATGTTAAACCACTTAATGGTAAAGCCGATGGCAGCGATGGCTATGAAGTTACGACTGAATGTTCAAGCTCATGGTTTAACAAACAACGCCGTACATGGCGTGTTCGTAATGTGATTTTCTCAGCATCTTCTTTGGGAACCCAAGAAATGTTGTTCCGTTTAAAACAATCAGGTTCTCTGCCAAATATTTCTGATGATTTGGGTAATCGGGTACGTACCAATGCCGAGTCAATTTTAGGTGTTCGTTTTTTTGGTAAAGATGTCGACATGAGTAAAGGTGTGGCCATTGGTTCAAGTATTTACATTGACCATGACACCCACATTGAAGCAACACGTTACCAAACTGGTTCAGATGCCATGGGTCTTATGTGTACTTATATGGCGAAAGGTAAACCGGGTTGGACGCGTATCTTCTTTTGGTTATGGGCACTTATTTGCCATCCATTTATTTTCCTTCGCATGAGTAATCCGGTCAGTTTTGCACGTCAGACTTTAATTTTCTTGGTGATGCAAACAGCTGATGCCTCAATTAATATGCGCTTGAAACGTAATTGGTTCTGGCCTTTTGGCAAGGTGTTATCGAGCGAAGGTAAAAAGCTACCTGTGTATATTCCGCAGGCCAATGCATTTACCGAAAAAGTTGCCAAAATGTTTAATGGCCACCCCATGACGACTATTACCGAAATTTTGTTTAACGTACCTTTTACAGCCCACTGTATGGGTGGTTGCGCAATTGCTTCAAGTCCAGAGCGTGGCGTAGTAGATGGACAAAACCGTGTCTTTAACTATAAAAACTTATATGTTGTAGATGGTTCAATGTTAGGTGCAAATTTAGGGGTTAACCCAAGTCTCACCATTACAGCTCTTGCAGAACGCGCAATGTCTTATATTCCGGCTAAACATACTTTGGGTGAGCAACAAGATCATAGAGTAGAGGCAGAAACCATAGAGATCACCAAAGCTTCTGCTTAAACTGCGAGTTGTTTTATAAAAAAAGCCTATTAAAAAATAGGCTTTTTTCTTTCGCTTTTTAAATTACACCGCTACGGCTTTAGCACGAGCTGCATGCAACTTTTTATAGCTCTCGATCAGACGTAAATGGCGATCAAGTCCTTCTAGTTTCATGCTTGTTGGTGTTAAACCATAGAAACGAACGCTACCATCGACAGAACCTAATACCGCGTCCATTCGTGTATCACCAAACATACGACGGAAATTAGTCAGGTAGTCTTCAAGCTCTAGTTCTTCATCTAACATTACTTCAAGCACCACATTCATGCACTGATAGAACAAGCCACGCTCAACGGTGTTGGTGTTGTATTGCAAGTAAGTTTCAACGAGCTCTTTTGCTTCTTCAAATTGTTGTAAAGCAACATAAATTAGCAATTTCAATTCTAAGATAGTGAGTTGACCCCAAACTGTATTGTCATCAAATTCGATACCAATGAGTGTGGTGATTTCAGTGTAATCGTCTAACTCGCATTCCTCTAAGCGCTCAACCAATGCCTCAAGCTGCTCATCATCTAAACGATGTAGATTTAGAATATCTTCACGGAATAAAAGTGCCTTATTGGTGTTGTCCCAAATCAAATCTTCAACGAGATAAATTTCTGAGTAATCCGGTACTAAAATACGGCAAGCAGTCGCACCTAAGTGCTCATAGACTGCCATATATACCTCTTTGCCCATCTCTTCGAGAATACCAAACAGTGTTGCAGCTTCTTCTGCATTCGACTCTTCGCCTTCGCCAGAAAAATCCCATTCAACAAAGTCATAGTCAGATTTAGAACTAAAGAAGCGCCAAGATACCAAACCGCTTGAGTCAATAAAGTGCTCAACAAAGTTGTTTGGCTCAGTAACCGCATTACTTTGGAAAGTCGGTTGAGGTAAATCATTTAAGCCTTCAAAACTACGACCTTGAAGTAATTCGGTCAGACTACGCTCCAATGCAACTTCAAAACTTGGATGCGCACCGAAAGACGCAAACACCCCACCCGTACGCGGGTTCATTAAAGTCACACACATTACAGGGAACTGACCACCTAACGATGCATCTTTCACTAATACAGGGAAGCCTTGCTCTTCTAGACCTTTAATACCAGCAACAATACTTGGGTATTTTGCTAATACGTCTTCTGGAACATCTGGAAGTGCAATTTCACCTTCTAAAATTTCACGTTTAACAGCACGTTCAAAAATTTCTGACAAGCATTGAACTTGGGCTTCTGCCAAAGTGTTACCTGCGCTCATACCATTACTTAAGTACAAGTTTTCAATTAAATTTGATGGGAAATAGACAACTTCACCGTCAGACTGGCGCACAAAAGGTAACGAGCAAATACCACGCTCTACATTGCCTGAGTTGGTGTCATATAAATGTGTACCAAGTAACTCATCATCTGGGTTATAAATCTCAAGACAATATTCATCTAAGATTTCTTTAGGTAATTCACCATTTGGACCCGGTTTAAACCATTTTTCATCTGGATAATGCACAAATTCAGCATTGGCAATATCTTCACCCCAGAACTGGTCGTTATAGAAGAAGTTACAGTTTAAACGCTCAATAAACTCGCCTAATGCAGACGCTAAAGCACTTTCTTTAGTCGCACCTTTACCATTGGTAAAACACATCGGAGACTGTGCATCACGAATGTGTAATGACCACACATTTGGCACGATATTACGCCAAGACGCGATTTCAATCTTCATACCCAAATTTGCCAAAATAGATGACATATTGGCAATGGTTTCTTCTAATGGCAGGTCTTTACCTTGAATATAGGTATGGCTTTCTGAAGTTAGACTTGGCAATAACAATGCTTGTGCATCTGCATCGATGCTTTCAACTTCTTCAATAATAAATTCGGGACCCGTTTGAATCACTTTTTTAACAGTACAACGGTCAATCGAACGTAAAATCCCCTGGCGATCTTTCTCTGAAATATCGGCTGGTAATTCAATTTGAATTTTAAATGTTTGCTTATAGCGGTTTTCAGGGTCAACAATATTATTTTGCGATAAACGAATATTATCGGTTGGGATATCTCGAGCGGCACAATACACTTTTACAAAGTACGCGGCACACAATGCTGACGATGCTAAAAAATAGTCAAATGGGCCCGGTGCCGAACCGTCACCCTTGTAGCGAATTGGTTGATCGGCAATTACCGTAAAGTCATCGAACTTAGCTTCCTGTCGAAGATTGTCGAGATAATTAACCTTGATTTCCATGCTGGCACCTAAATATTTTTATGTGTCAGCACAGACACATAAAATTCTAAATATTGAAAAATAAGCCGAATCACAGCGAAGAAATTGACTTAAAAAAATGAGAGATTAAAGCCATGTGTTTAATGAACGACTCAAGTGGCTTTAATAAGATTGGCGGTATTATAGAGGGATTTTGTGAAGTTGATAACTAAAGTTAAAACATTGCTGCTCACAATGTTTTAACTTGTCTTTAATTTAATAAATATTGAGTGTTAAAACTTAAAAGTGTAATCGACATTTAACCGCGTTTCATTTGTCGAATGAAAGGTCATATTGGTAGGCATATCGTTGCGATAGTGAGAAAAACGAGCTCGCACTCCCAAACCTTTTAACTTACCTTCAGGAATTTTATAGCCTAAATCAAATTCCATCGACTCTTCTTTAAAACGCTGATCACCATATTGCAGTAAATCAATGTCTTCGCCTTTTGCATAGCGAGTCATAAAGCGCAGACCGTTTAACGAAACATCCCCTAGTCGTGCATTTTTAAAGTCATATTCATAACGAATCGAATAGACTTTTTCATCTTTATTTGAGTAGTCAGAACTCATAAAATCAAGCACAACCGGACTTTCGGTTCCCGACAAAAACGGCAAACCAGTCGAGCCAAATGACTGCATGTAGCCCAAAGAAACTGTATGGTTTTGATAGTTCAAACCAAATAAGCCACTAATATGTCGGTTATCGACCTCTCCTATTTTTTTACTTCCAGTTTCTTCACTATTAAAAAAACGCACGTCGCTTAAAAAATTAAGTTGATCATTTAAAGGTTGTTTGCCGTTAAAACCTAAAAATTGTTGCTGGTAAATGTCTTTGAGTTCAGCATGGTAAGCCCGTAGACGATAATCCTTTAACTGATAGCTTCCACCTAATGTATAAAAAGAATCAGTAGTTGCCGCCTTGTCAAAACGATGGTTGATATTGTCTGTTCCAACATCGGTATAACGAATCGAATCACGTTGACGTACTTCATCGACATAAAAGCCTTCGAGTTGAAGATTTGGAATTTCATTTGAAACAAAACGGATACCACGGTAAGTCTGAGGGAACAAACGCGCTGGCGATGAAAAAATGGTCGGTAATTGTGGAACTAAGTCCCCCACAAAAAGTTCATTTTTCCTAAATTTAGCCTTTCCTGTAATGCCTATTTTTCCATAATAATCATCACGCGAGTTATCGGTATTCACTGGTAATAAGCCACTACGCGCATAGTCATCAGCACGACTTTCCATCAGGTTAAAACCTGCCATTGCCAGTACATCAACACCAAACCCAACCGTACCTTCAGTATAACCAGACTGTCCTTTAAAAATTAAACCCTGCGCCCAATCTCTGGCTGCTGTATAGGGATATGGGTCCTTTTTATAGTCTCGGTCAAAGTAAAAATTACGTAGTGTTAGCTCAGCTTTACTGTCTGCAAGAAATTCGGCATGCACAACTTGACTAAATAATGGGCACAAGCATACCCCCACCCATACTGGTGTCTTTTTCATTTTTTATCTCAACTATTTAATTTTTAATGGATTAAGGTGCTGTTTTAAGCGAGTAGTTCTGCTCTTTCTTACTTCGGTAAAAAGCACTACCCAAACTTAAAATCAGGAAAATAGCCAAAATAAACACCACACCGTAATAGGCGTAAAGCGTTGCGGGTGCTATACCTTTATCCAGAAAGATACCTGCAACCGTTGGCGATAAAATTGCCCCAATTCGTCCAAAACCAATTGCATAGCCCACGCCGCGACTACGGATTTCAGCATCATAAATTGTTGGAGAAATCGAATATAAACCTGCCACACAGCCATTAATGAGTGTGCCAAGTAATAACCCTACCATGAGTGCAATGCTGACTTGAGATGAGACAGCGACAAATAGGAAAACACATGCCGAGGTTAGTCCTAAAAACAGGCTTAAGGCATAGAAGATTTTCATACGTGATGCCAATAAACCAATAATGGCTGCCCCGAAAATCCCACCAATACTAATTAAAATACCGGTACTTACGCCTTGCTCTGGTGACATTCCCATTGAAATTAGAATTTTTGGTGTCCAGCTCATGACAAAGTAAAAGCCAAACATCACTAAAAAGAATGCAAACCACAAACAAAGCGTTTGAAATCCAAGTTGTCCAGCAAATAATTTGCCCAGCTCACTGCCATTTTGTGTGCTGATTTTTTCATAACGCGGCATAACTGGTAATTCGTTTAGCCCCATACGATTTACAGTTGCATTAATTCGTTCTAGTGCCTGTTTTGGTCGTTTCGCGAGTAAGTAATCTAAAGATTCAGGTAATAACCACGCGCTGATCAGCAGCATTGCAATGGTAGTAACCCCACCTGCTAAAAAGATTGAGCGCCAACCTAAATGCTCAATCAATGCCAGTGATAGTACCCCGCCAAGTGTCGCGCCAATTCCATAACCAGTAGACATTAAACTAACAGCAAGACTGCGCCAGCGAGCATTGGCATATTCACTTGCCAATACATTACTACTCGCAAGGATGCCCCCCACCCCAATTCCGGTAATAAACCGAAGTGCAGCTAACATGCCGTGGCTTTGTACAAAAGCACAGCCCAGCATGCTAAGACCTGCAATTACAAGACAAACTAAGATGAGTAAACGGCGACCGATTTTATCGGCTAAAGGCGCGAGAAAAATTGAACCAGCAGCCATTCCAAAAAGGCCAGCACTTAACAACAAGCCAATTTGTGCGCCTGAAAGTGACCATTCTGCTGACACGGATGGAGCAGTAAATGCCATTACCATCACGTCAAAGCCATCAATAATATTGAGACAAATACAGATCAAAATGACGAACCATTGATAGCGGCTCATATTGTTTTGATTGATCTCACTTAGAACGTCTCTTTCCATTTGTGTATCTCCCTTGGATAAGACATACACACGACATTGCTGATATGAGCGATTGGGTGGTTATGCACATCCGTATCCATAATGACCTAGAGGAATATTTGTTTTTTGAGCATCCTGCTCTTTTTCTATACTGAATATTTGGATCCAAAAAATCAACTAAAATTATAAACAGATTATTAAAAAGTATATAAACACATAAATTATATAAGTATAAAATTATTAAAAACATAAAATTAGAATGCTTGAATATTTTTATGGATCCATATTAAAAAATCTATTATGATCGATTCCAGAGCATTTTTTAGCCAAAAAAGCTCAGTTCATTTTTATGGAATGCAAGATGCATTTTTAAAACTTCAAAGGATTGTTGTTATGAAACTCAAAAGAGTAAGCCAGCTTACATTGGGACTTTTTTTTGCCAGCCAATTGTTTTACACAGCGCAAGCAGCACCTCCCAAAAATCAACAACCACCTAATATCATGATTATTTTGGCTGATGATCTTGGATTTTCAGATATTGGTGCTTATGGTGGCGAAATTAAAACCCCTCATATTGATAGTCTGTTAAAGCAAGGAAAAATGCTTTTTAATTTTCATGCTTCATCAATGTGTTCACCTACTCGTGCACAGCTTATGACAGGTGCAGATAACCACTTGGTAGGTTTAGGTGCCATGTATGAAACTTCAAAACGACAAGAAAAATTGGTTGGAGCAGATAGCCCGCGTGCACTCCTCAAAATTGATGGCTATTCAGGTCATTTAACGCAAAATGCTTATACACTCGCAGAGATTTTAAAGACACAAGATTATTACACCTTCATGGTTGGTAAATGGCACTTAGGCTATGCTCCCGAACAAAACCCTAAAGCCCGTGGTTTTGATCAATCTTTTGCTCTGCTCGATGGCTTTGATTTACATTTTAAAGACCAGCCTAAAAACTATCCGCGCAATACTCAATATACTGAAAATGGTCAAAAAGTCACACTGCCTGATAACTACTACTCGACCGACTTTTTTACACAAAAAGCTTTTGAATATTTAGACAAAAATAAAGCGCAAAAACCATTTTTTGCCTACCTAGCCTATACCGCTCCACACTGGCCACTACAAGCACCTGCTCATTATAGAGACCTATATAAAGGTAAATACGATCAAGGCTACGATGCAATTCGTAAACAACGCTTTGAGAGACAAAAGCAATTAGGATTGATTCCTGCAAATGCAGAATATCCAGTCGAGCGTGGTAACCAAGCTTTAGGCACCAAAAGCTGGAATGAACTCACCCCACAAGAGCGCAAATATGAAGCGCGCAAAATGGAAGTTTATGCGGGCATGGTTACCCAATTAGACGACCGTGTGGGCGATGTCATTCAATATCTTAAAAAGCATCATTTATATGACAATACTTTGATTGTGTTTATGTCAGATAACGGCGCTGAAGGTGGTGATCATAATTTCCCAATGGGTGATGCCGACAATCGCTATGAAAATATAGGTAACGCCAGCTCATATGTTTACATGGGACCACGCTGGGCCGAAGTGAGCAGCACACCATTTACGTACTGGAAGTCAGCCGCTTCAGAAGGCGGAGTAAGAGTTCCATTTATTGTTAAGTCACCTGTGCAGATTTCCAAACAACATGGAATTAACAATAACTTTGCGACAGTCAGAGACATATTCCCAACTGTGATGGAGCTAGCGGGGATTCAAAATAATCAGGTTTATCCAACTTCAAGCACCAAAATTAAACCATCTGGTTTTAGTCTGATCCCTGCGTTTAAAGATAATACTGCCCGTATTCGTCCTGTTAATTATTATGACTTTAAAGAACTACATGGCAGCCGCTACGCTAAAACTGACGAATGGAAACTTGTTGAAAACTCACCTTCTAAATTTAAGAGCCATGGTTGGGAACTCTACAATTTAAAAACAGATTTTAATGAGCAACATAATCTTTATGCAGCCCATCCTGAGATCGTCAAAGTCTTAAATGATAAATATTTAAGATATGCAGACGAAAATGGTGTTGTGGATTTTGAGCAATATAACAAAAAGTAGAGAAAACCAGATGAAACAGATCATGATGCTTTCATCGTTCCTCTTACTTTGTGCATGCCAAAAAACCACGCCTCAACTAGAACAGACCACCTTGCCCGACTTAGGCAGCAAAGCTAAATGTAATTCTTATTCGGGCCTTCCTTCGGGTTGGCCTAAAAATAAAGAAGCAGGCATGGTCAAGCTTCCGCAAGGAAAAATTGTTTTAGGCACCACACAAGGTTATGAAGATGAACGCCCCTTAAATTTACAGGCAACTTCCGTTCCCGCTTTTTTAATTGATGCGACTGAAGTCACTAATGCTCAATTTCAAGAGTTTGTTAAACAAACGGGTTATGTCACCGATGCAGAGAAGCAAGGCGGCGCAGCTATGTTTGTACAACCAGATCATCTAGTTGAAGAATTACAATGGTGGAAATTTGAAAAAGGGGCCAATTGGAAACATCCATGGGGCTTAAACAATCCTAAACAACCCGCGCCTCATGAGCCTGTTCGTATGGTGACATGGAATGATGCCTACGCTTATGCAAACTGGCTAGGTCATGACTTACCGACTGAGCTTGAGTGGGAATATGCAGCCAAAGGTTTTCAGCAAAATTCCGATATTGGCCCGACCCACGAAGGCCATATTGTAGCCAATTTCTGGCAAGGCGAATTTCCTTATAAAAACATTCAGGAAGATGGTTTTAAGGATATTGCCCCTGTGGGTTGTTTTAGTAAAAACCCCTTTGGTTTGTATGACCTGATTGGCAATGTATGGGAATGGACGCAAACACCCTATACAGGACCACGAGACCATCATATGGGAGATCCATCGAAATATCGGCAAAGTCACGAACAGATTTTGCAATATACGATTAAAGGTGGATCTTATTTATGCGCAACCAATTATTGCGCACGTTATCGCGCTGCCGCGAGGCATCCACAGGAACTCGACCTTGCAACTAGCCATGTCGGATTTAGAACAGTAAAACGCTTTTAAACGGATTTAAAAATGAAGCATATTTTTATTTATGGGATTTTCTTCTCAGGGACAACCCTTGCCTGCTGTTTAGCTCATAGTGAAGTAGATGGTAATTTTCAAAATACACTCACACTAAAAACATTCAACTTCGACAGACAATATGAAAATGGTACTAGCCCCGATACTCATAGCTTGAGTCAAGGCTTGATTTATCGTGGTGACTGGACCACCAAGCTTAATGAGGTTCAGCTCCACCTCAATCCAAGCATCCAATATGCATATCGCCTAAGTAACGACCAACACACCAATGATATGGTCATACCCTTTGACCCTAACACTAAGAAACAAGCGCAAGACCAAGTTAAATATGGCTTAGGAGCTGGTGTTGAATATCAAAACTTTCGCATGAATGTAGGTGAAATCACTCCCGATTCACCACTTACGCCACAAGTAGACACACATCAATTACGTGTGAACTATAAAGGCTTAGAATTAAAATATAAGACACCGCAACAAAATTTCGAGCTGGGTTTGATTAACCGTTATTCGCCAAAAAATGAGGAGGATTACCACAAACTCGCCATATCAAAACATGAATCTGACGGGCTCTATTTCTTTCAATGGGACGGCAAAACACCTAGATATCATTGGAAATTTTACAATGGTTACTTAACAGATCTCATCAATCAAAGTTACTTTGCTTTTGATTATCAATGGACAAAACAGCACACCACAAAATTACGTGTGTTTCGCCACGATGATGTCGGCAAATCAAAGCTTGGCGAATATGACAATACATCTGTAGGTGCCATGCATTTCATTAAACATGGAAACTTTACAACTGGAATTGGCTATCAAGAAAACTTTGGCAAAGATGGTATTCCAAAACTCGACAATATGCCCATCCCGCACATGGTGAACTGGACCTTAGGCGCGTTTACCAAAACAGATGAAAAATCTTATCATTTCGTTGCCTCGTATGACTTTAAAGACTACATCAAGGGTCTAAAAGTAACCTACAAATATATTTATGGCGATTCATTTCAAACAATGAATCAAAATGATTTTGAACAAGAAAGTGATGTATTGATTCAGTACGATCTAAATGCTTGGATTAAAAATCTTAAGTTTCTTTTCTTAAATATTAACTACGACACCAAACATGGCAAAAGTCTGGATGAACAGCGCATGATGCTTCACTACACGGTTAATTTCTAAATCTCTACACTCCCATAATGGCTTAACCGTAGCCATTATGGATCCAAATTAAGATGAATAAAAAATTTCAATCTAAAATTCAAAGTAAATACAAAAGTCTTTAATAGCAATTAAAAATATACAAATTAACCAACTCTAAAGAACAATATTTTTGAATAAATATACTGCTTATCAATTGACCAATATTTTTATTTGTTATAAATTGGATCCAATAAGTGATAAGGAGTCGTCACAATGTTTATTAAAAATGCTTGGTATGTTGCCTGCCGTCCAGAAGAAATCCAAGACAAACCATTAGGTCGCACCATCTGTGGTGAAAAAATTGTTTTTTACCGTGGCAAAGAAAATCAAGTTGCAGCCGTTGAAGATTTTTGTCCCCATCGCGGTGCCCCACTTTCACTTGGCTATGTAGAAGATGGAAACCTTGTGTGTGGATATCATGGCTTAGTGATGGGCTGTGACGGAAAGACCGTTTCAATGCCAGCCCAACGTGTAAATGGTTTCCCTTGCAATAAATCATATGCAGTTGTCGAAAAATTCGGTTTTATTTGGATATGGCCAGGCGAGAAAGCTTTAGCAGATGAAGCAAAACTGCCAACTTTAGAATGGGCAGATCATCCTGAATGGAGCTATGGCGGAGGCCTGTTTCACATTCAGTGTGACTATCGCTTGATGGTCGATAATCTGATGGATTTAACCCACGAAACCTATGTTCACTCAAGCAGCATCGGACAAAAAGAAATTGATGAAGCCCTGCCAGTCACTAAAGTTGACGGTGATCATGTGATTACTGAACGCTATATGGAAAATGTGATCGCACCTCCATTTTGGCAAATGGCCCTTCGCGGTAATCACTTGGCGGATAATGTACCAGTTGACCGTTGGCAACGTTGCCACTTCTTTGCGCCAAGTAATGTTCATATTGAAGTAGGTGTAGCGCATGCCGGACATGGTGGTTATCACGCACCAAGTGACAAAAAAGTTTCCTCAATTGTGGTTGATTTTATTACACCAGAAACTGAAACCTCTCACTGGTATTTCTGGGGAATGGCACGTAACTTCCAGCCAAACAATGCTGAACTCACCGATCAAATTCGCGAAGGCCAAGGCAAAATCTTTACTGAAGATTTAGAAATGCTGGAGCAACAACAACAAAATATTTTAAACAACCCACATCGCAAGTTACTGATGCTCAACATCGACGCAGGCGGTGTCCAGTCCCGTAAGGTGATTGAGCGACTACTTGCCGAAGAAAATAAAACACCTCCTGAAACGTCCGCACAGAAGTTTCCAAACATTCGGATTATTTAAAGGAGCATGAACATGGACGTTATTATTCAAAAAATTCACCAGCTTACCCCGACCATTCGTGCGTTTGAATTGGTTGCAGCAAATGGTACAGCGCTGCCGAGTTTTGAAGCAGGTGCGCATATTGATGTGCACCTAAAAAACGGCCTCACCCGTCAATATTCACTTTCAAACTGCTGCACTGAAAAGCATCGTTATGTGATTGGCGTTTTACATGATGCCAATTCACGCGGTGGCTCACGTTGCATCCACACCGAATATCGTGAAGGCGATCATTTAAAAATTGGTGAGCCGCGTAATTTATTTGAGATTCACCCTCAAACCAAACAAGCGGTTTTATTTGCGGGTGGTATCGGTATTACACCTATTTTGTCGATGGCGTATCGGCTTAAGTCGGCCAATATTCCTTTCGAATTGCACTACTTTGTTCGTAGTCATGAAATGATTGCCTTCTATGGCAATTTAACCGAGCACTTTGGCAAGCAAGTTCATTTTCACATTCAAGACCAACCAGACACCGAATGTAATATGGCTGAGGCTTTGGGCCAATCTTCACCTGATAAACACTTATATGTATGTGGACCTACAGGGTTTATGCAGTTTGTCATGAGCTCGGCCGAACAAGCGGGTTGGCATAGCGAACAGTTACATCAAGAGCATTTTGTTGCTCAAAAGATAGATACGTCCAACGATGAAGCTTTCACTATTGAAGTGAAAGGTACGGGCCGCCGAATTGAAGTATTACCAGAGCAGACAGCAACAGAAGCATTAATTGCAAATGGTTTTGATATTCCTGTTTCGTGTGAACAAGGTATTTGTGGTACGTGCATTACCCGTGTAGTAGAAGGCACTCCAGATCATCGAGATATGTTTATGACCGATGAGGAACATGCATTGAATGACCAGTTTACGCCCTGCTGTTCTCGTGCAAAAACTAAACATCTTGTGATTGAGCTTTAATACTCAAGTTCCTTTATTCAGAAATAAAGGAACTTCTTTCACCTTAAAGCACTGAGAACATTTCTTAGTGTTTCACCCAAAATCACCACACTACTGTGTTCACGCATTAAGGTTTCAGCACGCCCTGCCTGACGATGTACCAACGCATCGAAAATCGAACAATGCTGCAAATGTGCATAATGCAAACGGCGATATTCCGACAAAGCTTGATTCTGGTCATAGGTAATGGCTTGAGCAGACGCCATCGGTAATTGATTATTTTTAGCCAAGGCTTGTATGAGCGCAACGTTTTGTGCTCCCTCAATAATCGTGTCATGAAAAATGACATTAAAATGGTGATAACGTTCCAGTTCAGCATCGCCAAACTCGTCTGTTTCATTAAAGAGTTTTTCAGTTTCTTGAATGCAATGTTGCAGTGTCTTTTTCTGTTCTTCGCTTAAGCCTTGTTCTGCCAAAGTTTTTGCAGCCAACCCTTCAAGCACACCGCGCACTTCGAGAGCGTCATGAACAAGTTGCTCTGAAATTTCACGAACCGTGTAACCACGAGTTGGGTTTTTAATGAGGAGACCTTCTTGCTCGAGCAAGCGAAAGGCAATACGAACAGGCTGCCTTGAAACACCAAGTAACTCGGCAGTCGGAATTTCGGCAATTCTGGCACCGCCTTCAAGTTCCCCTGAAATAATCATTTTTCTTAGTTTAAGTAAAACTTGTTGTCCTGAAGACATTCGCTGCCACACATCACCAAAAACGTCACTTCGATGCTAGCAAGTTCATTTGCAAAATGAAATAAATTTTCTGTGTGAATCAGTGCTTAAGCATTTCTGTAGATTTTAAAAAATTAATTTACAAACCACATTCAATTAAAGATTTTTAAGATTATTGACCATAATATCGAGATTATTACGGATTAAATAAGCCAAGTTAATATCAATGCCCTCAAGCATTTTTTCTTCAACTTTCAAAACCACTTCATTACATTTATTTAGCTTATCAATACCACTGTCTGTCAGTGTAATTAAAATACGGCGGCCATGTGTTGGGTCAGGTTTTTTCTCAATCCAGCCATTCACCAGTAAATCTTGCAAAATTTTGTTGGCAGATTGCGGCTTTATAAAAGAGCGCTCAGCAAGCTTGGCATTGGATAAATTACTTTTTGAAGCTAAAACAGAAAGTGCAGTAAATTGCGGTAAGGTAATTTCAAGCTCTTTTAAATGTTCTGTTAAATGTTTACTAATAATTCGGTCAACACGAGCAATCATGTAACTTAACTTAGGCTCATCTTCTACTTTTTTTGGAACTAAATTCGAACGTACCATAACCTTTCAATCATCATAAGAAAAACTGTAGTGAAAGTATGAGGATCTACCCCATACTTTCGTTAAAACTTAGCGAGCACCTGAGCTTTGTACTAAATGTACAGGCTGTTTAGGTTTTTTGACAAGAAGTAATGCAGAGATCGCTGCAATTAAAATCACTGGAATGCTTGAACCAATCACGATGGTCGAGCTTTGTCCAAGCGAGAGTAAAAGACCAGCCATTAAAGGCCCTGCAAAAGAACCAATACGCCCGATTGCAACTGCTGCACCTACTCCAGTTCCACGCATTTCGGTTGGATAATACATGGCTGCCAGACCATACAACGCCGATTGTCCACCCACAATGAATAAGCCACAACCCACTGCCGAAAGTGCTAGTAAAGCCACTGTTGGAGAAATTGCTAAACAGCACAGTGAGAATAAAATGCCGAGATAAATCAGCTTAATCACAAAGCTCATGCGTAATTTATCAAGCAATACGCCCATGAGGATTGAACCTAAAATTCCGCCAACGTTGTAGCCCATCTGTACATAGTTTGCCTGTAGTTTTGATAGACCTTGCGCACCCATCAGCAATGGCAACCAGTTCAACAAGAAATAAAGTACCACCAGCGTACAGAAAAAGCTTATCCAAAGCTGAATGGTTGACATACGACGTTCTTTGGCAAATAAAACTTCAAAGAATGGTGTCGTTTTTTGCGCTTGAACTTTTCGTTGCAGGTAGTCATTTGACTCTGGTAAAAAGCGCATAATCAGTGGAATGAGTAAAATAGGCGCAATCCCACCAATATAGAAAATATGACGCCACTCTGCATCGCCTGCCAACGACATAGCAACAACAGAAGTGAGTAATCCGCCAAAAGGAATACCGCTATACATAATGCTCACTGCGGTGCCTTTGTGCTGGTCAGGTACAGCTTCAGAGGCAAGTGTAATCATCATTGGTAATGCCCCACCCATTCCTAAACCAGTACAAAAACGAATGAGTAATAGCAAACTAAAGTTAGCAGCATAAGCCGTTAGCAAAGACATAATTCCAAAAAGTAAAATACTGAAAATCAGAATTTTCTTGCGCCCGACAATATCGGCAAATCTGCCGCCTAATATGGCACCTGGTAGTGTTCCTAAAATTGCAGCACTAAATGCCCACGCCATCTGGGCATTGTCTAACATAAACTCAGCCCGCATTCGTGGAGCGGCTACCCCCATTGATTGAAGATCAAAACCTTCAAAAATTGCTATGGCAAAGCACAGTAGCAAAGTGATTTTTGCCCTTGAAGGCTGTCCTGATATTTTTTCCATTGTGTTGTCCTTTATTGACTAGTCGTTCCATTTAGCCCTTTGTGTATTATTGTTTAAACACACCAAAAATATCAGTTAAACTTACTAAAAAATCAACATATTTTTATGTTAAATTAATTTAAATAATAATTAATATTTAAAATACAATGAATTAAAAAATATTTATGAAATTTTATAAAAAAGACTTGAATGTAAGTTTAACTGATATTAGATTAAATCCCAGAACAGCAAAAAATCATTCAAGGAGTATGAAGATGAGTTATGAAAACCGCTGGGAAACAGTAGATGTTAAAGTTGAAGATGGAATTGCATGGGTCACCCTAAACCGTCCGGAAAAGAAAAATGCCATGAGCCCAACACTCAATCGCGAAATGATTGATGTGCTCGAAACGCTTGAGCTTGATCAAGATGCGCGTGTTCTAGTTTTGACGGGTGCTGGTGACTCTTGGACAGCGGGTATGGATTTGAAAGAATATTTTCGTGAAGTCGACACTCAGCCTGAAATTTTCCAAGAACGTATTCGCCGTGACTCATGTCGCTGGCAGTGGCAACTTCTTCGTATGTATTCAAAACCAACCATTGCTATGGTCAACGGCTGGTGCTTTGGAGGCGGTTTCTCACCTTTAGTAGCTTGTGATCTCGCAATTGCAGCAGATGAAGCAACTTTCGGTTTATCTGAAATTAACTGGGGTATCCCACCGGGTAACCTTGTAAGCAAAGCAATGGCAGATACCGTAGGTCATCGTGCATCTTTGTACTACATCATGACGGGTAAAACCTTTAGTGGTAAAGAAGCTGAAACCATGGGCCTTGTGAATAAAAGCGTACCGCTTGCTCAATTAAAAGCAGAAGTGACTGAACTTGCAAATTGCTTACTTGAGAAAAATCCTGTGGTTCTTCGTACCGCTAAAAATGGCTTTAAGCGTTGCCGCGAACTGACATGGGACCAAAACGAAGACTACTTATATGCCAAGCTTGATCAATGTATCCACCGCGATACGGAAAACGGCCGTCAAGAAGGTTTGAAACAATTTTTAGATGAAAAATCAATTAAACCGGGTTTACAGAGCTACAAACGTACTGGTTAACTTTTGATACTTTAATGGCAATGTAAGGACGCACCCCATGCAAAATGTACAGTTACTTATTCACGGTCAATCTGTTGATGCATCAAATCAGGCAACTTTTGAGCGTATTAGTCCAATTGATGGAACGGTAGCAACTAAAGCTGCTGCTGCAACATTGGAAGATGTTGATCGTGCAATCGATTCGGCACAGCAAGCTTTTAAAGTATGGTCGAAACTCTCGCCTACTGAGCGCCGTTTACGCTTATTAAAAGCAGCCGATTTAATGGACCAAAAAACCGAGCAATTCATTGAAACTGGAATGCAAGAAACAGGTTCAACTGCAACATGGTATGGGTTTAACGTTCACCTTGCTGCCAACATGTTACGTGAAGCAGCAGCAATGACCACACAAATTGACGGAAGCCTGATTCCGTCAGATGTGCCGGGCAATCTTGCGATGGGTGTGCGAGTTCCTTGCGGTGTCATTGTTGGCATTGCACCTTGGAACGCCCCTGTCATTTTGGCAACACGTGCACTTGCCATGCCTTTGGCTTGTGGTAACACGGTAGTGTTAAAAGCCTCAGAAGCCTGCCCAGCAACACACCGTCTCATTGGTGAAGTGTTACATGAAGCGGGTCTGGGTGAAGGTGTGGTGAATGTGATTACGCATGCCGCCGAAGATGCACCACAAATCGTGGAGCGCTTAGTGTCTCATCCAGCCGTGAAACGCATTAATTTTACCGGCTCAACCAAAGTCGGAAAAATTATTGCCGAGACTGCTGCCAAATATTTAAAACCAGTTTTACTCGAACTCGGTGGGAAAGCCCCTGTTATGGTTTTAAATGAAGCTGACATTAATGAAGCCGTAAATGCAGTTGCTTTTGGAGCATTCTTTAATCAGGGTCAAATCTGTATGTCGACCGAACGTGTTTTGGTTCAAGACAATATTGCCGACCAATTTATTGAAAAACTGATTGAAAAAACCCGCTCTATTCAGGCAGGTAATCCAACCTCAAAACACAATGTACTCGGTGTTTTAGAAAGTCGCCGTGCTGCAAGCCGTATTCAGCATTTGCTAGAAGATGCCCAAAACAAAGGGGCTGACTTACCTTTAGGTATCCATATTGAAGACACCACTATGCAACCGACACTGGTTCTCAATATTAAACCTGACATGCTGCTTTACCGCGAAGAATCATTTGGACCTGTATGCACAGTTCAACGTTTTTCAAGCATTGAAGAAGGCATAGCACTGGCAAATGACAGTGAGTTCGGCCTTTCTTCGGCAGTGTTTAGCCAGAATATTTCACAAGCATTAGAAGTCGCTAAACAGATTGATTCTGGTATTTGTCATATTAACGGCGCAACCGTACATGACGAAGCTCAAATGCCATTTGGCGGAACAAAATCGAGTGGTTACGGACGTTTTGGTAGTAAAGTCTCTGTTGCCGAATTTACCGAACTACGCTGGATTACTATTCAAACTCAAACACGTCATTACCCGATTTAGTCAGGCTAATGCGAATACCGACAGATTAAATAAAAATTGCATGATGCAAAAAATAAAGCGCAGTGATGCGCTTTCCATGGAGTGAAAGAAATGCAAATGAATGCCACTCAATCACAAGACCGCGAACGGTTCGTAAAACTAGGGCAACATGATATTCATTATCACCATAAAGATGACACGCTCTATATCAGCCCAAAAGAGCAATTAAAACCGTATCCACAAAAACTGACAGATCGGTTAATTCATTTTGCACAAACCAAACCCGACCATATTTTTGCAGCAAAACGCAATGCTCAAGGCGAATGGGTCAAACTGAGTTATGCAGAAGTTCTACAACGCGCATGGCACATTGCTCAAGCTTTGCATGACCGTAATTTAAGCCAAGAACGACCACTCATCATTTTAAGTGGTAATGATCTCGAACATTTAACACTCTCTATGGGTGCCATGCTGGCGGGTGTGCCTTTCTCTGCTATTTCCCCTGCCTACTCTCTTATTTCTCAAGACTTTGGCAAACTCAAACATGTGTTTGAAGTACTTACCCCAGGCATGGTCTATGCCAGCGATGGACAAGCCTTTGCTAAAGCTATTCAAGCATGTATTACATCCGACATTGAAGTGGTGACCAATAAAGGAATTGTGGGCGATCAGATTTGCACATCTTTTCAGTCGCTGTTAGATACACCAGTTTCAAATGTTCAAGAATTTTACCAAACCCTTGATGAAAACCAGATTGCCAAATTCTTATTTACATCAGGTTCAACTAAATTGCCTAAAGCTGTACCGACCACACATTTAATGTTGTGTGTTAATCAGCAAATGCTATTGCAGACTTTCCCTGAGTTTGAAGAAACGCCGCCTGTCCTACTCGACTGGCTGTCTTGGCACCACACATTTGGCGGCAGTCACAATGTCGGCATCGCACTCTATAACGGCGGTACGATTTACATTGATGATGGCAAACCCGTTGCAGGAAAATTTGACGAAACTATTCGTAATCTCAAAGAAATTTCTCCAACCGTTTATTTAAATGTGCCAAAAGGCTGGGAAGAACTCACCGAAGCGTTAGAAAAAGATGAAGAATTAAGAGACCGCTTTTTTGCCAAAGTTAAAATTTTATTCTTTGCAGGTGCAGCGCTTTCAGAAGCGGGCTGGAACAGACTCGATAAAATTGCTCAGCAACATTGCGGAGAAAAAATTCGCATCATGAGCGGATTGGGTATGACCGAAACTGCTCCCTCTTGTGCTTTTACAACTGGCCCACGCGTAATGGCTGGTTTTATTGGTTACCCTGCTCCGGGATGCGAAATTAAGCTAGTTCCATGTGGTGACAAACTTGAATTCTGTGTTCGTGGCAAACACGTCATGAAAGGCTATTGGCGCTTAAAAGCAGACCAGCAAAGCACTGTGTTTGATAATGAAGGCTTTTTCCATACGGGCGATGCCGTTCGTTTAGTCGATGTCAATGATCCCACCAAAGGCCTAATGTACGACGGACGAATTGCCGAAGACTTTAAACTCAATACAGGTACTTTTGTGAATGTGGGCACATTACGCAACAAAGTGCTTATTCAAGGTAATTTACTCATCCAAGATGTTTGTATTACTGGTTCAAACCTGAATGTGGTTGGCTTTTTGATTTTTCCAAAATTAGAAGCGTGTGCTCAACATGCAGGTCTTAAGCTTGGTGAACATTCTGCAACAGAGATATTACAACACCCTAAGGTTCAGCAATGGTTCCGCCAATTTTTAACGACCTTTAATAAAGATGCGACTGGCAGTTCAAATACAGTCTCAATGCTTTATTTAATGACCGAACCACCTCAACTCGATGCCGGCGAAGTGACCGATAAAGGCAACCTCAATCAAAGCAGTATTACGAAACGTCGTGCCGCTTTAATTGATGAGCTTTATCAAAAGCAGACTGATAACCCGCTGATTATTCGGGTACCCACCTTAAAGCAATAAGCAATTGAAATAAAAAAGGAAGCTCAAACTTCGGTTTGGGCCTTAGCCTCACTTTTGCCTAAAAAAGGTTCAACATGCCACACGATACAGAATTTGAACTATTTCGGGATAGCTATCGCAGGTTCTTAAAAGAACAGGTTGCCCCGTATTATGAACAGTGGGAACACGATGGCCTTATCCCACGTGATCTATGGCTTCGTCTTGGGGAAAATGGCTTTTTGTGCGTAGATGTTCCCGAAGAATACGGTGGCTACGGTGCTCCTGTTCATTACTCCCTCATGCTGGTTCAAGAAACAGCTCAAGCGGGCTTTGCGTCTTTGGCAGTTGCGATTGGCGGGCAAAATGAGCTGGTCTCTCCTTATCTGCAAAATATCGGATCCGAAGAGCAAAAACGTTATTGGTTACCGAAAATGGTGACAGGTGAAGTCGTCACTTCAATTGCCATGACCGAAGCCAATGCTGGTTCAGACCTACAGGCTATACGCACTCAAGCGATTTTAGAAAATGATCATTACCGTATTAATGGTTCAAAAACTTTTATTTCAAATGGTTTGCATGCCGACCTGATCGTTTTAGTAGCGAAAACTGATCCTCAAGCTAAAGCAAAAGGCATATCAATTTTATTAGTCGATGCCACTTTAGACGGCGTTAAAAAAGGTCGGTCTTTGCAAAAAATCGGGCTGCATGCCCAAGATACAGCCGAACTATTTTTTGATGATGTTTGTGTGCCTGCAACTCAGCGTTTGGGTGAAGAAGGACAAGGCTTTGCTTATTTAATGCAAGAGTTACCTCGCGAACGTTTGAGTATTTCCATGATGGCTTTGGGGTCAATTTTAGGCGCCATCGAACTGACCCAAGACTATGTATTAGAGCGTAAAGCTTTCGGACAACCTTTAAGCCAAATGCAAAACACACGCTTTGTGCTGGCAAACGCGCAAATCAAAGCCAAAGCCGCTCAAGCTTTTGTAGACCAATGTGCAGCGCTGTATCAACAACACGAGTTAAGCGTGACTCAAGTTGCCGCACTGAAATGCTTTATCACCGATGTCCAATGTGAAGTGATTGACCAATTACTCCAGCTTTTTGGTGGCTACGGTTACATGCAGGAATATCCGATTTCACGCTTTTTTGTGGATGCGCGGGTACAAAAAATTTATGGGGGAACCAATGAAATTATGAAAGAAATCGTCGCCCGAGAACTGCTCGGAAAATAATTCGATTTAAAAGCCGAATAAGGCACACAACAACTATGCCTTGTTGAAAACAAAAAATGATATTTCAGGAAGAAATGCTATGTCGAAATTATGGATATACTCCACCCTTATGCTCTCAGGTTCAGTGTGGGCTGGCAGTTTTATTGATAACAGTTCAGTAGAACTCACCACGCGAAATTTCTATTTTGACCGCGACTACCAAGAGCAATCTGCTTACCCTGCCGCCAAGGACTGGACACAAGGGTTTATTCTTAAAGCCAATTCAGGTTATACCGAAGGGACTGTCGGTTTTGGGCTGGATGTACTTGCGACGGCAGGCTTTAAACTCGATGCCGATGCCGAACACGGAGGAACAGGAAACTTACCTAGAGACACCCGCACCAACGAACCTGCCGACTCTTACGGAGAAATTGGAGTCACAGCAAAAGCGAAAATGAGCCAGACCGAGCTACGCATCGGTACATTAATGCCAATGAATCCTGTTTTAGTAGCTTCACCTGCTCGTTTGCTTCCTCAAACCTATCGAGGCATTTCACTGACCAGTAAAGATATTAAAGATTTTGATTTACAGGCAGCCTACCTCGATAAAGTAAATCATCGTGATTCGACCAACTATGAAAAAATTAAAATTTCTGGGGTGAATGGACGATTTAAAAGTGCCGAAACTGATGGACTTTATTATTTAGGTGGAAACTATCAGTTTAATCCTGCACTCAAACTCACCGCTTTTTACATGGATGTTGATGATCTTTATAACCAAACCATGGTCGGCGCTTTACACCAACATAAAATTAATGACACTACCAACTTTAGTTCACAATTACGTTACTACCGCAGCCGCGATGACGGACAAGCAAAAGCAGGCTTAGTCGATAATGACCTTTATCATGCGCATTTCGAACTTAAACATCAAAACCATAAATTTATTTTTGGAACTTTCCAGCATCACGGCGACACCGCCTTTCCGTATTTGACTGGAGGTGAAACTGGGCTTCTCATTGACACATGGCCGGGTGAGTTTTTAAACCCAAAAGAAAAAGCCTATAGCTTCCGTTATGAATATGACTTTAAAGTTTATATCCCGGGTTTACGTTTTATGACTCGTTACACCACAGGTCACAATATTTATGCACCTAACTTAGGCGGAACCAATTTAAAAGAACGTGAAACAGACTTTGATTTAGGCTACACCGTTCAAAGTGGCTGGTTGAAAAATCTAGGGTTACGCGCGCGTTATGCCATTTATGACAACAACATGCTCTCTACAGCCAACATCAAACCTGTCAACGAAACCCGCATCAACATCGACTACACATGGAAATTTAAATAATTCAAAACGAGAGGTTCTGTCACACATAGAACCTCTTTTTATTTCGGGAAATTCATCATGAAGAAAGTTGTAACGTTACTCTGCGGAATTTGTTTCATTGGCCTAACTCATGCCGAAACACAATATAGCCCGCCACCTATTCAGCTTGAGCCTTTAGCAAAATTTAGTGTTGATCTAAATGCGCCTGTTTGGGAGTTAGGCACCACCAGTGATGCAGGTAAACGCCGAATTATTCCCATTACAGGTGGGACATTTGAAGGGAAATCACTTAAAGGCCGTATTTTAAATAATGGCGCAGATTGGCAAATTGTCGACAGTAAAGGGCTAGCCATTATTGATACGCGATATCTATTAGAAACCAATGATGGTGCGCTTATTTACCTTCAAACCAAAGGTTACCGACATGGCTCGGCAGAAACACTAAAACAGCTTGCTCAAGGCAAAGATGTCGACCCGAAAAATTACTATTTCAAAATTACCATGCAATTTGAAACCAGCTCACCTAAATATTCATGGCTTAACCAGACCGTTGCGGTAGGTAGTGCAATGCGTTTGGGCAAAGCGGTTATTTATGATGCCTATACGCTGAAATAATAACTTTTATAACACTTACAAAAAGGATGGAGCCTTCATTATGGATCAAAAAACTTTAGAACACTTACCACCCATCCATCACCATTTAGGTGGACACAATATCCATTGGAATGAACAAAACACTGAACTCACCATCCACTACACGGCGCTAGAAAGCTTTACCAATCCACGCGGCACCGTTGAAGGTGGCATGATCTGTGCCATGCTTGACGATGTGATGGGACTTTTTGCATTTTTCGCCAATAACCGTAAACCAGCTACTACCATCAACTTAACAATGGATTTTTTAAGGCCCTGTGCTGTGGGTGAAGTCATTACAAAATGCCGATTCATTAAACAAGGCAAAACTGTACTAAATCTCGAAAGTGAAGCTTGGCAAAACAACAAAATGATTGCACGAAGCACAGCTAATTTTTTGGTTTTAGATTAATTGCAAACATTCATTCAATAAGGATATGAATAAATGAATTACACCAACAATAAGCGAATTTTGGCCCACTCCGCTTTAGTACTTGCCATGCTTGGTTCTTTGGCAGGCTGTGGAAGTAATAATGATGATACAACGGTTCCCTCAACAACCAAACCACCGCAGTTATCTCCTGCTGTAGGCGCAAAACTAACTGGAAGCTGTTCAGACTTACTTGGATTTAAATATAACAATACTGTCATTAGCTCAGCTACCCTTCAAGAAGCAGGCACATTGACTGTCGCCAATAAACCGATTGGCGCACATTGTTTGGTCAAAGGTTATATGGATCAACGGGTAAGCCCTGTAGATGGACAAACCTATCAAATTGGTTTTGAAATGCGCTTACCTGTTGATTGGAACGGCCGTTTTCTCTATCAAGGCAATGGTGGAACCGATGGTAATTTAGTTCCTGCAACGGGTCAGGTCGGCAGCGGTGGCCCACTCACCAATGCCCTGCATGATGGTTTTGCTGTTATTTCTTCCGATGCCGGACATAATGCTTCACAAAATCCAATGTTTGGTTTAGACCCTCAAGCCAGAATTAACTACGGCTACGGTGCAATTACCAAACTCACGCCTATGGCAAAAAACCTAATTAAAGCAGCATATGGTAAATTGCCAGACCGCTCCTATGCAGGTGGTACATCTAACGGCGGACGTCATGCCATGATTGCTGCAACCCGTTTAGGCGATCAATATGATGGAATTTTAGCAAGCACACCGGGTTTTCATTTACCTCGTGCGGCCGCAGCTCAACTCTACACAGCACAGCAGCTTCGTCGTGTCGCAACAGATGAAAATGATTTAAGTACCGCTCTTACCCTTTCAGAGCGCAAAGTATTAGCAAAAGCAATTTTAGATCGATGTGATGCTTTAGACGGTGTTGCAGATGGCTTGGTTCAAGATGTCGAGGCTTGCCGTACGGCTTTTGATATTCACAAAGATGTACCCGTTTGTTCAAGCACACGTGATGGTACTTGTTTAAGTACCGAACAAATTGATGTATTAGCCAACATTTACCGTGGTCCTGTAAATTCGGCTGGACAAGCACTTTATGCAACCCAACCTTTCGACCCCGGTTTAGTTGGCAGTAACTGGGCAAGCTGGAAATTCGAATCTTCGGTGGGAACAGCACGTGACCCCGTTGCAGTCGGCATTCTTTTTCAGGTTCCACCAGACCCAACTGTGACTCAAAACTCTAGACAATTTGCCTTTAATTTTAACTTCGATACTGACTATCCAAAACTCTCGGCAACTAATGATATCTACACCGAAAGTTCGATGTCATTCATGATACCACCCGATGAATTGAATCTAGATAAACTCCGTAATCACGGTGGAAAAATGATTGTGGTACAAGGCACAGCAGATGGAGTTTTCTCTGTAGATGACACTCAAAATTGGTACGATCAACTGCTACAACACTATAAAAATGATGCAAAAGGCACAGCACCTGAATTCGCACGTTTCTTTAGAGTTCCGGGCATGAACCATACCCGTGATGGCATTGCGACTGACCAATTTGATGCATTGACTGCTTTAGTCAACTGGGTGGAATATGGGCAAGCACCTGACAAAATTATTGCAACCGCACGCGGCGCAGGTAACCCGAGTGGTCAAATCAATACTGAGCTTCCAAAAGATTGGGCGCCAGACCGCACCCGTCCACTTTGTCCTTACCCACTGATTGCCCGTTACAATGGTCAAGGTGATAGCGAAAAAGCTGAAAACTTTAGCTGTAAATAGCACCCTAAAAATTAAAAGAGAGCTTAAATAAGCTCTCTTTTTTATCTTAGTCTTAGCTCAAGCTTTACTGCTTAAACTTTTTAATACTTTTAGACAAATGAGCTCGCATCATTTGTCGGGCCAATAAACCGTCCTGATCGACAATTGCGTTATAAATATTGACATGATCATGATGAACCGCTTTTAAATATTCTTCACGGTTTTCAGGGCTTTGCTCAATAGATTTTAAGCGTGCACGCGGTATAATTTTTTCACCGAGATACTTTAGAAAATCAACGAAATATTGGTTTTCAGAAGCTTCAGCAATGGCAATATGGAAATCATAATCAGCTTTTACCGTGCCATCATTTGCATCTGATGAAATATGACGTTCAAAGTCTTCAAGCGCAGCTTTCATTTTATCAATATGGATTTGCTTACGGCGCTCAGAGGCTAAAAAAACAGCTTCAGACTCAAGGCTAATTCGAAGCTCAAGTAAAGAAACAATATCGTTAATAGTTTCTAAACTGGCATTAGACAGCAAAAAATTCTGTTCAACAGTTTGCTCTTTTACAAAAGTACCAATCCCGTGACGAGTTTCGACAAACCCTAAAGAACGCAATTCAGTAATTGCTTCACGAATAACGGAACGGCTTACTTCAAAAGTTTCAATTAATTCAAGTTCGGTCGGAATTTTCTCTCCGACTTGGAAGTCTCCAGACTGAATTTTTTCGATCAGTTGTTCTACAATAATCTGGCTTAGTTTTTTTGTTGATCTAGGTTTAATTGCACTAGACATAATCTGAAGAACTCATGAAATGTTGAAAAAATTAGAAAATTCATTTTACTATAAACTTAGACGATAGTCATATTCGGTTTTTATACCTCTAAGTTATTAAAAATAAAATATTTTATCTCCCTTATCAAGCTCTCACATATATTTAAAAAGTAAGCAACTTATACTTCTGTTGATATTTAATAATGCGTTGAATAAGTTAAAAAATATGCAGCTCAATAGCGTTGATTGAGCTGCACAACTTTTAAAGTTGAGCCTGACTTAACTGCCCATTGACCAGACGAGTAATCTGTAGTGGATTATTATCTTTTAATGCATCGGGTAATAAAACTTGTGGTGTATTTTGGAAACATACTGGACGCAAGAAGCGCTCAATTGCTCCCGTACCTACCGAAGTTCCGCGTGCATCACTGGTTGCAGGGAAAGGGCCACCATGCACCATGGCATCAGACACTTCAACTCCTGTCGGGAAACCATTAAACAATACACGGCCTGCTTTACGGGTTAACAAATCAAGAAGCTCGCCTGCTTCGGACAACTCATTTTCATCACCAATAATGGTTGCCGTGAGCTGTCCACCTAAAGCTTCTATCCCTTTTAACAAAGTCGCTTCATCCTCTACGCCAATCACAATCGACATTGGCCCGAAAACTTCATGTTGTAGTTTTGGGTTGCCTGACAGTAAAACAGATTGGTCCGCTTTAAATAGATGTGCTTTTGCTTGAGAAACTAGCTCGGCCTCTTGACCTGTCGCAATAACTTCAAAACCAGCTTCGCTGTTTAGAGCATCAATACCTTGACGGTAACTTTTTAAAGTACCTTCATTCAACATAACCTGAGGTACAGCTTTTTTCGTGCTTTCAGCTAAAGCTGCTACGAAACTCTCAAATTCAGGACCTTGTACGCCTAAAATTAACCCTGGTTTTGTACAGAACTGACCACATCCCATATTGAATGAAGCAACCGTATCCTGAGCAATTTGTTCACCACGAGAACTCAGCGCTTGAGATAAAACCACTACAGGGTTCACACTCGACATTTCAGCAAAGAATGGAATTGGCTGAGGACGGCTCTGCGCAAGGTTATAAAGTGCCATTCCTCCTTCAAGAGAACCCGTAAAACCAGCTGCCTGAATCAGTGGATGTTCTACCAAGTTTGCTCCAATACGGCCGCCAAAAATCATATTAAATGTGCCTTTAGGCATATCACAAACTTCAATTGCTTTTTCAATGGCTTCTGCAACAAGCTCAGCAGTCGCCATATGGCCAGAATGTGCTTTAAAGACAACCGGACATCCTGCTGCTAAAGCAGCTACGGTATCACCGCCTGCAGTTGAAAATGCAAGTGGGAAATTACTCGCGCCAAATACAGCAATCGGTCCTACCCCAACTTTATACTGACGTAGATCGACACGCGGTAAAGGCTTACGTTCTGGCAATGCCACATCAATACGGGCACCATAAAAATCGCCGCGGCGTAAAAGTTCAGCAAATAGTCTTAGCTGGCCAGTAACCCGCCCTGTCTCTCCTTGAAGACGAGCAAGTGGCAAACCTGTTTCAAGTGAAGCGACCTCCTGCAAGTTGGCACCCAATGCTTCAATTTGGCGAGCAATTTCTTCAAGAAAAGATGCACGTTGTTCTTGAGTCGTTTGGCTATAAACTAAAAAAGCGTTATGCGCAGCTTGAGCAGCCTGATCTACTTCTACAAGTGTTGCCTGACTAAATACATAACCTGTTGGCTGATAGTCTTTTGCACCTATACTTTCTAAAGCTGGTGCATTTGCAGCAACGCGTTGGCCATTAATAAACTGCCGACCGTTATTTTTACTCATTTTAAAGCTCCACTACCTAAACAGTTAAATTATTGCGGACCGAGTGTCGCAATAAGCGCGGCCAAATCTTCATAGTCTGCTTGAGTTAAATCACTTAATGGTGGACGCACAGGACCAGCATCGTGCCCAACAATTTTGGCACCAGCTTTAATCATGCTTACTGCATAACCTGATTTACGGTCGCGAATTTTAATCAGTGGCAAAAAGAAATCTTTAATCAAACGATTGGTTGTTTCAAAGTCATCACTGCGAAGCGCGTTATAAAACTCCATAGCAGTCTTTGGAATAAAGTTAAATACAGCTGACGAATAAACTGGGCAACCTAAGGCTTTATATGGTGCTGCAAAAACTTCTGCTGTCGGCAAGCCACCTAAATATGACAAACGGTCTCCAATAGTTTGAGTCACTGCCGTCATCATATCGATTTGACCAGAGCTGTCTTTAAAACCGATTAAGTTCGGGCACATCTCAGTTAACTTTTGGATCGAATCGAGATTTAGTCTTGATACGCTACGGTTATAAAAAATTACGCCAAAGTCTACTGAGTTACATACTTGCTTAACGTGTTCAATTAAACCTTCTTGGCTTGCTTCAGTTAAGTAATGCGGCATTAACAAAATACCGTGTGCACCTAAGCGCTCTGCTTCTTTTGCCTGTTCAATCGCCTGACGTGTCGGACCACCTGCCCCAGCAATAATCGGTACACTGCCTTTGCATGTATCTACCGCAGTTTTAATTACTTCAGAATATTCATTGCCAGTTAATGAGAAAAACTCACCTGTACCACCTGCAGCAAATAAAGCACTTGCGCCGTATGGAGCTAACCACTCAAGACGTTTTGCATAAGAAGACTTATTAAAATCTCCGTTTTGATCGAAATCTGTTACCGGGAAAGACAGTAAACCATCAGAAATAATGTTTTTTAACTCAAGAGCATCCATTTGCAAGTTTCCATACGTGTTTATGTTGTCAGACATCTTACATCATCAATCTAATTTCTTTCAATATCTTTTTTCTTTTTAAAATTAATTTTTTTATAGCAATAAAAAAGCTGCCCCAAAGGACAGCTATCAATTCAATATTTAAATACGAATCGAGTCAGATTAACGAACCAAACATGGCTTTTTATTATTAAAAGTCCAATTAGGAATCAGAAATTGCATCGCATCCGCATCATTACGAGCCCCTAAACCTTTTAACTTATAAAGTTCATGGGCTTGATTAATTCGGTCCCAATCAAGTTCGACACCAAGTCCCGGTGCTGTTGGTACCTGAATTTTACCGTCTTTAATTTCAAGCGGTACTTTAGTCAGTTGATCTGTACCTTCTTGCCAAATCCAGTGCGTATCAATTGCAGTCACATTACCCACGGCAGCCGCTGCAACATGGGTAAACATGGCAAGGGAAATATCAAAGTGATTATTTGAATGCGATCCCCACGTTAAGTTATACATTTTACATAACTGAGAAACACGCACCGAACCTTCCAATGTCCAGAAATGCGGGTCTGCTAATGGAATATCAACAGCTTGCAATTGAATACTATGCGACATCTCCCGCCAGTCGGTCGCAACCATATTCGTGGCGGTCGGTAACCCCGTTGCTCGCTTAAACTCAGCCATAATTTCACGGCTTGAATAACCTTGCTCTGCACCACACGGGTCTTCCGCATAGGCCAGCACACCTTTTAAATGTTTACCTAAAGCAATTGCTTCATCTAAAAACCACGCACCATTTGGATCAAGCGTCACACGTGCATCCGGGAAACGGCGCGCGATAGCTGTAACAGCTTCGGCTTCTTGTTCACCCTGTAACACGCCACCTTTTAACTTAAAGTCTTTAAACCCATAACGGTCATAAGATGCTTCTGCTAAACGCTGCACAGCCTCAGGTGTTAACGCTTTTTCATGACGGACTTTATACCAGTCATGGTTATGCTGAGATGTTGTTGCATAGTCTAATGAAGTCTGTTTGCGGTCACCAATAAAGAATAAATACCCTAATACTTCAACTTCACTACGTTGTTGCCCTTCACCAAGTAAACTTGCGACATTCACATTTAAATGCTTACCAAGCAAATCAAGTAATGCTGACTCATAAGCCGTTACAACATGAATTGTGGTACGTAAATCAAAGGTTTGATTGCCTCTGCCACCACTGTCACGATCGGCAAAATTTTGCTGAATTTTTTTGAGCAAATTTTTATATTCGCCAATCGGTTGTCCTTCTACCAAGGCTTTAGCATCATTTAGTGTCGCTAAAATTTTTTCTCCGCCCGGAATTTCACCTACACCAATATTTCCAGAATTATCTTCAATAATGAGTATATTACGAGTGAAATAAGGTCCATGCGCACCACTCAAATTGAGCAGCATACTGTCATGTCCGGCAACAGGGATTGCTCGAATGGATTTAACAATAGGTGTTGAGGTCGCCATTAAAATACTCCTTGGCATACTGATACTATTTTTTCATACTTAAAACTTATAAGACATCAGACAACTTGTCAATATAAACTCGCACAAAAATTATTTTTCGAGCCTACTTGCCAAAATAATATTTTTAATCATATGATGTCATACATCTAAAGGCGCGGTTTTAGAATTAGGACTATAGAGTAGATACAACATTCCGTTTTCTCATCTATTCTATCGATGAATTTGACATGACGTCACCTATTTCACGGATATGCAAATAGGTCGATTATTAAAAAGAGTTTGTATATGGATAATCTGCAAACAAATATTGCTGTAGTGACTCAGCAAAGAGCCAAGCATACAAAAACTCGCTATTACATTCTTGCGATGATTTTTTTGGTCACGGCTTTTAATTACGGTGATCGTGCAACTCTATCAATGGCAGCAACGCCAATGTCTCATGAACTGGGAATTGACTCAGTCACTATGGGATATATTTTCTCGGCCTTTGCATGGGCCTATGTGATTGGTCAAATTCCAGGTGGCTGGCTACTCGATAAGTTTGGTGCTCGCCGTGTATATTTCTGGAGCCTGTTTTTATGGTCTTTGTTCACTGTTTTAATCGGTTTTACCGACATTTTAGGTGATACTGCGACCATCATTACTTCACTCTTTATACTCAGATTTTTAGTCGGTTTGTCTGAGTCACCTGCTTTTCCGGGTAACAGTAAAATTGCTGCTGCATGGTTTCCAACCAAAGAACGTGGAACTGCCGCTGCCATTTTTAACTCATCCTCTTACTTCTCGACCGTACTTTTCGCTCCCCTCATGGGCTGGCTTGTTGCAACCGTCCACTGGCAGTCTATTTTCTGGGTCATGGGTGGTCTTGGAATCATTCTTTCCTTTATCTGGCTCAAGGTCATTTATAGCCCGACCAATCATCCAACAGTAAATCCTGAAGAAGTAAAATACATTGCTTCAGAAGGTGCTTTACTCGATATGGGCGAAAACAGCCAAAACGCTAAAAAAGAGAAAATTACTTGGAGTAAAGTTAAACAACTGCTTGCTTCACGTATGATGCTCGGTATTTTTATTGGTCAATATTGTGTAAATACACTGACCTATTTTTTCTTGACTTGGTTCCCTGTTTACCTTGTCAAAGAAAGACATCTCAGCATTTTAGAAGCGGGTTTTGCGGCGGTTGCACCAGCACTCTGTGGCTTTGTAGGCGGAATTTTAGGTGGCTTAATTTCAGATAAGTTAATTCGAATGAATTACAGCTTAAGCTTTTCTAGAAAGCTCCCTATCGTAGTTGGCTTCTTGGTTTCAACCTCAATTATTTTATGTAATTACGTAGATTCTCAAGCAGCAATTGTATTCTTTATGTCCTTATCATTCTTCGGTAAAGGAATCGGCTCTTTAGGCTGGGCAGTGATGTCTGACGTTGCCCCCAAAGAAATGGTTGGTTTATCAGGTGGAATGATGAATGCATTTGGTAATACGGCAGGAATCGTGACCCCAATTGTGATCGGCTATATCTTGGCAAGTACAGGCTCTTTCAACCTTGCATTAACTTATGTCGGTATACATGCCATCGCAGCTGTCATTTGCTATACCGTTATTGTCGGTAAAATTCAGCGCTTCGAGTTAAAACCTACTTCTTAAACCTTTACACCATAACGCTTAAACACATTAAGCGTTATGGCCTCTCTTCAAATGTATACAAGGAACGATCATGCTGAAGCCTCTCCTAATAAGAATCAGTCCTCTCGATAATGTAGCCATTGTGGTCAATGACGGTGGCTTACCATCCTCTACATATATTGAAGAATACCAACTCACCTTGGTTGATGAAGTACCACAAGGACATAAGGTTTTATTGGAGCCGTTAAAGCAAGGTGAAGCAATTGTTCGTTATGGCGAAATCATTGGCTATGCCAATAAAGATTTAACCGCAGGTTCTTGGGTGAATGAAGCCGTTACCCAAATGCCAGAGGCACCTGAGCTAGATGATCTTGAATTAGCAACTCGCCCCGATCCTAAGCTTCCTCCACTGACCGGATATACATTTAAAGGTTATAAAAATAAGGATGGCAGCGTCGGCACAAAAAATATTTTAGGTATTACGACCAGTGTTAACTGTGTAGAGGGTATTGTCGATTATGTCGTTAAAATTATTGAACGTGATTTACTTCCAAAATATCCAAATGTAGATGGTGTAGTTGGATTAAACCATTTATATGGTTGTGGTGTGGCAATCGATGCACCCGCTGCAATTGTTCCTATTCGTACCATACATAACCTTGCACTCAACCCTAATTTTGGTGGAGAAATTATGGTGGTGAGTCTGGGCTGCGAAAAAATGCAACCCGAACGACTTTTAAATATTCCTAAAGAAAACAAATATATTCCCCTAGCAAACGAAGATATTATTCAATTGCAAGATGAACGCCACAACGGTTTTGAAAGTATGGTGAACCATATTTTAACCGTGGCAGAACAACACCTTGAAAAGCTTAATCAACGTACTCGAGAAAAAGTTCCAGCTTCTAATTTAGTTGTAGGCATGCAATGTGGTGGGAGTGATGCATTTTCGGGAGTCACCTCTAACCCTGCCGTTGGTTTCGCAGCTGACCTAATTGTGCAATGTGGCGGCACCGTCATGTTTTCGGAAGTTACAGAAGTCCGCGATGGCATTCACCTACTTACTCCACGCGCAGTAAATGAACAAGTTGCCAAAGATCTAATTCGAGAAATGAAATGGTACGATGACTACTTAGCAGCAGGCCAAGTAGACCGAAGTGCCAATACCACACCGGGTAATAAAAAAGGTGGACTAAATAACATTGTAGAAAAAGCGATGGGATCGATCGCCAAATCGGGCCGCTCACCGATTGTAGAAGTTCTCGCACCGGGTCAAAGACCGACTAAAAAAGGATTAATTTTTGCAGCAACGCCATCAAGTGACTTTATCTGTGGTACGCAGCAAATGGCATCTGGAATTACGGTCCAAGTCTTTACCACAGGCCGCGGTACACCTTATGGGCTGGCAGCTGTGCCGGTTATTAAAATGGCAAGCCGAAACAATATTGCAAACCGTTGGTATGACCTGATTGATATCAGTGCCGGCGATATAGCTATTGGGAAGAAAACCATTGAAGACGTGGGCTGGGAACTTTTTGAACTGATTTTACAAGTGGCTAGTGGTGAGCAGCAAACGTGGTCGGACCGTTGGGGTATTCATAACTCACTCGCTGTATTTAACCCAGCACCCGTGACCTAATAAGGTTTATAAGATGAGGTTATATCACCTCATCTTTCTTATTTCCCATATTAATTACGACACATTTCACTAAAACTTAACAGCGCTGCTAAAATAACATCGAAAATTAAGAACTCATTTCTCTATGCAAAATCAGGCTGCTTCAAATCTCCCCTCAACTCAACTTGGAAAAGCGCTCCTTTGTCTTATGACATCGGCATTATTATTTTCCATTATGGGAGTGTGCATTCGTTTTGCTTCAGAAACGGTAGACAATGCGACCGTCGTATTTTTTAGAAATGCTGTAGGTTTATTTATTTTTATTCCGATGCTCTTTAAACAGGGGCTAGATTTTATTAAAACCGATAAACTCTGGATGCATACGTGGCGAAGTATTGTCGGCCTAGCCGCCATGTATGGTTTTTTCTATGCTATTGCGAACTTAAAACTATCGAACGCCATGGTTTTTAGTTATTCATCTCCTATCTTTATTCCACTGATTGCATGGCTTTTCTTAAAAGAAAAAATTACCAAATCGATGATTTTTGCCGCTGTGATTGGGCTCATTGGAGTTTTATTTGTCGCTAAACCCGATCAAGGTCTATTTAACGCACTATCATTTATTGGCTTGGGTGCATGCTTTTTATCAGCAATGGCCTTTGTGACTGTAAGAGCTTTAACCAGTACAGAGCCGCCTGAACGTATTGTTTTTTACTTTTGTGTTTTTGGTAGTTTAATTTCCTCTATTCCAATGTTCTGGCATTGGCGTATTTTCACTTGGCACGAATTAAGCCTACTCATTGCCGCAGGACTTTTAGCAAACATTAGCCAACTATTTATGTCTTATGCTTATAGCTTAGCCCCAGCAGGACAAATTGGTCCCATGAACTACATTGCTATTATTTTTGCAGGAATTTGGGGATTTGTTTTTTGGCATGAATTACCGGATCTATTCAGCATTATCGGCATATTTATTATTTTATTTGCGATTTTGCTCTGTAATCCATTTTTGCAGAAAAAGTTACTTTCTCGATTTAAGTAGCAGACAACGCTGATTCTAATTTAGGTACTGTATTCGATACTCATTTGGTGAAATGCCTGTCCAATGACGGTAGGCTTTTCTAAAATTAGAGGTGTCTGAAAAGCCGATTCTCTCAGCAATTTCATCTACGGTTAAAGTTGTTCCTCGCAAATATTCATCCGCAAGACGACGCCGAGTTTCATCTAATAACTCTTGATAAGTCAGACTAAAACCTGCCAAGCGCCGATGTAAAGTCCGCTTTGACACATGTAAGCGTTCAGCCATTTCTTGAGCCGATGGAAAAAGCCCTGTTCCATCCAATAGTATTAAACGAATCGTTTTCACCAACTCAGGCTCTTCAAGTTCAGCAGCACCTAGCATCCGCTCACAAAACGACTTACACATGTCCGCAGTAATCGGGTTGGCATTTGGGCAAGGTACATCGAGCCACTTTAAATCAAAGTGCCATTGCATCACCCCAGCATTAAATTGAACGGGGCAACGAAACACTTTTTCATATTCTTCTGCATAGTCAGGCGCTGGATAGGGCAATAAAAGCTTCTTGGCTTGAAATGGTCCTTCAAGCACGCGTTCAATTAAGGTTTGCATTGAGCTAAACCAAAACTCACACACTAAAGGCAAAAGCTTACCAAGTGCAATAATGTCCTGCCCTTCAAAAACGGCAACGTCATCCCGAATATAAAAAGACTTCTTTAAAATAGGCCCTGCAAGCTTAATGTGTCGAATGCCAAGCTCGACTGCTTGTCTAAAATTACGTGAGGAATATAACGCATAGCCATATACCCCAAAATCAGACAACCGCTGCTTTTGCCCTGCGCGTAGTCCGATCAAGGGATCATGAGATAGCTTTTGAATATTTTGAAATAGCTGAATTTTTTGGACTTGGGAAATATATAAAGAGGATTGATTCATCGCATCTGGTGAAATATTTGTGCCAGATAGAACATTTGATATTGAATGGCCTTGCGCACCCATTTCATCAAATAAACTGGTCAAACCCAGCAAATATGTATTGGCACCTAAGGATGTATTATCATAATTTCCTTCGATAACCGCATTTGTATTTTTATAAACATTATTAGGCATTTAATTCACACCATCCCTAGAGTGACGTGCATAATGGCACTAAACTACCTCTTGTTGTCTCAATTTAACATCGACCATACAACGCTTCAAGCATAAAGTATGATAAGCAAAAGTATGGAAGGAATAATAATGGAACAGTCTACCTTAAAAGAATATAGCGGCTCTGCCACTGAACATATGGAGCTTATTTTTTCCAAACAACGTGCCAATTTTGAGGCAGATCCCTATCCAAGTCTTGAGGCACGCCGCACCAGACTGCATCAACTCAAAAAACAAATTATCCGTTATCAAGATGCTTTAGCTGCTGCGATTAATTCCGATTTTAGTTCTAGATCATTTGATGAATCTAAACTACTAGATTTGCTTGGCTCTGTGTTGGAAGCCGATCATGCCATTCATTATTTACGCCGCTGGATGCGCCCAAGTAAACGCCGTACCGAGCTTTTATTTTTATCAAACCGTTTAAGTGTGCAATACCAACCTAAAGGTGTGGTTGGTGTGATTGTGCCTTGGAACTTTCCCGTTTATTTAGCACTTGGCCCCCTCATTGCCGCTTTGGCTGCGGGCAATCGAGTCATGATTAAGCTGCCTGAAATTACACCGAATACTAATGCCATGCTTCGACGCATGCTTGCCGAAGTTTTTAATGAAGATGAAGTGGCCGTGTTTGGTGAAGAAATTACAGATCCAGCTAGATTCACCACTTTGCCATTTAACCATATTGTCTTTACTGGCTCTCCAGCTATTGGCAAAGTCGTCATGAGAGCTGCTGCTGAAAATCTAACACCTGTTACACTTGAGTTAGGTGGCAAATCACCGGCCATTGTGAGCCGTAATTATCCGCTTGCCGATGCTGCAAAACGTATTACCCATGGTAAAGCAACTAATAGTGGTCAAATCTGTGTAGCGCCTGACTATGCGTTGGTTCCTAAAGAAAGTATTGATGAGTTTGTGGATGCAGCGAAATCAAGCTTTATAAAAATGTTTGGTCAAAACATCACAAACAATGAGAATTACACATCGATTGTAAATGACCGTCATTTAAAACGTATTCAAGATATTTTGACCGATGCGCAAGAAAAAGGTGCTCGTGTTATTCCTTGTGACACTTACAGCTTTGACCAACAAGGCCGTAGAATGCCCGTACAGATTGTGCTGAATTGCACACCAGACATGCGCATTATGAAAGAAGAACTCTTTGGCCCTATTTTACCTGTGGTGGCTTATGATTCTTTAGATGATGCGATTACCTATGTGAAATCGGACGAACGACCTTTAGCGCTTTATTTCTTTACACATAGCTCGGTAGAGCGTGATCGTATTTTACGTGAAACTCATTCGGGTGGCGTGACCATTAATGACTGGGGCTGGCATGTAGTCAATCATGATGCTCCTTTCGGTGGTATCGGCAATTCAGGCATGGGGTCATATCATGGTGAGGAAGGTTTCCGTGAACTTTCACATGCTAAAACGGTTTTTATTCGCCATCGGTTCTTCCCAACTCAGCTTTTCCACCCTCCTTATGGAACATTTTTACAAAAGTTAGCGATTCGCTTTTTCTTGAAAAAAGGCGATCCGAATATTAAATAAAGAGTATAGAAAAAGCCTCGTAATGAGGCTTTTTTGGGATTTTAATTGATCAACAATTAATATAAATATTTATCACACTATTTATATATCAAGTCATTCATATATTGAACTAATTTATTCTAAAAAATAATAAAAATTTACTATCTAAAATTACTGGCCTACAGTCACCTTAGTAAAACATGCTCCTGTAAGATGATTTGTCTCATAAATATCCTTTATATTCTGACTTACAATGATAGTAGCATTTTCTTTATCAATTCGAAAAAAATCAGCATTCTCAGTTTTTTCGGCATCAATAATTAACTTAAAGAATGCCCTATAGTGCCCCGCAAGATCGGGCCTTACAGGATCGTTTTCAATAAACTTTTGGAAATCAGAATTAGTTTCATCTACACAATCATATCGCAAGGGATCTATTAAGAGATAAAACTGCTGAGATAATTGCTTATTAAACTCTAATGGAACAACCATACAATCAGTAAGCCTATATTCCTCTAATAAAAGCTTGAATCTATGGCTAATGACACAAAAACCATAAAAGGTTGTAGTAAAATCGACCTCTTGGTCTCCACTATCAATAATAGCAATATATTTCTTTCCCTTATTGACACTATTTTCTAACAAAAACTCATCCCAATCTATCTGAGCTCTAGGATTATCGAATCCTACAATCTCAGTAATAAAATATTGATGAGGAAACTCATAGAAATCAGCTTTCATTTCATAGTAAGTCATTACATCATCCTATTTTTTAGTTAGCCATTTATTAACTTGTGATCCAGATACTAATGCTTCTGATTTTATTCTGGATAATGTTGCTATCACTGCATTTCGGTATTCTGCTGTATTAGCTTGTTTTCCACTTACAGCTAATCTTAATTCTTTCTCAACATAAGCATGATATTCTTTCGGATGAGGACCTTTATGGTCAGCTAATGCCACTAAATTTTCAACAGATTTATTAATATCCAAGCCAGCACCGTCGAAATATTTTTGAAATTGTGGTGTCCAAGGTCCCCCTCTCGCTGTACTCAAACAATTTTTGTTCGTACAAATATGATGGATAGGGCCAGGATCTTTAAGTTGGATTATGTGCTTATCTTTCATTGCTAAAGCAACATCTTTACCAGCTTTAATATCAATACCTACAGCCAAATCTACAGCAGCAGATATTTTCTCAAACCATGTGGAGGTAGGACTAACCAAAGTTTTTATATTATTAGCAACATCTACTATTTCCTGCACGCCAGCATCTTTAAACATTTTTGTAACATCATTTGGCTCTAAAGGTTTATTGCTAGGCCATTTTTTTATTTGATCTAATACTTTTTTAGCAATCTTAGCACCAGAAGTTGCTAATTTAGGTAATGAGTTATTGGAAATAGCAGTATCTGCACTATTTGCAGCTGTATTAACATCATAACCAGCATAAGCAGATATCGACCCAGCAACTATCTTGCTTACTCCTTTTATTCTATTAATTTCATTATCATCTAAATCTAATGCAGTTTTCCCATAGGGGATCATAAGTTCAGCGATAATTTCACCTACACCTGCTCCAATTGCGCCAGCTTCACAGCTTTGTTTAGTTGCTGCAGCTACAGCACATCCGGCGGCTGCATGAGCAATCTTATGAATTGTATATTGTAATACTGTTGGATCCGCCTTATATAAACTATCTCCAATTTGACTTGCTAACTCACCTTGTAAAGCTCCCGCAAGTCCTGCAAGTAAAGCAACTTTAAGATTTTCTTCTAAATCGCCTCCTTTAATAGCTGTTTGTACAAGAGTTGATCCTACTGAGGTTGTAAAATTATTTATTAATCTATCTGATAAAACAGTACTATCTGGCTTTAAATTTAGAGCTGTACTAACTTGACTTAATAAACCGGCGGTCACAACTGAAGCCGCCAAATTCTTAACTGAGTCTTTACTTCCTAACTCTTTAAGTGTTTTTCCTATATTTCCACCATTATTGATTAAACTCACACTTGCTTGAGTAGCTAAAGATGTTAATGCCGCTTGTGTCATAGCAATAGCAGATCCCCCTAAAGTAGCCGCAGATCCACCTAAAGCACCTACTACTGCCGCTCCAGCTCCTGCAGTAACCATTGTTACTACAATTGCAATAATTGCAGCTCCGGCTCCTGTTAAACCTTGTGATTTATAGTCCCAATCTTTTTGAGTTAATAATACTATTTGCCAATCTACATCTTTTCGATTAACAAACTCTTTTAAATATTCATTTCCTGGTTGCTTAGCTAAATTAAGAATCGCATCACGTAGCTCTACCTTATTAGTATCTTTTTCACTAATTGGAACTTGTACACTCAAACCACCTGCAGCTTTAAACGTAGGTAAAACTGGGCCGTTAAAACTCGGTAATTGAGCGGTTTCAGTAATTGAGCCTTTATCTTGCATTGACTGCCAAGCTAATGAGCTTTTTTCTTTTTTTAAGAGCTCTGTAATAGATGTCTTTGCGGCTATTAACTCAAGTGTTCCTCCAGTTTCAATCGTTGCCCCTTTTAAATATTCAAACTCAGTTCCCACAAGTTTCGTCTTATCAACCGCTTGCGTATTAATATAATCTGCTTTTAAATTTGCAGGTAATTCACTAATCTGAGTTCGTGTTGTATTAGTAGTAGTTTTTGATGAACCTAAAAGTGAGATAAGTTTAGAATATGAAGTTTTCTTTGTAACATCTACTGTACTGCTAGAAGATTCTTCCACAGTGTAAAAGTTAAGATTTCCCCCAGATTTAATCGAAATTGTTCCACCCTCAGCAGTAAAACGCCCAGAATAAATATCAATATTATTATCTGGAGTTTTAGCATTCACTGACGTATCTAGTTTCTTCGTTTCAATCGAAATATTCTTTCCAGAAATATCGACTGAAGCAGCATTTGTGTCATTATTTTCAGAAACAGTCGTAATATACTTTTTCTTTAAACCACCCCATGATTTTTTCTTTTCAGTCGTAGTTGTCAGGTCATAGCTTTGCTCAATAGCTGCATCAAATAAAATACTTTTATTTGATTCTATTTTTACGTCACCATTTTTTGAGGTAATACCAGTAGCTTGTAAAACCAAATTATCATCTTTGGTTTTACCTACAGTTCTTATATTAACGCCTTTATCACCATTAATAATGGTAGGGCTGACTAATGTTCTGAAACTATAATTCCCTTCACCTTCTGTACCATTCTCATAAAAATCTGTATGACCATCAATAATAACACTTGCATTTAAGGATTTTGGAGGCTGATTAGCTCCACTGTTAATTGTCGATTTATACTGTTCAGCTAAAGCACCACTCGCCTCAATAGACACTGAACCTTTTTGAGCATCAATTATAGAGCCACTAATACTTCCTCCTTTAGATGAAATAATATTAATATTTCCTGTTTTACTCGTAAGACTTGATCCTCGGTGCTCATTTCCCGTAAATTTTTTGTTATAAAAATTAATCGACTGGTCCAGTTCACTGATTTTATCAGTGTACTTTTCATATGCATCAATGAAGAAAACCTTTTTACCTCTTCGACCTGCACCTGCCTCAATATCTATTTTTACTAAATATCTTTTCTCTAAGGCATCACGTAAAGCATACATCTTCTCTACATCAACTTTATCCTCATATTTCAATCCTCTACCTTTATCCAATTCATTAATTAAAAATAAATAATCTGGATCTTTTCGCATTTTTTCATGTTGAATTTCCAGATCAATTTTTTCTGACTTTACTGCTGCCAACCTTTCAAATGAAGTAATTTTCGTAGAGTCTAAAATAGTATTTTTAACACCATCAATCAGCACATCATCTTTACTTGAAACGATCTTAATATCTTTTTGCGCGGTTAACTGTGAACCTTGAATATCAACTTTTGCGCCTTCTAAATTGATACCACCATTTGCTGTATCCAAATTAACGACTTGTTCCGATCCATTACCGGTTGTTCCACCATAGCCTTTTAAAGTCAAAGTACCGGTTTTAGAAACAAGTTCAATATCACCCACCGCTTTTAAACTATAAACTTTTGGGTCAATGGTTAAGTTAGAATTGGT